>CAZJHY010000007.1:0-74068 GCA_964545975.1 uncultured Clostridia bacterium | reverse complement strand
TCATTCTGAGCTCAGCTTCGACCGTCGGTAGTAATTCGCAATGCACTAAATAATTTTACATTAGTGCTCCTTCATAGGCAAGGATAGTGGTGCCAATAAAAAAGCCGCAGGGAGAACCCTGCGGCTTACTGTGACTTCTCTATTGGCTCATCCTCTTGGCCTTTGCCCCCCTGGGCACGTCTAGCGGGACCGGGATCTCGACTGCGGGGACCTCTTGCTGGGATGTTATCACCATTGCGTTTTCCAGCACCTTGTCCATCTGGTCCGTCTCTATGAACAGCACCTGCTCCTTGACCTTCTGAGGGATGCTCTCCATATCCTTGTGGTTATCGGCGGGGACTATCACCGTCTTGATGCCCGCCCTCATAGCAGCAAGGGACTTCTCCTTTAAGCCTCCGATGGGAAGCACCCTTCCTCTCAGGGTGATCTCGCCCGTCATCGCCACATCTGCCCTTATGGGCCTGTTGGAAAGCGCCGAGGCTAGAGAGGTAGCCATTGCGATTCCTGCAGAAGGTCCGTCCTTCGGTATAGCCCCTTCAGGCACATGGATGTGTACATCCGTGATCTCATGGAAGGAGGGGTCTATCCCGAGCTCCTTTGCCCTCGACCTTACATATGTGTAGGCTGCCTGTGCGCTTTCCTTCATCACGTCGCCCATCTGTCCGGTGAGCGTGAGCTTGCCTGAACCTTTGGTAACCGTAGTCTCAATGAACAGGATGTCACCACCGGTCTCGGTCCATGCAAGGCCTGTGGATACTCCCACCTTGTTCTCCTTGTCAGTTACGCCATAGCGGTACTTCTCCACTCCTAGAAGGTCGTGAAGGCTCTCAGGCTTAACGGGGCACTCGGTGGGCTTCTCGCCTGAGACTTTGCACCAGGCCATCTTGCGCATCACGTTTCCGATCTGCCTTTCCAGCTCGCGCACGCCGGCCTCCCTGGTGTACTTCCTTACAATCTCTAGCACCGTTTCGTCTGACAGGTCCACGTCTGTGTCGGCAAGGCCGTTTTCGCCCTTCTGCTTGGGGATTAGGAACTGCTTAGCTATGCCTAGCTTCTCATCTTCCGTATAGCCCGACAGGTCGATTATCTCCATCCTGTCGGCAAGGGCCCTCGGTACGTTATGAAGCGAGTTGGCTGTCGTAATGAACATGACCTTGGACAGGTCCAAAGGCACCTCCATGTAGTGGTCAAGAAACGCCTTGTTCTGTTCCGGGTCCAGGACCTCAAGCATAGCCGACGAAGGGTCGCCCCTCCAGTCGGAACCGAGCTTGTCTATCTCGTCCAGTAGGATAACGGGGTTTGCCGAACCCGCCTGTTTCAAGGCCTGGGCGAGCTTGCCCGGCAGGGCCCCTATGTAAGTCCGCCTGTGCCCTCTTATCTCGGCTTCGTCTCTGAGGCCTCCCAGGGAGAAGCGCACGAATTTCCTGTTCAGCGAGCGCGCCACGGACTTGGCAAGAGACGTCTTGCCTACGCCGGGTGGTCCGACCAGGCACAGAATGGGGCCCTTATTGAGGGAGGAAAGCTTCCTTACAGCTAGGAACTCCAGTATCCTCTCTTTCACCTTCTGCAAGCCCCAGTGGTCCTCGTCTAAGACCTTTTTCGCCTGCGTAAGGTCAAGGATGTCCTCAGTATACTTGCCCCAGGGCATCGATGTGAGCCAGTCTATGTAAGTCCGGGACACAGTGGCCTCGGGGGCCATCGAGCCCATCAGCTTGAGCCTCTTTATCTCGGCTTCAGCCTTGGCCCTTATATCGTCGGGCGCGTTGTTCTCGTCGAGCTTCTTGCGCCAGGCTTCCGCGTCAGCCTCCTTGTCCTCTTCCTCGCCTAGTTCCTTCTGAATGACCCTCATCTGCTCGCGAAGGTAGTATTCCTTCTGTGACTTGTCTATCTGCTTTCTTACCTTGGACTGCAGGTCCTGCTCAATCTCAAGCACCTGTTTCTCGGTCTCCATTATTGCGATGAGCTTCTCCAGCCTCTCGTCTACGTCTGAAGCATCCAGGAGGCTCTGCCTTTGTGTAAGCCTCAGAGGAAGCCTCGGGGCTATCTCGTCGGCGAGCTTCGCCGGATTGTCTATCCTGCTTATGCCGAGGGCCACCTCGCTGGGTATGTTCCTTGCGGACTGCAGCAAGGTCTCGAAGCTTCCAAGCGCCATGCGCATGAGAGTCTCGGTCTTCGCTGTGTGCGTGACGGGATCGCTTATCATGCGCACTTCGGCCATCAGCACATCGTCCCTATCTATGAAGCTTACGATCTGCGCCCTGTTTATTCCCTGCATCAGGACCCTCAAGGTCCCGTCCTGCCCTTTCACTGACTGCTTAATCTCGGCAGCGCATCCCATCTCGAACAGGTCAGCCGAGGAAGGTTCCTCGACAGCCGGGTCCTTCTGGGAAACCAGCAATACTATGGAATCGTCAAGAGCCGCCCTCTCCACCGCGTTTACCGATTTGGCCCTTCCAACCTCTAGAGGCGTGAACATGCCTGGGAAGAATACAACTCCCCTTAACGGGACTACCGGGAGCAGGCGCATCTCCACCATACGACCCTTTTCGTCTATCGTCCTATGTGTCATAAGAATGCACCTCCTGGTTTACATAACGCAGACAACTGCCTTTATGTTCCATATACATTATACCTTATGGGTAGAATATTTGTTCTGTGATGGGGAGATGACAGAAAACCCGGCTCCCTCACAAGGGATGCCGGGCGGAAGTGTCAGGCCCTAGGCTGTCTCAGCCTTCTCGGGCGGCCACCTTCTGACCGCATCCGATGCCCTCTCCACGGCTTCCTTGTCTATCCTTATCCTCTTCATGTCAGGCTTGTCCGGCGCCGAGTACATGATATCCAGCATGAGCTTCTCCATTATCGCCCTTAAGCCCCTTGCTCCGGTGCCGAGCTTCATGGCCTTCTCCGCCACCGTGCTTATGGCATCCTCAGTGAACTCAAGCTCTACGCCCTCCATCGACATGAGCACCTTGTATTGCCTAGTAAGCGCGTTCTTAGGCCGTGTCAGCACCTCCACAAGTGCTGCCATGCCGAGTTCCTCCAGCGTCACTACTACAGGCATCCTGCCGACGAACTCAGGTATCATGCCGTACTTCAGAAGGTCCTCCGGCATGAGCTTCCTCAGCGTATCCGCCACACCATCCTTGGCGCCGGCCTTGGGCTGGGCATTGAATCCGAGGACCTTGGCTCCTGTGCGGCGCTCGATTATCTTCTCCAGCCCGTCGAACGCCCCTCCGCATATGAAGAGAATGTCTGTGGTATCTATCTGTATGTACTCCTGCTGGGGATGCTTCCTGCCGCCCTGGGGAGGCACGTTTGCGACCGTACCCTCAAGTATCTTAAGGAGCGCCTGCTGCACTCCCTCGCCTGATACATCCCTTGTTATGGAGGCGTTCTCAGACTTTCTGGCTATCTTGTCTATCTCATCGATATAGACTATGCCGAACTTGGCCTTGTTTACGTCCCACTCGCTCGCCTGTATGAGCCTGAGGAGTATATTCTCGACGTCCTCGCCGACGTATCCCGCCTCGGTGAGGGATGTGGCGTCGGCAATGGCGAAGGGCACGTCAAGCACCTTAGCTAGAGTCTGCGCGAGGAGCGTCTTGCCGCTTCCGGTGGGGCCGAGCATGAGTATGTTGCTCTTCTGCAGCTCTACTTCCCCGTCAAGCCCCCTGGACTTCGCCAGAACCCTCTTATAATGATTGTATACGGCGACCGAGAGGACCTTCTTCGCGTCCTCCTGGCCGATTACATACTGGTCGAGTGCCTTCTTAATCTCGCTGGGCTTCTTCAGCGCAGGCTTGAAGCTCTCCCCGGTCTCGGTCGCCTCCTTCTCGAATATCATGCTGCAAAGCTTGACGCAGTCGCTGCATATGGAGACATCAGGCCCGGCTATTATGCCGCCGGCCTCAGATTCAGGCCTGCCGCAGAACGAGCACTCAAGCCCCTTATCCTTCTTCACTTTAGGCGTCTTCCTAGGCATTACCTCTTCGTCGCCCTCCTGGGTGCTGAAATCTTCTTCCCTTCGAGTATGTTGTCTATTATCCCATACTCCTTGGCTTCCGGTGCCGTCATGTAGTAGTCCCGCTCTATGTCCTGTGCGATCTTGGACAGCTTCTGGCCTGTGTGCCTCGAAATGAGCGCTGTGACCATGTCCCTCAGCTTCAGTATCTCGCGGGCATGTATCTCTATGTCGGTTGCCTGGCCTGAGGCCGATCCCAGCGGCTGGTGTATCAGCACCCTGGAGTTCGGCAGGGCATATCTTCTTCCCTGCTCGCCTCCCATGAGTATAAGAGAGGCCATCGATGCAGCAAGCCCCACGCAGTATGTGGCGACGGGCGGTTTAATGAACTGCATCGTGTCATATATCGCCATGCCGGCGTATACCGAGCCGCCCTGGCTGTTTATGTATAGGTTGATCTCCTTTTCGGGGTCATCCGCCTGCAGGAACAGCATCTGCGCGACCACAAGGTCCGACAGGTGCATATCTATCTCGCCGTTCAGGAATATGATCCTGTCTTTCAGAAGTCGGGAATAGATGTCGAAGACCCTCTCGCCCTTGCCCGACTGCTCCACTACATATGGTATGAAGCTCAAATCCCCAGCTCCTTCCGGCTCACTGCCCTATTACTTTGATTCTTCCCCGCCCTCGTGCTTATGCCCGTGTTCATGGTCGTGTTCATGGTCGTGCCCATGGTCGTGCCCATGGTCGTGATTGTGATCATGATCATGATCATCATGGTGGTGGCCATGGTCCTCGGTGCACTTGCCCTCCTCGGGGTTCTCGTCGGCAAGGACGGAAAGGATCTTTATCGCCTTGTCCTGGGCGACGAGCCTGCTGACCGAGCTTCTTACTCCCTCGTTGTCCCTGAGGCGCTTCAGATCCTGCGGCTTAACCTCGCCTGGCCTTCCTGCCATGAGCTCTATCGCCCTGTCGACTTCCGCTGCCGTGACCCTGGCGTCATTCTCGCGAAGGAACGCCCTTACGACAAGCTGCTGCTTCACAGCCCCCTCGGCCTTGGGCTTCATCTCGTCAAGCAGCAAGTCCTGCGTGGTCGATTTCGACTGAAGGTACTCCTCCCACTTGAGGCCCTGCTCTTCCACCCGCCTTGCAAGGTCGTTTACCATGTCGGCCGCCTCTGCGTCGACCATGGCAAAGGGCATGTCCACTTCAGCCTCGTCTGTGAGCTTCTTCAAGGCGTCGATGCCGATCGACCTTACCGCGCTGTCGTAGTTCCTGTGCTCCATCGAATGCCTGAGCGCCGCCTTCAGCTCGTCAACCTTATCGAAGCCGAGCTTCTTTGCGAACTCGTCGTCCTTCGCCGGCTGCACCTTGTCCTTGATCTCAGTCACCTTGCACTTGAAGACCGCGGGCTTCCCAGCCAGGTGTGTCGCCCTGTAGTCCGCAGGGAAGCTAACCTTGACATCCACGTCGTCGCCCTTCTTGGCCCCGACGAGCTGCTCCTCAAAGCCGGGAATGAACTGGCCCGAACCTATCAGCAGGTCGATTCCCTCGGCGGTGCCTCCCTCGAAGGCCTCCTCCTCGGGCGTTCCCTCGTTTATTATCCCCTTGAAGTTTATGGTGACCATGTCCCCGTCCTTGACCTTCTTGCGGGCTGACGGCACGTACTCAGCCACCTGGTCCGCATACTTGTCAAGCTCCGAATCCACATCGGAATCCTCGACAGGCTTGATGCTCTTCTTCATCTTGAATGCCTTATAGTCTGGAAGCTTAACTTCAGGATCCACCGTTATCATCATCTTGAAAGAATTGCCGCTGCCCGAATCGAGATCAATCTCATCAATGCCCTCGAAGTCCGGATCGGCGATTGGATTGAGGTCGAAATCCTTCAGCGCTTTCGTGTAAGAGGAGTTCACGATCTGCTCAAGGGCATCCTGAAGTATTGCAGGCCTGCCTGCATACCTTTCCACCATCGCCTTTGGGGCCTTGCCCTGCCTGAAGCCGGGGATTCTGACCCTTTTGGCAGTCCTTGCTATTGCCGCTTCTATCTCCTGCCTGGCGCTTTCCGCGTCGATTACCACTTCCACCGTCGCAACGCTTGCGACCTTGCCTACCAGATTCACATTAATCATCCGTACACCTCACGACCGGGGTTTTCCCCCGATAAACTGTAATCGGCGGCGATAAGTCCGCCGCCGATGCAAAAGCCTGATGGAGCGGAAAACGGGATTCGAACCCGCGACCCCCACCTTGGCAAGGTGATGCTCTACCGCTGAGCTATTTCCGCGCCTGTTCGCAGCCCTGTGTCTTAATGGGGTGGATGATGGGATTCGAACCCACGACCCTCAGATCCACAATCTGATGCTCTAACCAACTGAGCTACACCCACCACGATTGGCAAAAGCCGCAAGAGAGATTATACAACGTGTAGGTAAGTGTAGGCAATAATGAAAAGCTAATCCCGCCTTCCATCAAGTTTTGTTCAGTTCATGGAATTTCCTTGACTTATATCCTTATGTGGTGTTGAATATTGGAGGATTCCGGTGGCCGCGCCAAGGTTCATGGGCGGAAACCGGTTTTCGGAACTTTATGGGGCATGACAGGTTGAAGTTAGCTGCAAAGGCAAGTGCCCCCAGTTCCAGGAGTATGCAATGGTAGGCAAGATAGGGTCAGATAGGCCGGTAATACAGAAGCGGAAGTTACTTAACTTGCTTAGGGGAATGTCTCCTTCGCAGGTACTTGTGCTTGGCTTCGTGGCGATCGTTCTTTTCGGAGGCCTTATCCTTTCCCTCCCGATATCTAACACCAGCGGACTGCCGATGAAGTTCCTGGATGCACTCTTCACGTCGACATCAGCCACATGCGTCACAGGCCTTGTCGTTGTAGATACGGCCACAAACTTCACCCGTTTCGGCCAGGTAGTGATCCTTCTGTTAATACAGGTGGGCGGGCTTGGCTTCATGGCCATGGCAACCATGATATTCCTTATACTGGGAAGGCGCATAGGCCTTAAGAGCCGCCTGCTGCTTCAGGAATCCTTCAACAGGTTCAGCCTTAGCGGGCTTGTGAAGCTTACGAAGGTGGTAATGGGGCTTACCTTCTTCATAGAGGGGGTCGGCGCGCTCCTGCTGTTTCTCAGGTTTAAAAACTTCATGCCTGCGGGTGAGGCTGCGTTTGCCGGCATCTTCCACTCCGTCTCAGCTTTCTGCAATGCGGGATTCGATACCTTCGGAAGACTGAATGGAGAATTCTCAAGCCTTGTGGCCTATGCCGAGGACGGCTTCGTTCCCATTGTCATAGGCGCTCTAATAATAATCGGTGGCCTTGGCTTCCCTGTTCTTGCCGAGATCCTCTCGATGAATGCCGGCAAGAACACTCACATCTCCATACACACAAGGCTTGTGCTGAAGATAACCGCATTTCTTCTTGCTTTCGGCGCCGTTGCGGTCTTCATGCTTGAGTATACGAACCCTGAGACGCTTCAAGGGATGCCATTCATCCATAAAGTCATAAATTCCGTCTTCACCTCCATCACTCCGAGGACAGCCGGTTTCAATACGATTTCCGTAAGCGGGCTGCGCGAATCGACCTCTCTTCTCATCATGATGCTGATGTTCATAGGTGCCTCCCCAAGCTCCACAGGCGGAGGCATAAAAACGGTCACTGCGGGCGTTTTGTTCATGAGCCTGGCATCAACTATAAGAGGCGATGATACGGTTGAGATACACGAGAGGCGCATACCTGCCGAGCAGGTGATGAGGGCAACTGCTGTCGTCATTCTGGCGGCAATGGTCGTGCTTGCCGGCACACTTATCGTCTCAATGGCGGAAAAGGCGCCTTTCATTGACGTCATGTTCGAGGTAATATCCGCTTTCGGGACCGTAGGATTGTCAAGGGGGATTACACCCCAGCTCAGTTCGATAAGCAGGCTGATAATGATAGTGATTATGCTCATGGGAAGGCTCGGCCCGCTGACTTTCGCCGTCGCCCTGAATTACAGAAAAAGCGTGAGCAAGGTAAGGGTAACGTTCCCTGAGGAACACGTTATGATAGGCTAACCTGCCTTCCGATGACTGCATCATTTCTGTCTGCAATTATCCCGCCGCATATCACCGAATCTCCGTAATAGCACACAAGGCTCTGTCCCGGCGCTGGAATTAGCATCGGGACTTTCACCTTTGCACTTAGCTGGTCTGCGTTCAGGGCTACCTCAGCTTCTACAGGCTCCATGGACGAGCGGACCTTGACCCTCAATCTGGCTGGCCCCTTCTCAAGGAGCTTGCTTGCGAAGCCTGTAATCACGCAGTCCCTTGCCACCACTGCATCTGTCATGCAGCTTTCCCGGCTGCCAAGGTATATGGCGTTTTTACATGTTTCTATCCTGGTGATGTAAGCCCGCTTGCCCGCCGCCACTCCGTGCCCCTTCCTTTGACCTAAAGTGAAGCCCAGAGCTCCGCCGTGGTGGCCGATAAGCTTACCGGTTTCAGCCTCATAAGCAGGACCCTGGGTGAACATCCCAGGAAGCCTTTCCTTCAGCCAGGCCCTCATGCCAGACTCCGTGAAGCACGCCTCCTGCGAGCTTCGCACCCCGCCATAATCAAGGCCCATGTCGGACGCACAAAGCCTGACATCGGCTTTTGACATGCCTCCCAGCGGCAGGACGAGCCGGGACTTCATCTCCTCCGGGAGCCTGTACAGGAAGTACGATTGGTCGTTAGCCGCGCTCCCCCCCCTGGCAATAAGATGCTCGCTGCCTGCATTGGCGACATTGGCATAATGGCCTGTGGCGACGAGTTCGATGCCCTGCCTGTCCGCCTCCCTAAAAAGCGTGGAGAACTTGAAGGTCGGATTGCAAAGGATGCAGGGGTTAGGGGTCAGCCCTTTGCTGTAGCCCTCAATAACAGGCTTAATCACCGCTTCCTCGAATTCGGCCGAAGAATCCATTATAATCAAATCTATATCGAGCCTGTTTGCGACAGACCTTGCCTTGTCAATGTTATACTCGGGCACACAGCCGGTAAGGATGGTAAGCCCCGTGACCGAATAGCCGCCCTCCTTGAGCAGCTGAACCGCAACGGAGCTGTCCACTCCGCCGGACATGCCCAGCAGAACCCTGGGCAGGGGTCGGTTAAGTGTCATCGCGTACCTCCTTATCAGATTATACATATTTATCTCTTCTAGGGGGATTGGGCATGAATTACAAGCTGGGACTGACAAAGAGGGTCATATGGGGGACGATGAGGCCTTTCATAAAAGCCTGGATGAGGATACTTATGGACCCGACGGTCATCAACGGCCTGCCTCGCGAGCTGAAACCGCCTTACCTTATTATCTCCAACCATACGAATGTGTATGACGGCCTGATTGTTGCATTGTACTCGCCTGAGCTTCCCGTTCCCGTGTTCGACGACATCCAGAAGCAGAATGCATTCCTGCGGTTGCTTTTCACTTACACTGGCGTCGCGTTCAAATCGTACGGCGTGCCAGACATCAAGAGCATTCGCTCCATGGTCAACGCCAAGGATGACGGCAGAATCATACTCCTCTATCCTGAAGGGGAGATCACATGGACAGGTGAGAACAAGCCGCTTGAATCCAATGTCCCGAGGCTCATCAAGCTGCTTAAGATCCCAGTTGTGCTGGTCAAGGCAAAAGGCGCATATACGAAACAGCCGAAATGGGCGGTCTTCTTCCGCAAGGGCAGATGCATCTTCGATTTCAGGCTGTTCATGAGCGAAGAGGAAGTCATCCGCAACGATGAAGGCTTCATACTGGAGAAGCTGCAGCAGGAGTTCAGGCACAATGACATGGAATGGCTGAAGACGCCTGAGGCAGTATCCTGCGGCTTCAGCTCGAACCAACCTGCGAAGGGCCTTGAAAGGTGGCTCTTCTGCTGCCCCTCCTGCAATGGGACCAACTGCATGAACACGGAGGATAGCAGCGGCATATCGTGCAGCTACTGCGGTTATTCTGTCGGAATAGACGCATACTTGAATGTGGTTCAGAGGGACGCAGAGCCAGTGTTCAGGGACCTTGCTGAGTGGGGCAGATGGCAGAAGGGCTTCTGGGTTAAGAAGGTCACTGAGGCTGCCGCCTCCTCGACGGAGGACGAAACAATACTGGAGGCTTGCTGCACATCCGCAAAGAAAGTCTCACTGCAGGGCAAAGGCAGGGTTTCCCTTAAGCAAGGCAAGGTTCATCTCAAGAAATCGTCGATTGAGGTCGTAATTCGGCAGAAGACGGAATTGAAGCTTGATTATTCTGATATCCTCGTATGCCATTGCTACAAGTTCATTCCGGGACATGCCGACTCGCTGGTCGTGCGGACAAGGGAGGAGTATTACATCTTCGACCTGTCCGAACCATATTCGCCCTCCTTATCCTGGGAGTTCGCCATCAATGCCTTAAGGCAGCAAAGAAAGTAGGGAGGAAGTCCGTTTTCTTGGAAGCTGCCGCGGTTCTGGTGTTTTGGCAGCTCAGCTTCCGAGCTTATTGAATCTTCACACCTTGCGAGGGGGTGGCAAACACATGGAGAAGGCTGTCAGGATGGGCATCATAGGCAACGGACGGATTGCCCATAAATTTGTCGAGGAGGCAAGGCATGTCAGCGGAATCGTCATCGAGGACGTTTTCGGCAGAAACGAGCAGTCACTCGCCCAATTCTCCTCCATGCACCGCATAGGACGTCATACAATGAACCTGGACGAGCTTCTCGGAAGGGTCGATTGTGTCTACATCGCGACTCCCCACCTGACTCATTATGATTATGCCAAGAGGTCGCTTGAGGCCCGCAAGCATGTCCTCTGCGAAAAGCCGATG
The DNA here is from genome assembly GCA_964545975.1 of uncultured Clostridia bacterium. Classification (GTDB taxonomy): domain Bacteria; phylum Bacillota; class DTU025; order DTU025; family MWDF01; genus MWDF01. The sequence goes on along the minus strand of CAZJHY010000007.1, from coordinate 63,285 downwards.
TGCTTAAGCACAACCGAGGCAGATGACCTGTATAGGCTCTCCCGGAAGCAGGGATGCATCCTTCTGGAAGCGATTAAGACCGCTTTCTGCCCCGGTTTCATTGGACTTGTCCCCCTGGCGAAATCGGGCATCATAGGCGACGTCAAGTACGTTAGCGCAAGCTTCACGAAGCTTGTCGAACCCGGTGCGAGGGAAGTCCAGAGGAACCTAGGGGGAGGAAGCGTTACGGAGCTGTCCTCTTATCCTCTTCTGGCCGCTGTGAAGCTTCTGGGGGCTGATTACAGGAAAGCCAGCTTCTGTTCATACATGGACGATGCAAATGATGTCGACCTGTTCACAAAGATCGACCTTGTGTACGACAAGGCCGCAGCAACCTGTTGCGTAGGATTGGGAGTGAAGACCGAAGGAGAGATGATAGTCTCAGGCACAAAAGGATACATCCTGGTGAACTCCCCTTGGTGGAAGACCTCTGGTTATGAGCTTAGATTCGAGGATCCCCATGAAAAGCGCATATACTCGAGCGAGTTCGAGGCAGACGGCTTAAGATATGAGCTCAGGGAGTTCGTCAGCATGATAAAAGGCGGGCGGATGCAGACGAACTTGCTTACAGAGGAAGAGGCAAAGGCGATAATCGGCGTTATCGAGAAGTATAGGGGCAGTCCCGATATCACTTACTTCTGAGGTATCCAAGGCCCCCGGCAGGCATCATCCTGCTCGGGGGCCTTCGTCATTCAATACCCTGTATGATCCTGAGTTGAGTACCGTTTACTACTTGCCGTGCCTGAACATGTTGCCATTAGTTGTTCCAGATGCTGTGCCATTCATCCCAGCTGAGCCCTTCTTGCCTGGCATGGCCCCTGCTTTGCCGGATCCTGCCCTGTTCATACCCTGATTTCCTCCAAGGATGGCATTGAACTGCTCTTCGGATATATAGCTGGGTTTGTATGTTCCACCTGCAGCCTCAAGCTGAGTGATGAATGCCCTCATATGATTCTCGGATCCGCTCTTCAGATTCTCGAACACCCTTATGACATCGGGGTTCTTTGCGTCCTTCAGCGCCTGGTCCAGGTCATAAATGTCCAGGTCCTCTATCGTCGCGCCGACCGCCAGTGCCGCCGCCAGCGACTTGCCGCCTTCTGCCACCAGCTTCTCGTATAACGCCTTCAGCTCCTGATTGGAGAATTCACCTTCTGCCTTGCCAGTCGACGGATCCTCGATACCATACTTCTCAAGCAGGAAAGCAACGCTTTCAGTGTGCCTCTGCTCGCTTTCGGCTACCTGGAGAAGGACATTGCTGTTCCACTTGGTTCCCAGGGCAAGGTATACGTCATGTGCAAGCTTCTCTTCCTCCCTCATATGCCCAAGGTCGGCCTTCTCTGTTTCGCTAAGAGGCGCTGTGGACGTGCTTGCCTGAAACCCCTCCGCCTGTCCGGACATGTAACCTCTCATCTTGCCGTTCATCTGTGCGCCTGCTGCTATCGCCATCGCCGAGACCGCTATCGCAGCAACTGCGAGCACTACTATCAACCTGCTGTATCTCTTTCTCATTCTCTTACCTCCTAGATTGTTCCGCATGTCTGCCATGCAAGTCCAATCTAACACCCGAAGCTCAAGATAAGCTCAAGGAGGGTTCAGCGCGCGCTCAAATCTGTCGGGGAGGCCTTAAGCTTTACAGTAGCCGTCGTGCCCGTATGTCCGTCCGAGTGCAGGGAGACCTCAGCGCCCATTGCGTCAGCTAGCGCCTTGACGATGGCAAGTCCCAGCCCTGAGCCTTCTTTGCCGGAAGCTCTGTCCTTCTCAGCCCTTGTGAACCTGTCCCATATCCGCGGAAGCTCGCCGGGGTCTATGCCTGGACCTTCGTCCCTTATTTCAATCTTCACATAAGGTCCGTCAATCGATGCAACAAGGTATACCCTTCCCTGCGGCCCGCTGAACTTGCCCGCATTCTGAAGAAGATTTCCAAGTATCCTGAGCAGAGCTTTTCCGTCGGTCTGCACCCGGGGAAGCTCCTCGCTCAGGCTTATGCTAAGGCGTCCCTGCAAAACAGGCCTGAAAGCGTTGTCAAGACGGTTGATAATCTGCTTGACTTCGGTCGGTTCAATGACAATTCTCTCCCTTCCCGATTCTATGCGGGAGAGGTCCAGAAGCTCATCCGCAAGCTCGTTGAGCCTTCTTACCTCCTGTCTGACCCGGCTGAGCGCTTCCTGCTCCTCTGCCTCTTCCAGAAGCCCGTCCTTCCAGGCGTCAAGGGTGATGGCCATCGCGGCCAGGGGAGCTCTAATCTCATGCGAGGCATCCGCGACGAACTTCCTCTGGGCGCCTTCCAGCTTCGAAAGCCTTTCCGCCTCCCTGCTCAGCTTATCTGTCGCATTCCTCATGCCGGTTGCGAGCCCATTAAGAGACCTGGATATCCGATCCACTTCAATTGATGGCTGCTCAGGAAGGCTCACCTCGTAGTCCCCTTCGGCCATCCGCTCTCCGGCTGCCGCCACAAAGCTCAGTGAAGTCGAAAGCCTTTTCGCGACAAAGGCGGAGAATGCCAGGTTGAGCACAAATGAAAGGGCGATGCCGAATGCTCCGGCTGCATAGATGGCCCAGGATTCCGATCGGACCGAGGATGCGCTCTCCCATAGGACAAGGATCCTTTCATCTCCCCAGGCTTCAGTCACGACCCTTGCTGCCCACACGACATCCTCCAGGCTCCAGGGGAGCTTCCCCGATCCCTGTGCGCTTCCCTTGTCCTTGACTTCATCCAGGCCCTCCCAGGATTCTCCCGTGGAAAGCATCTCAATTCGCCTCTCGCCTTGTCCCTGCCCCTTTCCTGATTGGACCTGGGTAAGGGGTTTGCCTTCGAAATCCAGTACTATTCTTGACCCTCTCCCTCTTGCAAGACCCATGAACTCATCGGTGGACGAAGGCTGCTCGATTTCAGCGGCAAGAGACCTCCTGGCAGAGGCTAGCGCCACGCTGTCGGCTACGGCAAGCGAAAGGGACATCATGACCAGAAAAGCTATGCCGGCGGCTATCAGGTTCTGAGACATCAGGCTCGCCCTGATGCTCTGCTTTGTCCTGCTTTCACCAACCATCCCTGGTCACCTCGAATCTATAGCCCACGCCGCGGATAGTAGTTATGTACCTAAGTCCATCTTCTCCTTCAAGCTTGGATCTTATCTTGTTGATATGCACCTCGAGGGTATGGTCATCATCAAGCGGCTCTTCGCCCCAAGCTTTCTCATAAAGTTCTGATCTGCCAATTACGATACCTTTCCTTGATGCAAGCGCGAAAAGGACGTCGAACTCCTTCGCCGTAAGCTGGACTGCCTTTCCCATTCGCAGGACAGTCCTCGCCTCGGGGTCTATAACAATGCCTTCAGCAGTAATCGTGCCTTTCAGACCTCCGGAAAGCTTAGCCCTCCTGAGGACAGCCCTGACCCTCGCGATTACTTCCATAGGTTCGAAAGGTTTAACTATGTAGTCATCGGCTCCCAGCTCAAGTCCCAGAAGCCTATCCGAAAGATCGCCTCTTCCTGTCACCATGATAACCGGCAGGTCGGAAGAGTCGGATTGCCTGATTCTCCTTAAAACAGACCAGCCGTCGATATCAGGCAGGTTGACGTCAAGAAGCGCAATGTCCGGTTTACCTTCATATATGGCATCCAGCCCCTCGTAACCTGAGGCGGCAGCAATGGCCTCGATTCCTTCGCGGGCGAAGTATCTCGGAAGCAGTTCCCTTATCTGATTGTCGTCCTCGATGATGATCACCTTCATTGCAGTCACCGCCCCGTTAATTGAAAGCCTGCCCTCTCAGGCAGGCTACAATCTATCTTCTCTGCTCGAATGCCTTTACCTGCCTGACATAGTTGCCATCCCTGAAGACGTAATATGGAAGCCAGGCTATGCCGTAGTAATTCATGAATATGTCGGACTTCTTGAGCACATAAGGCGTCTCGGTGATAAGCTCTGCTACATCGGCCACTTCCTTCGCCAGTTCATCCTGTTTCTCATCAAACTCCCTCTTAAGATCCTCAAGGTCGTCCTTCATGTCCTCGAGCTCCTTTTTCTCCCTGGTAAGCATGCTCTTCGCCTCGGTGGTCATCCTTGTTTTCGTTATCGACGAACCAAGGCTCCTCTTCCTTCCCATGAGCATGCCGATCAGCGTGGAACCCGCAGTCGCCATGGTGTCCACGGTATGCTGGGTCACCTTCTGCTCTCTCAGGGCGACCTCTCCCTCCTGCTTTCTTATCTTGTCCTCGAGGGCATCAATCTTCTTCCTGTACTTGTCCTCCAAAGCGTCCAGCTTCTCGTCCATCAGCTTCTCCGCCTGGCGCCTGCACCTTACAAGGAAGTCGTCCCTGGTTTCACCGGGGGATCCGTAGACCTTCAGCTTCTCATTTGCAAGCACTGTTATCCTGATGTTCCTGTAAACCCAGTCTTCGAAGTCATCAGCTTTGAGCTTCAACAGCTTCGCGTCCGACAGCCAGCCGGGAATAGTCGCAAATGCCACGTTCTGCTCCGGATTTCTGGAAAGGCCGGAGCCGTCCATCCATTGTGATGAGCATTCCGCCCAATCCGGCCTTCCAAGCGTCTCCTCCTCAAGCAGGACAGTCTCCCTGCTGCTGTGCGAGACTCCCAGCTTTGTCGAGTTGAACCTGATTTCCACCTGCGCTGTGAATGCGGGTTTGTATGCAGCCTCGTACTCAGCGGGCACCTGCATGCTTAGGCCAGTAGCGGCTACTGCCCTGGATATCGTCAGGCTTGCCGGCACGAAGAACTCGTCCGTCCTGGAGGGGGCAGCCGGTTTGGTTCTCAGGAAACCTTCCGCCTCTGTTGTTTTCTGGTTTTCCATGCTGGACACTTGCCCCCCAATGGCAGTCGTCGGCCGTGACGCACCGGCGAGCTCATTTAACGCTGGCAGCATCTCCCTTGAAAGGGGCCCTGCAAGGTAATTTAGGACCTGCCTTGCGTGGAAAACCCTTGGCCCCGGCCTGTTGACGTTGTTCATGAGGAATACCCTCTTGCCAAGGCTTGAGATTATGTCGCTGATAGTGGAGGAATCCATTCCCCCGGTCAGAGTCTCCAGCCCGTCCATGAGCCTCATCTTGTCCCTTTCCGTCTGAAGCCTGCCGATGAACCAGGTGCCGATGTTCGACAGCGCCTTATAGTCCAGGTCAACGGGATTCTGGGTCGCAAGAAGCAGCCCCACGCCAAATGCCCTGGCCTGCTTAATCATCCTGAGCATAACGTTTCTGGACGGAGGGTTGTTCACCGGCGGTAGATAGCCCAGAATCTCGTCGAAGTATACGAGTACCCTTAAACCGCTTGTCCCGCGCTGCTTCCTCATCCATGATTCTATGGATGAGAACAGCAGGGTGACGAAGAACATCCTCTCGTTGTCGCTCAAATGTGAAAGATAGAATATGCTGTGCCTGGGCTTCCCGTCCTTCGTATACAGGAGCTCCTCAACATCAAGCCTCTGGCCCTGCTGCCAGACCTGGAACGAGGGGGCGGCAAGGAAGTTGTTAAGCAGCATCGACAGTTCGAAGCGGTCCTTCTCGGGGAAGAACCTGTCCACCGGGAAGGCGCCCAGCCTGTCGAACGTGGGTTTCTGGACATGAAGTATGAGGTCGGTCAGCGTGAGGCCCTGCCCCTTGCTCCATGCATCCTCTATGATGTTGGAAAGCAGGATGTGCTCCCTGGACTTAAGAGGGTCTATGTTCGTCATCCCGACAAGGCCCAGAATTGCCGTCACGGTGCTTGAAATCCTCTCCCTTAAGGCCTCCTCATTGCCTGACCAGGGGATGGCCGGAGCCTCGAAGGACGAGAGTATGTTCACAGGGATGCCGGCGGCAGAGCCCGGGGAGTATATGGTGAAATTGAACTGCTTAAGGGTGACTAGCGCATCTTTCGAGAGCCCCCACTCCTCTATGCTGGACCTCCAGCTTTCCGAAGCCTCCTGTGCCGCCTGGCCAACGGTCTTTCCCTTAAGCCTTGCAGAATCACCATCTATCCATGGTTCGAAGTCCGCCGGCTTAAGCTCCGGAAAATGCAGTATGAGGTTTGTCAGGTCCCCCTTGGGATCTATGATTATCGCTGGCAACCCCTTCAAGGCGGCCTCCTCAAGAAGGCCTATGCAAAGGCCGGTCTTGCCTGAGCCCGTCATTCCGGTGACCACGGCATGCGTCGTCAGGTCCGCCGGGTTATAGAACACCGGCTCCTCAGAAATCTTGCCCGACTTGAGATCGTAATCCCTTCCAATCAAGAAGTTCTTCGGATCAGGATGCAGCATTCGCTTCTCCCCTTTTCTTGGATTTCCATCCGGAATTCTGTCTTTTGGACCTTAACCCTTCCGTAAAAACCTGTCAGCGGCCTATTGCACATCTATCACCCTTTTATACCCCTCAGGGTCGGTATCGCCTTCCGTGCTTATCAGAAGCACTTTGGATTCCCTGCCTAATCGAAGCGCTTCTTTCAGATCCCTTAGCTCATAATCAACCATTATGTGAGAGAGCAATCCCACCCCCACAGCCCCGGATTCTCCGGAGACTACGGCAGGATCATCGCCGGACGGATGGGCGAGCATCCTCATTCCTTCCTCTGCGACTGAATCCCTCACGGCCGTAAATGCGGTTGCTAGCCTCATGATGACGTGCCAAGCCCTCGGATTAGGTTCTCCGCAGGCAAGTCCTGCCATTATTGTGCTCAATTCGCCGTTGACCCGTGCCATGCCTGCCTCATGCCTTGAAGCAGACAGGAAGTAGCAGGCCGCGTTCACGGGCTCCACGATGACCGCCTTGGGCATTCGTCCAGGGCATAGGTATTCAAGTCCAGCAAGCATGCTTCCTGCGAAGGAACCGACCCCGGCTTGAAGGACAACGTGCGACGGCATGTCCTCCTCCATCTCGGAAAGCTGTTCCGCTATCTCCGACAGCATGGTCAGATACCCCTGCATTATCATGTCGGGGATTTCTGTGTAGCCCTCCCAGGAGGTGTCCTGCACAATCATGCCGCCTGAGCTGACTGCATATGCGGATGCTGTACGGACTGCATCATCATAGTTTGATTCAGTTACTATGACCTCTGCCCCCTCGCTTCTTATGGCCTCCACCCTTGATCTTGCTGCCCCCTTCGGCATGAAAACGACCGCCCTCGAGCCCAGCATCCTCGCTGACCATGCGACAGCCCTGCCGTGATTCCCGTCCGTCGCAGTCACGAATGTAATAGGCCCGATGCCTTCGGATGACAGCCTAACCCTGAGCTCTCCCAGATCCGGCAAGCTTGCGCAGGCAGAAGTTCTTGTAAGCTTGCCCGCGGCTACACCGGAGACCGCGAAGGATGCTCCGAGCGCTTTAAAAGCGTTAAGACCGAAGCGTTTGGATTCATCCTTGAGGAGTATTCTCCGGACCCCGAGCTTTCCGGCCAGTCCTCTCATGGAGTACAGGGGCGTCGGGCTGTATCCGGGAAGGCTCCGGTGGAATATGCGGGCTGCCTCAATGGACTCAAGGTCCGTGCCGAAACTGCATTGTGGCTGCTCAACGCAGTTATGCGCATTGATCGTATATTCCAAAGGCGTTCTCAAATATGCAAACCTCCAAAGACTCTGTATACTACATTATAGCTTCTCTGATGAATTTAGGCCCATTAGCGGAAACCCTTATCTGCCGCAGGGCATAGAGGATTATGCTTGGGGACATTGAAGGCTACCCATACATCGTTTCGAGGAGATGCCATGAAAGTCCTTATTGTGGGAATCGGAAAACTCGGGTACCAGCTTGCAGACGCGTTCTCCCAGAAGGGAAACGACGTTATTGCCATGGACAGGGACAGGGAGGCTCTTCAGAGGGCTGAGGAGCACATGGACGTGCTCACGATACTCCACAACGGCTTCGAAATCGAAGCCCTTAAAGAAGCTCACATCAAGGATCTCGACCTCACTGTCGCGGTGACTGACGATGACGAGACAAATATCCTTATTGCTTTCGTAGCAAAAAGGCTGGGGACGAAGAAGGTCATCGCGCGGGTCAGGAATCCTGAGTACGACAGGCAGGCGGAATTCCTGCGGACTGAAATGGACATTGACAGGATAATAAACCCCGAGCTGGCAACAGCCAGGGAGATTTACCGCTACCTGACCGGCGGCCTTCCGTTCCATACCGAAGTGTTCGAGGCAAGTGGTGTGATGATGGCAGACATCCATGCCGATAAGCTTATCGATATTATCAAGAAGCCCATCCGGGATCTGGGAATCCCCAGGAACCTTCTGATTGCAGCCATAGTAAGGGATGGCAAAGTCGTCATACCTCATGGGCAAACCGTAATCGAGAAGGACGATATGCTATACCTTCTGGGAAGCGCGGATGCAATCAGGTCATTCTATGCCTCTCGAGCCGTGGGAGGCCCGCAGAAACCAGTCGAGAACGTCACCATACTTGGGGGCGGAAGGCTCGCATACTACCTGTCCATCTCCCTTCTGACAAGGGGCATGTCCGTCAGAATCATCGAGGTAGACAAGGCAAGGTGCCAGTACCTGGCCGAAAGGCTTGGCAATGCGCTCATCATCCACGGCGATGCCACGGACATCAACCTCCTCAGGGAGGAGGGCGTCTTCAACTCGGACGCTGTAGTATCGGTAACGGGCTTCGACGAGGAGAACCTTCTAATCGGCCTGATGTGCAAGCAGTCCGGGGCCGGAAGGGTCGTCGCGAAGGTAAGCAGGCCAGGGTATGTCCCGGTGATTGAGAAATTCGGCATCGATATGGCCGTGAACCCTGTGCTTATCACCGCAGCCGAAATAATCCGATACGTCCAGGGGGGCAATATGCGGTCGCTGACCATGATTGCCGGAGGGAAAGCAGAGCTGACCGAGCTTGTCATCCAACCAGGGGCTTACGTCCTCGATGATACTCTTGAGAAGCTTAACCTTCCCCTGGGAATAATCGTCGGCACAGTTTTCAGAAATGGCAGGGTCATAATCCCCGACGGCAGCACGAAGCTCGAGGAGGGCGACAAGGTGCTCGTATTTGCTGCCCAGGCTGACAGGCTTAAGGTGGACAAGTACTTCACACCGCATAGGAAGGGACTTTTCAAGTGAACTTCAGGTACATCGCCAGGATAATCGGCATCCTGCTTCTTGCGATAACGGCATTCCTGGTGCCGTCAATGCTCATCGCCCTTTTCAAAGGTGAGAAGGCCTTTTACTCGATACTGTCCACGATGGCAATTTCGGGAATCGGAGGATTTGCGCTATACCTTATCCCTAGGGACGAAAGAGGGATGACTGTCAGGGACGCGTTTATGATAGTCACGCTTGGATGGCTCATAGTCTGCATGGTAGGGGCCCTCCCGTTCTTCTTCTCTGGTGTGGCTACAAGTTATGTAGACTCGTTCTTCGAGGTGGTAAGCGGCTTCACGACGACCGGTGCGACAATACTGAAGGACGTGGAGTCACAACCCATGTCCATCATGTTCTGGAGATCACTGACCCACTGGCTGGGCGGCATGGGTATTCTAGTCCTCACACTTGCCGTCATGCCCGCCCTCGGCGTCGGCTCCTTCCAGATCTTCAGGGCAGAGACTCCCGGACCTCTGAAAGACAAGATCGCTCCCAAGATGCGTGACACTGCCGCCATCCTCTACACTTCTTACCTGGGGATAACCGTGCTTGAAACGGTGATGCTGCTTTTAGGCGGAGTTAGCCTCTTCGAATCCCTGATCCATACATTCGGCTCCGTCGGCACCGGTGGCTTCTCAACAAGGAATTTGAGCGTAGGTGCTCTCGGAGGTTCTTATGTGCAATGGGTCATAGGTATCTTCATGCTTCTTTCCGGGATCAACTTCACCCTGTATTACTCGCTGTTCAGGGGGCAGTGGCGTAAAGCTCTGGCAAATGAGGAGCTTCGATGCTATCTTCTGATCAACTTTGGCTGCACAATGGCAGTCTTCCTGAACCTTTACCTGAACGACCATTTCGGACTTATGGACTCTCTCAGGCATTCCTTCTTCCAGGTAACCTCAATAATGACCACAACGGGATACACGACGGTCGATTTCGATGTTTGGCCTACCTTCAGCAAGCTCATCCTGTTTCTCCTGATGTTCGTGGGGGCAAGCTCAGGTTCCACAGGAGGCGCGATAAAGGTTATTAGGGTGCTCGTAATCTTCAAGCTAATCAGAAGGGAGATGCAGAAGGTACTGCATCCCAAGGCAGTCATCCCCATAAGCATAAATGGACATGCCCTCAAGCCTGAGGTTGTAACAAGCATCGCCAGCTTCTTCGCCCTTTATATAGTGGTGTTCTTGGGGGCCAGCCTAGCGCTCGCTCTCGAAGGGATTGATAAAGTAAGCGCGACAAGCGCTGTCGCAGCCACATTAGGTAATATTGGGCCGGGCTTCGGCGTCGTTGGGCCACTTCTTACTTATGCGGACTTCAACATCCTGTCCAAGCTGCTGCTTTCACTTTTAATGCTTCTGGGCAGGCTTGAGCTTTTCACCATGCTTGTAGTGCTGACTCCATCGTTCTGGAGGCAGGGGACCAAACAGGGGAGGTTCTGACCTGTGTCACAGCACAGAAGAATGCTAGTAAGGTTCCATCAACCATGAGGCGTCGGCTTGTGATTGCTTGCTTGATGGCACTCATGCTGATTATTGTTGCTGCCTTGCACGCTGATGCTGTAGGCCGTCCTTCCTTATCCCCATCAGTTGTCTCAGGTGTCATCGTGGATTCTGAGACAGGGCTTCCCGTACCTGGCGCTGAAGTACGAATCTACAGCATGAACGGAGAACTGACGGCTAGCTCCCAGGCAGACTCTGAAGGCAGATGGGTGTTTGCTTTGGGATTGCAGGATAGCTGTGCGAAAGTGATTCAGGCAGGTTCAGAGGGCTATTTCGTTCGCACTAAGCCAGTCGGTGCCTGCACGGGGCATTTCGTGATCGCTCTCGTACCCGATACGATTGCAGGCTTTGCGGACTTCTTAAGATTGATGGCAGTTGACACCGCGGACGGCACAAGGCTTGCGGTATTCTATCCTGATAGATCCGCGGAAATATGCATATTGGAAAGAAATCCTGTCACAGGAAGCAGCTTCGAAAGCTGGCAGATAGATGCCGTACGCAAGATACTCGGCGATCAGGCATTGAATATCGGAACAATACTAGGTTTCGAGCCTTCCATAAGAATCTGTTCGGAGGCGGAAGCTGTGCCTGAGTTCGACAGCGGATCTATCTGGATAATGCCCGATAGGCCGATGCCGGGCCTTGGTTCGTGTACTTGGCTGTATGATTTGGAAGACAATGTCATAGCAGCAATAATCCTTCTGAACACAAGCATTCCTACACCGGAGATGCTTAGGCATGTGGTTCTGCATGAGATACTGCACATCATCCTCCCAGAAGACGTTCTCGTCATGGAAACGATGATGTCCGAGGTATACATGTTCTTCGACTACACACGGCTCGACATGAAAGCCGCAAGGCTGTTGAGCAACTCAAATTTCCTGGAGGTCGGCACTTCAGGCGGAGCAAGGCTTGCCAGGCTCGAGGAGATCCTCGGTATGCAATGGGGAATACTTGATATGCCGTGGTTGTTGGGCGCATCCAGGTAATCTGGCAGATATTGGACTTGGTCCGACCCCACAGGTTGGTACCAGGGCCTGATTTGACGTGAGAACCCCAATTCGGTTTTGTTCATCTCGTGCTTCATTCTCCCATTTTAGATCGTCCTTGAGGGCTGACGCTTCCCCTGATGAGTTATGCCATGGCATTATCGCCGGCAGTTCACGACCACGTTCTAACAGCTTGCTCAATCCCAGCTTGCAGGCTATAATGTTTGTGCATCGGAAGCCAGGGCGGATTGAGAACTGGTGCAAACATGGGTATAATGTTGATGTTTGTCTTGACCCGCAATCAACCACTTGCGCCTGTAGCTCAGTGGATAGAGCAACTGCCTTCTAAGCAGTGGGCCGTAGGTTCGATTCCTACCAGGCGCGCCACCTTTACTCAGGATGGATGCCAAATAGACGAGAGCCAAAAGTCTCAGTTCGCTGCTTTCAGCTACTAAATCGCCCTCATCGGAATAGGTTGCAGCTGGTCAACCGCATTGGGTTGCCCACACTTGCTCGTACAGAAGCATTGCAGGTTTTGAACTCACTGTATCGTTTACTTCAGGGAAAAGGCCCTATTGCTCTCCTTTTGTTCCTGTTTATCAATAAAATCGCATATTGAGATAAAAATGAATGGCTCTTGTGCAGGAATAATAAAATATCGCGTAGAAAAAAACATCATTAACTCTGGGAGGTGCAGGTATGAAGCATTCGCGATTATTGATGTTTCTTCTTATTGTGGCCGTTGCTGTGATGGGAACCAGTTGCGGGAAGAAAATCTATTTCTTCAATTTTACGACTGCGGCAAACATCGATGACTGGTATCTGGATGATTCATTTGGCGGGGACTATGCGCTGATACCAGGAACCGGCTTAGAGCTAGATCATTACGGGATAGCATCTCCGAAAGCTTTTACAGGTGATTTTACGATGACAGTCGTGTTCTCCTTGGATGTGGATGAAGATAGCCAAGTCTATTTCGAGATCTATCCGGGAGACACGGAATACTGGGAGCCTGACAACTATATATATAGCTATTTCGACTACATAGGATGGCTTACTGAAGAGGAGTGGGACGTGGAGGACGTGGGACCGACCGATTCAGATTCCATTGTGGATGCAATCGGCACAATCTCAGATCTCAACAGGAAAGGCGAGAATACATGGAGGCTTGAGAAAAGGGGGAACAGCTATAAGACATATATCAACACTTACAAGATTTCCGACTTCAGCTCAACCTACTGCAGGGGAAGCAAGTACTACCTGTCATTGTATGCATATCTTGACGGTGGCAACATCTACTTCAAGAGCGTCAATGTTGAATATACGGGCTCCATGGTCAACTAGCAGCAAGTGAGCTCATAATGAGGTCGATTCAAACAGCGATGAGCATCAAGGCATCATGCAGGCTAGACTAAAACAGTCAAAAAACAAGTCTTTGGGGTATGGTGCCTGGTCATTCGTGCAATGTTTCCGACTCCATGCTAGGAGCAGACGAAAAATCGGTTGAAGCAGCGAGAAGCAGATAATCAGCAGTGAGCGGAGACTTTCGCATCTCCGCTCACTGCTATCTAGTGCAATACGAAGCAAGCTCAATCTGCTTCATGCCATCAAGCACTCGTGATCCTTCAAGGAATGCACTTCATGGCGTAGGCATCTGGTTTCCGATACCATAGCGTATGCTTACTTTACGGAATCCATGGAATGTCAGGCCTTCATTCAAGCCGTCATAGGCATAGAGCTTGAACAACCAATGCGTTGCAGCTGTATCAGTTATCCCATCCACAGCCCCCAAGGGTTCATCGTTGAGTGTAAACTCGACTTTTCCAGGCGTCTTCCTAATCTCAAGCACATTGACCGCATCTGACACCAGAGATTCGGGCAAGCTGTCGTGCTCGCTTACAGGGGTCAGCGGTAAATACCTCCTTAGGCTGAATTCCCCGCCAGTAGCCCCTTCCCTTTCCAGAAGAAGCCCGGCACCATTTCCTGTTAAGTGATCAATCAATTCGAACAGAATGTCCTCAGATTTACCAGCTGTGACATCGTAAAGGAAGAACTCAATTTCGATAAGGAAATCCCCCTTGTAACAGAACGGGGATATCAGATAACTCCTGTTGATAGCTACTCCGTTGGTATTGAACGATACCTTGTCAGGGTCAGTTGCAAACCATAGATTTCCTTCGGTACCCAAATTCTGGCTTTCAGCGAAATCGAACGTGTAGATAAGCTGCTTGGGCTCGCATGCTCCCATAAAGGCCATTGTGCATACAATGATCAGAAGCAAAGACATCTTCCTCATCAACATCACCTGCTTCCACATTCTATGATTCATTGCCTAGTATTTCTACTCGGAGTGGATGATTCCTCCACCGAATCGTTTGCATACCGATGAGAATGAAGAAGGTTTACCACGCTCTGCTTCGCCTGTCTTCCCTGTCATGTAGAACCGCTTCCGCACTATTCTGTGGACGCCGGGTTCATGTGCCATCAATGGTGTGATTCTTACTTGCAAGCAAATCTCGGCAACGATTCTAGATCAAACAAGTCGATGCGCTACACAAAAACGAGAAGCGTCTGTTTCTTGTCAGATGATGGGCGTCTGTCATCCTAGCATGGTAACCCGTGAAGCTGATTTAACTTGCTGCCTTCAATGAAAAGGAAAATCAACCCACTCAGCGAATGCTGACCGTAATAGAAGGAGGTGAGACGATGAGGATGATAAGGGCTATAACCATCATGGCGATAATTGCCATGGTGGTCTCCGGTTCCGGCTGTTCAATGAAAGTCTGGAGGTACAACTTCAAATCGCTGAGCGCGGACCTTGATGACTGGTACCATAATTTCGGCACATACAGGCTGGATGCATCAGGCCTATGTCTGAACGATAGGTACATCAACACCCCCTATTTCTTCATGGGAGACATCTCGATAACGCTGACCTTCGAGCTGCATGTATCAGAATCGGCTCCTGCTTCCATTGAGTTAGGCCTCTCAGACAACATCTTCTGGGGAGGCACGAATGAGACTTGGTTGGGGCTGTATCAACTTGGGTTGCCTGGTTCGGAAAGCTGGAGGTTGGGGGATTATTCGTCAAGTACCGGTCAGAAGGTATACGACAGTTACGGCGTGATCGCCAATCTTGACCACAGCGGCGAAAACGTAGTGGTGTTCAGAAAGGTCGGCAACGTTATCAGCATTGATTTCAACGGCGACAAAATGGGGGACTTCCCTCTCGAGAAGTTTTCCGCCTCAAACTACTTCCCAACAATATCGGCAGCAGGCGATTTCGGCACACTGATTATTACCAAAGTGAGAATCGATTACACGGAGAAATCAGAGAAATGGCCAGTGGTATAGAAGAGACCATAAGCTGAGTTCTAATACCCGGAACAAGAACCCGACATGAAGGTCATTCATGTCGGGTTTCTACTCTGTTAAGTGCGGGCCAGCCCCTAAGATCATTCGAGGCGCTCAGCCTCAGGTTCATGTAACTACTTCTTGCTGACAGGAAACACGATTTTCGTCAGATGCTCGCTCTCAGGCACTTCCGGCGGGGTCAGATAATACTCGAAGACAGGGCCGGCAATCTCATAGGCGTTCTTCTCCATCCATTCCTGCATCTTTGTATAAGCCTCAATCATCCCTGAATAAGGGCCCTTATACAGAGTTTCTATCTGGTAACCCTCCGGTAATACCCTGAAGAGGACGTCTCCGCCTGGTGCAATCCTGCCTGGAATGGGGAACCCCATCTCCACATCCAGGTCGTTCATGTCGAGGTTGTAGTATGCAGCATAAGGGGCACATGTAGGCTGCACCCTCATCTTGCCGAGATGGTGCATGATCTTTCCGTAGCTTCCGCCAATGACTTTCGGCAGGTCTGCCTGCGGGCACCTCGTCCTGACATAAGCAACAGGCTGCTCTTTGACTTTGACCAGCTTTATTTCGTATTCCATGCGATCGCCTCCCTTTGTTTAATATCCATTAATGGGTTTACTCCTTCATAGTGCCCGGATTTTCATGTCTGACCAACTAATGCCTAATCCAATGGAGGATAGATGGTCGCTTAACCGAACCGCTGCTGATATGATATCATCTGCTTGATGTCCGCAAGCTGGTGCATCGTTGAAGGAGGCGTTTAGCATCAAGGTCAGCATGATTGGTGTGAAAGGGAATATCGCGTTGATTGAAAGCGATTCCGTGCTCATCAAGGATGCAGGCTCCGCCCTGGACCTTGCAGCAAGCATCCAATATGAATGGGGCTGCTCTGCGCTGATATTGCCCAAGTCCGCCTTTTGTGAGGACTTCTTCAGGCTAAGCACTCGGATAGCAGGCGAAGTGCTGCAGAAGTTCGTCAACTACGGAATCAAGATGGCAATCGTAGGAGACTTCTCCTGCTATGACAGCAAAGCTCTTCGCGATTTCATATATGAGAGCAACAGAGGGACGGATTTCCTCTTCGTTGCATCCACGAATGAAGCCGCGGAGAAGCTACAGAAGGTAATCAAATAGCATCTCGCCCGAGCTTGGGACACCCCTGTTGCCATGAGGATGTTGCTTCGAGCCGGTTGCAGGCATAGGCGCCTGTGCTGTTTAATCCCTGCCGTACGTTTCCATGAATGTGCAGGAAATAATCCTTCAGTTATCGAAGTATAAGTTTGGGCAGATGATGCCCAAGTGAGGTGAATGCAGATGCTTAACGGTACTGCCTGGAACAGGATCGCCGGGACATTGCTTAAGATTGCAGCAACGTCTCTTATCCTTTTCCTCTTCGCTGGCAGTGTCCTGGCAACTGAACCGCCGGCTTGGCAGCCGTTCAACCCGAATCCCACCAATCCCGTGCAACCCGGGGAGAATGAATCCAGCGTGAAGCATGAGAAGAGGGAATACACGAAGGAGGACGGCACCAAGGTATCCGAAGAGAGGCTGGTCATTACTGAGTATACTGATGGCGAGTACAAATACACTAAGACATACACCTGGTCTACTGAGACAAACGGGGAGGAAAAGACGGAAAGTAAAAGTATGGAACTTGTCGATGCCGCAGGCAAGCGGACCTTCTCAAGGCATTGGAGCGTAACTAAGCGGGTCAAAGGCGGCCTGCGTACCGAATACTTTGTTGAAGAGGGCGGCAAGGTATACCATACTGGATATCTGATGAAGTATGACCGGGCCGAAAAGCAGGACGGAAAGGATCTAGTAAAGGAAAGAGAGTCCAAAGTCGACGATGCGGCTGGTTCTCCCTCAGAGAAGACAAACTATAAGCTGCTTGCTGACGGGACGGTAATCACGGAGAAGTTCGTTTGGAGCCAGATGAAGCACGATTGGACAATGTATGCGAGTACAGGGGCTGTCAGGCCAGAACCGCCTGCGGTAACCGCCCCCTCATTGTCGACATTCGGCTTCACTTTCGGTGGCACCCTTGGAAACGACTCTGCTGCCTTACTTGCCGTATCCGGAATCAAGGCTGTTTCTGCCTCAGGTAAGATGCAGGATATCTCCGTTAGCGACTCGGGACGCTGGCTGATCGAGCCGGGGAAGCTCTCACCCGGCCTTTGGGAGCTTTCATCAGTATTGATCGACGGAAGGCAGGGCCCCGCCTCAACGGTCATAGTGGTCCCCGCCCTGCAAACCGGGGGCAGTCCGATTATCAGCGGAGTACCCAGGATGCTTTTCGTTGATGCCTATATCCCGTTTGCGGGCGAGAAGCTTTCCTCAAAGGTCTATCCCAGGACCCCGGAGATTATACTGGCATCAAAAAGCGATGCCGTCCTAATTGAGCCTTATGCGTTCTCCGACCGGGAGCTTCTTGCGGGCGTTTCCGAAGGCACTCCCATCGGGAGAGCCGCTGTCCTCGTCAACAGCGGGGACGGCACCTCAGAAAGGAAGGACACGTCCATAGCCTCGTTCGACATCATAGTCCCCGAGACAATCCACATCGGGTATGACTTCCTTGTTACCATCAAGCTTTCAGGGCTAACTGACGAGATGCTCAAGGAGAGCTTCAGTGCGATCATCACTGTAAGCGGAACAGCCAGGTTTAAGGGGACGGATTCGAAAGATGTGCTTGTTGAGCTGGTTAACGGCACAGCGTATCTTATTGCACGAGCGGAATCTCAGGGACAATTCTTCATTTCCGGAAGGCTGGTGAACCTTCCGGAATATTAATCTAATCGGAGCAGTAAGAAAGGGAAACGCGGCGGGGGTTCGTTCCCCGCCGCGCTTCCCTTTATATCAGCTTGACGACCGGTTTGGGCATCTTCCTGCCCTTCCAGCTTGATTTTCCGAACAGCGCATGCCTTATCGAGTTCAGCGCCATGAGGAACCACGAGGTAAATAACAGCGGGTAGAGGAAAGCAAGCCAGATCGGAAGCTTCGTCTTGATATGGACAATCAACCAGAGTGCCAAGGAGAGGCCTATTAATATGACAGCTCTGGAAACAAGCTCAGGGTTGGAGGTTGCCCCGTTTGCAGCGAGGTAGGCGAAAGGAAGAAGGATCGCCGAAAGCATCGCTACGAACGCACCTAAGAAAGGAATGAGTCTGTATTCGAATGCCGCAAACATGTTCTTTCCGAAGCCTGCAGAAGCTTCCTTCATGCTGTGATACATCCTGGCATGAACTGCCTCGGTGGCATCTACCATAACCACCTTCATCCCCCTGCCCTTCATGAGCTTGGCCAGGTCCTTGTCCAATACCGCATTGAACTTAACAGCACCATGCCCGCCTACCTCGAAATATCTGTCCTTCTTGAAGCACATGTACAAACCTGCGGCAATCGACGGGAACTTGAATCTGAAGTTGTGCATGATCACGCAAGGGAAGAAGCTCATCATTCCCCAGGGAGCCAAGGTGACGGAGAACATCTCGCCCAAAGTGCCAAGATGCTGCTTTGCTATGCCGGAGATGCAGTCTGCGTCCATCTCCTCGAAAATCTCCAGGGTCGCTCCAAGCACAAAAGGCTCATGCCAAGTGTCGGCATCGAAGAACATTAGATAATTGCCGTCAGCAGCCTCTGCAAGCTGCATGCAAGCCCAGCACATCCCGAGCCAGCCCTCAGGCAGCGGTTTCCCCTTCATGACCTTAAGCCTCGGGAACTCCTTAGACAGCCTTTCGAGGATCTCGCCTGTGGAATCAGTCGAGTTGTCGTTTAGGACTATCACCTCGTAGTTGTCGTACTGCTGCGAAAGCAGGCTGCGCATGCATCTTTCGATGTTGTTCTCCTCGTTTCTGGCAGGGACAAGAATCGATACCCTTGCATCCCTTTCCTTCTTCGGGCTCCTAAGCTTTGGAACGGCGAACAGGTTAGAGATGCAGATGAGAAGAAACGCTGCCCCCAGGGCGAAGAAGATGAAGTATGCCTTGTCCATCAGCCATGTCGTGAAACCAGCCATCGTAAGATATCCCCGCCTTCCAGCAAGCCGCCTAGGTCCATTGATGGCGGCATGCTTTGATTGCCGAACAACTATCGGACATTATATCAGCCTGTTCAGGGCTTCGCCATAAGGCCGGACTTGGGAATGACCTTCTGGATCAGCATACGCGAGCTGGCAACCTAGAAGAATTCTTTCTCGTCGAATACCATCGGAGCCTTGTCTGTCTCTCCCGACTCAACGACTTCGCCTATGAAGATCCTATGATCTCCCGCATCGGCGATTTGCCTCAGCTCGCAGTCCATGAAGGCAGCGCACTGCTTGAGTACGGGAGCCCCCGTCTTCAAGTATGTGACTTCGGCATCTGACAGCCTCTCTATCTGCCTACCGCTTCCAAACCCGCAGCGCACGGCAAGTTCTCGACAATCAGCCGTCAGGACATTAACTGAGAAGCATTTCGCCCTCTCAATAAGCTCCCCTGTGAAATGCCTCTTGTTTATCGAGACGCATACCATCGGCGGCACCATCGATGCCTGTGTCACCCAGGCAGCCGTCATCCCGTTGATTCGCCCTCCCGCTCTGACACCAATGATGTATACCCCACACGTTATCTTCCTGACTTTGGGCATCTCCACGTTATCCATGCCCCTCCTTTCAGGGGTACTGACCCCTTCGTCAATCGGTTCCTGCTTCCCTTAGATCCTCTTTGCGTAGAAGCAACATGGGCATGTTCTCATCGATGCCTGTGGCAGGCTTAACCGAAGGCCCGGCCACCGAAACGCTGCTGACATGCATAACCTCCTCGATGCTATGTTCAATGCCATCAAGAAGGCTTCGCGGGGTTGCGGCGGCTCATTTACCCATGCAGGTCCCACCCATGACTTCCGATTACTTTCCAGCCATGAGGTCTCTGCTTACGGCAGATGGGGATGTGTGCTATTAATATTATAGTCACATGCAACCGTAGTTCCTCATCCCATTTAGTAAGCCATGTGCAGTTGCGCGAGCCCAGCCATGATTCAGCCGGGAGGTCCGTTATGCTTCTCGCACTTGCCATATTCGCATCCACCTACGCCGCAATGGTAATCCTCCCAATGTACAGGGCTTATATTGCGTTTGTTGCCGCAGCTGCTTTCGTGGTGCTGGGCATTCTGCCTGCCGGGCAAGTCATCACATCGGTGGACTGGAACGTCCTGCTAATGATAGCAGGCACAATGGGAATTGCTAACCTCTTCATCGAATCCAGGATGCCCTCTCGCCTTGCCGACCTGATAATCATCAGGTTCCCAAGCGTCATGTGGAGCACGATAATGCTCTCCCTGCTCGCTGGCTTCATCTCCGCCTTCGTAGACAATGTCGCAACAGTGTTGATGTTGGCTCCAGTAGCAGTGAGCATGGCAGTCAGATTAGGTACCTCCCCGGTCTCAAGCGTGCTAGCCATTGCAGTTGCATCGAATCTTGAGGGGGCGGCAACCCTGGTCGGAGATGCGACATCTATGCTGCTGGGTGGATATGCGGGAATGGACTTCATGGACTTCTTCTGGCTCATGGGGCGCCCCGGCATCTTCTGGGTCGTCCAGGCGGGCCTTGCTGCATCGACTGCAGTGCTCGCCCTGATATTCATGAAGCAGAGGATGTCAGTCCGGATCTCTTCCGTGACAGAGGTGAAGGACTACTTCCCAACCCTCCTTCTTGTTTCAGCAATCGTGCTTCTCATACTGGCCTCATTCGTGCCAGGAAAACACGCCATGACCAACGGGATCATCTGCGTGGCACTTTTCGCATCGGGCATAGCAAGGGAGGTAATAAGGAGAAGAAGGATCTCCATACTGAGGAATTCGCTGCTCCAGCTGGATTACTTCACTCTGATCCTTCTGGCTTCCATCTTCGTTCTCATAGAGGGGATTAAACAGGCCGGCGTGATAGACGCGGTGGCTGACCTGATCATGCGGCTTGGAGGAAGCTCCCCATTTCTCATGTACAGCGTGCTGCTCTGGGCATCGGTCCTTTTCTCGGCGTTCGTCGACAACATACCTTATGTGGCTGCCATGCTACCAGTCGTGTCAATCATCGCCGGCAGGATGGGAATGGAACCATATGCCCTCTATTTTGCCCTCTTATGCGGGGCCACTCTCGGAGGCAACCTCACTCCGATCGGAGCATCTGCCAACATCATGGCGATCGGTATCCTGAAAAGGCACGGCTTTGACGTGAGCAGCAGGCAGTACATGCGGATAGGCATACCCTACACTCTCGCTGCAGTGGCGACAGCATACGCACTTGTCTGGCTGATTTGGAGATAACAGCTCACAGCCTGGAGAACTGAGACAGGATAAGAGGTGCTGCGAATGGACGGAAAAAAGATCATATGCATCAGCAGGGAGCACGGCAGCGGAGGCCGTGAGGTCGCAGAGGGCTTGGCTCTGAGGTTAGGCGTGCCATGCTATGACAAGAAGCTCCTTGAAAAGGTCTCATCCGAATACGGTGTGTCGGAGAAGACCCTCGAAGAGGCGGACGAGAAGATCTTGAGCTGGGCTGCGATGGGGTTTCCCATGGGCATTAGGAACCCGTACAAGGCCGATTACGACACCACCTACTACGTGATGAGCGACAGGATGTTCGATATGCAGGCGAGGACTATCAGGAGGATCGCCTCTGAGGGCTCTTGCGTAATAGTAGGGCGGGCCGCGCAGGAAGTTCTGAAAGGCGACCCTGACATGGTTTCCGTCTTCGTTCACGCTAGCCTTGAGGATAGGATTGAGAGGATTGTCAGGCTTGAAGGATGCGAGAGGTCCAAGGCAGAGCGCCTTATAAGGGACACAGACCGCAACAGGGCGAACTACCACAACTTCTACTCCTCCAGGAAATGGGGCAGATGCTCGTCGTATGATTTCTCGGTTTCCACTTCAAGGTTCGGAGCGGAGGGTGCTATAAGAATAATCCTTTCGCTAATCGACATGATGTAATATGATGCTCTCGTATCCCATTCAGCGGCAGGCAAATCTGATGTCTGTCAGCCGGGGCAAAGGAGGGCTTATGAATGTCAAAGGTCTATCGTGAGGGCGGTCCTTCAAGCGCAATATATGGGTTGGGTTTCATCGGTGCGGCAGTGTTCTTCATCTCGCAGGCCACAGGTTTCTGGAACGGCGTGGTCGGCTTCCTGAAGGCTATCGTCTGGCCCGCTTTCCTAGTATATGAGCTCTTCAAGTCGCTGCTATAGGCCTTAAGCTCGCAGCAGTAGCAGGAATCCCGCTTTCGCATGAATGAGCTGGAGCATCAGCACGCGGTGCGAGAGCACAACTAAGCACAGATGAAAGCTTCACTTTAGGGGCGCGGAGTGTGTATGGTGTCTTCGATACAGGGCAGCTGGAAACAAAGGTTCTTCATAATATGGACAGGCCAGGCCCTGTCCATGTTCGGCTCTTCGCTAGTCCAGTTCGCCCTGGTCTGGTGGCTTACAAGCAGCACGGGCTCTGCGACAGTGCTGTCGACGGCAACTCTGGTTGCGCTTCTTCCACAGATAATCATCAGCCCTTTCGCAGGCCCTTTAGTGGATAGGCTTGACCGACGCAGGATCATGATTGTGGCGGATCTTGCCGTAGCCGTCGCGACCGGATTGCTCATGTTGCTCTTCCTTTACGGTAAGATCCAGCTCTGGCACGTCTACGCCGCAATGGCTGCAAGGTCGTTCGGGCAAGCATTCCACTCCCCGGCAATGATCTCATCAACTAGCCTTCTCGTCCCTCTTGAGCAGCACACTAGGATAAGCGGGCTCAATCAGACCCTCCATGGGCTAATCAACATCGTCGCCCCTCCGATTGGAGCTGTTCTGATAGCCGTGCTTCCAATGCATGGAGTGCTTGCGATAGACATTTCTACAGCGCTTCTAGCTGTAGTGCCTCTGTTCTTCATCTCCATACCTTCTCCAAGGAGAAACGACGCCGGGGGCAAGGGAGGCTCTCTGCGAACGAACTATATGACGGACCTTAGAGAGGGGCTGAAGTATGTCTTCGGCTGGAAGGGACTAAGCGTGCTGATCCTGCTGGCCATGATGCTCAATTTCCTCCTTGCTCCGGCTAGCTCTCTTATGCCTCTTCTGGTAACCCGGGTATTCGGCAAAGGGGCTATTGAACTGGCCGCGATAGAGACCACCTTGGGAATCGGGGTCATATTGGGAGGCCTTGCTTTATCTGCCTGGGGTGGATTCAAGCGGAAGATAGCGACAGCTCTCTCGGGCGTAGCAGGCATGGGCCTAGGAGTGCTTATTGTCGGTCTGTCTCCTGCTAACCTGTTCGCGCTGCTGATTGCGGCAAGCTTTATTACAGGCGTGATGCAGGTTTTCGCCAACGGTTCCCTATCAGCAATACTAATGAGCACCGTAAGGCACGATATGCAGGGAAGGGTGTTCTCCCTTTTAAGCGCGGGAGCAGCCGCCATGATGCCTATAAGCCTTATGATAGCAGGCCCTCTTTCTGACAGGTTCGGGATACGTACATGGTTTATAGGGGGTGGGATAATATGCATCGCAGTCTCGCTGCTGTCGATGAGCGTGAAGTCCCTCATGGGGATTGAAACCAGCTTGGTAGGAGAGCATTCCTCTTATGCCGCTGATGAGAGGCCTACCAGCTAACAATTTTACCCAACGTATTTATTCAGGCATGCATGGAGTGCCTGAAAAGAAGCCAATCCATCTGCCGGTAGTGCATCTCACGTCGTCTCCTCCTTAACAAGCCTTCCCCTTCCCACTCAGCTTCTCGCACATAACAGTAGTTGCCACTTCCCTTTCCAAAACAATTCCGAATAAGTGTGATCCCCGTATAGAGCCATGGATTAATTCTTGAATTGCAGGTTATGTGCAACAACCAGTGAATCAAAGTGAAGCACCTTCAATGCGAAGGCGCTTCATGGACATATGACATGCGGGACCTTCCTACTGCACAGTCCTGACCTTCACAACAGGGTTCTGTCAAGCAAGGTTTCTCCTATGGAGTATGCAGATGCATCGTGCTCCATGCACTTTCTGTATTCATGGCAGGTTTGGGCATTTCAGCATCAAGGCTCCTCATTGATGTTTGTGATTCTCTTTGCGTTGCGCATAACGATGCGATATAGTCGTTGCCTTCTTCAACTGCCTGTTCCTTGCAGCAATGACGCTTGTGACAAGACAATCATCATTCGTCGGGTATTGCTTACGCACTTCCGCGCCTGAATGCTCTCGATACCAGCAACACATAATAGGTTTTATCTGAAGAGAGCAAGCGCTGCCATAACTAGTAGTCCAGCCTGATTGCGGCAAATGGTGTCAGCAAACCGGTTCGCGACGACCCTTTTCCGCTGATCAGATCGCGCCTTCGATTATGCCTGGTAGATCCCCGATCCTTCTTATATTCCAGTCTGCCTCGCCGCACCCGCCGATTCCGTCCTCATCGACTAGCGCACACATCATGCCGAACTGCTTCTTGGCAACGCATATCGTCTTTGGAAGGTCATCAACCATGATGCAGTCCGGCCCTTCGGAGCCAATCTGCGAGAGCATCGCCACGAAAGCTTCCGGCTGAGGCTTGGACCTGAAGCCGGTGCCCGTGTAGTCTATAATGTTGCTGAATGTCTCCTCTTCTATCCCGAGAGCTTCTAAAACCCTGGCAACATGGTCATTGCTCGAGTTGGTGAAGATCACTTTCCTTAGTTCGCATCGATTCAGAAAATCCCGAAGTACCGGATCTGGGCTTACATATCGGCTGATATCAACGTCATGTATGAAGGCCTGGTAATCGGCCACATCAACCGGAAAGTCCCTCATAATGCCGGGAAGTGAGAGCCCGAATTCCATGACGTACCTCTGCCTCAGTTCGGCAGCCTCGTCTAATCCCAGCCCATGGCGCTCTGCCAGGTAGAGGACAATCCTCTGCCTCATCGCCTCGTCAAGGCCGCTGGACTTGGGATACATCGTGTTATCCAGGTCGAGTATAAGGTTCTTCGGTCTCGCCATGATGCCTCCATGAAAAAGCGCCGCTGCGGAGACAGCCCCTGCACCTGCGGCGCCCTCTTGCGTTATTTAGTCCTGTTCTCTAGGTACTTCTCTATCTTCCTCTTTATCCGCTGGAGCGCGTTGTCGACCGACTTGATGTGCCTGTCCAAGTCCTCGGCTATCTCCTGGTAGGACCTGCCGTCCAAGTAGGACAGCAGCACTTGCATCTCCAGTTCGGACAGGGCGCCGGTCATCTCCGACTCCATGTCCTGCATCTCCTCACGGCTAATAATCAGCTCCTCAGGGTCTGCGACGTGGTTCCCGGTGAGTACGTCCATCAGTGTTCTGTCGGACTCCTCATCATAGATGGGCTTATTGAGGGACACATACGAGTTCAGGGGTATGTGCTTCTGCCGTGTCGCCGTCTTTATCGCTGTTATTATCTGTCGCGTCACGCAAAGCTCTGCGAAGGAGCGGAAGTATACCTGCTTGTCCTGCCTGAAATCCCTTATGGCCTTGTAGAGGCCTATCATTCCCTCCTGGATTATGTCCTCGCGGTCGGCGCCTACAAGGAAGTATGACCTTGCCTTGGACCTTACGAAATTCTTGTATTTGTGAATCAGATACTCGGCGGCTTCAGTGTTGCCGTCGCGAGCATACTCCACTATAGCTTCATCGGTAAGCTCGTTGAAATCATGGGCAGATTCCTTCAGGTCGGCCAATGATGCACCTCCTCGGACAAATGCCCTTCCAG
Organism: uncultured Clostridia bacterium; assembly: GCA_964545975.1. GTDB lineage: Bacteria > Bacillota > DTU025 > DTU025 > MWDF01 > MWDF01. The sequence goes on along the minus strand of CAZJHY010000007.1, from coordinate 37,600 downwards.
GTTAATCGGCTTGTAAGAGAATTATATGCTTTAACTGCCCTTCAGTCAACGCGGGCGGAGGCTTCGGCCCTTTTTGCAGTCCTTTGCCGCACGCATTCGTAGGCCACCACCGAGAAGGAGACGGCGGCGTTTAATGAGCTGATCTTCCCCGCCATAGGTATTCTCATCATGAAGTCGCACTTCTCGGACACAAGCCTGGACATCCCGGAGCCCTCGGAGCCGACCACTACCGCAATCGGTCCGGTAAGGTCCGCCTCCCATAAGTCCCGGTCGCCATCCATATCGAGTCCCGCCACCCAGACACCGGCCGATTTGACCTTGTCTATCGCCTGGCTCAGGTTTCCGACCCTGGCCACCGGCGTGTGCTCCACGGCCCCTGCGCTCGACCTTACAACCGCGGAGTTGACCTGCGCGCACCTTCTTGCAGTTATCACGACCCCGTCGGCACCCGCGGCATTCGCGGTCCTCACTATGGAACCCAGGTTGCCGGGGTCCATGACGCTATCGAGCATGGCTATGAAAAGTGGCTCCTTCCTGCCCAGCGAAAGGTTCAAAAGCTCGTCCAGCTCAGCATATTTGAAAGGCGCCACGAATGCCGCGATGCCCTGGTGGTTCTCCCCAGCCGCAATCCTTTCGATGGCTGCCCTGTCTACGAGCTGAACCTGAATCCCCCTCGCCCTAGCGGCGTTCCAGACCTCGGAGGCCTCCTTGGCCTTCTCTGAGCCCTTAGCTACCATTATCCTGTTGAATTCGCGACCCGATGAAAGAGCCTCGAGCACAGCCCTGGGACCTAATAGGTAATCCGCCTCATCAATGCCGCTTCCGCTGCCAGTCCTCCTGACTTCTGCAGACATTTAAGCCCCCTTCTCCGATTCCAGCTCGAACGCCCTGTCCATAAGCTCATTGAGCCTTTCCTGCCTTCCCGAAAGGTCCAGGTAGCCCAAGAGGGCCTCGAAACCCGTGCTGTTTCTGTACTCCGACATGCTAGCCGGCCTATTAGACCTCCTGGCCCTCGCCCTGCGTCCCCTTTTCAGGACGGAAAGCTCCTCCTCGGTGAGAAGCGCCGAGAAGCCCTCCAGGACGGATGCCTGGGCCCCCGCGCTGACAAGCTTTAAGGCGCTCCTGTGCAGCCCTCCAGAAGTCGACGAGATTCCGGCTTCATTTATCAGCCTTCTTCTGACGTAGGCCTCCCAGACTACATCTCCCAGGTACGCAAGCACCAGGGCTGGAAGCTCCGAAGGCTTGAAATCACCTTCGCTCAATCTTCCACCTCGCACCGTCAGCCGTGTCCTCTACCGTTATGCCCAGCTCCTTCAGCCCGTCTCTTATCGCATCAGAGGTAGCCCAGTCCTTCTTCACCCTTGCAGCGGTCCTGATGCTTATGATGAGCCTCATCAGCCCCTCAGTTGCCTCATCCCCGCCCTTAAGCGACGGCTTTGACCCCTTCAGGGTCTCCATGTCCATGAAGCCAAGTATGGAGCCCATCTTCCAGAGGCATGCCGCTGCGAATGAGACCTCTCTCCTCTCAGCTTCTCCCCTTCCCGAGGAACCGACGAAGCCGTTGATGGCCCTGGCAAGCTCATGCAGCGAGGACATGGCGCCCGACGTATTGAAGTCGTCGTCCATGTACTCGGCGAAAGATTCCATGGCGCTTGAAGCCGCCCTCTCGAGCGTGCCATCCGCCTTTGCGGGGCTGCCAGCTGGTGCAAGTTCCAACGCCTTTGTTTCCACCTCGCCTTCAGTGATGCCGTAAGCCGACATGGCGTTGGACATCGCATCCTCCAGCCTTGCCAGTGCCTTTCCGCACATGTCCAGCTCCTCGACGCCGAAGCTTATGGGCTGCCTGTAATGGCTAGCCACAAGGTAGTAGCGGATCACCTTGCCCTCATACTTCTTCAGTATGTCCCTTACCGTGAAGAAGTTGCCCATGGATTTGCCCATGCGCTCGCCGTCTACGTTGACCATGGCGTTGTGCATCCAGTATTTGACGAACTCGCTGTCTTTAAGGCTTTCGCTCTGAGCAATCTCGTTTTCGTGGTGCGGGAAGATGAGGTCGCTTCCACCGAGATGTATGTCAACCAGCCCTCCGAGGTAGCCTGCCGACATTACAGAGCATTCGATATGCCAGCCCGGCCTTCCCAAGCCCCACGGGCTCGGCCATGAAGGCTCCCCCGGTTTCGTCGCCTTCCAAAGCACGAAATCCAGCGGGTCATCCTTCTGCTCGGAAAGCTCCACCCTGGCGCCTGCCTTCAAGTCATCGGGGTTCTGTCCGGAGAGCTTTCCATAGCCTTTGAAGCTGGATACATCGAAGTAGACATCCCCTCCTGCTTCATATGCATGACCGCTTTCCACCAGGCCTTTGACCATCTCGACTATCTCGTCTACGTGTTCAGTGGCCTTGGGCTGATGGTCCGGAGCGCCTACGCCAAGTGCCGCCCTGTCGTCGTAGAAGGCCTTCACGTACTGGTCGACTATCTGGGAGGGAGGCACTCCCCTTTCATTCGCCCTTTTTATGATCTTGTCCTCGATGTCGGTGATGTTCTGGACGTATGTAACCTCATAGCCCCTGAACTGCAGGTATTTCCTGACCATGTCCGGGACGACGAAGGCCCTCGCGTTTCCTATATGGAAGTAGTCGTAGACCGTGGGACCGCAGCAGTACATGCCCACCTTTCCCTGCCTGAAGGGCACGAAATCCTCCTTGCGCCTGGTCATCGTGTTGTAGATCCTGATACCCATGTCAAACCTCCAAAGCTACTTCTTTCCCTTGCGCCCGCCCTTCGGCCTTGTCTGGAAAAAGGCGATGGTTATGGCAAGGGCAGCCGATACGATCACAAGCCCAGCCGCCATGACCCAGCCGGCGTTCTTCTGGAGGAAGCCCGGCTCCTCCTGTTCCTTATCTAAGTAATCGAGGATATCCTGGAGCTCCTCGTCCGCCTTGGCAAGCTCCTCCTCGTCCATCATCCTCTCCTTGGGCTCCACTAGCCACAGCTGGTCAGCTCTGAGGGTTGCTAGCTGTGCCTGCATGTCAGATCGGTCCGAAGGCTCCTTCGCATACTTCGATATGAACTTCGCGAGCGGTTTGATTGCCGAGTCTTCCGCCTGCCTCTCATAGAGGGCTACCCTCTCCTTCATGATCCTCATGATCTCAGACTCGTCGGTAATATTGTTCACTTTAGCAAGATCCTTCGTGTATGCAGCGACTTCGGCTCCCATCTCATAATGCTGCAAAGCCTTGCCGAGCCCGGCTGTCGCCAGTATCTCCTCCGCAGCAAGCACCACATTGCCATCCGGAAGGGTGGTGTCCGTCAGCTTCTCATACGCCTTCACTGCGACAGCGAGGGCCATCATGCCGGGGACGGGCTCGATGGAGCTTACGCTCATGGCCACATCCCTTATGCCCGCCGTATAGAACGCATTTGCGTAGACAAGCGGGGAGTAGTCGTTGTTGGATGAGGCTACCCATATTCCTGAACCCTCCTCAACCTTCCTTATGAAGGTGCCGGACACGCCCAGCGGGCCCATCTCCGATTCATCCAGAAGGCCCTTAAAGAGGGCCTTCTCGTCCGCCTGGGCTACTTTCAGCGCCTCCACGGACTCTCCCATGCTTTCTGCTCCGCTTTGGGTGGATGCGCCGAGCTGGACTTTCATTATTGCCTTCTGAGGTTCCGAAAGCCTTTCGCCCAATCCCATTATCATGCCCTTTGCGAAATCCTCAGCCGCTGACGCCGGAACTGCCAGCAGGGCTGCCATAATTATCGTAATTGCAAGCAATCTCAGTCTTCTCATTTCTCCACCTCATCGAATGACTGTGCGGGCAGACAGCCTGGCAGGGCGAAGCGCCTTTTCGCTGATGTTCCTCCAGGCAGTCATCCTATAACAATATATTATATCTCATTCTCCTTACGCATTGCCCCAAGTTAGGCAATGAACATCCAAAGAAGGCCCTATTATTTGCATCAATCCTAAGAATGCGTAACGCTTAACCCGTATGAGCGCACTGAAGAGACCGGCTAAACGCCAGTCACCGGAGTGCTTGCTATTACGGGGTGTCTGTCTTCAGAAAGTTGCGCCAAGACCGAGTTTCACATATGTAGTATGTATGATGAAATCGCTGATGCCCGGTGCGTAACCCACCTCCAGCGAACCTACGAACCATCTGTAGCGCCCTTCAAAACCGCCTGTTATGCACGGATTGAAGTAAAGGCGGTCGGGAGCATATTCGCCCCATGTATAGGTTATGCCCAGCCCCATGCTCAGGAAAGCTGAGAGATTCTCAATCACGGGCATGTGCCATTTCGCTATGGCATGTGTACTGAAGCCACGGACGGAACCGGAGTTCCTGCCGAACATGATGTCAGCCCCGAACCCCCAGTCCTTATAGCGGTATTGATATTCGGCTCCCGGACCTATAAGCCAAGGGACCCTGCTCACCGTCAGCATGACTGAGTGGTCGCCCGGAGACTGGGCATCAGCGGAGAGACTGAAAGAAAGGGAGAAAAGGACCATTAGCATGATGACGGCGAACCTCTTCATGTTCACATCCTCCTTTTTTGGGAAGGGCAACCTCCCATTCCCGTTGCTCTAATGAGATAACTAGGAAAACACAGGTCCAAGATCCCTGAACAATTGCCGGGCTGCTTCTCCGATGGTCAGTGTATAGCTCACCTGTTTGCGATGAAAGCGCCGGGTTACCCCGGCGACTCGTCCTGCTTATTGCATTCGACCAGCATCACAGCGAAAGAGGCCATACCCTCGCCCCTTCCTATGCTGTCCATCCCCTCGTTCGTTTTCCCCCTTACGCTAATGCATCCCGTTTCAAGCGACATGGCTTTTGCCAGGTTCTCCGCCATCTCGGCGGTCCTATCTGCTATCTTCGGCCTTTCTGCGACGAGCACGCAGTCGCAGTTTACAACTTTGAAGCCCAACTCAGCTGCCATGCACGCCACCTTTGATAGAAGCAGCATGCTGTCCGCGTCCCTATTGCTTGGATCGACGTCAGGGAAAAGCCGGCCGATATCCCCAAGCCCTGAGGCAGACGCCAGCGCGTCTATCACTGCATGCGCGATTACATCAGCGTCTGAGTGGCCTATGAGGCCAGCCTCTGCCGGAAAAATGACCCCCGCAAGCACAAGGCGCCTTTCCTTCGACACTCTATGGGAGTCGAAGCCGAAGGCGACTTTAAGTAAGGTGCTACGGCTATTCATCGGATCCATCCGGACCTATCCTTCCGGAGGCAAGCGCCTCAGCTATGGCAAGGTCCAAGGGGCTCGTTATCTTGATGTTGTCTTCCCCTCCGTGAACTATGGCCGGCTTGATGCCGCCTCTCATTACAAGCATGCAGTCGTCGGTGGCGTATGAGCATGCGTCGATATTCTCGACGTGCGCCTTGAGAAGGACTTCCCTTTTGAAAGCCTGAGGGGTCTGGACATGCCATATCCTGGACCGGTCCGGTATCTCAGAGATGAACTCGCCATCAGTAGAAACTGCGACCGTCTCCTTCGCAGGCATCGCAGATGTTGCCGCTCCGTACCTTGCTGCGGCTTCGATGACTGCCTTAAGCGTCTCCGTCGTCACGAAGGGCCTTACAGCATCGTGCACCACGACTATTTCTATGTCCTGGTCTATCTGCATGAGCCCGTTGTGGACCGAAATCTGCCTTCTGGAGCCTCCCTCGGCTACCCTCGCCTCCAGCGAGAGCCCCTCGAGCAGCTCATCAGCCCTTGAGAGCCACCCCTGAGGCAGCACGAGGACTATCTCCGAGAACAGCCCGCTTTTAGCAAGCCTTTGCAGGGTCCACCACATTATCGGCTTTCCGGCGACCTTCAGGAACTGCTTGGGAACGTTTGACCCCATCCTAAGCCCGGCGCCGCCTGCTACTACTATGGCACCGCAGTTGCGGTCCGGGCGGAGCTTCTCATTGTCCATTCGCACTCATTCCTTCCTTGATTTTCGTGAATATCAATCGCCCTGCCGCTGTCTGCAGGACGCTCGTCACCGTCGTCATCGCCTCTGTCCCGATGAACCTCTTTCCCCCCTCCACTACTATCATGGTCCCATCGTCAAGATATCCGACGCCCTGGCCGTGTTCCTTGCCTTCCTTGATTATTGTGACCTGGATGTCCTCCCCAGGAAGGACGATCGGCTTTACTGCGTTTGACAGCTCGTTCACGTTCAGTACGACCACTCCTTGTAGGGTGGCGGCCTTGTTGAGGTTGTAGTCGGTGGTCACTATGGATGCTCCGATGCTTCTGGAGAGCTTCACCAGGCTCTGGTCGATTTCGCTTTCCTCCTGCGGGTATGCCATTATCCTGAGGTCGATGCTGGCATCGTCGCGCATCCTTTGAAGGACGTCAAGGCCTCTTCTTCCCCTGACCCTCTTGAACTGGTCCGGGCTATCGGCGACCCTTTGCAGCTCGTTGATTACGAACTCCGGCATTATAAGCGTTCCGTCCAGAAAGCCGCTTCTAGCTATGTCCAGTATTCTTCCGTCAATCACCGAGCTTGTGTCCAGTATCTTCGCGCAGGTCCTGGTAAACTGCTTGTACCCGCCTATCCTGCCAGGTCCGCCGCCGGCGACGGTTCCTGCCATCCTGCTGCTGATGTCATCCTTAAGCGACACTGCGATGACCATGCCAAGAGATGCCAGAATTACGTTCAGTGCAAGGGCGATGTAGCTTCCGATCACGGGTATTCCCAGAACAGGCATCGAAATCAGCGTCGCAATGACAAGCCCGATGATTATCCCCGATGCCGCTATGAAGAAGTCGTAAAGCGTCACCTTCTGCATTTTGTCGTATATGCGGCTTGTAAGCCCCTTGACCATGCCGGATCCTACTATCGCGAGCAACAGCCCCACAAGGGCTCCGCACAGCATGAGTGTGAGCATAAGATTGCTGCGCTCGGTCCCTTCAAGCTCAGAAAGCACCGTCTGGCCTGAGGTCAGCAGCATGTGGGCAATATATCCCGAAAGGGCACCTATGAATACCAGAGCAAGCTTTATTAATCTCTGCATTTTCCCGCCTTTTCCCTGCCTTGCCACTAAAAATCGGTCCGATTGAAGTTTGACAATCGCCCCCGGTGCATTGATAATTAATCTAAGCAACAGGCACAGGGGGTGCTCACGATGAATAAGCCTACGATGCAAGCTTTCCAGGACAGTGTGCACGAGAACCTATTCCGCCATAAGAGCGTCCTGGACACTATGTCCAAGCTTGGTGAATCCTCCGCCCGCCTTAATAGGGCCGTCACAAAGGCCGTCACCGTTTGCGGCTGCCTGAAGATCGATGCGACTGAAAGGCAGCGTTTCCCCGAGGAACTGCCATTCGAGCAGATAAAGGACCAGCTGAGCACCCATCTTCTCGGGCAGCTTTGTCCCGAATGCCGCGAGCACGTGGAGGAAGAGGCCGGACGCGTGGCATTCTACCTTACAGCACTCTGTGACACCCTGGGGATGAACCTCGAGGACATCGTAGCTGCCGAGAACGGCAAGATCTCCGCCTTGGGCAAGTTCAGCCTCCGCTAGGTTACGATCACTGATCTTTAATCCGCTTCAAGCCCTCGAAGAGGGTTACAGCCCGGCTCTTGCCTATGCCTTCCACCTCGTCTAGCTCATCCACGCTTGCCTTCAGAAGCTTGCTGAGGCTTCCGAAGCTCTCTATCAGATTCTCCACAACCTGTTCCGGCATCCTTGCGGCAAGCCTTGAGACTGCTCTGTAGCCTCTTGCCACAACCTCGGTCTCCATGCCGGCCTCTCCCAGCCTGCGGATGGCCTTCTCGATTATGCCGGGTTCGAGGACATCGTCCAGATCCCACTCCTCCATCAAGTTGAGAAGCTTCCAGGGCTGCTTGTGCTCCGCCTCCTCCATATAGTCCTTCAGGATGTTCTCAGCCTCTTCCCTCCTGCCCCTTATGAGCTCCTGCATCTGCATCTTGATAAGGCGGCCCTCAGCCCCCAGCTCGATTATATAGCTCATCACTTCCTCGGATACGCGCCTTGTGAGCTCCCAGCGCCTTATGCACTCGGCGACGTCTGCCACAGTGACGTCATCTTCCAACTCGAAAGCGTTTAGCTGAAGCACTGCCTTCTCGAGCACCTCTCGGTAGCGAGCAAGCGTCTGCAATGCCTGGTTTGCCATGTTGAGGCTGTAACCGATGTCGCGCATTATGTACTTGTATTTGTTGAAATATATGGTGATGACGTTCCGCCTGCTGGAGATTGCAACGATGGGCTTACCGGTGGCCTTGGACATGCGCTCAGCCGAGGCGTGCCTCGTCCCCGTCTCGTTTGTCGGAATCTCCGGTGAGGGGAAAAGGTGCACGTTTGCGTACATGATCCTATCGAGTGAATTGGACAGGATTATGGCACCGTCCATCTTAGCCAGCTCGTATATGCTGTTGGGAAGGTAAGGGGCATCTATCTTGAATCCGCCCTTGGTTAGCTCCATGACCTCCGGGCTGTCTCCAAGTACTATGAGTGCTCCGGTCCTGGCCCTAAGTATGAACTCAATGCCCTCATGAAGAGGAGTGCCCGGTGCAAGCTGTGTCACGACGTGCCTTACGGTCTTCGGAATCAAGCCGCATCACCTCTATCCTTTTTCGTCCATGTTCACTACTTCTAATATGAAGCTGCCGATTCCTTCAAGGAAGCGTCAGCCTACCAAATAATCGAGAGCTTCGGCAAGCGTTGAAGCTCCTACAACATCTGCCTCGCCTGTCAACAACCTACCCGCCCTGAGCCTTGCGAAGTTCGCCTTCGGCATAACAACAGTCCTGAAACCCAACCTCACCGACTCGGCCAGCCTTGCCTCGGCTCTGATTACCGACCTCAGCTCTCCTGACAGGCCCACCTCTCCGAAAACCGCAGTCCTAGGACTTATGGCCTTGTTTCTGAAGCTAGAGGCGAGGCTTGCGGCAATGCCCAGGTCTGCTGCCGGTTCGTCCACGGCGATGCCACCAGCCACGTTCATGAAGACATCATTGGCCTCTACCGGAATCCCGACACGCCTTCCAAGCACCGCGATAAGAATCGCCGCCCGGCCCGAGTCTATCCCCGACACTGTCCTTCTTGGGAAGCTTGCTGTAGGAGCCCCGACAAGAGCCTGGATTTCCACCATGAAAGGCCTGGTGCCCTCAATGCATGGGGTGACAATGGACCCTGCCATTCCGGCTACCCTCTCCCTTAGGAATGCCTCGGAGGGATTGCTGACCTCAGTCAGGCCCGACTCCCCCATCTCGAAGACGCCTACCTCATCGGTGGAGCCGAACCTGTTCTTCAGCGTCCTTACGACCCTGTAGGCATGCTGCATGCCACCTTCGAACTGAAGCACTGTGTCAACCATATGCTCCAACACCTTCGGCCCTGCTACAGCTCCAGTTTTCGTGACATGTCCTACCATGAAGACTGCCATCCCGGAGGACTTGCCCTCGTCAATAAGAAGGGATGCGCACTGCCTTACTTGACCTACGCTGCCTTGCGCCGAGGAGAGCGAAGAATCCTGCATCGTCTGAATCGAGTCGATTATCAGAACATCCGGTTTCATCCTTCCTGTCTCATCCAGCACGGCTGCCAGGTCGGTCTCCGGCAGGATAAAAATCGAATCGGATGCCGCCTTGACCCTTCGTGCCCTCATGCCGATCTGATGGACGGATTCCTCCCCGGAAACGTAAAGCACCTTGCCGTTCTCGGCTATCTTCGAGGCTGCCTGCATCAGAAGCGTGGACTTGCCTATGCCTGGCTCTCCGGAGACTAGGATGGCGGAACCTTTGACAATCCCGCCCCCCAGCACCCTGTCGAGCTCGGTTATGCCTGTAGCTACCCTCTCAGAGCCCGTCTCGGGAACCTCAGACAGGCTTATCGGCTGCCTTTGAGTTGTCCTGGTTTTCAGTTTTGTTGAGGCAGCCTCCTCTGAAACCGCCTCCTCGACTATGCTGTTCCAACTCGAGCAGGAGGGGCACCTGCCGTACCAGTTCGGAAACTCGGCTGCGCATTGCTGGCACACATATTTCGTTCTAGGCCTTCTCATCCTTTGTCCCTCCCGCAGTCTTCCTGCAGCCATTTGTATCGAATGCGGCTAAAAGCCTCTTCTCAGTCCAGGCGACCGTAAGGCCCGCAAGGGCGGCGCTTACCGCAAGGCTTGCGATTATTGCCGGGTTGCCCTCAATCAAGGCGCAGAATGTCCAGGATACGATCATGCCGGTAGTTCCCGCAACAATGAGAGCAGCTGCCGATTCCCTTTGAGCCATGACCCATGTGGCCTGGTTCCTCATCGCGAGAGTGCTTCTGTATCCGCGGCTATAGTCAGGCTCCTTCGGAGGATTAATGAGCCTTGCGATGCCCATTGCCAGAGCAGAAGCACCCGTCGCCAAGCATAGTAGCTGCCTCAAATGCCACCTCCGGTAGTAAAGCGGCCCCGGGAGAAACATCCTTCCCGGGGCCTTGGGTTCAGTTTCTCTTTAAGGCCTCAGGACTTGGCTGTGACGCTGACTCCGTCAATAAGCATGTAGGGAGTAAGGCACATCGACATGCTGAAGTCCCTCTCCTTGCTCATCGCTACCAGGCCGTTGGCGAAGAGGTCATATGAGTTGCCGGCGATCATGAGGTTCTTGACCCTGCCGACTATCTTGCCCCCCTTGACTCTGTAGCCAAGGCCAACGTTGTTGGAGAAGACTCCAGCCATTGCGTTTCCCTGGCCGACTCCCAGGCAGTACTCGATCAGAAGTCCGTCGCCTACGAGCTCCAGCAGCTCATCGAGACTCTTGTCTCCGGGTTCGATGGATATGAGCGAAGGTGAGGGAGATGGCGGCGTCTCGAAGCTAGACCGGTAGCCCGATCCTGTGCTCCTCTTCCCATACATGTCGGCAGTAAGAAGGTCGTAGAACGGTTCTCTTATCACGCCCTGGCTTATGAGAGGGGCCTTCTTGGTCAGCATACCCTCATGGTCAAGACCTCCGGACCTGAACCAATACTTGACGGTAGGGTCGTTCCATACCGTAAGGGAGTCTGATACGGCCTTCTTGCCGATCAATCCCTTAATGGGCGACACCCCCATCTCGACCGCCTTGCCGTTGAAACCCATCTGTAACGGAAGAAGAAGGCTATCCATCCCCATGGGGGAGAACAGCACCCTTGTGGGTCCGGTCTCTGCGTCTACGATCTCCTGTGCTAGGGAGATCTTCCTTGAGACAAGCTCAGCGGCGCTGTCAGCGTCATATTCGCCGACAAGCGGGATACAAAAGCTCGGTATCATCAGGACGTCTGATCCCTTTACCACGTTGGCGCCGAAGTATACGCTGTACATGCCAAGCTCAGTCTCATAGTCGAGTCCAGAGGAGTTAAGTATCCTTATCTTCTCCTGCTCTACTGTTATGCTGGTTTCCGGGTAGCACTCGGGCGACAGCTTCTTCAGCTTCTCAACGAACTTCGCGCCCATCTCAACAATCTCGCTTACACCCAGCTTCGCGGCAGAAGGCTTCATGGTGTCCACATCTTCTACGCCCGTCGCTTGGCCTGGAAACGAGAACTTGGCGGCAGGTCCGGCGGTTGCCGTGTCCAGTGCCAACCCCACCATCCTTTCGGACTGCGTGAAGTCGGTTGTGGAGGCGAAACCCAGTCTGCCTCCCTTTATTGCCCTCAATGCGGCTCCGGTGCGCCTTTCCGAGTTGACCATCTTCAGCTTGCCGGCTTCGTATTGGACCTCGGCTTTCCTTGCGTCGGCATAGAACAGCTCGGCGGATTCGGCCTTGTTAAGCGCCTGCTTAAGTATCTTCTCCATCTTACCTTCCTCCGACAACGACGTTCTTGATCCTAATGGAAGGTGCGCCCATCATTACTGGCAGCGGCCACTGGCCGCCCTTGCCGCATCCTCCGGTATGGCCTGTCCACTTGAAGTCAGAGCCTATGCCCTCTATGTTCATAAGGGTCTCGAAGAGGTTGCCTGCCATGACCACATCTCTTACCCTTTCGGCTATCCTGCCGTCTCGGATCATGAACGCCTCCCTCGCGGAGAAGGAGAACTGCTCTATCATGGTCTGGCCGCCGTAGGCTGCAACTGCATAAAGCCCCAGCTTGATATCACTGATAAGATCCTCGAAGCTCTTGTTGCCGGGCCTTATTACCGTATTCCTCATCCTGACTATTGGAGCGAAGCGGTAGTTGATTGTCCTTGCGTTGCCTGTAGGAAGCTCCCCCAACCTGCCCGCTGTCTCCCTTGAATGTATCCTTCCGACGAGAAGGCCGTTTGTTATGAGGGGTGCGGTAACAGCCGGTGTGCCCTCGTCGTCGTACTTCAGGGATCCTCTAAGGCCCCACGGTACCGGTTCGTCGGCGATGTTAAGGAAGTCCTGGCCGAAGCGCCTCCCCAGCGTCATCATCTTCTTTGCATCCTCGTTCTCAGCGATGAAGTCGGATTCTGAGAGGTGTCCGAAGGCTTCATGCGCGAAGACCCCTGCAAGCTGCGGGTCGCAAACGACCGTATATGAACCGGCCTTCACCTGCTCTGCTGCGATGGAGTCGATGCAGGTGGCGACGACCCTCTTTGCAAGATCCCCCTTGCCTTCCAGGTCGGTGAAGTCGAGCGTGCTGCCTATCCCCTCGAATGCTTCCACGGGCCTGCCATCTCTTAACGCCGTGGCTGACATCGAGGCATTCATATCGGATCCCTCAGATTCGATGAAGGCCCCGTGCGAGTTGCAGTAATACTTTTTAACGTAGAAGTCCGAATAGCGGACCATGCTGTTTACAATACGGCTGTCGCTCTTGGAGAGTATCCCAGCGTAGTCTCCGAGCACCTTCATCTTCTGCTCCAGGGTCACATCCCTTGACCCCCGCTTAAGGCCCAGGCTTACTACGTCGTTTGCAGGAACCACGGTCGCAAGCCTTACCTTCTCCTCCGCCGGTATGAAGGAGCCTACATATCCTGCCGCTGTGATTGCGTCGTCGCAGGCCTTGCCCATGGATGAAAGGTCATTGAATGCGGCAAAGCCCCAGCCGCCGTTGACAAGCGCCCGGACGCTCCCCCCGAGGTCCACCTTGGCTGTGACCTGGTCCACCGAAGAAAGGCGGAATACCAGGGATGCCGATTCCCTCTGCTCGATTCTTACCTCGAGAAAGTCGGCCCTGCTTCTGTTCTTCTCGATTGCGTCGGTCATGATCCCTCTGAAGTCCACGAAATCAACCCCCTGCCGCCGGCAGGCCACAACAAAGGGGGCCAGGACCGGCGCTATTTGCTTATGAAGTTTAACGGATTCTGAGGTCTGTTGTTGTAGCGGATTTCGAAATGTAGGTGGGGGCCTGTGGACCTTCCGGTGTTTCCTGAGTAGGAAATCACCTGACCCTGGCTTACCCTATCGCCTCTTGAGACGAGTAGCTTCGAATTATGCGCATAATATGTCTTGTAACCGTTCCCGTGATCGATTATCACAAGCAGACCGTAGCCGGTTCCCCAGCCTGACGTGGTCACAACCCCGCCTGCCGCTGCCTTTATGCTGGTGCCGGTGGGAATCCCCCAGTCTATGCCGTCGTGACGGTACGCATACCTTGCATCGAAGTACTGCGTAATCCTGGCGCCTCTCCACAGCGGATGTATGAAGCTCATGCCCCCGGTGCCTGAAGAGCCGGATGACGCGTAGGATGCCGCAGCCGTCTTCGGCATCTTGCCGCCTGGTATGACAAGGACCTGGCCTATCTTGATGGAGCCATCGTTAAGCTCATTGGCCTCCATGATTATCTGTTGGTTCACCTGGTACTTCTTTGCCAGGTCATATACTGTGTCGCCGCTCTTTACGGTGTGCGTAAGGCCCGTCACCGACGGGAAGGTCAGTTTCTGACCTACCTTCAGCGCGTTGGGGTTGGAGATCTTGTTGGCATTGACTATGGTCGCCTCATCGACGTTGTATGCTTTCATAATGGCCCAGATGGTGTCACCCGGCTGCACAACGTGCTCGATTATGTAGGGCTTCTTCTCGACTATCTTCCTGAGGCTTTCAAGCGGCGAACCGGCGCTGATGGACTCCTCGGCCGAAGCGAGCATGCTCTCGTCGAATCCGTGCCCTCCGGGGGTCTCCGAGAAGGGTGCGACAAGCACATTGAGGACGCTTCCGGCGATGTCTGCGAGGCCGAAACCGCCGCCCGTCCCCTCATATGAGTATCTTGACGTGAGATTGGCTGAGGTAGGGGTGAGTATGATGAACAGCATGGACAGCAGAAGCAGCGTAAACGTCAACGCCACAGACCTCGGCATCTTCGGCATGTCCTGTCTGTTCCTCAATTCGTATCCCCTTCCGCAAAACAATACATAGTAATTTTACATCAAACCGGTCTCTCAGGCAAACGCACGGTAAGCTGAGAGCCTTGCGCGCCACGTATCTAAACGCGATTCTATAGGTATGCGTTCCCCTTCTCTTTCATGTTGCTTGCGTATTTCGAAGTAACCACCCGCTCTATGAGCTCCTCGTTGCTTACAGACTGCTTCACCCTTGAGAAGAGGAAATCCGCGGATTCTGTGCTGGACATGCTTGCCATCGCCACCCTGAGGACATAGGCAGCCTCCTTCTCTTTCGGAGAATATAGGAGCTCGTCTCTTCTCGTTGAGGATGATTTTATGTCAATGGCAGGGAAGATGCGGCGGTCGGCGAGGTCTCTTTCGAGGTGGATCTCCATATTGCCGGTTCCCTTGAACTCCTCATAGATCATGTCGTCCATCCTGCTTCCGGTGTCGACGAGCACTGTAGCCAGTATGGTGAGTGAAGCTCCGTCCCTGATATTCCTGGCCGCGCCGAAGAACCTTTTTGCAGGATGCAGCGCGGCAGGATCCAGACCGCCTGAGAGAGTCCTGCCGGAAGACGGCGTCGTCGTATTGTATGCCCTGGTGAGCCTGGTAAGCGAATCCAGGAGGATGCATACGTCCTTCTTATGTTCTACCTGCCTTTTTGCGATCTCCAGAACGATTTCCGCGACCTTGATGTGGTTTTCCGCCGGTTGGTCGAACGTGGAGGAGAACACCTGGCCCTTGTCACCTACCCACTGGACCCAGTCGGTAACCTCCTCAGGCCTTTCGTCGACTAGAAGCACGATGAGCTTGATATCAGGGGAGTTTTCGATTATCGCCTTCGCTACGGTCTTCAGCACCGTTGTCTTGCCGACCTTTGGCTGCGCCACTACCATGCCCCTCTGTCCCATACCGATGGGGACGACCAGGTCGATGACCCTTCCCGTGAAGTCGTGCGCGCCGTTCTCAAGCCTTATCCTGCCGTTGGGGAAGATGGGGGTCAGCTCCTCGAATGCGCGCCTTGTCTCGCAGTAGGATGGGTCGTCTCCGTTAACATACTCGACCCTTATAAGAGCGGAGTTCTTCTCTATCTCGTTGGGCGGCCTGACATAGCCGGATACTTCGTCTCCGTTTCTGAGCCTGAATCTCTTTATCTGCGAAGGCGAAATGTAGATGTCGTCTATGCCCTGCATATGAGGCTGATTGGCCCTTAAGAAGCCATACCCTTCGGGCTTAATCACCAGTATGCCCTTGGCTGAAACAGCCCCTTCCTTCATCCTTACAGGAAGCGGCTTCTCCTTCTCGGGTTCCGGCAGCAGCTCTGCCGGTGGCTCCTCCCCAATGGGAATCTCAATGCCGTCGACGGCCAGCTCGTCCGGCACTGCATCGAACTCCTCGACAAGTCCCTTCTGCCTATCAAGTATCTGTCCGATAAGATCGTCAGGTTCTCCCCGCAGGTCAGAGACTCCAGCCTTGCCCCTCTTAGGTGCGGGCTCGACGCCGGCATCCTTAAGCATCTTCGTGATGAAGTCGATCCCCTCGCTTGTCGGCTCCGCCTTTGCCCCCGGCTCCGCAATGCTGATTATCTTGAATGACATGGGCTCTATAGTCTTCATCTCCGGCTCTCTGTTGATTCTGGGCCTCCCCCTCTTTCTCTTCTCTTTAACGGGTTCAGCCTCAGGTTTAGGGGCCATCGCCTCCTGCTGCATCCTGGTGAGGATCTCGAGGAGCTCAGCCTTTCTGAGAGTCCTGAAGCCTGGGATTTTGAGCTTCCTTGCCTCCTCCTTCAGCTCAAGTACCCCCATAGAGGCGAGGTCCAATGTCATAATCTCCATGTTTTTCCTCCGTCCGGGCGACACAGCCCGGGTTCGTTCATATGGGATGCACCTTGAAAAGCGGTGCTACTGCCTTACCGGCAGTCACCCTAATTGGTGATATTTGTAATGAAAATGTGAGTACTGAAATGGCAGTACAAGACTTTTCCTATATCATTCTATACACTAAGGCAGTTTCCTTCAAGGTTTCGAAAGTTTCATACAACCCTTTCCTTCGCCGCCTGTATGAAGGCATCGAAGAGCGGGTGCGGTCTGTTCGGCCTTGACTTGAACTCCGGGTGGAACTGCACTCCCACGAAGAACGGGTGGGATGGAAGCTCGCAGATTTCCACAAGGTCCCTCTTTGGGTTCCTGCCCGTGAACGCCAGGCCGCATTCCTCAAGCCTATGCTTAAGCTCGTTGTTCACCTCATACCTGTGGCGGTGCCTCTCCAGCACGGAATCGGCCCCCTGGTAGATGCTCCGCGCCAGGCTTCCCTCTCTCATCGCGCACTCGTAGATTCCTAGCCTCATGGTTCCGCCCTTGTTGTCTATGCCCTTCTGCTCCGGCATGAGGTCGATCACAGGGTATGGCGTATCCGGCCTGAACTCGGCCGAGTGGGCTTCTGTCATGCCACAGACGTTCCTTGCAAACTCGATTACGGCCATCTGCATGCCCAGGCACAGCCCCAGAAACGGTATCTTATTCTCTCTTGCGTACCTTACAGCCCTTATCTTTCCCTCTATTCCCCTGTCGCCGAAACCGCCGGGCACAAGTATGCCGTCCGCCCCCTTAAGGACGGAGGCCACGTCCGCATCGCCTTCGAGGCCTCCCGAATAAATCCAGTCTATCTTCACACACGCGCCGTTTCCTATTGCGGCATGCTTCAGCGCTTCGACAACGCTGAGATATGCGTCTGGAAGCGCCACGTACTTGCCCACCAGCGCTATCCTTACCGTCTTCTCAGGAGACTTGGACTTTTCGACCATGGCGCTCCATTCCTTAAGGTCGGGCGTCCTGTCCTCCATGCCGAGCCTGGCAAGCACTATCTTTGCAAGGCCCTCGCGCTCGAGCTGGAGCGGAACCTCGTATAGCGACTGCAGGTCAGGGTTGAAGATCACAGCTTCGGGATCGATGTCGCAGAAAAGGGCTATCTTGTTCTTAATCTCCCTTGGCAATGGCACCTCTGAGCGGCAGACGATAGCGTCGGGCTGAATGCCCTCTGACCTCAGTTCCTTGACCGAGTGCTGTGTGGGTTTCGTCTTGAACTCACCGCTCATCTTGAGGTAGGGTACCAGCGTGACATGCACGAAGAAGGTGTTCTCCCTGCCGATTTCGCGCCTTAGCTGCCTTACGGCCTCGAGGTAGGGCTGGCTCTCGATGTCGCCGACCGTGCCTCCGATCTCGACTATGATGAAATCGGGCCTGTCGGCCTCAAGTGCCTTTATCCTTCTTTTTATCTCATTGGTGATGTGGGGGATAACCTGGACGGTGCCTCCGAGATAATCGCCGCGCCTCTCGTTTGCCAGTACCTGCGAGTAGATCATTCCGGTGGTGATGTTGTTGCTGCGCTTGACGTTGATATCTATGAACCTTTCGTAGTGGCCCAGGTCCAAGTCGGTCTCAGCTCCGTCTTCGGTCACGAACACCTCTCCGTGCTGATATGGGCTCATGGTTCCCGGGTCTACGTTAATGTAGGGATCGAATTTGAGGATGCTAAGCGTGTAGCCCCTTGCCTTAAGGAGCCTTCCCAGGGATGCGGCCGTAATGCCCTTGCCGAGCCCCGATACCACCCCGCCCGTCACTATCACAAGCCTAGCCATATTCTTCCTCCCGGATTGTCTCTAAATACCTGTTTATTCTACATCAGGAAGCGGCGGAGATTCAAATGGTTATTTTACTGCTGTAGGACCGGCGACAGGATAAGATACGTCGGGCTTGCCGCTTCCGCCTTCTGCTTTTCAAGCTGATACTCGCTGGCTCCGTAATGCACTATGCCCTGCTTGCCGTCCGTAAACTCCGAAAGAGGCCTAAGCGTCGGGAAGCCCGGTTCCATCGAGTAGTGCATAGGCATCACGATTTTCGGCTTGATTATCGAAACAAGCTTGTCGGCGGCCTTTGGATCTATCGTGAAGGTCCCTCCAATGGGAATAAGCAGCATGTCTATGCCCTCAAGCCTTAAAAGCTCATCCTTGCTGGGTATTACGCCCAGATCGCCGAGGTGGCACAGCCTTATGCCCTCGCTTTCGACTATGAAGATGATGTTGGGTCCCCGCTTTGCCCCCATCTGGTCGTCGTGCCAGCTGGGAATACCAGTTACCCTGAAGCCTTCGAACTCATGCCTTCCCGCCTTGTCCACGACCAGGGGGCGGCCCTTCACCGCCTGCACGTAGTCGTGGTCGAAGTGGTGATGGCTTACGGTTACCACATCTGCCGCAAGATCCTGCGGAAGTGCTCCCACCTTCTGGTTGTAGGGGTCCATGACTATCCTCTTGCCATTCGCGGTCTTTATGGAAAAACAGGAATGACCTAGCCAGGTTACATGCATAGACATCTTCCTACCTCCTTAACGCTCTGCCCCCGGCAAGAAGCTCCTCCTGCATGGCCTCCCTTCCGCTCTTCCTGTGAAGGCCATAGCGCGAGAGCAGGCGCCGGGTCGCGAAGCAGACGAAATAGGCGTTTACAGAGCCATATACGAATATGCCGAACAGCACCATCACAAGGTAAGCCCATGAGGACCACGTCAGCGACAGTATCGGCAGGATATAGCCCGCCAGGCCGAAGGCCAGCAGAAGGACCCCTGCGGCAAGGCTGTATGCGGGGTTGTCTATCATAAGCAGGAAGCCCTTGTACAGAGCCTTGAATAGCCTTTCGTCGCGCTCGACAATTATTCCTGCCGCAAGGACCGCTGAGGTGAACGAGAAGAGGCCGACCCAGGAGGCAATTCCGAAGGAGATATATCCTAGCGCGGTTCCAAGCGTCGGAAGGTACAGCATGAGAGGGGTGTACAGCAGAAGGGCTATCACTGCTGCTGCGAAAAGGCCTATG
The DNA here is from genome assembly GCA_964545975.1 of uncultured Clostridia bacterium. Classification (GTDB taxonomy): domain Bacteria; phylum Bacillota; class DTU025; order DTU025; family MWDF01; genus MWDF01. The sequence continues at coordinate 18,471 of CAZJHY010000007.1, read as the reverse complement.
AACCTGGGAAGCCTTGCGGTGAAGGGCCTGAAGAAGGCCTTTATCTCGAAGTCCTCCAGATGCACCGCGCCGTTTGCCATGTTCATTGCCGCAAGGGACGCGACGGAAAGTATCAAGGACGCGGGGATCAGCATCAGAGGGGTTGCTATCAGCAGCACCAGCTGGGCCGCCATGAAGCCTAACGCCCACCATGCGCTGGAGAACACGAAGGAAAGCACTATCCTCTCATACCACAGCCTGAAGGCCCTGCCCAGATCCTTCAGCGCATCCAGCGGGGTCGGGGCCTTGCCGAGGGCTTTTAGCTCCTCCAAGAAATCACATCCTCTCGGGTGCCGAAATTCCCATGAGCGGAAGCAGGTTCGAAAGCGTGATCCTCACTGCGTCGACCAAAGCCAGCCTTGCCGACGTCATCGCCTTGTCCTCGCTCACCACCCTGCATTCCGTGTAGAACCTGTGGAATTGCGCCGCCAGATCGTAGGCATACCTTGCCATCCTCGAGGGCTGCAGCTCGCCGACCGCTGCGGCCAGCTCGTCCGGGAAGGCTGCCATCGTCCTTACCAGGGCGGTCTCGGTCGGATGCGAGAGCACTGAGGCGTCCGCATCCTCCATGGCGGCCAGGTCCTCGCCCTCTCGGATTGCCTTCTCGAATATCGAGCAGCACCTAGCATGAGCATACTGAATGTACCAAACCGGATTGTCCGGAGTGCTCTTTGCCGCAACGGCCATGTCGAACTCCAAGTGGGAGTTGGTGTTGCGCATTATGAAGAAGTAGCGGGCCGCATCCTTCGGCACCTCTTCAAGCAGGTCGTCCATCGTGATGAACTCCCCCGCCCTCTTTGACATCTTGACGGCCTCGCCGTCTCTTAGCAGGGTTACCAGCTGGAGGATCAGCACATGCAGCGTATCCTCCGGATAGCCGAACGACTTAATGCCGGCCTGCATCCTTCCCTGGTAGCCGTGGTGGTCGGGGCCCAGTATGTCAATCAGCTTGGTGAAACCCCTCTGTAGCTTGTCAAGGTGGTATGCGAAGTCGGGTGTGACGTAAGTGTAGTCCCCGTCGCTTTTTATAAGCACCCGGTCCTTGTCGTCTCCGTATGCGGTGGACCTGAACCAGAGCGCGCCTTCCGCTTCATACAGGTCTCCCTTTGCCCTCATGCGCTCAACGGTATCCTCGACGGCACCTCTCACCCTTATCGCCTTCTCGGACGTCCATGCGTCGAACTCCACGTTGTAGGCGGCAAGTGACCTCTTCTGCCACTGAAGCATCTTTTCCAGCGCGTACTCCTTAAGGAAAAGCCTCGCCTCTTCAGGGCTTAAGGCATCTATCCTGGCACCGTGCAGCACCTTCGCCTCCTCGGCGATGTCTTGTACGTAAAGGCCCCTGTAGCCCTCCTCCGGGAACTCGCATTCCTCGCCTTTTGCCTGCCTGTACCTTGCGTATACCGAATCTGCGAGTATGTCCACCTGGTTTCCTGCGTCGTTCACATAGAACTCGCTTCTTGCGTCGTATCCGACGAAGCTCATCATCCTGGTTAGGGAATCACCTACCGCAGCAGCCCTTGCGTTCACTATGTTAAGGGGGCCGACCGGGTTTGCTGATACGAACTCGACGTTGACCCTCTCGCCCTTGCCTAGGCCGCTTCTTCCGTAACGGTCCCCTGCCCTCCTGATCTCGCTTACTGCGTAGGCCATCCACTTATCAGCCAAGAAGAAGTTTATGAAGCCCGGGCCTGCTACCTCCGCCCTGGCTATCATCGGATTTCCTGCAGACGTGACGGTTTCAGCGATTGCCTCGGCCATATCCCTGGGCTTCCTCCCCGCTGTTCTGGCAAGGCTTAAGGCCACAGGCGTCGCAAAGTCTCCGAATTTGAGCTCTTTCGGCACTTCTATGGGTATTGAGGCACCTTCTGCGATGAGGTTCTTTTGCCCCATGAGCTCAAGCGCCGCCATAACTTCGGCTTCTATCTGGCCTCTCATGTATGCTGAGATGTTAATGTATCCCTCTTCAGGCATGCGGTTTTCCTCCGGTTTGGCCCAGGGCGTGCGCCCGGCCGGTTTTACTAAGCATCATTATCTTAGTATAATAGATAATTGGATTTCTATGTAGGCATTATGAAGGAGACCTAATGGGCGTAACCGTGAGGATGGAGGCGATATCGAGAAGCTTCGGCGGCAGGGCTGCTCTCAAGGCAGTCAGTGCGACTGCATCGGCCGGTCGCCTTCTCGTCGTAGCAGGCCCAAACGGTTCCGGGAAGTCGACCCTCCTGAAAATCGCAGCAGGGCTTATTAGACCGACCACCGGAAAGGTGACCTACGACGACGGGACGGGGGCGCTTCCCCCTGCGGCGTTCTCACCCAGGATAGGCTTCCTTTCACCTGAGCTCATGCTCTACGAGGAGCTGAGCCCCCTTGAGAACCTCAACTTCTTCGGAAGGCTGAGGGGATTGAAGGATGCAGAGGCCGCTTCAGAGGCCCTTCTAAAGAACGTAGGCCTTATAGACAGGGCGGATGATCCGCTGTCATCCTTCTCCTCTGGCATGAGGCAGAGAGTCAAGTACTGCTTCGCTTTGATGGGTGAGCCGGACGTGCTCCTTCTGGACGAGCCAACCGCAAACCTGGACGAGCCCGGAAGGCAGATGGTCTACTCCCTCATCTTATCCCTCAAGCCTACGAGGACGATAATCATGGCGACAAATGAGAGGGAGGAGGTGCTTCTGGGCGATGAGAAGGTCCTCCTTCATCAATAGCGCGGCTGCAATATTCGCAAAGGACGTAAGAAGCGAGATGAAGACCCGATACGGGGTGGGTTCGGTCGCCCTGTTCGCGGTCACTTCCCTTGTCGTGGCAAGCTTCGCTGTTAGCCCTTATGCTCTTGAGGCGGACACGCAGGCCGCATTCCTCTGGATAGTGCTGTTCTTCTCCGCGATGTCGGGCCTTTCGAGAAGCTTCGTCAAGGAGGAGGAGACCAGGACGTCAATAGCCCTGAGGCTGTCTGCCAAACCTCTTGCAGTCTACTTCGGCAAGCTCCTATTCAACCTTGCGCTCATGTTCGCAGTCGAGCTGATAGTAGTGCCGCTTTTCCTGATTTTCCTCGACATAAGGCTTGCCGCACCGGCCGCGTTCATCGCTTCAGTGGCTTTAGGCACGCTCTGCCTTTCAGCCTCAAGCACCATCGTGGCTGCGATAATCTCGAAGGCGAACTCTAAGGGAACCCTGTTTGCCGTGCTGTCTTTCCCCGTCTCCATGCCAGGGCTGGTGATGGCAGTGAGGATGACGAACAATGCGCTTTCGGGGCTGGGACTGGACACGGTGCTTCCAGAGGTGGGAGGGATCCTGGCCTTCACGGTTATAATCTCGACTCTTTCGGCGATGCTGTTCGAGTTCGTCTGGAACGATTAGCAAGGAAAGGATGTCACAATCCCATGTGACTGGAGGTAGTAATGGTTCTTAAGTATCTGCTCGGGATATGGATGGCGGCCGTCTCTCTGGCGGCCTTCGTCTGGGCGCCCGCCGATGTCACCCTGGGGGAGATATCGAGGATAATCTTCTTCCACATACCGACTGCCTGGGTGGCAGTGGTGGGCTTTCTGGGCTGCATGGTGTACGGTGCAAGGTATCTCGTAAGAAAAGACATAATGGACGACTATGCAGCCGCAGTATGGGCGGAGATCGGACTTCTGTTCATAGTCGTGGCTACGATAAGCGGCGCCATCTTCGCGAACGCAACATGGGGCGCCTACTGGAGCTGGGATCCAAGGCAGACGTCCATATTCGTCCTTTTCCTCATCTACATGGCATACCTTGCGCTAAGAAGCGCCGTGGACGATCCTGAAAGGCGGGCATCCCTTTCTTCTGTATACTCGATAATCGCCTTCGTGACAGTGCCGCTTCTCGTTTTCGTCATACCGCGGCTTCCGGGCATACAGGGGCTGCACCCTGACGATGCGATAATATCGAAGGATCTGAACATGGACATCAAGATGCTCATCGTATTCATAGCATCCCTCATCGGCTTCACCGGGATTTCCTTCTGGATGTTCAGGCTGAAGATGAGGATGATTGCCGTTAAGCTCGCAGACGAGACTTCCGACGGAGGTAAGTGACATGGAATACGCATCTGGCGGATCATTGTGGATAACAGGAACAGTGGCTGTCTTGACCTGGGCATTCGTATTCTTCTACATGCTCAAGGTGGACAGGGACCTGACAAAGGCTGAGAAGAGGCGCAGAAGGAGCGCATAAAGAAATCACTGCAGGAAGGATTGTTGGGAAATTGGCATCAAAGAAGAAAATCATAGGCCTTATAGCAGGCATTGTGATAATAGCGGCGATGGCTGCGGTAGTGCTTCTCTCGTTCTCCGGCTCGCTTACACCTTATGTAACGCTGGATGAAGCCCTTCAGAAGGGCACCACCGTCCAGGTGGCAGGCGTGCCCGATTTCGTCAGCGCGAGGTATGAGGTGGGCACCAACGACTTCATGTTCGAGATGACCGACCACGTTGGCAAGGTCGCGACGGTGAGGTTTCTTGGGGCCAAGCCCTCGAACTTCGATGATGCGACCAATGTGGTGGTAATTGGCAAGTACGACGGAGCGGAGTTCGTCGCAAAGAAGATGCTTGTGAAATGCCCGTCCAAGTACGAGGCGGGCGGAGGTGGGAAACAATGAGTATCTGGAACCTGTTACTGGTGCTGGCTGCGGTCGCAACGGCCGGCTCCGGCATATCATACGCGATGGCGGCAAGGATATCCGTAGGCGCATCGTCTCTTTCCGGCGCAAAAACGATAGCTCATAGGAAGGCAGTAGGGGTCGGAAGGCTTCTCATGGCAGCCTCGCTGGCGCTCCTTCTGGCAGCATCAGCCGCCCTTCTTTCAATGTTCCTTGCGCATGACTTCAGCATCGAGTATGTGGCCAGGAATTCAAGCAGGGGGCTTGAGAACATCTACATAGTCTCTGCTTTCTGGGCAGGCCAGGAGGGAAGCCTGCTCCTGTGGGGCCTTCTTTCCGCAGTCTTCGGCTGTCTGCTCATGATAACAGCAAGGAAGCATGAGGACACTGCGATGCCTTGGTATGCGCTCGCTCAGGCGATGCTGCTGGTTGTCGCAGTAAGGATGACTCCATTCACGCTTCTTTCGGAAGTGCCTGCAGACGGAGCCGGTTTGAACCCACTTCTAATGAACCCTTGGATGGCCATACACCCTCCGATAATCTTCGCAGGCTATGCCTCTATCGCCGTACCGTATGCCCTCGCGATGAGCGCGTTGACGAAGAAGGAGTACTCAAGCTGGGTAGGCGTAGGCACCTGGTGGAACCTTGTCTCCTGGTTGTTGCTTGGCGCCGGAATCATGATAGGCGCGAGGTGGGCATATGCCGTCCTGGGCTGGGGCGGATACTGGGGATGGGACCCCGTGGAGAACGCCTCCCTGGTGCCATGGCTGTTCGGCGCCGTGCTGCTGCACACATTCCTGAGCCAGAAGGCTCGCGGCAAGATGGTAAGGACGAACATCGCCCTTGCGATCATCACCTACCTTCTGATAGGCTACGGATCGTTTCTAACACGGTCTGGGGTGCTTTCGGACTTCTCCGTGCACTCGTTCTCGGACCTCGGCATAACGTCCTACCTTCTTCTCTTCCTTCTCGCAATAGGCGTACCGGCAGTGGTCCTGTATGCAATGCGATTTAGGGGCATGACGGCCTCAAGGAAATACCAGGAGGTCTATGAGAGGTTCACCAGCAGGGACTTCGGCATTTTCGCAGGCGCGTCGGTGCTTCTTGCCTCGGCGCTCATAACTCTTCTTGGAACCTCCGCGCCAATATTGACGAGGGTGACCGGCAATCCTCAAGCCGTGGATACAAGCTTCTATAACATCACGAATTACCCTCTAGGGGTGCTGATTGCAGTGCTGATGGGCATTTTCCCGCTGTTCAGGTGGGGACTGGATGAGCTCAGGACAGCGAAGCCGGGGCTAATTGGTTCTCTCATCCTTTCCGTTGTAGGGACTGCTGCAGTAATGCTGGCGGGAGCAAGGGGCGCCTACTATCTCGCATTCATGCTCGCCTCATTCTTCGGCCTGTTCTCGAACCTATACATGTTCGCCAGGACGATTAAGAGCGGGCTGCGCCATATAGGAAGCTATTTAACCCACTTGGGCGTCGCCCTCGTGTTCGCCGGCATCATCACTACCGGCGGTTGGGCAGTCACAGAGAGAGTTGCCGTGGCTGAAGGAGCCAGGGCCGATGTCGCTGGCATAGTAATCGAAGCCGGTACGACATCTAAGTCCGCCGACGGGCTGACGACGGTCGCTCCGCTGGTCCTTTACCGAGACGGCGAGGCGTTCTTCCGGGGCGAAGCCTATATGCAGCAGACCAGGATGAACAGCGTAATCCGCCACCCGATGATCTACTCCGTGCTCTGGGAGGACATATACGTCTCGCCTCTAACCATACAGGGGTCCTCCTCTGTATCAACCCTTCACGGCGACCATCTTGACATCAAGAAGGGGACATCGGTATCATCCGGCACCTACTCAGTCTCGTTCTCATCCTTCGACCTGACGGAGATGAACTCCGGCAAGGTAGGAGCGGCAGTGAAAGTCGAAGAGGCAGGGGCGGTGCTCTTCGAAGGCGTGCTGTACTACTCGATAGCAGGCTCATCCGGAAGCGATTCTTACGTAGTCTTCGAAGGCTCAGGCGGCAAGTACAGGCTCTCCATAGAGGGCATAGACGCAAGCTCAGGCACTGCCTATCTGGACTTGGCCAAGGCGAGCGAGCAGGCATCGCTTGCAGGGGGAAACCAGATACTGCTGGAAGTAAGCAGGAAGCCAATGGTATGGCTGCTGTGGATAGGCGCGGTCCTTGTAATGCTAGGAACTGCGATTGCCGCCTTCAAGAGGAAGGCTGAGGCGCGGTAGCCAGGCGGTTTCACTATGAAGATGGGCCTGCCGCAAGGCGGGCCTTTTTTTGCCCGAACATTCCTATTAACATCCGCGTCGATTGATGATAGAATACTTACGTAAATATTTTCAATAAACTTTCAGCATTATAAGATACTTATGAGTTGAAAGATTTGAAAGTTGGCGGATGGCATGGGAAGGAATCTGGCATATGCCGGCGAGCAGAGGAGGGCGGCGCTCATCGCGCTGCTGCCTTCCTTTTTGGTGTTCGCCGCCTTCACCCTATACCCGATGCTCTACTCCCTCTACATGAGCTTCACCGATGCGGGGCTTCTGAAGCAGGGGCACTCCTTTGTGGGGTTATCCAACTACGCGAAGCTCCTAACGGATGAAGCTTTCATTAAGTCTATGCTTAACACCCTTGTATACACCGTGGGGCTCGTGCCCCTGACAAACATCGCCTCTTTCGCCCTCGCCCTTGCGCTCAACAGGAGGATGAGGCTCACGAAGCTCTACCGCGCCGCGTTTTTCATGCCGGTAGTGGCATCCACCGCATCAGTCGCCACGGTATGGTTTCTCTTCTACGACCCGTATTACGGCGGCTTCAACTCCCTTCTGCAGCGCATAGGCATTGCAGGGCCAGCTTGGCTTAGCGACCCGCGCTGGGCGCTTGCCGCTGTGATCCTTATGTCCATTTGGAAGAACCTGGGGTATAGCATGGTGATATACCTTGCCGGCCTTCAGGACATCCCGCAGGACACATACGACGCAGCAGCCTTAGACGGCGCAGGAGGATGGAACCTCACCAGGTACATCACGCTTCCGATGATGGGTCGGGTCCTTGCTTTCACGATGATTATGAGCACGGTCAGGTCTTTCCAGGTGTTCGGCCAGATAAGGGTAATGACCGGCGGCGGGCCTGCAGACTCCACGCTGGTTGCCGTCTATTACGTCTATAAGCAGGCCTTCGAATCGCCTTACAGGTTCGGTTACGCATCGGCGGCCGCATGGGCGGTATTCGTTGCCATAGCACTTCTTTCCGCAGGCCAGCTCCTCTTGTTCAGGAGGTCTGAACAATGAGCGCACAGATGGCAAAAAGGGGAGGGTTTCTTTCGGCCGCGGCGGCAAATGCTGCGATGATCGCGCTTTCAGCTGCGATGGTCGTCCCCTTCTCGTGGATGATAACAGTCTCCTTGAAACAGAGGAGGGAGGTCTTCTCATCCCAGAACTTCCTGCCAAAGCTGGCTTTTGACTCCTCAGGGCTCTCAGACCCCGTGCTGCTGGCACTGCTTGCAGCATCGCTTACCTTCTCAGTGGCCCTCCTTGCATTCAGAAGGCGTCTTAAGGTACTCACGCCATGGCTTGGCACATCAGCCATATCCCTTGCTGCAGTGCTCTTGATCGCTGCCATAGTCCGAGCCTTCGCTTCAGGAGCCCTCTATGGCCCCTCGTTCGGCGCGTACTCGGACATCTGGTCAAGGATACCCTTCGCACGCATGTTCGCAAACAGCCTTGCGGTATCGGTGGCTGTGACAGCTTTACAGCTCGTCACGAGCTCGCTTGCCGGCTATGCGTTCTCCAGGCTCCGCTTCCCAGGCCGAGACAGGCTATTCTGGGCTTACGCATCACTAATGATGATCCCACAGCAGGCGACCATGGTTCCCGCCTTCATGCTGATGCACAGGCTTGGATTGATTGACACTTACGCAGGGCTTATACTTCCGTTTGCGGCGGGGCCATTCGGGGCTTTCATGATGAGGCAGTTCTTCATGGGCCTTCCTAAGGAGCTGGAGGAGGCTGCGGCGCTGGACGGCTGCTCAAGGTTCGGCACGCTGTGGAGGATATTCGTGCCCCTGGCGAAACCTGCGCTTGCGACGCTGGGTCTCTTCAGCTTCATGACAAGCTGGAACGAGTTCCTGTGGCCTCTAATGGTCACCACCAGGAGGGATATGTTCACCCTTCAGGTCGGGCTAGACATGCTCAAATGGGAGGCCGGCACCGACTGGCCGATAATAATGGCGGCATCTGTGCTGTCCACGATACCGGTTGTGGCAGCCTTCCTGCTCGCCCAGGAGAAGTTCACACGAAGCATCGCTATGAGCGGGCTTAACTCATAGGAGGAAAGAAATGAGAAGGATTGTATCAGCAGTACTGGCAATGGCCCTTATAGCGGCCCTGGCCGCAGCGGCGGTGGCCGCCCCAAAGCACAAGCTGTCTTTGTGGCACTACCTGGGAAGCGACACCAGCGGCCTCTTTAAGGCGCTCGTGGACGAGTGGAACGAGAAGAACCCCGATGTGCAGGTCGAGCTGTCCTACGGCGGCAACAACAGGACGATGCAGGATAAGCTGCTTGCCTCTATCGTGGCCAGATCCGCCCCGGACATAGCCCTCATGGACCAGTTCTGGGTACCTGAGCTTGCCAACTCGGGAGCGCTTCTGAATCTGGACGGAAGGCTGTCCGAACAGGAGGAGGCCGATTTCCTGGCACCGGCAAGGTCGGCTGCAAGCTACGCCGGAAGCCTCTGGACCATACCGCTTGGCATGTCAAACCAGGCGCTGTTCTACAACAAAGACCTTTTCAAGGCTGCAGGGCTAAATCCAAGCGCCCCTCCGTCGACCTGGGAGGAGCTCTTCCAGGCAGGCCTCAAGCTATCAAAGGATACCAACAATGACGGTAAGATAGACCAGTTCGGCCTCGTCATGCCAGTCTCCGTCAATACAGGCGGAGTCTACTATTTCGTGACCTTCCTCTGGCAGGCCGGAGCCGAGCTGTACAGCAAGGACTACTCCGCGGCAGCCTTCAGCTCGCCTGCTGCCATCAAGGCGGTGCAGTACCTGCAGAAGCTCATTGCATACCAGGTGATGCCTCTTGCCAACATCCCAGACGCATTCCTGAACGGCAGAGCCGCCATGACGCTTGCAAGCACCTCCTCCCTGGGCTATTTCAAGTCCGCCGCAGGATTCGACATGGGGATCGCACATATGCCGGCAGGCGAGAGGAAGGTGACGGGAGTGGGGGGAAACAGCCTGGGCATATTCAAGTCCTCTAAGGATCGGGAGGATGCAGCCTTCAGTTTCGTCAGGTGGATGACCAGCGCCGAGGTATCTACACGTTGGGCTATATCAACAGGTTATACGCCGACTAGGAAATCTGCGATCGAATCATCAGCCTATAAGAAGGTCGTCTCCTCCGACCCAATGGTGGCGACGGTGGTTTCGCAGCTTGAGTTCGCCCGGCCCCGCCCGAACGTGCTCTCCTACTCAAGGGTGTCCAGTATCATCTCCGCCCTCGGCGAGAAAGTGCTTATCGAATACACTAAGGATCCGACCGCATCAATGAACAAGGCCGTATCCGACGCGAATGCAGTCATCAAGGAGCTCTCCGGGAAGTAATGAACCCTCTTAAGGGCCGCATCTAAGCTGTGTGCGGCCCTTTTGCCCCATATTAGTTATATGTATAAACTTCTTAATGCGCCATCGACCCTTCTATGTATAATTAGATTAGCTACTGAGAGGGGGGTTCGAATGAGCGTGTTCCGAAAGGGTCACCTCGTGAGGGTCGAAGCGCTTTTCGCGAAGCTTGCTCCCAGCGAACAGAAGGTTGCCATGCTCATCCTGAAGGATCCTTCGAAGGTCCTGGAGATGGGAATCTCCGACCTCGCCAAGGCATGCGGTGCGTCCGATGCCGCAGTGGTTCGCTTCTGCAAAAAGGCGGGCTACTCGGGCTTTCGCCAGTTCAGAGTTGCCATGGCTCAGGAGCTAGGGTCCATGTCTCCCTTTACAGGCTCAAAGGAGATCTCTGAGATAATCAACTCCCACGGCGACATGGCAGGCTTGTTCGAGAAGATACTGGAAGCCCACACCTCCTACCTGAAGTCTGCGTTCAGCCAGCTGGACATGGCTCAGCTCGAAGGTGCTGCAAAGGCTGTAACAAAGGCCAAGAGGATCTGCCTGTTTGCCGTCGGCCTATCGGGAATCGTGGCGGGCGAGCTTAACAACAGGCTTATGCGCTTCGGCTTCGACACCCAGAACGAATCGTCACCATACGCGCAGTATATGCAGGCTTCTAAGCTCACCTCGTCCGACTTGGCCATAGGCATCTCGTTTTCAGGGACGACCAAGGAGGTAGTCGATGCGGTAGGGCTGGCAAAGGATATGGGAGCCATCACGATCGCTATTACCAACTATCCGGCGATGCCTCTGGGACAGATGTGCGATTACGTCATATCACCTGAGATCGGCCAGAACCCCATGGACATGGGGATGTGGTCGGTTCCCAGAGTAGTAGGCCTTGCCATAGTGGACCTCCTTATGGCGGCTGTCGCCTTCAACATGAAGGATGACATCGAAGGGGTGGCGGAGGCAAGCAGGCAGGCGATACTTTACAAACTGGGCATATAGCACCTGGAGGTTTTCGGATGGCAGATGTTAGACTTCGCGCAGTAACGAAGCGGTTCGGAAGGACTACCGCAGTGGCGGATTTGGACCTGGATGTAAAAGACGGGGAGTTTCTAGTCCTGGTAGGCCCGTCCGGATGCGGCAAGACCACTACGCTAAGGATGATTGCCGGACTTGAGGACCCTGACTCGGGCGAGATATCCATAGGAGGCGTCCCCATGAAGGGAGTGCCCCCTAAGGACAGGGACATAGCGATGGTATTCCAGAATTACGCCCTCTATCCCCACATGGACGTCTACAACAACATGGCCTTCGGCCTTAAGATGAAGAAAGTGGCAAAAGAAGAGATAGACGCAAGGGTTAAGGATGCAGCAAGGATTCTGGGCATAGAGGACCTTCTTGAAAGAAAGCCCAAGGCGCTCTCCGGAGGCCAGAGGCAGCGCGTCGCCCTGGGAAGGGCAATAGTGAGAAAGCCCAAGGTATTCCTGATGGATGAGCCCCTCTCCAACCTCGACGCGAAGCTGAGGGTCCAGATGAGGGCCGAGCTCTCTCGTATACACAAGAGGATCGCCACTACCATAATATACGTCACTCATGACCAGACCGAGGCAATGACCATGGGCGAAAGGATAGTGCTCATGAAGGAGGGCCTAGTGCAGCAGCAGGGCGATCCGATGGAGCTGTATGACAACCCCGTGAACTCATTCGTGGCAGGGTTCATTGGTTCCCCTTCGATGAACCTGTTCGAAGCTGAGCTGTCCGTAAGCGGCGGCACCCCTTACGTCACGCTTTGGGATGGAATGAGAGTCCCCCTGGACAGGAGCCGCTTCACCAAGGCAGAGGCCGCGGGTTCAGGCAAGGTGCTCTTCGGCATCAGACCGGAGGACATCGAGGATTCCGACTTCTGCCTAGACAGCGACGAGGAGCTGTCATTCACCGCCACAGCTGACGTTGTAGAACCGATGGGCTCTGAGACCATGCTATATCTTACCGCTGACGAACGGCAGGTGATCGCTAAGGTCAACCCTGCCACTAAGGCTGCGTTCGGAAGGAAGCTCAAGCTTCAGATGGACAGGTCCAAGATACACCTCTTCGACAGTGCGACCGGCGCGACGCTGAGATAACCGCAAGAGCGGGCATGAAGGCATCAAAAAGGGAGCATACCTTGCTGGCATGCTCCCTTCTGCTATATATCCCGCTGGTTGGCTCAGGCCTCCTTGGCCTTGACCATCTCCTTGACCTTCATGAGCCTTGAGAGGTTACCCCTCTCGTTCTCGTCGAGCTTCATCCTTATGTAGCGGATGCCGCCTTCAAGCTGAGGAAGAAGCACGTGTTCCAGGGCGTTCACCCTTCTTCTGGTGCTTTCTATCGCCTCGGCAAGAAGTTCGACTGACTTCTCCACCTCGGCAAGCTCTATGAGTAGCGGCATCGTGTCCGACAGAAGCTGTATCGCCCTGTCCAGCTCCGAGCTAGTGGAGGCGAAGCCATAGGGGTAAATGAGGCTCCTGTCCTCCTGCTCCTCGAAGCTCCACTTGAGCACGGGGACCTGGACGCTCATCAGGTTTCTCGATGAGGCGCTGACCTGCGCCCTTTCCTTCGGATACATCAGGGCCTCGTCGACTGCGAAGGAGGACATGACCGCCCTTGCAACGGCAAAGCCCGTGAAGGCCTCCGCAAGGGCCGCGTCCACCTGCATCCTGAGGTCCCTGTTCTTCTTGACCAGCTCCAGGAAGTTCTTGAGCAGTTCGTCCAGTTTGTCCTTAAGGAGCTTGTGTCCCCTCTTGGCGACGACGTAGCGCTTCTTGAGCCTCTGCAGCTGCATCCTTGTGGGACTGATGTTGCCTATCAAGGATGCCACACCTCCCTAAGCTATATTTCCCCCCCGCCAGAGGCGGGCATGTACTTCGAGATGTATTCCTCTCGGACCCTTTTAAGCTCTCCCTTGGGAAGCATCGAGAGCAGCTCCCAGCCGAGTCCCAGGGTGCCGAACACTGTGCGGTCCTCGTATACGCCCTGGGCGACATATCTGTGCTCGAACTCGTCTGCGAACTTCGCGAACACCCTGTCTGCAGGCGAAAGGGCTGCCTCGCCGAGGATCACGGCCAGCTCCTTGGCCTCCTTGCCCCTGGCATAGGCGGCATACAGCTGGTTCAGTGTGTCAGCGTGGTCCTCCCTCGTCTTCTCCTTGCCGATGCCCTTGTCCTTAAGCCTCGAAAGGGACGGAAGCGTATCAACCGGAGGATATATGCCCTTTCTGTGAAGCTCCCTAGAGAGGACTATCTGGCCCTCGGTTATGTAGCCGGTGAGGTCCGGGATAGGATGCGTCTTGTCGTCCTCAGGCATTGAAAGTATGGGTATCTGTGTTATGGACCCCTTTCGCCCCTTGATCCTTCCCGCCCTCTCATATATCGTGGCAAGGTCGGTGTAGAGGTAGCCCGGGTATCCGCGCCTTCCGGGGACTTCCTTCCTTGCGGCGGAGATCTCGCGAAGGGCCTCGCAATAGTTGGTCATGTCGGTCATTATGACGAGGACGTGCATGTCCTTCTCGTATGCCAGATACTCGGCTGCCGTAAGGGCCATCCTCGGGGTGGCTATCCTTTCGATGGCCGGGTCGTTTGCAAGGTTCAGGAATAGCACGGCCCTTTCGATTGCCCCAGTGCGCTGGAAGTCCTTTATGAAAAAATCGGCTTCTTCGAAGGTGATGCCCATAGCGGCGAATACGACGGCGAAATTCTCTCCCGAGCTTAGGACCTTCGCTTGCCTTGCGATCTGGGCCGCCATCTGGGAGTGCGGAAGGCCGGAGCCCGAGAATATCGGGAGCTTCTGGCCGCGGACCAGCGTATTCAGCCCGTCAATGGTCGATATGCCGGTCTGGATGAACTCGGATGGATAATCCCTCGCATAGGGATTGACCGGCAGGCCGTTTATGTCCATGCGCTTCTCCGGCATGATCTCCGGGTAGCCGTCGCGCGGCTTGCCCATCCCGGTGAATACCCTGCCGAGCATGTCCTTGGATACGCCGAGCTCGATACCGTGACCGAGGAACCTTACCGTCGATGTGGTGAGGTCTATCCCCGAGGAGCCCTCGAACAGCTGAACGAGCGCGTTGCTCCCGGATGCCTCCAGGACCCTTCCGCGACGGGAGCTGCCATCTGCCATCCTTATGTCGACTAGCTCTCCGTACTTGACGTTTTCGACCATCTCGACGAGCATGAGAGGCCCTGCGACCTCCCTAATGGTCCTGTACTCCTTAAGCATCCTGCTCACCAACCTCTGCCATCATGCGCGCCAATTCGGCAGCTGCCTCTTCCTCGATGGCCTTAATCCTGTCTATGTCCTTCTCCTCGACATACTTCATGCGGCCTATGCGCTCATGGACGCCCATGCCAAGCAGCTTATCCAGATCAAGGCCGGCTTCGGCGCCCTTCCTCATCTGCCTGTCTAGCGCAAGTATCGTCGAGAGCATCGCCTTCTGCTTTCCGAGGGATGTGTATGTATCTATCTCATGGAAGGCGTTCTGGTGCAGGTAGTCCTCCCTTATGGTCTTCGCGGTGTCAAGGGTGATCCTGTCCATTGCGCCTAGCGAGTCCACTCCGACGAGCCTTACTATCTCCGACAGCTCGGCTTCCTCCTGGAGTATCCTCATCGCTTCCTTCTTCATGTCGATGAAGTCCTTGCCTATGCTCTTCACCAAGTAGCCTGATATCTGGTCCTCATAAAGCGAGTAGCTTGTCAGCCAGCTTATCGCCGGAAAGTGCCTGGCGTACGCGAGGCTCGCCTCGAGGCTCCAGAAGACCTTCACTATCCTTAGCGTAGCTTGGGTGACAGGCTCGGAGAGGTCTCCGCCCGCGGGGCTTACCGCACCAACGACCGTAAGGAAGCCTTCCCTGTCGCTTCCGCACATGCACTTGACCCTTCCGGCCCTTTCATAGAACTCTGCCGCACGGCTTCCCAGATACGCTGGGTAGCCCTCCTCTCCGGGCATCTCCTCGAGCCTCCCTGACATCTCGCGGAGCGCCTCGGCCCAGCGGCTTGTGGAGTCCGCCATAAGCGCCACCGAGTAGCCCATGTCGCGGTAATACTCGGCAATCGTTATACCCGTATAGACTGACGATTCCCTTGCCGCGACCGGCATGTCGGAGGTGTTTGCAATGAGCACCGTCCTCTTCATGAGGGATTCGCCGCTCTTGGGGTCCAAAAGGTGCGGGAACTCCATGAGGACGTCGGTCATCTCGTTGCCGCGCTCTCCGCATCCGACATATACGATGATATCGGCGTCGGCCCACTTGGCAAGCTGATGCTGGACTACCGTCTTGCCGGAGCCGAATGGCCCTGGCACACAGGCAGTGCCTCCTTTAGCAACGGGGAAGAAGGTGTCGATTACCCTCTGTCCGGAGACCAGCGGCTGGTCGGGTGACAGCTTCTGAAGTATGCTCCTGCCCTTCCTGACGGGCCAGCGCTGCATCATGCTGACGCTGTGCTCCGTCCCGTCGTCCGCCTTGATGGTGGCAATGATCTCTGTGACATTGAAGTCGCCCGATTCGATCGATGTCAAGGTGCCGTTGACTCCAAACGGGACCATCACCCTGTGCTCTACCACCTTGGTCTCCTGGACTGTGCCGATGATGTCGCCCTGGACTACGCGTTCGCCGGGCTTTGCGCAAGGCACGAAGCTCCACTTGCGGTCGTGGTCCAGTCCGTGGGCTTCGACGCCCCTTTCGATCCTGTCGCCGACCTTCTCGTAGATCTTCTCCAGCGGGCGCTGGATACCGTCATATATGGAGCTTATAAGGCCAGGTCCGAGCTCGACCGAGAGAGGCTCGCCCGTGGAGTAGACCGGCTCTCCGGGACCCAGCCCGAAGGTCTCCTCGTAAACTTGTATTGAGGCCCTGTCCCCACGCATCTCGATGATCTCGCCGACGAGCCTCTTGTCGGAGACCCTGACGACGTCGTACATCTTGGCCCCAGCCATGCCCTCGGCAACCACCAGAGGGCCGCTAACCTTTATTATCCTTCCTACAATCATGTCAGTGCTCACTGGCCAGTACCTTCTTTCCCGAAGAGTATATCGGCGCCCAGCGCCTTCTCAACAGTGCGCCTCAGCTTAGCCAGGGCTGCACCGGCGTTTCCCTCGTTGTCCGGTATGGTTAGGACTATTGGAAGCGGCTTCTTTGCGTATGCCGAGATCGCCTCCAGCATGTCTTTCGCGATGCCTTCGGTGATGAAAATAACCGCATGCCCGCTATCTGCCGCCTTCTTCAGAAGTGCAGTCGCCTCCGCTGCATCCGCCGCAGGCAGGACGGTCATTCCAAGGGCTGCGAAGCCCGCCGCCGAGGATGCCTCTCCGATAACCGCCATCTTATGCATTGCCGTCACACAACCTCTCGCGTATGAAGCCCGAAGCCAGCGCCTTGGCCTTGCCGGCCAGTATGCGCCTTATCATCGAAGCTTCGTACTGCCTCATGAGAAGGTAGCCCATCACAGGCACGTATCCTCCGGTAGTGGTCCTCGACTGACGGACTACCGAATATACAAGTAGGTTTGCCGACATCTCGAAGCTTCGGATGGACCCCTCCTTCTGCCAGCGCTCGAAAGCGACGGCAAGGCTCCTCCAATAGGGACTTGACTCCAATACGCGCCTAAGCTTCTCGTCGCCATCTCTGGCTGCTTCTATAAGGCGCTCATGGGTGATCACTCCGCCGGGTACGAGCGAATCCGTTATGAAGCGCACGCCCTTGCCGGCTTTCGCAGCCCTCATGACCAGCATGAGGTTGGCAGTGTCAGCCTTGACGGCGATGAGCTCAAGCGCCCATGCGGCTGCCCTACTTTCCGCCACCTTATGCAAGTAGGCATAGGTTGCCACATCCACCGCGGCATCTATCTCCAGCGGATCCTGCCCAGCCCTTACATACCTCAGCGATGCTTCATATGCGGCATCCTTGAGAGCCGCCTTAAGTACATCCGCATCCGTGGGCTTCCTTTCCTCGCCGAATACCAGGCTGTCGCGCCTTACTCCTTCGGAAGCCTGCGCCTCATGGGCAATGGCCCTGAGGTCAGCCTCGGCGGCAAAGCCCAAAACGGGCACCGTCAAAATCGGCACGCTCTGGCCCTGCGCCTTCAAAAATGATTCTTTGAGGAAGGCCTTCAGCTTCAGGAAATCGTACTCGGCGAGGAACATGCCTGTGAAGTACGGGTCCGGTGAATAGCCGGATACGTCCTGGTATGCTTCCGATACCGCTGAGTCGAGCGCTGCCTCGAAGCCATCCCTTGTGAGCCTTCCCGAGTACTGCCCCTCGGCGAGGAACCTGAGCGCCTCGTCGAAGTCGGGCGCGTCGATCATCCTCTGGAAGCTGGAAGGTTCAATAAGGTGCGCCTCAAGGGACTTCACCCTGCCTACCGCATATTCATAGGATCCGATGTTGTCCATCAGTCCACCCCTAACGGCTTTCTACTTCCGGGAAGAGCTGAGAAAGGATTATCGGTTCCAGCTCATCCTTGTGGTATTCGCATATGGAATCGAGGGAGCAGTCCACGGACACGTTCTCGCCCTCAAGGAGGATGCCGCCTTCGATGTCGGCGCAGTCTCCTGTAAGTATGAGCGTCGTGTCCTGGCCGCGAGCCTGAAGAGCCTCGTTTATGCCCTTGACGAAGGAGCAGTCGAAGATCTCCCTGTCCACCTCAGCCGGGTGCACGTGGATCAGGCCGATCGGAGCCGCGGCAAGGACGAAGCCCCTGAGCATCGTCGCGTAGTCCTTGTTGTTCAGGGAGTGAAGCTTCGATGGCAGGTCGACCATTATCTCTGCGACCCGCTTGCCCTTCTCTGCCAGGGCGGCGTTTCTTAGCGACAGGGACGCCTGCACGCCTGCGCGCCTTACGCTCTCCCTGCCGTCTGCCTCTGCCTTGGCTAGAGCAGCTTCGGTCTTCCTGACGGCTTCAGCCGCGGCTTCTTCAGCCACCTTTCGGCAGTAGGCTTCGGCTTCGGCGATTATCTGCGACGCTTCGGCCTCTGCCTGCGCCATTATCTTTTTCACCAGCGGTGAGAGGTTTTCCATGGTTCGCCTCCGTCCTAGTATTACAGCCTGAGGATGAGAAGAAGGCTTACGAGCAGCGAAAGGATGGCGTAGGTCTCGACCATCGCGGCGAAGAGTATCGCCTTGCCCATCTCGCCGGGCCTCTTTGCGA
>CAZJHY010000006.1:0-74755 GCA_964545975.1 uncultured Clostridia bacterium | reverse complement strand
TCTCGGCCAGCTCGCCCATAATAAGTACGGCTTCGCGCGCGGTCTTCGAGCGCTCAAGGGCTATCCTCTGGAGCTCAACGATGTCGAACCATCCTTTGGTGTTCCTCATCTTGGAGGTGCCGCCGATTGTCGTTTCGCCCATGCCCACCCCGTTCTCGTTCATGAAGGAGTAGGACGCGTTGATGTACTGATAGGTGTGCTCTACCTGGGGTATTACGCCAGGCGAGAAGATCGGGGTTGCTATCTGCTCGAACTGCCCGTAGTCGGTGTTCCTGAGGACTGTCCTCATTGTTCCTGCGGGCCAATCCTTGGCCGGCACTACGTTGATCCTGGTGTTGTCGGAACCGGAGTCGTCAGTCCATGTGGTCATCACGTAACCGCCGGCCGATGCGCCCTTCGATACGGGTATCGAAGTGCAGGCAAGCGACGTCGATGCGAAGGCAGCGATGAGCACGATAGCCATAAGGCTTGCTACAAAGCTCTTTCTCATTTCTTCCCCTCCTCTTTTTTTGCCGTGGGGCGAGATCGCCCCCGCCGAAAAATAGTATATCACTGAAGTAGGGGATTACTAATTGAGAGGCGGCAATGAATCTGTCGCCTCTCTGTATATTTATTAATGCAATGTACTTATTGCTGTTCAGTCTTCTTTCCGAAAATCCTCTAAGACCTGCATGACATCAGCTTGCATCCTGCACTTAAGCGCCCTGCTTGAAACTTCTTCAAGCTCCTCAAGGGTCCTTGATGCAAGCGCTTCGGCAACCTGACCGATGCTTCCGGCGCTCATGCTAAGCTTGCTAACGCCGAGCCCTGCAAGAATCATGGCACCTTCCGGGGTTCCCGTCAGCTCTCCGCACGCGGACAGCTCTACACCCTTCATTGCGCATGCCTTCGAGCATATGTCCACCATCCTGAGCACTGCCGGATTTAACTGCTGGTAAATGCCTGCAACTGCCGTGTTTCCGCGATCTGCTGCCATAGTATACTGAACAAGGTCGTTGGTGCCCAAGCTGAAGAATGAGCATCCCTCCGCGAGCACATCCGCCATCATGCAGGCCGATGGAACCTCGATCATGATCCCTGCCCTGATGTCGGTCCTTCTTCCCCTTTCGGCCTCGATCTCTGTAATGGCCCTCCCTAGCAGAGCCAAAGCGGAATCAAGCTCCTCCGCTGTGCTGACCATGGGGAACATCACATCTATGCCGAAGTCGCATGAAACCGCTGCCAACGCCCTCAGCTGGGACTTGAACAGCCCCGGCTGCTTAAGGGAGAACCTGATCGACCTTAATCCGAGATAGGGATTCTCCTCATGGGGTATGTCGATGAAGCCCGGCTTCTTGTCGCCGCCTATGTCCAGAGTCCTGAACCTGACCCTTCCCGGCGAAGCAAGGTCCGCTATCTCCCTGTATGCCCTCTCCTGTTCCCCTTCCCCCGGAAGTTCGTCTGATCCCATGTATATGAACTCAGTCCTCATAAGCCCCACATCAAGGCCCTGAAAGCCCATCTCGCGGGCCCTTCTCATCTCAGATGCGCTTCCAATGTTGAGTGCGACGCCTATTGTTTGCCCATCCGCAGTCGAGAAGGACGATAGCCCTGTTGTCGAAATGTACCCCGCATCCGGTGCTTCGAGGGCATCTTCCGGCAGGTCCTCTCCGATTGACAGCTCCCCCTTATCCGCATCAAGGAAGCAGCGCTGCCCCTCTTTCACAGACTCAAGAAGCCCCTCTATCCCGACTACGCAAGGTATGCCCATTGCGCGCGCAAGTATGGATGCGTGAGAGTTCACGGCGCCCTCCTGCAGGGCTATGCCGCAAACCAGACTGAAATCCAGCTTCACAGTCTGAGACGGGGTCAGCTCCCTTGCAGCTATCACGCGACGCCCTGATATGCCGGCAGCCTCAGACTTGTCCTCCGCGCCGGCCGATCCGTCCAGCCTGTCCGTCTTGCCTTCCATCGCGCCTGCGATAAGCTCGCCTACCTGTCGGATATCGGCCCCTCTGGCCCGGATGTAATCGTCCTCGATTGAGTCGAAGACGGATGCCAGCGCCTCAGCCGCCTGCCTTGCATGGGCTGGGCCTGGTTCTTTGCCACCAAGCTCCTCCGCCTTCTGCCTTAGCATAGGGTCCTCAGCGATCATCATCTGGGCATCGAAAATGGAAGCTTCTTCCGGCCCAAGCCTCTTAAGAGCCTCTTCCCTCGCTTGTCCGAGGCTTGCCAGGGTCTTCCTCACGGCATCATCCCACAGGAGAAGGACAACCGAAGCCGCGCTTTCGCCCGGCTCCGACCACTTGGAGATATTCCCTTGCGCCCTTCCTGCAGAAGAGGCAATGCCTTTAAGGATCATGCCCCCGCCTTCCCCTCGATGAGCGCTGAGAGGGCGTCCATCGCCTCCCTCTCGTCATCTCCATCGGTCCTTAGGATAAGAAGCTCACCCTGAGATACTGCGGACATCATCATGTCTATGGTGCTCTTGGCGTTGATGCTCCTTCCCTTATGGTTTAGAGTTATCCTGCAGCTGTATCCTGAAGCAGCCTTCACGAATGCCGCCGCCGGCCTCGCATGCAATCCCTCTTTCCCGTTAACGACTACCGTCCTCTCGAGCATCTGCTGTCCCCCTATGCTAGCTTCTCCATGGTTCTTGCTCCCTCTGCCACCTTCTGCACCTCTGAGCCGCTTGCTCCCATGGAGGCTTCGACTGCCGCCATGACTGCCCCTTCCACCACCGGCGCATCCGCAAGGAACACCCTACCTGCTGCCACGCCCAGCTCATCCAGTGCGGTTCTTACGGTCATCACTGCGCTTCCGAGGTCCATCACCACCACGGCCTCTTTGCCTCCTTCGGTCAGCTTGGCCAGAGCCTGCAATATGGCCGCGAAGTCTGTGCCCAGCCTTCTGTCCTGAGTCCCGCCGGATGCAATTATCTCGACGCCGTCTCCTGCCATGGCAGATGCCATCTCCTTGGCACCCTCGGCTACTTCGGCGCTGTGCGAGACTATAAGTATCCCGGTCATCTTGCCCCTCCCGTAACAAGGCGCGAGGCTGCGCTGATCAGCAGGTATGAGGATACAGCGCCCGGGTCCAGATGTCCAATGCTTCTGTCCCCAAGAAAGCTTGCCCTGCCCCTGTTGGCCTTCATAGGCTCTGTGGCCTGCATCGCCTCCTCGGCGATCCTTTCGACTTCGATTGCGGCGTCGGGTTCCGCCATCCCGGGGAACGCCGCTGAAGACAAGAAGGCCGATACGGGAAGCAATACATCAACCATGGTCTTGTCGCCTGCGGCAGCATTTCCCCTCTTGATTACTCCCTTGACAGCCTCATCCATAGCGATTGCCGCATCCTCGGGGCCGAATTCGCGCTTTCCCATCAGCGAGTTTCCCGCGTACATGAAGGCGGTCCCATACAAGGGTCCGGATGCGCCTCCCACTGTCGACAGGAGCGCCATGCCGGCAGCCTTCAGTATGGTGCCGCAGCATGCGCCCTCAAGCGAAGGAAGCTTGGCTTCGACCGCGGCGAATCCTCTGTCCATGTTTATGCCATGGTCTGCGTCTCCGATGGCTGAGTCCAGCTCAGTCAGATAATCCTTATGGGCGGTAATGCTTCTGCGCATCGCCGACAGCATCATCAGAAGATCCTGTGCAGATGTCACCCGGAAACCCTCCTTGCCGTATGCTCATAGTTGCTTATATCTGAGTCCAGGCAGGCGTGTCGCATGGCTTGTCGAGAAGGCCGATAAGCTCGTCGTCCAGCCTCATCAGGCTTACCGAAGCTCCTGCCATCTCAAGGGAGGTCATGAACTCCCTTACATATACCCTGGTTGCCTCGATGCCCAAGCTGCTCAGGTGCTCCCCGACGCAGGATGCGAGTATGTAAAGCTCCATGAGCGGAGTCGCGCCAAGGCCGTTAATCAGAACCGCCGCCTTCTCGCCAGGCTTAAGCCCGAGGTCGTCGGCGGCAGAACCTGCCAAGTCCTTGGCGATCTGCTCCGCGGTCATCATAGGCACCCTCTTGACCCCCGGTTCGCCATGAATGCCCAGGCCTATCTCCATCTCCCCTTCGCCAAGCGTGAACGTGGGCTTGCCCACAGCCGGGACTATGCAGGGAGCAAGAGCGCAGCCCTTGCTCCTGGTGTTGGCGACGGCCTTCTCGGCGACGGCAAGCACTTCCTGAAGGCTGGCCCCCAGCTCAGCTTTGGCGCCTGCCACCTTATGTACGAACACGGTGCCGGCAATACCCCGCCTTCCGGTGGTATAGGTGCTGTTCATCACGGCGACATCGTCGTTTACAATGACCTTGGCGACGCTTATTCCCTCCATCTCGGCCATCTCAGCGGCCATCTCGAAGTTCATGACATCGCCTGAGTAGTTCTTAATCACAAGCAGAGTGCCCTTCTTACCCGCCACAGCCCTAATCGCGGCAAGCACCTGGTCCGGAGTCGGAGAGGTGAAAACCTCTCCGGATACTGCGGCATCCAGCATGCCCCTTCCCACGAAGCCGGCGTGCGCAGGCTCGTGCCCGGAGCCTCCGCCGCTTACAAGCGTAACCTTGTTCTCATTCACGTTCCTTATTACGATGACGCTGAAGCCGTCCAGCCTTCTTAGCTTTCCGGTATGGGCGAAGGCGATGCCTTTGAGCATTGTATCGACTATGGCGTCGTTTCCCACTATGATCTTCTTCACGACAACACCTCCTGAGGCCTCACTTGCTCTTGCGGTCCTCCATGATGTCGATTATCACCCTGTCTACGTCCTTCATTCCCTCTTTGTTGAGGACGGACACGTTCAGGGCGGTGCGTTCCATCGTCATTCCGGCAAGGCCCTCCTCGTTGCTTGCGCCCCTGTAATGCCACGCCATAAGGGCTGAAAGGTATGCTTCAGTTACCGCGGTGCCTACTCTTAGCGCGCAGGTCCCCTTCGCGCCATCGCAGACGATTCCTGCGAGGTTGGACATCATCGTCCTCATGGCGAGCTTCATCTGGTCCATGGTCCCGTTAAGCACATATGTCATGCCCGCCGCAGCTCCTGCCCCTGCACCGACTACGCAGCCGCACATCGGCGTCACCCTTCCGATGAGGCTTCTTACGAAGCTCGTGGTAAGCATGCTGACCATGACGGCCTTAGCCGTCTCGCGCCTGCTCTTGCCGTAGTATTCGGCCAGCATGGCAACCGAAAGCATCGCGGTGATCCCCTGGTTGCCGCTTCCGGCCACGGTCATCACCGGAAGGGAGCATCCGGCCATCCTCGCATCGCTGCCCGCGCTGCAGTAGGCCCTCATCTTGAAAAGCATATCCTCGTTCAGGTGGGTATGCTCGAAGAGGTCTGTGAACACGGAACCTACGCCCAGGCCCGACATAGGCCCGCCGGCAAGCCCGTATCCTGCTATCTCCCTGTTCATGACGACGCCTTCCATTATTGCGTCCACATCGTCATCCTCCAGCATTTCGGCAAGCTTCAGCAGCTCCTCGAACTCCACTGAAAGGAAGGGGTCCTCCTCGACTTCGGACTTGGCTTCCAAGGCCTTTCCCTCTATCTGCTCTGCGTCCAGCCTGACGGAAACTATGTTGTTGTGCTCGCCCTCGATGCGGCACTCGGCGGTATGCCCGCCCGCTTCTATCTTCACAAGGATGTAGACTCCATGCACGTCCTCAAGGCACTTCAAACCGATTCTGCCGTCGGCAAGAAGTGCCAGCGCGTATTCCACATCCGCCTCTGTAACGTTCTTCAGGACTTCCATGTCCAGCCTGCTGTCGCCGGCAATAGCCCCCAGCGCCGCGGCAAGGTCGTTTCCTGTCTTGCCGTTTGCCCCGGGCACGCCTACCCCCATGCCGTTCTTGTAAATGCTGTCGCTTACCTCCACAGACATGGAATCGATCTTGGCCCCTGCCAGCTCCCTATAGGCACGGGCCGCGGCAAGCGCCACGGCCACTGGCTCTGTACATCCGAGGGAGGGCATCATCTCGCGCTTAAGGTACTGCTTAACCGTAAGCATGTGTTCCTCCCTACTTCTTCCTCAGGACCTCCACGCAGCAGACCTTGCCGCCCTTTGCTATGGTGTCACCGAGCTTGAACTCGAAGTCGCCGAACTCGTTAATGATGCCGCGGTCTCCATCCATCGCTATGTCGCAGAGGGTTTCGATCTTCTTCTCGTCTCCGGTCTGCTTGAGCCATGCCGCCACCAGCGGGCAGTAGTTGAACTCAACATAGAACCTGTCGTCGGACTTCTCCTTGATGTCCATCTCGAACACCTTCTTGACGTTCTCGTTGGCGAACTCGTCTGCGAAAGCCTTCAGGTCGGAAGTGGGCGTGAACTTCTTGTCGCCGTGGAAGCATCCGCAGCGGAATATGGCGTTGCGGCCCATCTTCTCCCAGTCGGCTCCGGCCTTCTCGGCCTCGTCCAGAAGGAAGTAGAACCAGGTGGCCCTGTGCTCTATGGCGGCCCTTATGTCCTGGGTCTTCTCCTCAGCGTTGGTCTTAGGTACGTTGTTGATGCTCATTGAGTCTACCGTCCTTTCGTCAGTTGATTCCAAGGTATGCCTTGATGACCCTCTCGTCGCCTGAAAGCTGCTCTGCGTCCCCACTCATGCTGATGGTCCCCGTCTCCATGACGTAGGCCCTGTCGGCGATCTGGAGCGCCATGTTGGCGTTCTGCTCGATGAGGAGTATGGTCTTGCCGTGGTCTCTAATCTTGAGAATAAGCTCGAATATCTGGTCAACGAGTATGGGGGCGAGTCCAAGAGAAGGCTCGTCAAGCATCATTATCTTGGGATCGAGCATGAGTCCCCTTCCGATGGCGAGCATCTGCTGCTCGCCTCCTGAGAGGGTGCCTCCGTTCTGCCTCTGCCTCTCCTTGAGCCTTGGGAATAGCTCGTATACGTGCTCCATGTTCCGCTTCACGCGGTCCTTGTCACCGCCGGTGTTCCCGAAGTCCCCCATAAGCAGGTTTTCCTCCACCGTAAGGAAAGGGAAGATGTGGCGGCCCTCCGGGACGTGGCATACTCCCTTCTTAACTATGAGGCTGGGCTCAGTCGACGATATGTCGTCTCCGTCGAAGTGGACCTTGCCGGTCTTCTTGACAAGATTGGATATCGCCATGAGGGTGCTGCTCTTGCCGGCGCCGTTTGAGCCAATCAAGGTCACTATCTCCCCATCGTTCACCTCCAGGTCGATGCCCTTCACTGCCTCGATTGCCCCGTATCTTACCTTGAGGCCCTCCACCTTAAGCATCCTTGCGGGCCCCCTTCCTCTTCGCCGAGAGATTTCCGCGCTTGCCAAGATACGCCTCTATTACCGCGTTGTTGGCCTGAATCTCTGCGGGCGCCCCTTCGGCGATCTTCTCCCCGTAGCTTATTACCGTTATCCTGTCGCACACGTTCATGATGAGCTTCATGTCGTGCTCTATGACTATGATGGTTAACCCCTCCGACTTCAGCTGCCTTATGAACTCCATGAGGCGCGCCGTCTCCATCGGGTTCATGCCAGCCGCCGGCTCGTCCAGAAGCAGGAGCTTGGGTGATGTGGCAAGGGCCCTTGCTATCTCAAGCCTCCTCTGGTCTCCGTAAGGAAGGCTCGTCGCCATGTCGTCGGCATGTGCTTCAAGGCCGACCCTTCTTAGTATCTCGAGGCCTTTCTCCGTTACATCCCTTTCGTCCCGCCTGCATTTGGGCGTCCTGAGCAGGGCATCCAGAAGCCCGGTCGAGGTATGCACATGGAAGCCGATCTTCACGTTCTCCAGCACCGTCATGTTCCTGAAAAGCTTGATGTTCTGGAAGGTCCTGGCCATGCCGAGTCGCGTGATATGCTCCGGGGCCTTGTTTGTGATCTTCGCCCCCATGAACTCGACCTCGCCGTCGGAGGCCGGGTATGTGCCGGTGAGCACGTTGAAGAAGGTGGTCTTGCCGGCTCCGTTAGGGCCGATTATC
The DNA here is from genome assembly GCA_964545975.1 of uncultured Clostridia bacterium. Classification (GTDB taxonomy): domain Bacteria; phylum Bacillota; class DTU025; order DTU025; family MWDF01; genus MWDF01. The sequence goes on along the minus strand of CAZJHY010000006.1, from coordinate 66,843 downwards.
CCGTGGATGATGCCCTCTTCGACCTCTATGTCGACGCAGTTCACAGCCTTAAGGCCCCCGAAGAAGCGGCACAGCTTGGTCGCCCTCAGTATTGCTGCCATCTTCTCACGCCCCCTTTCCGGGCTTTGCGGGCTTTACGGCGGGAAGCTGGAAGTTGGCCAGCCTGAACCCTCCGACTATGCCCTGAGGCCTTAGAAGTATCATGATGACAATCGCCGCGCCGAAGATCACAAGCCTGTATTCGACCAGGCTCCTGAACACCTCCGGCAGCACCGTGAGTACGATGGCACCTACAGCGGGGCCCAGCATGGTGCCCTGCCCGCCGACGAGCAGCATCGCCACCATAGAGAAGCTCTCATCCAGCTTGAAGCTGTCCGCGCTCACATATGCGCTGAAGAACGCATAGAAGCAGCCGACGACTCCCGCCCAGAAGGCGCTTATCGCAAGGTTCATCAGCTTGTACTTGTAGGTCTCGACACCCATGGACCTTGCCGCAGCCTCGTCCTCCCTGATGGCTATCCAGGCCCTGCCGATCCTCGAGTTTATAAGAAGGTAAATGCTTATGTAGGCGACTACGGCGATGCCCAGTATTATCCAATAGAACTCGGCATTGCTCTTAAGCTTCATGCCGAAGAGCACAGGATACGGGATGCCCGGTATGCCCATGGTTCCCCTCGTAAGAGACTCCCAGTTCAGTACCGTCATCCTTATGATCTCGGAGAAGCCGAGCGTTGTGATTGTGAAGAACACGCCTTTGAGCCTCAATGTCGGCACTCCCAGCAGCATGCTCACCGCCGCGGCCATCAGGCCTGAAAGCGGCAGAAGGAGCCAGAAGCTGAAGTGGTACCTGGTGGATAGTATCGCCGCCGTATAGGCTCCCACGCAGTAGAAACCGACGTGACTCAGGTTGAATTGCCCGATATAGCCGTTGACTAGGTTCAGGCTTCCAACCAGCGCGATGTTTATCATCGCAAGTATGCCGACCCTGAGGATGTAGTTTGAGCCTGCGAACTTCGGGAAGAGAGCCGCAACGATTAGCGCGGCTACCAATAGGGCAAGGTACAGCAGCTTCTGCTTTCTCATATCAGATACCCACCCCCTTGCGCCCCATTATGCCCGAAGGCTTGATGACTAAAATCACGATGATGACGATGAACGCCACGATGTCCTTGTAGCCCGAGGAGAACAGCGTGACCGCCATATTCTCAATCACTCCCAGCACCAGGCCGCCAACTGCGGCGCCGGGTATGCTGGTGAGGCCCCCGAATACGACCGATGCGAACGCCTTCATGGCCACGCTCGCCCCCAGCAGGGCATAGACGGAGTTGTAGTAGATGCCTATCAGCACCCCGGCCACTCCGCCAAGCGCGCAGCCGATGGCGTTTCCTATGAGCACCGTCCTGTTGACATTCACGCCAAGAAGCGCCGCCGCGGTCTTGTCCATTGAGACGGCCCGCAGCGCAACTCCGGTCCTGGTTCTGTACAGGACCAGCTGCAGAAGGGCGCTTAGCGCTATTACGATTGCGATTATCATTATCTGCACATAACTTATGCGAAGGTCGCCCATAACAATCACGCTTGTGCCGAGAAGGTCCGGCATGAACTTCTGCTCCGTGCCGAAGATTACCTGCATCAGGCTCTTTGCGAATATGGAAAGCCCGATTGTTGCAATAAGCGCGTTGTTGGTCTTCGACTTCCTAAACGGCCTGTAGCAGATATACTCCACCGCGATGCCCATGACCGCTGCCGCGAGCATCCCCGCCAGCACCGCCAGTATGGGATTCGGCGTTATGTAGGTGATCGCAAGGTAGGATGCGACCGCCCCCACCATGATGACTTCGCCGTTCACGAAGCTTACGAGCCCGACCACCCCGATTATCACTGCAAGGCCTATGGCCATAAGCGAATAGATCGAGCCCTGTGCCAGCCCGTTTATGAGCTGCTGAAGGAAGAACATGCGTCCACCGCCTTTCGGCATCTAGGGGCCCGCGGGCCGCAGGGCTTATCCTTGCGGTCCGCAGGGCGCTTAAGTCTGTGATTCGATTAGTTGTCCTTCTTGATCACCCATTCGCCCTTCTCAACTGCGAGGATCTTGTAGGAGCGCACGACATCGCCGACGGGGGTGAAGGTTATGGCGCCGGTTACGCCCTTGAAACCCTTCGTCGCCGCCAGGGCATCCCTGATGTCCTTGCGGTTGAAGCCGGCCTTCTCTATGGCTGCGGCAAGGAGGTACATCGCATCGTACGCGCAGGCGGCATGAAGGTTCGGATACCTCTTGGCCCTTGCTTCGAAGTCCTTGATGTACTTCTGCACTGCGGGGTTGGGATCGGTGAGAACGAAGAAGGTGTTGGTCACGAGGCCTTCGACGGCGTCGCCGCCGAGGGCTATGAGCTGGCTTGAGAACACGGAGCTGGGAGCCGACATCTTGACCTTCCAGCCCATCTTCTGTATCTGGCGGGCTATTGCTGACGCCTCGTTGTACATGGCAGCTATGAATAATCCGTCCGGGTTAAGCTGGCGGATCTTCGTAAGGACGGCGGTGAAGTCCTTCTCGGAATCCATGAAGAACTGCTCTGTGAGGACCTTGAGTCCGATCTTGTTCGCGGCTTCGACGAACGTAGAGTTGGTCACCTTACCCCAGTCGTTGTTGATATAGAGGGTGGCGACGTTCTTGAGGCCGAGGTAGTCCTGCGCGATGTTCTTCGCGTTGAAGGGCCCCTCGTCGGTCTGGGTTCCGACTATGCCGAACATATATTCTCCGGAGGGGGCGAACAGTGGGCTCGAAGCCGTGGGCGACAGCTGTACCATGCCGGCGCGCTCATATATCGGAGCTGCGGCGAGGCATGCTGTGCTGCTGAAGTCGCCTATCTCGGCGAGTATCGTCGGGTCGTCTACGAACTTCTGGGCTATGAGCGCTGCTTCCTTGGGGTCGCTCTTCGAGTCCATTACGACGATTTCAACCTTGCGGCCGCGGATGCCGCCCTTTGCGTTGATCTCGTCTGCGGCCATCTTGACCGAGATTTCGAAGTTCTGTCCATACTCGGCGTAGTTGCCGGTTATAGGCGCCGAGAGGCCGATTCTGATGACGTCGGCCGCATTGCCGATCGCAGCAAGGCTGGCCACCATTGCGACAGCGATAATGACTAGAATCGTTCTCTTCATCTTTTCTCCTCCTGTTTTAGTCGATTTGCCGTATTCCACATGGTTTACCATGGAATGCGCTATGCTATCGTATCCCTTATGCTCTTAAGCAGCATGTATGCGGATGTCGCACCGGGGTCCTGGTGGTTTAGTCCCCTCTCCCCCGCGTGGAAGCCCCTTCCCTTAAGGCCGACCATCCCTGCGGTAGCCTCCATTCCCTTGCGGGCCGCCTCGACTGCGGCGTCGAAACAATCCTTCATACCCAGGCCATCGCCCGCCGCTACGCTGAAGGCAAGTGATGCGGGCTCTATCGCGTCCACCATGGTCTTGTAGCCAACCTTAGCGCCGCCCTTCTCCTTGATTATGGCTAAGGCTGCCGACAATGCCTCGGCTACATCCTTCGGTGAATCTCCCCCGCTGTTCACGAGCGAATCACCTGCCGCCCTTATAGCAAGGCCGTAGAAGATGGGACCCGATCCGCAGCCTGCCCCTGCAAGGGCCGTGCCAGCTTTCTTTATGATCATCGCCGGTTCCAGGTCCTTGAGCCCTTCGAGCTTGTCGCTGATGATGCCGAAGCCCCTCTTGAGGTTAAGCCCGTGCTCGGCGTCGCCTATGGTCGAATCCAGCTCGTTTAGCATGGCCTCGTTCTCGTTCACCGCCGCTATCATGGCTTCGAATGCGGCAAGGACTGCCTTCTTCTCCAATGCCATCCTCCCAATACCTCCCGGTCTTCTATGCCTGGACGAGGCCCGGTGTCCTGCAAGGCGCATCCAACAGGGCTCTCAGCTCGTCGTCAAGCTTCAGCAGCGTAATAGAGAAGCCGCCCATCTCAAGCGATGTCATATACTCCCCCACGTAGCTTCTTATGGTCTTTATCCCCTTGGCGGATAGGAACTTCTCAGCCTCGTTGAATATGATGTAAAGCTCCATGAGCGGGGTGGCGCCCATTCCGTTAACCATGACGGCGACCTCGTCTCCGGCCTTGTAAGGCAAGTCTCCTACGATTCTCTCCATGAGCTCACTGACTATGCTCTCTGCGGTGCCCAGCTTCTCGCGCCTTACACCCGGTTCGCCGTGGATGCCGATGCCGATTTCCATCTCGCCTTCGCCCAGTTCGAAGTTCGTCTTATCCCTACCGGGAACCAGGCAGGGGCTAGTCGCCATGCCCATGGTCCTCATGTTGTCCGTGACCTTGACGGCGACCTTGTGCACCTCATCGAGGCTTGCCCCTAAGGCCGCCTTGGCTCCCGCGACCTTATGTACGAACACCGTACCCGCCACGCCGCGCCTTCCTGTGGTGCCCTCCCTCTTGTCGACTGCCACATCGTCCTTTACGACGACCTTGCGCACCTTGATGTTTCTATCCTCTGCCTCCTCCTCGAGCATGTCGAAGAGAAGTATGTCGCCGGTGTAGTTCTTGATTATGAAAAGAGCTCCCGCGCCGCCGTCTACCCTTTCCAGTGCCGCGATGCCGTCATCAAGCGGAGGGGAGCAGAACACCGCGCCTGCAAGCGCCGCATCCAGCATTCCCTTTCCCACGAAGCCGCCGTGCGCGGGCTCATGCCCGCTTCCGCCGCCTGTTATGAGGGCTACCTTGCCCTTCACGGGAGCATCAGCCCTTACTACGGCTTGGGTGCCCGGGAGCACCTCCACCAGTTCAGGATGGGCCTTCATCATCCCCTGGAGCATCTCAGGGACTGCCATCTCAGGTCTGTTGATTACCTTCTTCATAGAAACACCTCCGCGAAGCTATCTCCTGGTCTTCTTGCTTTCGTCGAATGCCGGCGAGTGGCTGTGCGGCACTCCCATCTCCTGTACGCCAATCCAAAGGCCTATTGCGGTCACATCATCGGGGTTCGTCAGCCTGTGAGGTTGAGATGCCCTGTAGAAGACCGAATCTCCCTTCGAGCATGTAGCTGGCTCGCTTCCCTCGACCTCCACAGTGATCCTGCCCTCAAGGACATAGCCGAACTCAACCCCTTTGTGCACCGAAAATGCCGTATCCTTGATGCCGGCTTCGATGGTGACAAGGACCGGCTCTATGGGTACGCCGGTCCTGGGAAGCAGGAAACGCCTGGTCGTTCTCTCGTCGACCTTTATCTCAATCTGCTTTTCGCTTTTTAGGGTCGTGATCTTGGAACCGCTGTTCTCCTCCTCGAAGAGCGCGGCCATGTGGATTGAGAAGAAAGAGCATATCTTATCGAGGACTGTCATGGATGGGGTGGCTTTGCCGTTTTCGACCAGGCTCAGCAAGGATACTGACACTCCGATCTCCTTGGCGAGTTCGGACAGGCTCAGGTCATATTTTGTTCGCTCTTTCCTGATGCGCTCTCCTATGTATCCGTACTTGTTGAGCATCTCATCCTCCTTGTGCCTTTGTGACATCCGGCGGACTTTAACTCTAATCAAATTGTATTTGAATATCATTCAATCTTCAATAGGTAATTTTTAGGTCTTGTAAAACTAACAAAGCCCTTTACTGGGCTTTTTGTCGACACTGTCTTTGATTGACGCTTGAGCTTCGGTGGGGCATATTGCACTACATTTTTAATGTAGTTAAATGAGCAGAGGCGGAAAGCCGAGGCGAAATCCTTGAATAATGGGATTTTCCTTTCTGAACGTGTTCAAAAAGCCATCATGCGCGTTTAGACTTGCCGCCTTAAGCACAAGAGGTTTCTCTTGTAGGAGACTGACTGCTGGTCCATATCATTGTTTCTTCGCACCGGATGCACCCTGGCTCCTTAGAAGCTTGACCATACCCGCCGTCGCGTCCATCCGCCCGTCGGGCAGGACCCAGAAAGCCTCCACACTGTCCAGGCTCTCGGCAAGCCGCTTCGCCTCTTCAAGAGGCAGCATGAACAGCGCCGTGGACATATAGTCGGCAAGGCCGGCATCGCCAGTCAGAACTGTGACTGCCCTGAAGTATCCGGCAGGCATGAGCGTGTCGGGGTCGATTAAGTGATGAAGTATCCTTCCGTCTACCTCATAGTAACGCTGGTAGTCGCCGCTGCTTGCCACAGCCCCGTCGTTAATGAAGATTACGTCCAGAAGCTCCTCGTCGGTGGAGAAAATCGAGGCGTCGGGATTCTGGACGCCGACTCCCCACCTTTCGCGTATGCCGTCCATCGGTTTGCCGAAAGATCTGATGTTGCCCCCTGAACTAAGCATTCCTGAATTCATGCCCATCTCGAAAAGCTCCTTGGAAATAAGCTCCGTCGCATACCCCTTGGCCACTGCCCCAACGTCCAGTTTCATGAGAGGATCGGCTAGATACACCGTCCCGGCTTCCTCGTCAATGATAAGATCTTCGATGTTTGTATGGGCGTTTGCGGCAACCAGATCTTCCATTGGAGGGATCTTCGCATTGTCCGGGTCATTGATACCCTCTTCACGATAATCATGCCAGATTGCAAGTACAGACCCCATCGCGACATTCGTCCTACCGAGGGTCTTCCCATACAGGTTCTTTGCGAAGAGGAGCATGTCGATAACCTGGGCGTCCACCGGCACAGGCGCCTTCCCCGCGTTCTGGTTAATCGTATATATGTTGTTTACGCCCTCATACGGATAGTAGTAGTCGTAGAGCCTATGCAGCTCATGAAGCCTGTCGTAGGCATGCTTGAAATACCCCTCGAACTCAGCTTCGTCCTTCGTGTACGCCACAAGCGTTATCACGGTATCGAAGACGTCGAGCATGCTTTCCGTATACTTCTCATATCGCACCCGCGTAAGCAGGTAACCTGCCGTTCCTGCCGCTACAAGCAGCACCGTAGCGACCCCGGCAATGATTGCGTTCCGCTTTGAGCTCATTCACATCACCTTAAGGAATAGTATGCTTAATGCCTTGCATTGCGCAACCCGGCCAATTAAAAGGGCCTCCCCTTCGAGGGGGAGGCCCCGCATAGCATCTCCTGGAATTACTTGGCGTTTGTAAAGGACTCGGCCACAGCGGCGATGTAGCTCTCGACAGTTATCGTGACGAGGGAGGTCAGCTCCGGGATGTCCGGGACGTTTGTGTGCGACGCGTCACGGGTCTTCACCTTGAGGGCCTGGATCTGGGCTACGGTCTTGCCTGCCATCCATGCTTCGAAGTTCTCCATTTGCTGATACCACTCGAGCTTTATGGTGGATACCTTGGCCATGCCGTATCCTTCCTTGAGCTCCTTCTTGGTCTTGAACTCGGCGGTCTTGTCAGAGGTGACCTTGCCGGCCTTGTCGAAGTTCACCTTGGTCTGGCCGTTGTCGATTATGGTCTCTACGACCTTGCCTGCCGCGTCGAACAGCGTCGCTGCCATCACGCAGTCAACCTGGGCGACTGGGGCGACGGTGTCGGTCGCGCTCTTGGAACTCTTTATGGAGACGTTCTGTCCGAGTCCGAGCTTCACTCCGCCGGCCTTCACCGCCACGGCGTTGTTCCAAGCGTCCTCAACAGCTGCAATATAGCTCTCGACAGTTATAGTGACGAGAGAAGTCAGCTCCGGGATGTCCGGGACGTTTGTGTGCGACGCGTCACGGGTCTTGACCTTGAGGGCCTTGATCTCAGCTACTGTCTTGCCTATCATCCACTTCTCGAAGTTCGCCATCTGCTGGTACCACTCGAGCTTTATGGTGGACACCTTGGCCATGCCGTATCCTTCCTTGAGCTCTACTTTGGTCTGGGGGGCAACAGTCACGTCAGAGGCGACTTTCATGTCCTTGTCGAAATTGACCTTGGTCTGTGCGTTGTCGATGCTGACCTTGACTACCTTGCCCGCGGCGTCGAACGCCACTGCTGCCATAACTGTGTCTACCTGGCCTACCGCTGTCGCGGTGGCAGTCGCGTCCTTGGAGCTCTTGATGCTGATAACGTGGCCGAGGCCGATCTTGGTTATCGGCGCGTCTGCTGCCGATACTGCCACAGCGGCTACCAGCATGATAGCTAGGGCTACCAACATGGTCTTCTTCATATGTGTTTCCTCCCTTGGATTGTTTTGGGTATCTTTGTTGTTCATTTTATCACATACATATTTGGCTATGAATAATCAGACTGCGGCTTTATTGTACTTGTTTTGATACTTTATGATATCATTCACAATCATTCATCTTATGAACCATTTGTGAATTCCTTATCAAATATGACGCATGGGCAGCTCTGCTGTTCCATGGCTTGCATCAAGGTACGGTAAAGGATGACCGGCGCACATGGCGCCGGTCATCCCTATGCTTCATCCGGGAATCTGGGGTTATCTTGCTACTTTAATCTCGACGCGATTGACGAACGCATCCTGAAGGGCGGCTATGATGTTCCCGTGGGGGTCGTTCAGGCTCATCGTCGCGGTCGCCACGACCTCGGCGAGCTGTGCCTTCTCAGCGTCGGTCAGGAGGTTGAACTTGGCGAGGTCCTGGGCGTTGGTGGTGTTGGCCTTTATGGGCCTTCCGTTGCGGTCGGAGCAGTACTTCTTGAACCAGGAGACTATCTCATCGACGGTCTTGCCCCGGAAGAACGCCTGGAAGGCGTCCATCTGCTTATACCACTCGTTGGCGGCGTTCATTCCGTAGCTGTCGCCGCGCTGCCTCTTGGTTAGCCAGCCGTTAACCTCGGCTGAGATGTACTCCACGGTGTTCTCTGTCTTCTTTGTCACCTTCTCGGCCTCATGGTCGGTGTAGTTGTAACCGGGGGTGCCAGGCCAACCGGAGAAATGAGGCATGCTGGCCCCGTCGTAGTTGGGGGTGCTGACTTCATACATATCCACGAAGCTGTCCAGTATCTTCCCGTCCGCATCGAACATAACCCTGGCCATGACGATGTTGAAGCTGTAGACGGGCACCTTCTCGGAGTCGGAGCCGGGGCCGAGCCTGAAGATCACAGACTTGCCTAGGCCTTCGTAGACAGCCTTCGCGGCTGCGGGTATCTCGGACTTCGCCACTTCCTTAGGCTTCTCTGAAGCGACTGCGATGTTCGCGCCGGCCTTGTTCAGAGCTGCCGTTACAGCTGCGAGTATGCCCTTCGACGAGTAGGTCGCGCCGGAGACTGCATCTATGCCGGCAACTCCGTTCGTCTTGATGACCTTGCCGGAGATCTCCTCATATGCTGCATCGAAGATCCCGTCCGTGTCGTGCCTCTCCAGCACCTTTATTGCCTTCACTGCGCCGTTTTCGATCGTCACTGCGAGCTTGATCTTGCCTAGGTAGCCTTCAGCTTCGCCTTCGAACACCCCGTTGGTGAATGCAAGGACAGATGCTCCAAGCGCTGCTGCCAGCAATACCGCGACTACTACTGCCAGTGTCTTTCTCATGGGTTTCCTCCTCCTGTTTGTTTGATTGGCAATCTATTGTGAATGCTATCACTTTAACTGCCCTTATTCAACTTCTTCTATTTGTTCCGCGGAGACTATGCCCTAAAAATGCCTCTTGTCGTAAGCATATCCTGAAGGTCATAGGCAAACCCCGTAGAATAAGTTCCGTAATCGATACTGCGGAGGAGAGCCGATGGTCAGGGATATTCTGAAGCTTGGCGACAGCCGTTTGTACTCTGTCAGCAGCGAGATACGCCACGGCGAGGCCCAGGAAGCCTCAAGGATAGGAAATGACCTTAAGGATACCTTTGAGGCATTCAGGGCAAGGCATGGGTTCGGCCGGGCGATCGCAGCGCCTCAGATAGGGGAATTCAGGCGGATCATCTATTTGGATGCGGGGGAGCCTATGCTGCTTATAAACCCCGTCCTTACGGTCACAGGCGGGGAGATGATGGAACTCTGGGACGACTGCATGTGCTTCCCCGGCCTTTTCGTGAAGGTGAGGCGCCACATGAAGGTAAGGGTCGAATACAAGGACGCCGCCTTGCAGGATGGAAGCATTCTGCTGGAAGGAGCCCTTTCTGAGCTCATTCAGCACGAATATGACCACCTTGACGGCATCCTGGCTACGATGAGGGCGATAGATGCCAAGTCATTCTCTCTGACCAGGCACCCGGAATAAGAGCAGGGGGGCAATTTCATGAAGAAAAGGATAGGTATACTTGGCGGGATAAGCCCCGCCTCCACGCTCGAATACTACAGGTCGCTCATATACCTCTACCATGAGAGGATGCACGATTCCGACTATCCGGAGATAATCATCTACAGCCTTGACTTCGGAAGGTTCACGCGCATGGAGAACGAGGGGCGAAGGAAAGAGCTCGCCTCCTATGTCTCAAACGGGATAGGACGGCTAGCCGCAGCAGGCGCGGACTTTGCCATTATGGCCGCAAACTCAGCCCATGACGTGTTCGACGAGGTGTCCTCCTCTGCGAAGATTCCCATGCTCAGCATAGTGGACGCTGCCGCAGAGGAAGCCTCGAGGCTCGGTCTTAAAAAGGTGCTCCTCACGGGCATCAAGTACACGATGAAGGCGGATTTCTATAAGAAGGGGCTTGGTAAAAGGTCCATCGACGTCATCGTCCCCAATCTGGCGGACCAGGAGGAGATAAACAGGATAATCTTCGAGGAGCTTGCCCTTGAGAAGTTCCTGCCGCAGAGCAGGAGATGGTTCATAGGTATGGCCTCGAGGTACGAGGCGGACGGGGTAGTGTTGGGCTGCACGGAGCTTCCCCTTCTTGTCGGAGGTGACGTGCTCGGCAAGCCTCTCCTTGATACCCTGCACCTGCACGTGAAGGCTGCCCTCGATTACTGTTTGAGCTGATATAATGACTTTGTGAGGTTCGGCCAGATGAAGATGACACCTCGGGAGTGAATGATGGACAGAGGCCTTTTCAGAAGTTGCCTGAAGCTGATTGCCTACACCATCCTCATGGTCGCGGCGGTGGTCAAGATTGACCTCCTGATTTCCCTTGCCTCGAGGCTTCTTGCCGTTCTCTCCCCGCTGTTCATCGGAATAGCGCTGGCCTTCATAGTGAACGGCCCCTTCGAATGGCTTCACAGGCTGCTTGCTAAAGTACCCTTTCTGTCGAAGGAGGGCAAGGCCCGAAGGTCTGTTGCTGTTCTTCTTTCCCATGTCGCTTTCCTTGTAATCGTAGCAGCGCTCTTCTATTACATCATCCCCCAGTTCATAGACAGCGTTAAGCAGTTCTCTGCGAGCTACCCTGCCTACCGGGACCAGGTAAGCACTTATATCAAGGCAGTGGCTGATTACCTGGACATCAAGTCTCTGGACCTTACCAGGTTCGACGATTTCATACAGCAGCTTCCGGACAGGCTGAGCGCCTTCCTCACCGGTTTCGTGCCGAGGCTTTTCACCATAACGACGGGTGTGGTAAGGAGCATTATCAATATCCTGCTGGGCTTCATACTGTCGATATACATCCTTTCGGATAAAAGGAACCTCGAAGGCATTCTCCTCAGGTCCGTACGCGCATACCTGCCAAAAAGGGCGAAAAGGATCGAACAGGTCGGGGAGATCACTGCAACCACCTTCAAGAAGTTCGTTTATGGCCAGCTTACAGAGGCTCTAATCCTTGGCATTGCCTGCTTTGCCGGCATGATCGCCCTCGGCTTCCCTTATGCTCTTCCGATAAGCATGATGATAGGAATAAGCAATCTCGTTCCCATCGCAGGCCCGATAATTGGAACCATACCCAGCGCCCTGATAATCCTTCTTGTCGACCCGGTCAAGGCTCTCTGGTTCGTGCTGTTCGTCATTGTGCTGCAGCAAGTCGAGGGGAACTTGATCTATCCCCGCGTGGTGGGCAGCACCATCGGGCTGCCTCCTCTGTGGCTTCTTATGGTCATAATTGTAGGCGGCGGGCTTTTCGGGGTGATGGGCATGGTGCTGGGCGTGCCTACCATGACTGTCCTGTATAGGCTCTTGAACGAGGATCTCGACAGAAAGCTTAAACCCTAAATGTAGGTTGATTCGGCTGTCGGCATGGGGGAAGCCCCATGCCTTTTCATTTTCAGGGGCCGGTAATCCCCTGATGTGGCGCAAACCCGGCGCGAAGCTCTATAATACGAATGAATCTCAAGGAAAGCAGTGGTGCATCATGGAGTTGGAGGGAAAGGTAGTAGTAGCACAGGGCGGAGGGCCGACGGCAGTGATAAACCAGTCGCTCGTAGGCGTGGTCCTGGAGGCAAGGAAGTTCAGGCAGGTCAGCAAGGTATACGGTGCGGTAAACGGGGTCCACGGGATAATAAACGAGGATTTCCTCGACCTTACCCAGGAGACGACGAACAACCTTGAGAGGGTGGCAAACACCCCTTCGTCGGCGCTGTTTTCGACAAGGGACAAGCCGGATGAGGCCTACTGCAAGGAGATAATGAAGGTCTTCAGGGCCTATGACGTAAGATACTTCTTCTATATCGGCGGAAACGATTCCGCCGACACGGTAAGAATCGTGAACGAGCAGGCGGAGCTTTACGACTACGAGTTCCGCGCCATTCACATACCGAAGACGATAGACAACGACCTGGTCTTGAACGACCATACGCCGGGCTATCCTTCGGCGGCGAAGTTCGTCGCCCAGGCGTTCATCGGAATCAACCTGGACAACAAAGCCCTTCCCGGTGTGCACATCGGGGTCGTGATGGGAAGGCACGCAGGCTTCTTGACAGCGTCGTCATCAGTAGCGCAGAAGTACCCGGAGGACGGGCCGCACCTCATCTATATGCCCGAGAGGCCTTTCGACACCGATTCCTTCCTTAAGGATGTGAAGAGGGTATATGACAGGATGGGGCGGTGCGTAATCGCGGTCTCCGAGGGAATACAGGACGCTGACGGCAATCCGATAGTGACGAAGCTTGTCAAAAGGGAGAAGGACGCCCACGGCAACATGCAGCTTTCCGGCACCGGAGCGCTGGGCGACCTTCTGTGCAATCTCATTAAGGAGAAGCTCAATATATCGCGCGTTCGATCAGATACCCTTGGCTACCTGCAGAGGTCATTCGTAGGCTGCGTTTCCGACGTAGACCAGAAAGAGGCGAGGGAAGTCGGGGAGAAGGCCGCTCAGTTTGCCATTTGGCACAACATCGACGGTTCGATAGCGATAGAGCGCACGGGCTTCTATTCGGTCGACTACAAGCTGAGACGACTGCAGGACATCGCCGGCAAGACCAAGCTTATGCCGGACGATTTCATCAACGCTGAAGGCAACAACGTGACAGACGCTTTCAAATATTACCTTGCCCCGCTTCTCGGCTCCAACATGCCCTCTGCATCGACCTTGCGGGCACCCATGGTGGATAAGATACTGAAGGCAAGATGACAGGACAGACGCGAAGGAAGGCCCCGGGAAACCGGAGCCTTCCTTTTTTCCGCCCCTGTTTGATTTAGGCGGCTTTCCTCACTGCGATATATGATGCAATGTCGCCGACGGTCTTGAAATCAGACATCGCCTCATCGGGGATCTTCACACCGTACTGGTCCTCCAGAGCCATCGATATCTCGACCATGTCCAGCGAATCAGCCTTAAGGTCCTCGACTATGCTTGAATCGTCTTTTACCTCGCTTGCATCCATACCCAGCTTGTCGGCTATCATCTTCTTGAGTTCATCCATCATCCTTCGTTCCTCCTTACTTGCCTATGGCAAATGTCATATCAGCCTCGGCTGCCAGCTCGCCCTGGAAATAGGCTTTGCCTCTAGCCTTGGCGAATGGTCCTGTAATCCTGGTTATCTCCGTCTCAAGCCTCAATATGCCCTCCGGAACCACCTTCTTCCTGAATCTCGCGTTCTCGACCGCCGCAAGGAAGCCGATTCTTCCTTTGAACTCCTCTTTGCAAAGTATCGCGTATCCGCCGGCCTGCGCCAAAGCCTCTATGATAAGAACTCCCGGCATTACGGGCTCCCCGGGGAAATGTCCCCTGAAGTAATCCTGTTCTCCCGTGACATCCGTCTCGCATACGGCGAAACTGCCCGGCTTGCAGGAAACAACCCTGTCGATTAGCAGGAACGGCTCCCTGTGGGGAAGCACATTCCTGATCTCATCCGCAGTGGCGGCTCCGATGTTCTCACCAACCGACAGCTCCGAAAGCATCATGCAGGCACCTTCTTCAAGGCGAGGCAGGCGTTATGCCCGCCGAAGCCCAGGGAGTTGCTGATCGCAGCCTTGATGTCGCCCGTCCTCGCCCCATTGGGCACATAGTCAAGGTCGCAGTCCGGATCCTCCTCCTCATAGTTCATGGTGGGGGGAAGAAGGTTCCTTTGCAGGGCGAGGGCCGTGATTACAGCTTCTATGGCGCCTGCCGCACCCAGCAGGTGGCCGGTGACCGACTTCGTAGAGCTTACCGGTATGGAGTATGCCAGGTCCCCGAAGGCTTTCTTTATTGCAACCGTCTCATACTTGTCATTAAGAGGCGTGCTGGTGCCATGGGCGTTTATGTACCCGATGTCTGAAAGCGCAAGCCCTGCATCCCGTATCGCAAGCTTCATCGCCTCAGACGCTCCCCTTCCCTCCGGATCGGGGCTTGTGATGTGGTAGGCGTCGTCGGTAGCGGAATAGCCCGCCACCTCAGCGTAGATCCTCGCTCCCCTCTTTATCGCGCTTTCCATGTCCTCAAGGGTAAGCACTGCGGCTCCCTCCCCTATCACGAAGCCGCTTCTCCTTTTATCGAACGGGGTGCTGGCGGAAGCAGGGTCTGTCGCCTGAGAAAGGGCGGTCATGTTCCTGAAGCCCGCGATTGATGTCCTGGTAAGAGGCGCCTCGGTGCCTCCTGCAAGGGCCATGTCTAGATACCCGTGCCTTATCGCCCTCATCGCCTCGCCTATGGAGTTGGCCCCGGAGGCGCAGGCGGTCACCACGCTCATGCTGGCCCCCCTGAAACCGAACCTTGCCGAAACGTTGCCGGCCGCCATATTGCCTATGAGCATGGGTATGAACAGGGCGGAAACCCTTGACGGACCCTTCTCCATGAGCTTTGCGTGCTCCTCCTCGAGGGTGGTTATCCCGCCTATTCCGCTTCCTATGTAGGCGCCGCACCTCTGAGGCTCATAGGCGCCCTCGGCAAGCCCTGAATCCCTGTAAGCGTCCAGTGATGCTGCCAGGGCGAACTGGGTGAACCTGTCCATTCGCCTTGCCTCTCTCCTGTCGAACCAGTCACCGGGCTCGAATCCCTTGACCTGGGCTGCGATATCCGTCCCCAGGTCATCGGTCCTCATGCCTTCAAGCCTTCCTATGCCGCTTTCCCCGGTCCTTATGGCCTCGAATACCTCCTCTGCGCCGTTTCCTATCGGGGATATCGCCCCTATGCCCGTTATCGCGACTCTTCTCATTGCCCCCTCCTATATCCTGAGGCCGCCATCAATGCCTATGACTTGGCCGGTAATGTAGGATGAACCTTCGCCCGCCAGAAAGAAGACGAGCTCAGCAACCTCCTCAGGGGTGCCCGCCCTTCCGAGGCTTATCGCCCCGATCGCCTCTTTCATATGCTCCTGCCCGAGCTTTGCCGTCATATCAGTGACTATGAAGCCTGGTGCCACCGCATTCACCCTTATGCCCCTTGAGCCCAATTCCTTCGCTGCGGATAACGTCAGCCCAATGAGCCCCGCTTTAGAGGCGCTGTAGTTAGCCTGGCCCGGGTTTCCTTTCGTCCCCGCCACAGACGACATGTTGATGATGCTTCCACGCCTTGCCCTCATCATCGCGGGGGTCACGGCCCTCATCATATGGAAGGCCGAGTAAAGGTTGGTTTTCATCACATCGTCGAACGATTCCGCTCCCATACGTATGAGAAGCCCGTCTCTGGTTATGCCGGCATTGTTTACGAGCACTCCGACCTGCCCCAGCTCAGAGGCGGCAGTCTCCGCAAGCCTTGCGCATTCCTCAGGCACTGACACATCGGCCCTTATGAGCACGGCCTTCGCACCTTCCGAGGCGTCTGACAGGACTTCCTCCAGCGCTTTCTCGGCCGCATCCCTGTCCGATTTGTAGTTCATCGCCACGTTCATCCCTCCGGCGGCAAGCCGTTTCGCCACAGCAAGGCCAATTCCCCTGGATGAGCCCGTGACTATCGCTGTCGTGACCATGCTCTCCTCCCGATTCCTCCAAACCTCATTCTGTCCCTGATTACCCTAGCCACCAGATGAGAAGCGGCGGCACCTTGAGGCAAGTACCTTCTCTGCCCCGCTTACCAATCGATTGATTATCTCCTCGCAGGTGCACTCGCACTTGATGAGCCCTGCAACTTGCCCGGCCATGAATGTGCCGAGGCCCATGTCGCCCTCCTTGACCGCGCGCCTCAACGACCCAGCAGCTTCGGCCTCCAGCTGGTCTGCAGTCGCTCCCGCCTTCTCCAGCTCGGAGAAGTGCCTCGAAAACTGCGTCCTTAGAGACCTTACCGGCCTTCCGACACTTCTGCCCGTCACTACCGTATCAGTGTCGTTTGCCGACAGGACCTTCTGCTTGTACATCGGATGTATAGCGCATTCGGTGGCTACCAGAAACGCAGTCCCGCATTGCACTCCCTCAGCGCCCAGACAGATTGCGGCCGCCATACCCCTGCCGTCTGCTATGCCTCCTGCTGCGATTACCGGAACTTCCACCGCATCCACCACCTGTGGTACAAGAGACATCGTTGTACTTTCCCCTATGTGCCCGCCGGATTCCGTCCCCTCCGCGATTACCGCATCCGCCCCCATGCGCTGCATCCTCAAGGCAAGCGCAACGGAGGGCACCACGGGTATCACCTTGGATCCTGCAGCCTTCCACTTCTCGATGAACTTCCCCGGGCTTCCGGCCCCGGTGGTTATCACCGGGACGCGCTCCTGCTCAGCCAGCTTTGCGATATCCTCGGCAAACGGGCTCATGAGCATGATATTGACCCCGAAAGGCTTTGAAGTCCTCTGCCTCACCTTTTCTATCTCGGCTCCTATGATGTCGGCCGGTGCCGCACCGCCTGCGATTATGCCGAGCCCTCCTGCTTCCGATACCGCTGCCGCAAGGCTTGCGTCAGCGACCCAAGCCATGCCCCCCTGAAGTACCGGGTGTGCTATTCCGAGAAGCTCCGTCACCCTTGTGACCAAACCTATCCCTCCTACCATTCGATGAGGGCCGACCCGTAGGTAAGCCCCGCGCCGAAGCCTACTGCAAGGACCAGGTCCCCGCGCTTCAGCTTTCCTGCCTTGTTAAGCTCGTCAAGGCCCGTTGGAATGCTTGCGCTCGATGTGTTGCCGTACTTGTCCAGCGTGATGAGAACCTTGTCCGGATCCAGCCCGTACTTCTCTATCACCGATTCGATTATCCTGATGTTGGCCTGATGGGGGATTATGTAGGCTACCTCGCCGATGCTCCTGCCCGCTTGAGCCAGCACCCTGTCTATGGCCTCGGGCATGGCCTTGACAGCGAATTTGTAGACTTCCTTGCCGTCCATGGCTATGAAGCGGTCGGCCCTTGAATCAAGTATGTCAGGCCCGGGCTCGGGGCTGAAGGGATTGGCCGCCGGAAGCGCCTTTGCAGTGAGCATGGCCGCCCCGTTCCCGTCAGCTGCGATGATAGTGTCCAGTATGCCTCCAGACTCGGTTGCCTTTAGGACAACCGCCCCTGCACCGTCTCCGAAAAGGACGCATGTGTTCCTGTCCGTGTAGTCCGTTATCTTGGTAAGAGATTCAGCGCAGACCAGGAGAGCTTTGCCGACCCGCCCTGATTCAATGTATCTGGCACAGACATCCAAGCCATAAACAAACCCGCTGCACGCGGCATTTATATCAAATGCCGCCGCCCTTGCGGCGCCGAGCCTTCCCTGAAGGATGCAGGAGACAGACGGCGTGTAATAGTCAGGCGTCACCGTGCTTACGACTATCAGGTCGAGCTCTGAGGCTTTCATTCCGGCATCCTTAAGCGCAGCCTTGGCAGCCTCTTCCGCCATCTGCCATGTGCTCTGCCCGTCGCTGACCCTTCTTTCCCTGATGCCGGTCCTGGTCCTTATCCATTCGTCCGTGGTGTCTACCAGGGACGCCATCTCGGCGTTGTCTACAACCCTTTTCGGAACTGAGCTTCCCGTACCTGCTATCGACGCTCTCAACATATCACCTCTTGCTTATCCGCCTTGACGGCTTTATCATTTGAGTGTCAAAAAGTACGATATTCAAACTATATTCAGGTGCAAGGCAAGTGTCAAGGCAAATGTAGGGAATTTTTTCTGAAAGGGGCGTTTAGCTTCATGAAAAGGGCTGTAATTTTTCCTGGCCAGGGTGCGCAGAAGGAGGGTATGGGCAAGGGCCTTTACGATAGATATGAGGAGATCAGGTCCCTGTACTCGAAAATCTCAGATTCCGTGGGATTTGACGTCGCAGATGCCAGCTTCGGGTCCTCTGCGCATGTGCTCGGAAAGACCGGTGCGGCGCAACCCGCCATATTCGCCCACAGCCTGGCCTGCTATGAGGCCTTCAGGATGATGGGCGGGAAGGCTGAGGCCGCAGCAGGCTTCTCCCTTGGCGAGTGCACGGCAGTCTGCGCCTCAGGGGCCCTCGGAATCGAGGATGCGGCAAGGATGATAGCTGCACGGGCGATGACCATGCAGCATGAGGCCGAAGCAAGCTCAGGGGCAATGTATGCGATACTTGGGGCAGATGAGCCGGCAATCAGAGAGGCGATTCGAGGATCCGGCGGCTACTGCGAGATGGTGAACTTCAACTGCCCGGGGCAGGTAGTCATAGCCGGCGAGGACGCTGCGTGCGCAAAGGCCGCGGCTGACCTTTCATCCAAAGGGTACAAGGCCAACAGGCTCAATGTGAACGCCGCATTCCACAGCAGGCTGATGGCTCCGGCAGCCGATGGCTTCGCAAACAAGCTTGCCGGCATGAACTGGAGGTCCCCGCAAATCGAGCTTTACTCCAACCTGACCGGCGCGCTTATGGACTTCACCAGGAAGCCAGAGGAGTACTTCCCCCTCCAGATGCTCAGCCCGGTAAGATGGCAGGGTCTTGTTGAGGGCATGATACGGGACGGGTATGAGGAGTTCGTGGAGCTTGGCCCCTCCAGGACCCTTTCAGGCATGATAAGGCGGATATCGCGGGATGTTAAGGTGATGAATGCAGAGACCCCGGAGGAGCTTGAGGCTATTCTGCACAGATCTGACGGTTGAGAAGCGAAGTGTCAGCTTATTGCCCCTTTTCATCCCCAAGGAAGCCCGAATGATCTCCCTTGTACATCTAGCAGCACTCCCCTGAAAGCTGTTCTTTCCGAGGCGTAAGCTCCTTGTTGGGCCAACGCCGGGAAACCACCCGGCATTGACATTCGATGCTATTGCTATTATAATATAGATGCAATCTACACTTATAAGAGGAGTACAAATTTCTATGGGATGGGCGCCGCATAGACCGATAGGCAATCGCATCTGAAGATGATCCGGATCCTTAAGGGCCCTTCAGGTTTAGGCAGCCCTCAAGAAGTGATCGGATGAATCCCGACAGGGCTACCGAAAGCCTTATGCCCCCGCCTTATTGTGATATCAGTACTTACGCAGGATGATCTTCCTGTTATTGACCGAGAGGAGCGCAGCAGATGCTTGAACCACCCGTAAGAAAGGAAAACATCAAAAAAGTAGTAGGAGTGATGAGCGGAAAGGGCGGGGTCGGCAAATCCTCCGTCACCGCTTTGGCAGCAGTGGCGCTGGCAAGGAAAGGTTTCAGTATAGGAATACTAGACGCGGACATCACCGGCCCTTCAATCCCAAGGATGTTCGGCCTGAAAGGCAGGCTGGCAACCGACGATGAGAGGATAATACCTGCGGCGACAAGGAAGCTCGGAATCGAGATCGTATCTTTGAACCTGCTTATGGATGAGGAGAGTGACCCCGTGATATGGAGGGGCCCGATACTTGCTGGAGTCGTGATGCAGTTCTGGAACGATGTTAACTGGGGCAGGCTCGACTACCTTCTCATAGACATGCCGCCCGGAACAGGCGACATCCCCCTGTCGCTCATGCAGTCCGTGCCTCTCGACGGCCTTGTGATGGTCACAACCCCGCAAGGGTTGGCCAAGCTCATCGTCGGCAAGTCGGTGAGGATGGCCGAGACGATGAATGTGCCCATGCTGGGGACAGTGCAGAACATGAGCTACGTAAAATGCCCATGCTGTGATACGGTAATCAGGCCATTCGGAGACGGAGGGGAGACTTCAGGCCTTCCCCAGCCTATGGTTAAGCTGCCGATCGATCCCAAGCTTACCGAACTTGCCGACGCCGGGGACATAGAGCTTGCCGAGTCAGCCGATCTTCCAGCGATCGCTGACTTGATAGAATCTGCCTGAACAGTGAACATCAAGCCTGATAAGGGAGGAAAGCAATGAAGATCGCCGTGGCTACGACAGCAGGCAAGGTAAGCGGGCACTTCGGGCACAGCGAGTGCTTCGAGGTATTCAGGATTACCGGCAGCGTGCTCGACATGAGAGAATCCGTCCTGTGCCCGCCGCACGACAGCTGCGACCTTCCGGGCTTCCTGAAGGGGCTCGGGGTCGATGCAGTAATCGTCGGAGGAATTGGGGAGAAGGCCATTAGCCTTCTCGCAGATATGGGAATCGAAGTATACTCAGGAGCAACCGGCGAGGCGCACATGGCCTTGGCTGCATACATCAGAGGAGAGCTTGCCAAAGGCGTCGATCCGTGCGTGCATGAGCAGGGTCAGGGCTGCAGGGGTTAATCGTAAAAATGGGCGGCATCCTCCGGATACCGCCAAACAATCGCCGTTAATCGTATGAAAGCCTGGTGTCCTGGTCACAAAGGGTCGGAGCGATGAGCTCCTGCCATTGCGCAGAGTCCCACGAGCCGAGCTCCGAGTGAACCTTGTAATACTTCTCCGGTATTGGATGCGTCCCCACAACTACTCTTAAGCCATATCTTTCCTCTATGAACTTCTTGAAGTAGCTGATCCTCGTGCAGGGCGGGTAACCAACAAGCATGCCGGTCGCAAGGTGGACAACGCTTACACCGTTCTTCTTCATCTCCTCCGGGACATACTCGATGTTGCCGCCCGGGCATCCGCCGCAGTGCGCAAACGCCGCTATCTCGATCTCCTGCCCCTCATACTCAGAGAAGGCGCCCTCCCTTTTTGAGGCCGCCCTGAAGCATTTGCCCCCGCCGCAGTTATGATATCTGTCGCAGATGATAATTCCTATCTTCGTCTTATCCTGAGACATGCAGATCCCCCCTTCCGGTTGTCTCCTTCTTGACTGATGCGGCTTTTCCCTTCTTGTGAAGACTACATGAGGCAGGAGAACCTATACAAATGAAGGATTCTTTGCCGTGTGGTAGAAGATTATGCGAAAGGACCTTTCGATCTGCAAGTATTGGCCGGAGGGCTCGCGAGGATGCCCCGCTCAAAAGCCGGAGGCATTCTTAAGGAAGGCGGATGCTGTGGTTGAGGGGATCGTGCTCGCTGCCGGGCGTTCAACCAGGTCCGGAGAGGAGAACAAGCTGGGTTTCCTCTTCGGCGGAAGAAGCATGCTTGAACGAAGCGTATCCAGCCTTTCTGGTGTCTGCACAAGGATCCATGTAGTGACAGGATACAGGCCCTCCCATGTAGAGTCCCTCATCGCCGGAATACCAAAAGCCGCTGCGGTATACAACCCTGACTATGAGAGCGGTATGCTCTCCTCCGTACTCGCAGGCCTGAAAGCCGTAACGGAGGACCGCTGCTTCATACTTCCCGGAGATTGCCCGCTCGTCTGCCGCGATGTGCCTCTGAGCATGCTCGATATCGTTTCTGATGCCGTGGTACCGGAATACCTGGGAAAGCCCGGCCATCCCGTGCTCATCGGAAGAACGGCCATGGACCTTCTTATAGCCGGTGCACCATTTGAGACCCTGCGCGACTTCCTGCATTCATTGGATCCTGTCTACATGCAGACCGACTGTCCGGGAATACTCTCGGACATTGACACCCGGGAGGAGTATGCCGCAGGCCTTATCCTCTATAAGGCCTTGAAGGAGGGAGGCATGCTATGAACCACGATACAGGCATCGGCAAGCCGGTCAGAAAAACTGACTTCGACCCGAAGGCTGACGGCAGCATGAAATACTGCTGCGATATAAGCATGGATGGGATGCTTCATGCACGTACCAAGAGGTCGGATATTCCCTCAGGCATCATAGAATCCATCGACCTTCCGCAGCTTCCCGACGGTTACTTCATGATAGACCGAAGCGGCATTCCAGGCAGGAACATCGTTCCGATCGGAGTCCTTGACCAGCCCTTCCTCGCCGACGGAAAAGTCGCGTACATAGGCGAGCCCATACTGCTCCTGGCCGGCCCGGACAGGGCGGTTCTAGATGAGCTCATCAGGGCCGTCAAGGTGCGCTACAAGCCGCTTCCTCCGGTGTTCGACGCGTTCGGTTGTAAAGAGCAAGAGGGCACGCCCATGCTTGAAGCTGCCAAGCAGGATTTCGCGGCCTTCAGCTTCACGAAAGGTGAGCCATATGGCACATCCTCCTCGCAAAAGGCAACCCTGGAGGAGGAGTTCAGGACCGGCTATCAGGAGCACGCCTACCTGGAGACCCAGGCTATGATCAGCTACGTGGAGGGTGGAGTCGTCACCGTATCCGGATCGATGCAGTGCCCTTATATGGTGAAGGAGGCAGTCATGCAGGCGCTGGGGCTTCCGCCTGACAAAGTGCGCGTGGTCCAGCTTCCCACAGGAGGCGCCTTCGGCGGCAAGGAGGAGTACCCTTCCCTTCCGGGCGTGCACGCAGCCCTTTGCGCGGTTAAATGCGGAAAGCCCGTGAAGCTGGTCTTCGACCGCAGGGAGGATATCATCTGCACCACAAAGCGCCACCCTTCCTCGATAATGATCAAAAGCTGGGTGGATGATGACGGGCGCATAGTATCGCGGGACATAGGCGTCCGGCTCGACGCAGGGGCGTACTCGGGCTTGTCCAGCGTCGTGCTTCAGCGGCTCAGCTTCGCGGCCTGCGGTGCATATGATGTGCCCAACCTGAGGGTCGATGCGCGGGCCATACCGACCAACAACATAGTCAGCGGAGCGTTCCGCGGTTTCGGAGGGCCCCAGGCATTCTTCGCCGCGGAGCTTCACATGGAGCATCTGGCGCAGACCATGGGCATCGATTCGCTTGAATTCAGGCGAAGGAATCTCATCAAGCAGGGGGACCGCTCTTCAACCGGAGGCACGTTCTTCAATCCTGTCAAACTGGATGAGGTAATCAGTGCAGCGGTCGAATCCTCCGGATATCTCTCCAAGAAGGCTTCCTATTCCGCCGGTTCAAAAAGATCCGGCCTTATTAGGGGAATCGGGCTTTCCGCTTTCTTCCACGGCTGCGGCTTCACCGGGAATGGGGAGAGGGATGTCCTTAAGGCTCGCGCAAGGCTGGTGAAAAGGCCCGACCGCACCGTACAAGTCCTTGTCTCCAGCTCGGAGATGGGGCAGGGCTGCCAGACCACACTTCGCAAGATTGCGGCTGAAACCCTGAAGATTCCTTTGGATTCTGTGGTGCAGAGCCTCGCCGACACGGCGACATGCCCCGATTCCGGCCCTACGGTGGCATCCAGGACCACGATGATAGTAGGCAGGCTCGTCGAGCGCTGTGCCATCGAGATGAGGCGGCGCTGGGGCGAAAGGGCGTTCGAAGTGGAGATGGAATATGAGTATCCGGCATATTTGAGCTGGGACAACGCAACTTTGAAGGGAAACGCCTATCCCGAGTACTCCTGGGGTGCAAACGTTGTGGAAGTCGAGGTGGACCCTCTTACCTGCGAGCCGCAGGTGCTTGGGATCTGGGGCGCCTACGACATAGGCACCCCCATAGACGAACTGATCGTTGCCGGGCAGATAGACGGAGGAGTCATCCAGGGCTTGGGGTATGCCGGCATGGAGGTTCTCGAGTCTTCTGACGGGAGGCTCCAGCAGGACAACCTCACAAACTACGCCATCCCCACCTCGATCGATTATCCTGATGTGAGCAAGCGCCTGGTCGACAATCCGTACCCTGAGGGCCCCTTCGGCGCCAAGGGCCTGGGGGAGCTTCCCTTGGTAGGCGCGGCCCCCGCCTTCGCTATAGCCATAGAACAGGCGATCGGAAGAAGGATATTCAGGCTTCCCATCACTCCGGAGTACATAATGAAGCTGATGGAAAGGGGGTCGTGAGCCTGATGAGGATAGCTTTCACCTTGAACGGGAACCCTGTGGAGCTTGATGCTGAGCCCATGAGAAGGCTCGTCGACGTCCTGAGAGACGACCTTGGCCTCACCGGCACCAAGGAAGGCTGCGGAGAGGGCGAATGCGGCGCATGCTCGGTCATCGTAAACGGAAGGCTAATGAACTCATGCATACTGCCCATGATAAGCGTAGATGGCGGCTTCATCACCACCATAGAGGGCTTCAGCGCGACAAACAGGTTCCAGCTTCTGAAGGAGTGCTTCGCCGAGGCAGGTGCCGTCCAGTGCGGCTTCTGCACCCCGGGGATGATGATGGCGGCAGAGGCGCTTCTTTCCAGGAACCCTCATCCCGATGAGTCCCAGATCAGGGAGGCTATAAGCGGCAACCTGTGCCGCTGCACCGGCTACAGCATGATAGTCGACGCCATTCTGGCGGCATCAAGGCTAGGTGAAGGGCTATGGTGAACGCATACAGGCCTAAGGACATCGAAGACGCCCTTAGGGCCATGGAGGGCGGGGCGACGGTGCTTGCAGGCGGTACTGACCTCATGGTGAAGAGGAAGACCGCACCAGGCGCGCTGCCTGCGATTACAGGAAAAGTAGTGCTGGTATTGCAGCTTGAAAGCCTAAGGCGCATAAGAGCCGAGAATGAGCGCTTGATCATAGGAGCTGCATCAAGCATCTCGTCAATAATCGAAAGCGGCCTTGTTCCTGAGCATGTAAAAGCCCCTCTCGCCTCAATCGGTTCTCCTTCCATCAGAAACGCCGGCACTCTTGGGGGTAACATCGTGAACGCCTCTCCTGCGGGAGATTCCCTTCCGATGCTCTACGCACTGAACGCCGAGCTTGAGATAGGTTCTGCCCGAGGTAGCCGCATGTGCACAATCCATGAATTCATAACCGGCCCCGGAAGGACGGCGATTGGTTCCGATGAGCTCCTTACAGAGGTCTCGATACCCCTTTGGAAGCCAGATGGCTTCATCTTCCGAAAAGCCGGGCAGCGCAGGGCTAATGCCATCGCCAAGGTCTCAATGTTCGGAACCTTCCGCATGGAGGATGGCAAAATTGCAGATCTGAGGATGGCCTTCGGCGCGGTAGGTCCGACCGTCGTGAGAAGCAGGGCTGCGGAGCTTGAAGTGGAAGGAAGGGATCCGAATAAGGCGAAGGAAGGGCTCGGCAGAGCGCTGGAACTGCTCGCAGATGTCATACAACCGATAGACGATCTGAGGTCCAACAGGCAGTACAGGAAGAATGTCGCGCTCAATCTGGCCGGCAGATTCCTTGAGGAGGTGACGTCAAGATGAGAAAGACAGCGGCTTCAGTATTATTCTGGGGGGCTTGCTGGGGCTTAGCGGAGGCGACAGCCGGTTACGTGCTCCACAAGGCTGCAGTCGCCCTTCCCGGCTTACCGGGCTTTCTGATGTTTCCCGTCGGTGTATTCTTCATGATGAGGGCATGTGATTCGACCGGAAGGGCTGATTCGGCGTTTGTTGCCGCCTGCGTCGCCGCCTCAGTGAAACTCACCGGTTTCCTGGTGCCAGGTCATGACCCGATAAGAATCGTGAATCCAGCTTTGTCGCTTCTTATGGAGGGGCTTTCAGTCTATGTTGTCATAAGGGCTGCAGGCTCGGCTATGGGCCTGGGCAGGCTCAAGCTGCCCGCACTATTCATGATGGGTTTTGCCTGGAGGGCGGCTTTTCTGGTACATCTCAGGATAACCTCACTATTCAACCTTCCGGCCGGGCTTGCCACAGGGCCTGTCATGGCCGCCCTTAGGTTCCTGGTCCTCGAAAGCGCTGTTAACGCGGCTGTGATATGGGCATTCTGGTCAATTGCAGGCTCATTTGCCATGAAACCTTTGACCTATAAGCCAAGCTATGCGTCCGCCGCTTTGGTGTTTGCCGCAGCGGTGGTGATGCAGGCCGTGCTTTAAGGAGCTCACATGATCCTATTCGTGGCAGGGAGCATAGGCAGCGGCAAAACTTCGAGGATGCGCTCGATCTATGACGGGCTGCCAATGGGTTCATGCAGGGGATTTCTCAGTGTGAAGTCATATTCATCCGGGGATTTCACCGGGTATGACCTCCTCGAGCTGGACAGCGGGTTTTCAATGCCACTTGCCAGGCTATCGATCCTCTATAAAGGGGAGTTCTCATTGCCTTTTACATTCGACCGGTTCACCTTCGACCAGTCCGCATTCGACTACGGCTGCTTGAGGCTCATTGAGGCCGCCACGGATGACAAATGCCGAAGCATATTCATAGACGAGATCGGCCCCATGGAGATTTCCGGCCTCGCATTCGCCCCTGCTTTGAGAAGCCTTGTCCTTAGCGGGGCCGCAATCAGGAAAGACATCTACATAGCGGCCAGAGAAACTTCAATAGACGAGATATGCTCGCTGTTCGGCATTGAATCCTTTAACATGCTCTAAGGGCAGAAAGCAGCAAGCCCTCCGGTCAGTCGGCCGGAGGGCTTGTCCATTCCATTCACCCTTCTTAGTTTACTTCTTCAGCTTGAGCACTTCCCTTGCGGCAGCTACCACATGGTCAGATGTTAGCCCGAATTCCCTCATCAGGGTGTCGGGATCTCCGGATTCGCCGAAACGGTCGTTGATGCCCACCATCCTGACAGGAACCGGGCACTCCTGGGCGATGGCCTCAAGCACCGCGCTTCCCATTCCGCCCATAAGCTGATGCTCCTCGACCGTGACCATCGCTCCCGTCCTCCGGGCGGCTTCCACGAGCGTCTTGCGGTCTATGGGCTTGATGGAGTGATTGTTTATCACCATCGCGGATATTCCCTCTGCTGCCAGCTTCTCGGCTGCCACAAGGGCTTCGAATACCATTGCGCCGCAAGCTACGATTGCGACATCTGATCCGTCGTGGCAGCAATAGGCCTTCCCTATCTCAAACGGAGTATCCTTGTTCGTTATCACAGGCACCTTCTCGCGGCCGAAACGCACATATACAGGGCCGAAGTCCTTCGCTACGGCAAGGGTCGCCTTCCTGGTCTCCTCGGCGTCTGCTGGTACTATGACCCTCATGTTGGGAAGGCAGCGCATCACCGATATCTCCTCCAGCGCCTGATGGGTCGCCCCGTCCGGCCCTACCGATATCCCGCCGTGCGCTCCGCCGAGCTTTACGTTCAGGTTGCTGTAGCAGACCGTTGTCCTTATCTGATCCCATGCGCGGCCGGCTAGGAACACCCCGTAGTTGGTCACGAAGGGGACCTTCCCCATCAGCGAAAGGCCGGCTGCTATGCACATCTGGTTCTGCTCTGCCACGCCTACGCTTATGAAGCGGTCGGGAAACTCCTTTTGAAACCAGTCCACTCTTACCGATGCCGTGATGTCGCCGCCTAGGGCGACGACGTTCTTGTCGGCCTTCCCCGCCTCTACCAGGCCATACCCGTACCCGTCGCGGGAGGGGACCTTCTCAGGTGATGCCAGATTGACGTTCAGCTTAACAAATTCCATTATCTTCTCCCCCTTCCCGCCTAATTGCAGTCGAGCTCGCAGAGACAGCCCTCAAGCTGCTCGCGGTTCGGTGTCGTCCCATGCCAGTTGCACTTGTTCTCCATGAAGGAGATCCCCTTGCCCTTCACGGTCGCCGCTATGATTACGCTAGGTTTCCCCTTGCAGGATGCAGCTTCAGCGAATGCCCTCTTGATGTCAGCGAAGTCGTGGCCGTCGCAGCTGATGACGTTCCAATTGAACGCCCTCCACTTGTCTGCAAGAGGCTCGATGCTCATGACATCTTCCACAAAGCCGTCGATCTGAAGCCTGTTCTGGTCGACTATTCCGCAGAGGTTGTCCAGCTTGTAGTTGCCTCCGGCCATGGCGGCCTCCCAGATCTGGCCCTCCTGTTGCTCGCCGTCTCCCATGAGGCAGAAGATCCTGTGGTCGGTGCCGTCCATCTTGGCAGCCTTCGCCATTCCGACTGCCACTGAGAGCCCCTGGCCCAGGGAGCCTGACGAGATATCGAAGCCCGGGGTCTTGTGCATGAACGGATGCCCCTGAAGTATGCTTCCGTATTTCCTCAGGGTCATAAGGTGCTTCTCATCGAAGTAGCCGCAATCTGCCAGCACCACATAGACCGCGGGGCATACGTGGCCTTTAGATAGGACGAACCTGTCGCGCGCCGGATCCTTCGGGTTCTTCGGGTCGTGGCGCATCATGTTGTTGTACAGGTAGGTGATTATGTCTATGGACGAAAGAGACCCTCCGGTATGGCCCGAACCTGCTTCGCAAAGCATCTTAAGCATCTTCGTGCGCAGCTGCTTTGCCTTCTCCTTCAGCTGCGACTCATCAAGGTTCCTGAACATGGGATGCCCTCCTCGGTTTGATGATAAGCGGGTTTCAAGGAGCCATAGGATATGGGCCCCTTACTAAATAGTAATGGACTGCATCGCCTCTCGTCAAAGAGGAAGGACGGTGCATTCTAATTCGAACAACCCGATGTGGCTCAGCCGGTTATCTCCTCCCGAACCTTCCTGCTCAAAGATGCCATTATCAGTGAGTGCGACTCGTCGATCATGGCCCTCAACACGTCGTCCGGGACATCGCCTTCGAGGTACACCGAATTCCAATGGACCTTATTCATGTAGTAGCCGGGGAATATGTCACGATATTCCCCTCTTAGTATCTCTCCGTGGGAGGGCTCAAGCTTAAGGGATATTATCGGCCTTCCCTTCCCGTCTCCGCCCTTCATCGCGAACATCTTCCCCCGGATCATGTACCTGGTCGCTTCCCACTCCAGCTTGTAGTCCTTCTCGGCGCCCTTCTTCGAAAGGCAATACTCGTCAAGCCAACCGTATTTCATAAGAACATCTCCGTTATTGCCCATTTCTCCCCTTATGCCCCGCCCGGCTGCCACCATGCCCCGTCGCCTTTCGCTTTTTTTCGGTAAAGCACTATAATCAGAGATGGAGAGGAGGCAAAAGCATGGGCGGTACTGATAGTCCGGTTTCCCTTCTTACGGGCAGCAGCATAGCGGCAAGGATACTCCAGGCCATATTAGTGGCGCTTCTGGGTTTTGCGCTTTTAAACGCGGCTTTCATGCTTGATTTCCTTTACCAGTCGGCGTTTGCTCGCATAGCGGGCCTCTTCATGGATCCTGAGGAGTTTCACAGGCTTGAGTGGCTCCGCACTTTCATGAACCTGTCGTTCATGGCCCTGATGGTCGCAGCGGCGTACTTCGTCCTAAAATCAGGCTTCCATATGGTCATCAAGGCGGCATTCCTTGCTGTACCTACGGCTACGGTGCTTCTGATCACCTACATAACCCTGTACCCAAGGCAGACGCTTGCCGTATCGGCCTGCGTAATCGAATTCGCGGCAGGGCTTCTCATGCTCATCAGGAAGAGGGCGAGTTGGCTCTACTTCTTCTCATTCCTTCTGACGGCTGCCTCATTGGCCGCCATGGCTCTGCTGGGCATCGACATCTAAACTGCATCATCGTAGATCCTGATGCCGCACCACCGACGTCTGGTGCGGCATCGGGTCAATGCTTACGGTTTGAGCTTAGCAGCAATCGTTCAGTATGCTGCCGAGCTTGCCCATTCCTTCTATTATCTTCTCCTCTGACATGCAGGAGTAGTTGACCCTGCAATGGTTCTTCTCCTCGTCAATCGGGTAGAATGAGGCGCCCGGCACATATGCGACCTTGACTTCCGGAAGGGTCCTCTCTTTCATGAGCCTTGTGGCGTCCACATCCTGAGGGAAGGTGAGCCAAGTGAACAGGCCCCCCTCAGGATTCGTGTAGCTGATGCTCTTGGGAAATGAGGAGCTGATTATGTTGAGCATGAGGTCCTTCTTCCTCTTGTAGACCCTCCTTATGC
Source organism: uncultured Clostridia bacterium (assembly GCA_964545975.1). Classification (GTDB taxonomy): domain Bacteria; phylum Bacillota; class DTU025; order DTU025; family MWDF01; genus MWDF01. The sequence goes on along the minus strand of CAZJHY010000006.1, from coordinate 36,853 downwards.
CCTCAATATGCTCGTCCATGTCGTACATCTCCATGAACTTGTCGGCTGCGTACATGTTGAGCGTCGAGTTCTGGGTGTCGGCCGCCATCTTGAGAAGGCAAAGCTTCTCTGCCAGCTCCTGCTCTGCGACTAGCCAGCCGATGCGCATTCCGGGGCTCAGTATCTTGGAAAAGCTTCCCAGCTGGATCACCCTTCCCTGGGTGTCGAAGCTCTTTATCGGAGGAAGCGTCTCGCCCTCGAACCTGATCTCCCTGTATGGGCTGTCCTCGATTATTATCACATCATACTCATTTGCCAGCTCCACGAGCCTCTTCCTTCTGGCGAGGCTCATCGTGATGCCGGTAGGGTTCTGGAAGTCCGGGATGGTGTATAAGAGCTTCGTGTTGGGGTTCTCCTTGAGGGCCTTTTCCACCAGGTCGGTCCTTATTCCCTCCGCGTCCATCGCCACCGGGGCATATTTGGGCTCGTACGGGTTGAAGGCAATCAGTCCTCCAACGAAGGTGGGGTTCTCTGTGATGATCACGTCTCCCCTGTCTATGAACATCTTCGCTGTGATGTCCAAGCCCTGCTGCGCGCCCTGTATCATGAATATGTTCTTCAGCTCGCATGCTACGCCTGCCCTCTTCATCCTGTCGGCAAGCTTCTGCCTTAATGACGGAAGCCCCTCAGATGTCGTATACTGCAGCGCAAGCCTTCCATTCTTGGAAAGCACCTCATCGAAGACTTTCCTGAGCTTCTCTATAGGGAACACATCAGGGTCGGGGAACCCTCCCCCGAAGGATATGATCTCAGGGTCGTTTCCCAGCTTTAACAGCTCCCTTATCGCCGAAGGCTTTACATACTGCACCCTGTTGGCATAACGGTAATTCATGATCCGACCTCCCCAAAATTCATCCGGGTCTGCCGATTCCATTGTAATGTATTCAAGCCCCTTATTTCGAGGTAGGCGGAAAAACTCTAACCGGCATCAAGCTGAGAACTGAGCTGTTTGTCTGACAGAGCAGGCATAGTTTTTCATGGGTGATGTATTCACGAGACGAATGATTGTAAAATGGCATCAGCGGAGTGGCTTTAAGGACAGAACTCGGATTGCTTAGGAGGGGTTGCAAATGAAGGCGATAGGCTTCCTGTCCGTTATCTTTATTCTGATGTTCTTCATGGGCGCAACAGCAGCAATGACCGATGATGCCGGCTCGGCTTACATAACCCTTATCGGGCATGCATCCCTTAAGATCAAGACCTCTGCCGGCGTGGTCATCTATGTCGACCCTTACCATCCTGGGGACTACTCGGAGAAGGCAGACATCATCTTAGTAAGCCACGAGCATTCGGACCACAACAAGATCAGCCTTGTTGCACAGAATGAGGGCTGCAGGGTCTTAAGGGTCAAGGACACCAACAACAAGGACGGAACGTATAACAGCTTCAGCATCAAGGGCGTGCTAATCGAGCCGGTGCCGGCTGCGAACAGGAACCACACGATCGAGACGACCAACGGTTTCATAATCTCGTTCGATGGAATCAAAGTCTACCATGCATCGGACACCTCGAAGCTTCCTCAGATGGCCGATCTTAAGGTGAAGGAAATCGACTATGCATTCTTTCCGATAGACGGCCAGTACAACATGGGCCCGGCGGAGGCCGCGGAGTGCGCTGAGATGGTCGGCGCAAAGCACAACATACCTTTCCACTACTTCAGCGCCGATGTAACGAAGTTCAAGCCTGTGAACCTCCTCTCGCTTCCATACGGCGGCACTATAACGGTATCCAGGTAGAAACATGCTGGCAGGTGGCATTTGACATCAACTGCTTGGCAAGCATTGCCGATGCCATCACTGAAGCTTTGTAACCGGACAGCGTACATACACAAGGGAAATCGACCTACATAATCGAAGATTAGGAAGTCAAAGGCATACATAGATGTACCCTTGGTATAGCTTGTGTTTATGCATACCTAGCATATGTGAAAGGCAGGTACTCGACATGGCAAATAAGCGCAGAACCCGTCCCATGCTCTACAGGATTGCGTTGGTCATTGCAGTCTCAGCCATATTACTTCTCTTATCAGGCTGTGCGAAGAAGTACACGTTCAACTTCAAAACAGAGATGGATGCGGAGAATGGAGAGGGAGCCTGGTATGAGTCAGGTGAGCTCGATTATACCGACCTTGGAGCATATCTTGAGGGCGGTGCTTTGGTAAGCCCCTTCCGCTTCGGCGGCGACTTCACTGTGGAAATCGATTTCTATGTGAATGTCGGCGATGATCATTACCTGCAGTGGCTGGAGTTCTATCTGATAGATTCCGACAATTGGAGCTATGGTGCATGGATCGGTATGGGCATGCAGATGCTGTCATCTACCCATGGCGAAAACTGGATAGGCCAGAGGGATAGATTCACCGAGAACCCGACTGTCCCATTCGCCGGTTTTATAACCGAGGGGCAAAACAAGCTGAAGATTGCCAAAACGGGGGACGTAGTAAACTTGACTTTGGGCACCCATTCCTATGACCCCATTGCGATAGACCCAGGCAACTTGGTAGATTACTATAACTTCATAATGGTCGGCTATGATGATTCCAATACTAACGGCAAGGGCGTGTACATAGAGAAAGTCGTAGTCACCTACGAAAACAACAACAGGATCCCTGTCACACCGTAAGAGGGAAATGGGGCAAGCCTAGACAAGAAATGGAGGCAAATATGGTTAACTTGGAAAGAATCCTGGAAGCCAGGGCCAGGATATCACCCTATGTCTACAAAACCCCTCTGCTTCGCATGGAAAGCCTGGATGCATTGCTCGGATGCGAGGTATATGTAAAAGCCGAGTGCCTACAGCGCACCAACTCCTTCAAGATCCGCGGTGCGCTCAATAAGATGCTGTTCCTGGGCGCTGAGAAACTTGCCGGAGGGGTCGTGGCGGCATCCTCAGGAAACCATGGCAAGGGAGTGGCCTTCGCCGCCAAGTTGTTAGGTGTCAAGGCGACAATAGTGGTTCCAGAGACCGCCCCGCGCATAAAAGTTGAAGGCATACAGGCCTATGGTGCGGATGTGATAATCTGCAAGCTGGCCGAGAGGCATGAGATCGCAAAGAGGCTGAGCGAAGAGAAGGGTTTCACTCTCATTTCGCCCTATGACGACTACGACATAATGGCGGGCCAAGGCACTGTAGGCCTTGAAATCATGGAACAGCTTCCAGATGCGGACTGCGTAGTCGTGCCGGTCGGCGGAGGAGGGTTAATCGGTGGGGTATCAACTGCCGTGAAGGCTCTGAAGCCTTCAGCCAAGGTGATAGGCGCGGAGCCGGCCCGGATGCCGAGATACTCCAGAAGCATCGAGGCGGGCATGCCGGTAACAATAGAGGAGTGCAAGTGCATCGCTGATGCCTTGCTCACATTAAGGCCGGGGGAAAGGAATTTCCCGATTATACAGAGGAATGTAGACGCATTTGTGACCAGCAAGGACGAATCCATGGCTATGGGCATGAAGCTTCTTCTGCTAGAGGGAAGGATACTTGCCGAGCCCTCATCTGCGGTAGGCATAGGATCTGCCCTGCAGAGGGAACTTCCGGTCAAACCCGGCGACAAGGTGTGCTTCGTAGTATCCGGCGGAAGTGTTGGCCTTGAACAGGTGCAGAGGATTCTGGCCGAGGTTCAGTAGAAAGGCAGAGATGTTGACCTCATGGCGGCGGCAGGGGCATTTTGCCCCTCCGTCTGATATAATATTCAAAATATCCTAATTCTGATGCATTGCAGGAGTATGCGATGGTTTACGATTGTTTGGTTGTTGGCGCAGGCATGGCAGGACTGACAGCCGCAGCCTACGCTAGCAGGGCGGGCCTTAAGGTGCTCGTGCTTGAGAAAGAGCAGAAGGCAGGAGGCCTGGTCAATTCCTTCGAGAAAGACGGCTTCAGGTTCGACGGCGGCATCCGCGCACTGGAGAACTCGGGCATAATCCTTCCTATGCTAAGGCAGCTAGGCATAGAGCTTGAAACGGTGCGGAACGATGTCACCATAGGCATAGGGTCAGATGCAGTGAAGCTGACTTCCAAAGACAGCCTTGCTGAGTATGAGGCGCTGCTTGTAAGGACTTTCCCGGGTTTTGAAGCAGACGTGCGGCGCATCTGCAGCGAGATAGCCAAGGTCATGCAGTATATGGACGTGCTGTACGGGATAGATAACCCGCTCTTCTTGGACCTTAAGAAGGATACCCAATACCTATACAAGACCATCCTTCCATGGATGGTGAAGTATGCGCTGACCATGCCTAAGGTCGCCAAGCTCAACTTGCCGGTATCAGGATACCTAAGCAAGCTTACTGGAAACCAGGCGCTCATCGATATGATCGCCCAGCATTTCTTCAAAGCCACACCGACTTTCTTCGCGCTCAGCTATTTCAGCCTCTACCTCGACTACAGGTATCCTATCGGGGGGACAGGGAGCCTTTCAGGCAAGATGCAGGAATATGTGCTCAAACATGGAGGGGAGATACGGACTGCCGTAGAGGCGGTCCGCGTGGATCCTGTCCTGAAGCTCGTACGGGATGCTGACGGCAACGATTATGGCTATAGGAAGCTCATATGGGCCGCCGACATGAATAGGCTGTACGCCCTCACCGACGAGAGCTCGCTTACGGATGCAGCGGCGCGCTCCGCGATAGATGCGAAGAGGAAGTCGCTTTTGGGCAAGGCCGGTGGTGATTCAATATTGACGCTCTATCTTTCATCGAGCTTCGATACTGATTTCTTCGCTAGGGTTTCTAGCCCCCACTTCTTCTATACCCCGGATAAACTTGGCATGAACGCCCTGTGCGAGGAGTACGGCCAATCCTCGGAGGAAGGATACGGCTGGAGAGGGCTCTCAGGAAGGCAGGAGCTCTCACGCTGGGTACGCAGATACCTTGAGCTCACCACCTATGAGATATCCATACCCGCCATGAGGGATAAGGCTATGGCTCCAGAAGGAAAGACCGGGCTTGTGATCAGCTCGCTCATGGACTATGGGCTGGTTGAGCGAATCCGGGATGAGGGCTGGTATGATGAGTTCAAGAAGCTTTGCGAGGAAACGATCCTCGATGTGCTCGCTGCCACCGTCTATCCTGGACTTAAGGATAGCGTGATTGGCGCGATGGTCTCTACTCCCCTCACGCTTGCCAAGATGACAGGCAATACAGAAGGCGCGATAACCGGCTGGGCCTTCACCAACAGGCCGGTGCCCGCGGTCAGCAGCCTTCCAAGGATAGCAAGATCCATAGATACGCCGATACCGGACGTCATACAGGCAGGACAGTGGGTTTTCAGCCCATCGGGGCTTCCCATTTCCATCCTCACCGGTAAGCTTGCGGCGGACAGGGCTGTCAAGAAGCTCAAGGGCGGCAGCTAATCCTCAAAACACAGTGTCCTTAAGCCCAGTTAGGCTTAGGCTCAGGTCCCATATTCTCTTTCCCATGCTACGATCCAGGGCGTGCTTGGCAGGTTTCTCCTCATTGGTCATATGGTAGAATTTCCCGCTTACTCCTTCCAGGTCGGCTGATGCCGCCAGGTAGTATATTGCTTCGCCGGACATCTTCGGGTCTCTAAGGAAATGCCAGGTGAAGTTATGAAGGAAGAACTTATACAATGGCCCGTTGTTATTGCCGATGTTGGTCCTGACGTCCCCCGGATGCATGGCGTTTATCGTGACTTCCGTTCCTTTGAGCATATCGCTAAGCTCCCAGACTGCGAGCAGCTGCGCCGTCTTGGAAGCGCCGTACCCTCTTAAACCTGTATAGATTCTCCTCTTCCAATCGAGATCGTCAGGGTTAAGCCCATTGAAGCGATGCCCCTCCGAATTGACCTGAATTATCCTCGCCGGGGCGCTCTCCTTCATCCTCTCCAGAAGAAGGTTGGTAAGCAAGAACGGTGCAAGGTGGTTCACGCAGAAGGTGGTCTCGAAGCCCTCCATAGTGTAAGTCCTAGAGGTGCAGTAGATACCGGCGCTGTTTATGAGGATGTCTATCCTGGGACATATGGCCAGAATCTCGGAGGCGGCCCTTCTGACCTGCTCAAGTACGCTCATATCGGCGATGACGAGGTCGACTTCCGCCCCGTAATCTTTCTTCAATCGCCCTTTGAGCTGACCGGCCTTCTCCTCGCTGCGGGCGACTATCACTAGTTTCGCGCCATGCTCGGCAAGGCATCTCGCCGCTTCAAGGCCCACTCCCGAAGTCGCGCCCGTGATCACGCATACCTTGCCCGCAAGCGATACGGAGCACTTCCTCTGAGGAAGGTTCCTGTTGACAATGAACTTAAGCTCGTCCGGAAACTCCAAATCATCCCCCGCCTTCCATGCCTGAGAAGTGTTAACCGAAGTAACGCCTCAAAAATCTTCTGTACATCTTGTTGAAGCGGGGAATGCCGTTGAAAATATCCCCCCATAGGTCGAAGTAATCGCGCTGGGCTATGATCCTGCCGTCTTCGTGCAGGGTAAGCTTCGTCGAACCGTACATTGGCGTGTCAGGGAACTTCTTGAACGACATGGTCATCTTCCAGTCCATGAGTATCACGTTCCCTTCGGCTGCGACGGATTCGATATCCATCCGAAGCGATTTGCAGCGGCTGGTGAGCCTCATGCACATATCGGTGAAGTCCTTGATCCCCTCTATCCTCTGTATGGAATCCTGGAAGACAATATCCGGATGATAGAAGGGCAGGATATGTGACCAGTCCGGTTTCCCCTCGGAATTGTATGTCTTCGACCAGTATAGCCGCACGGTATCTGGATCAAGCCTCAAGCCATCCGGCAGGCCCGCTTCGGCCTTCATTCCAACCTCTGTCATCTCAATACCTCTTATCTATTCCTTTGCCTGTCTTGCAACCGAACCCTTAGTTTTCGCGGGTCCCCGCTTCGATCAAGCACTGCATAACATTATAGCTTCATCAGGCGCATCTTTCATCCTTGCGGCCTAGCCTTGGCAGGCAGCCCCCATGCTCATGGTCATTCTCGTCTTATCGATATATATTCAATGTATATTAATATATATTTATTGATTTACGATATATTCATCGCTATAATTCAATTGACTTCACTGAGAGGTGCCGAAAATGAGACGTGAGACCATCTTCCTGAAAGCTGTAGTCGTGGCAATCGGTCTGGCAGTGCTTGCCATCTTCTCTTACCCGCTTCCCTCCATTGCCATAAAGGCCTCCGGTTACTTCCCTGCCTACATCCTTTATCCCATTGTAGTTTGCATTTGCTTCTCCGCCGTTCCTTTCTTCATCGCGCTGCTGCAAGCCTTGAAGCTTCTTGGACTCATCGACGCAGACAATGCATTCTCCGAAGCTTCCGTATTTGCCCTGAGGAAGATCAAGTGGTGCGCGGCAGCTGTAACCGCAACCTACGCCATATGCTCGCCATTCCTGTACATGGCTGCAGAGATGGACGATGCCCCGGGTTTTGTGGCAGGCGGCCTCATACTGGCATCGGCGGCACTCATAATAGCAGTTTTCGCAGCCATACTCGAGAAGCTCCTGAGAAGGGCTATCGACATCAAGGCCGAAAACGACCTTACCGTATGAGGTGATCAAATGCCGATAATCATCAATATCGATGTAATGCTTGCAAGAAGGAAGATGAGCGTGACGGAGCTCTCGGAGAGGGTGGGCATTACAATGGCCAACCTCTCGATACTTAAGAACGGCAAGGCGAAGGCTCTCCGGCTTTCTACTCTTGAAGCCATCTGCAGGGCACTGGAGTGCCAGCCGGGAGATGTTCTCGAGTACCGGGATTGAAGCATCGCAATCAGTGTAGGCAAAAGGATCAGATTACGGATAAGAGGGGAATATAATGACCGGCAAGAACCCGATAGTCGAAAGCATCGATGACCTTCATGAACTGGAGAGGCTGTTCAGGCAGCATCCGGAGGGCTTTAGGACATGGCTTGAAGATGCAATGGCAGCGCTGCCTGATTCAAAGGTACTGACAGTGTGGAAGGAAAGGCTGGACTACGCTGATTCCGGCAACTACTCCAGAAAGCCCATCCTGGGCAAGGAGCTAGTCGTCATGCTGCTGATTGCCGCGTCCGCGGGAGTTGCGGCACGGCTTGCGCTTCATTTTTTCGGGAAGAAGACGGTATTGCCCGTGAATATGGCGTCTTTCGTCCTGGCTTCCATCGCGGCGCTCTTCACATATCTGAAGCCCCCGAAAAGGATATTGCAACTTCTCCTGGTTGCATCGTTTATAATCCCGCTGGTATTTGTCAACCTGCTTCCATCAGAGATTACTGACAGCACGGTGCTTGCTTACCTGCACCTGCCCATACTGCTATTCATCGCCCTGGGCATGGCATTCACCGGAGATGCCTATGTAAAAAATGAAGCCAGGCTGTCGTTCCTTAGGTTCAATGGCCAGTTCGCCGTCATATACCTCAGCATGGCGGCGGCAGGTTTGATGCTGGCGGCGCTAACAAATGCTCTCTTCAGCGTAATTGGGCTGGACATCTCGGAGTTTTATTTCGAGAACATAGTTTTGTTTGGTGCGGCTTCGCTTGCAGTCGTGGCTGCCTATCTGGCATCGGCAAATCTGAAGCTTGCAAGGGCGGTGGCGCCTTACCTGGCAAGGATATTCAGCCCGCTCATCCTTGTGACGCTTGTCGTCTATCTTGCAGCGTCAGCATGGATGGGGAAGGACCCCCTTTCGGACCGGGATTTCCTGCTTTCCTTCAATTTCATGCTGATTGCAGCCCTGGCTGTAACCATATTCTCCATAACCGAAAAGGGCGAGGAATCCAAGAAGGACACCGGAGACTACATTAACGCTGCTCTGATGGCACTGTCTATTGCCGTAGACGCAATCGCCCTCTTCTCAATCCTTCTCCGCCTTGCCTCATACGGCATAACACCCAACAGGCTCGCCGTTCTGGGTATGAACCTTGCTGTGCTCGTGAACCTGTTGCTTGTGCTGATCGCCTATGTCGGCTTCCTCGGTGGCAGGAGCGGTATCTCCGCCGTTCAGAGGGCTTTAACCGGATACCTTCCGATATATGGGGCATGGGCAACGGTAGTCGTATTCGTTTTCCCGCTGCTGTTTGGCTAAGCGCGCAGGTAACGCCTCTAAATATAGGCTTTCTTGCAAGGATTCAGCTCAATTTCGTCGAAATGCCTATTAGGGAGGCGATTGAATGAAGACCAGATTGCTATTGATTGCCGTAATCCTTTTAGTGATGATGGGAATGCAGGGTTGTACGAAGACCTGGTCCGTAGATTTCACAAGAGTCAGTAATATTGATAATTGGCTCCTGAAATCCAACTATGAGATCATCCCTGGAGTTGGCCTGTTATTAGACGACAGTAACAATGTAACCGCTCCAATGATTCTAACGGGAGACTTCAGCATTACAGTAAGGTTCCTGCTTGATACTGACAGTCAAAAAAGGGTGTTTGGATCTATCTGGCTTGGTAGCGAACCCAACTACCCATTTACTGGTAGTATAATATCCTTCTTCTACCGGCATGGTGGTGTCATAGATCCGTTCTGGGAGATATGGACAGACGGGCCTACGACTTCAGTCGATATCATGGCGACCTCAAGCACTGAGATACCAGGCATGGTGAACGGCACTATCAATACTTACACCATAGTTAAGACCGGAGACGCCTTTGAGGCAAGGCTGAACGGTACGCTGCTTGCTGAATGGTTGAACACTAGATACGAATCTGCCACATTCTACCTTACGCTGAATTCCGGTGACATTGACAACGACCAGATAATCTACAAGAGCGTTAGGATCGAAGCTGACAGCAGCAACATGACTCCGGCTGCCCTACCTCTTAGTGAAGGAACCGGGAGCGAGTTCAGGGATGGAAGTTGCCCGATTTAGCAGGATCCGATGAGGAAAACCGCTGCTTTAAGTGCTAAGCCGGGAGGCTCACCTCCCGGCTTAGCACCTTCCGGCTTGTTGATTATTGCTTCAGCTATGCTACTGTGTACCCCGCCTCTGAAATTACTTTCTTCATGTTCTCGGCGGACACCTTTGTCGGATCGTATTCCACCATGACCTTGCCAGTGGCAAGCACCACGTCTGTCTGCTTCACCCCGTCTATCGAGCCCAAGGCCCTTTTCACTGCGCTTACGCAATGCATGCACGACATGCCCTTGACATCCAAAACGACTCTCTCCATTTTTATTCCCTCCTATAATGCTCTAAATCAAGTCTATCGCCTTTACCAATCTCTCCACGGACAGCATCCTGCCCTTCTCGTCCATTACAGCAATTTTCGCAAGAGTCCAACCTTCGATGGAGCTTAACTCGGTACCTGCTTCCCTGAAAGGCTCTGGGTTCAGCACGAACACGATATCCTTTTCGTTTGAAACAAGGTCCTTAGCCCATTCGAACATGTTGCCTCCACCAAGGCTGATGCCGAAATGCTCCATCTCGGCATGGTATTTTATCCCAGTCCTGTTGCTTCGGAGTATCGCCTCATATGCCTCTGCCGGCCCCGAGGCCATCACGCCGGTTCCGTTATCTTTCAGATCTGTCCCGAGATATATCTTCCTGTCGGTGGCGGATGCACCGGGGATTTCCTCCATATCAGCCCCTGCCGCAATGAAAGGTGCCGCATCTATTACAAAGGTAAGGTCGTAGCCTTCCTTGACGGCGGTTGTCGACCTGAAGATGAACTTCACAGAAGAATCCGAGGCATTGATGGCCCAGCCTCCGTATAGCGGTTCTTCTACTACATTATCTTGCATCGCTTTCAATGCCGCCTCGAAAGCCGGGACGGACCATCTTCCGATTATGTCCATCGGACCTGTGATCGTTAAGACCGATAGCGCAACTACAGCCAGTGCCGCCGCCAAGCCTATTATGATGAATGTGCGTTTCGTATTCATGTGACCAGCCCTTCCGTCTCTATCCATTGATCTATTCATAGGCCCTGAACCCCTTCAGCCTCAGCGCGTTCGTAAGTACGGACACCGAGCTCATCGACATTGCCGCGGCGGCGAACATCGGGTTAAGGAGGGGTCCTCCGAACAGATAGAACAGCCCTGCGGCAAGGGGTATGCCAGCTGTGTTGTACCCGAAGGCCCAGAACAGGTTCTGCTTGATGTTGCTTATGGTGGCTTTGCTTAGCTTAATCGCCGACGGCACGCCCATGAGGTCGTTTCTCATGAGAACGATATCAGCCGACTCCATTGCGACATCAGTGCCCGAGCCTATTGCGATTCCGACTTCAGCCTGGGCGAGGGCAGGAGCATCGTTAATGCCGTCTCCTACCATGGCGACGACCTTGCCTTCCGCCTGCAGCTTCCTGACCATCTCGGCCTTGTCCTGTGGCAGGACTTCCGAAAGCACCCTAGTTACTCCGACCTTGGAAGCGATTGAAGCCGCCGTCCTTGCGTTGTCGCCGGTGATCATGACAGTCTCGATGCCCATTTCCTGAAGCTTCCTTATCGCCCTTTCGCTGTTATCCTTGACCACATCGGCCACTGCTATTATTCCGGCTATTGACCCGTCGACTGATACATACATGGGGGTTTTACCCTCTTCGGCCAGCTCATCTGACTTCTGCTGTAATGCGCCCAGGGCTACCCCCTTTTCGACCATGAGCTTCCTGTTTCCTATCAAGACTTCGTTTCCTTCGATTCTTACAGCAATGCCGAATCCAGGGATGGCCTCGAAGCCTTGAGGCTCGGTCAGCTTAAGTCCGTCGGCTTCCGCCTTCCTAACTATTGATTCTCCCAAGGGATGCTCCGAGCCCTTCTCAGCGGACGCTGCCAAGGCAAGCAGCTTATCAGCTTCAACTCCTGCAGCAGGCAATACATCGGTTACCTCAGGCTTCCCCTTTGTGATGGTGCCGGTCTTGTCGAACACCACCGTGTTCACCTTATGGGTTATCTCAAGGGCTTCACCGCTCTTGATGAGGATTCCATACTCGGCGCCCTTTCCCGTGCCCACCATAATCGCAGTCGGCGTGGCAAGGCCCAGAGCGCAGGGGCAGGCGATTACTAGCACGGAGATGAATATCGTAAGCGAGAACTCAAGCGATTTTCCTCCTATCATCCATGAGATGAAGGCGATTATCGCGATTAACGTCACTGCGGGGACGAAGTAGCCGGATACGATATCGGCCATCTTGGCTATGGGAGCCTTAGAGCCTTGGGCATCCTCAACGAGCTTAATTATCTGCGCAAGCGCAGTCTCCTTGCCTACCTTAGTTGCTTTGAAGCGTATCAGGCCGTTCTTGTTGATGCTTGCGGCAAAGACCAGGTCTCCCGACTTCTTGTCTACCGGCATGCTTTCGCCTGTAAGCATCGATTCGTCAACGGCAGTGAACCCTTCCGTGACGATTCCGTCAACTGGCATCTTCTCGCCGGGCTTAACAAGTATCACGTCGCCAATCTCGACTTCCTCGATAGGCATGACTACCTCTGCGCCGTCGTGTATTACCACCGCGGTCTTGGGGGCCAAACCCATGAGTTTCTTTATCGCCTCAGAAGTCTTCCCCTTTGACACGGATTCAAGATATTTGCCCAAGAGGATGAGAGCGATTATTACTCCGGCGGTCTCGAAGTACAAGCCCTCTACCGCCTCGAAATGTCCTGTCATTATCCTGTATGTCGAGTAAAGGCTGAAGACCACTGCGGCCGAAGTTCCCATGGCGATCAGGGAATCCATATTAGGGCTGCGCTTGATCAGAGCCCTGAAACCCACTGAGTAGAATCTGTTTCCTGCAACGATTATCGGTATGGTCAAGGTAAGCTGCACAAGCGCAAACGTAAGGGGATAGCGCATGGGATCCAGGAAAGCTGGTATCGGGAAGGGGAGCCACCAGACCATAGAGCCCATCGCGAGGTAAAGAAGAGAGAAACCGAACACTGCCGCAAGTATGAACTTGCTCCAAAGCGTCTTTATCTCAAGCTCCTTTCTAAGCCGGTCTGCGTCCGCCTCCTCCTTTTTTTCGATGTTAAGAGGCGTATATCCGGCCTTTTCTATGCTCTGCTTGATAGCGGACAGCTTGGTCGCCTTCGGGTCGTACAAGATGGTGGCCTTCTCAGTGGCAAGGTTCACCGAAGCCTTGCTGACCCCATCAAGTCTTAAGAGCGCCTTCTCTACCCTCTGCGAGCAGGCGGCGCACGTCATGCCTTCGATGGGTATCGTCACTTCCCGCTCCTCAGCCTCCTCGAGCACCTCGTATCCTGCTTCCTTGACCGCTAGCCTGACCTTCTCCTTATCAGTGGTATCGCCATCGTATTCCACCATTAGGCTTTCGGTTGCGAAGTTGACAGAGGCGCTTTTCACGCCCTCCTGCCTGCCTACGGCCTTTTCTATTCTCACTGCGCATGCTGCGCAGGTCATGCCTCCGATTTTCAGGTTCTCCTTCTCCATCTGGCTGTCCTTCCTTCCGATCCTTGCAAGCTCTTCCTCAGTATGTGTCCAATGCCTCCAGTTACTTGTACAGGCGGCCAATCGTCACGATGAGCTCGTCTGCTATCTCCTTGTCCCCATTGGCTATCTTGCTTACTACGCAGCCCTTCACATGGTCTTTCAGGACAATCTTGCTGACTGCGTTCAGGGCAGCCTGCGCTGCAGATATCTGTATCAGGACATCATCGCAATAGACGTCGGATTCCACCATGCCCTTTATGCCCCTTATCTGTCCTTCTATCCTGTTGAGCCTAGAGACTAGGCTTCCTTTTAGAGCATTGTTTCTTTCCGTAGTCCTCTCGCAGCATGAGGGATGATCCAATCTTTCAAGCTCTACATCTTCGTGCATCGTCTCCACCTCCATATTTATACTATACCCCCGTTGGGTATATTGCAATATCTGGTGCGCTTAAGCAATGGGTCTTTGCGTCCTTGCCTACCTTGTCTGACCAGCTGAGACAAAAGAGATATCTGCCGCAACACAGGGCACGAAACGCCATGCGGTGCTATCCTGTAGTTGACAAACATATTTCTGCCTAAGCTAGGAGGGCGACAGATGATCAGCTTGAGGGAAGTCGATGCCAACAACTGGAGAGAGCTGACGAAGCTAAAGGTCAAGGATTGGCAGGCGCCTTTCGTGGCCAGCAACGGGGACTCGATGGCTCGCGCCCATTACGTGGAGGGCAACTTCCCCCTCGGAATATATGATGATGAGATTCCAGTAGGTTTCTGCATGTATTCTATAAGCCCCAAGGGGGAAGTATGGATCCTAAGGCTCATGATTGCCGCCGACTACCAGTCCGGAGGGCGAGGCCGCACAGCTACGGAGCAGCTTATCTCCCTTCTGCGGGATAAGTACGGACCGAAACCGATATTCATAAGCTTCGACCCGAAGAACGAATGGGCGCGGAAGCTATATCAAAGCCTGGGATTCATCAAGGATGAGAGGGAGTTCGAGGACGAGATAATCTACAGGCTCGATGATCCGGCTCTGCCTACCGAGAGTATCGGTTGATTGGCACTATGCCCCTTTCGCCTCCTCAAGTATCGCGCGAAGCTCGGCGCTCGTCTCAGATAACGAGCTTGGGTCTCCTTGCGCGATGATCCTGCCGCCTTCCATCACCAGCACCTTGTCGGCACCCAATATCACGCCCTTCCGGTTGCTGATGACGAGGAACGTAAACTGCGGCTTATTGGCGAGGGCCACCCAAAGCTGCCTTTCCGTCTCCACATCAAGCGCGCTCGAGACGTCATCGAAGATCATCAGCTCAGCCCTTCGCACCAGCATCCTTGCCACCGCCACGCGCTGCTGCTGCCCTCCTGACAGCTTCGCCCCCTTGGGGCCCACAACCGTGTCCAGCCCCTTCTCAAGGTCCTGAAGGTCCTCCTCCAGGGCGGCTGCCCTGACCGCCCCCATGAGATCTGCGTCACCTTCCCTTATCCCCAGCATTATGTTGTCCCTAAGCGTGTCGCTGAACAGGTGCGGCACTTGCGGCGCATATGCGCTTCTGGGAGGAGAGAAGAAAGAGCGAAGGTCCTCTACCTTATGTCCGTTCCAGTAGACGCTGCCGCTTTCTGCAGGAATGAAGCCGAGCAGGGCCCTTACCAGCGTCGTCTTGCCTGAGCCAATCCTTCCGGCAATTACTGTGAAGGCGCCTCTGTCCAGCTCGAAAGACGCATCTTTTATGCCGTTCTCCGAATCGGGATATCTGGCTGTGAGGCCCGATACCTTGAGGTTAACGAGCCTCTCATCGTCGCTTATGTCTTCATCGGTTACTTCCGGAGGATCGCCTGACAAGTATAGCAGGCCATGCTTGACAAGCTCTTCCGGCTTAAACATAAGCCCGCCCAGTCGGCCCAGAGCCACACCTGCCTGTTTATAGTGAACGGTGAAATAACCTATGAATGCCGCAAAATCGGTCACGAACTCTATATAGTACACAAAAAGGGCGAAGTCCCCTACGGATAGCTCCCCGCTTTGGATCATGCCCGCCGCAATGAGCAGTATTATCCCTATTCCCACCTTCGAGGCGTTTTCAAATACGGAATCAAGGACCTGCGACAGAAGCTTGTCCTTTAACATCGCATCCCGCCGCTTATCTCCGAGCCCTCTCAGATGGGCGGTCACCCTGTCCTCCGCTCCGGCGACTTTTATCGCCTGGACAGAGCCGAAGGCCTCCCCTATCGCCTCGGTGAAGAGCGCCGTTGCTTTACGGCTTTCGCGCCTGTACTTCTCCAGCCTGTCGCTTGCTGCCTGTGATACTACCATGACTGCTATAAGCGGGAAGAACACCAGAAGGGTGAGCTTCGGGCTTATGCCCACCAGGATTATCGCCGAAACTATGGCAAAGCCGGTCATCCCCATCGTGTCCACGGACCAGCTGATGGCATCTTCCACCTGTTTGCCGTCCTCTTCGAGGATGTTCACCGTCTCACCCGGTGACACATCCCTGGCTGACTTGGGCGTAGCTAGCATGCTCTCTAGCACGTTCCTGCGAAGAAGCGCGCTCATACGGAACCTGTGGTTCGTATCCGCCAGGGCGCCTATCAGGATGTTCACTATCCTGGCGGCTGCGGTAGCGACAAATAGAGCCATCAGGCCCCAAATGCTGACATTAAGCCTCGACTCCCCGCTAAGCATGTCGAAGAATTCCCTAATGATGAGGCCTGGTACAACGGGTGATATGTGAATGATTATCCATGACACGGCGTTGGCAGCATATAGCCATGGCCGGCTAAGGATTAGGCGCCATATGAGAAGGTAGGTTTTCATACCAGCATCTCCTCCATTCCGCCCTTAAGAAGCTTCGCATACTGGGAATTGGGGTCTGCCGCGAGAGCCGCCCTTTCCCCGTATTCAAGCACTCTGCCGTGCCCAAGGATCAGGATGTCATCCGCCCTGTCCAGGGTCTTCAACCTATGGGCGATGATAAGCGCGGTCCTTCCGGAAAGAAGCCGGTCCATCGCACCTTCCATTATGCCTTCGGTTATGGGATCGAGCCTGGATGATGCCTCATCGAGGATGACGAAGCCGGGAGACCTTAAGAAAGCCCTGGCGAGGGCGAGAAGCTGCGCCTGACCGGCAGATAGGCCCCCTCCGTCGCTTCCGAGCACTGTGTCCAGCCCGTCGGGAAGCTCAGCTAGCCAGCCGCTTAGGCCTACATCCTGAAGAGCCTCATATAACCTTCTGTCCGTCACCGAGC
This sequence comes from uncultured Clostridia bacterium, assembly GCA_964545975.1. Lineage (GTDB taxonomy): Bacteria > Bacillota > DTU025 > DTU025 > MWDF01 > MWDF01. Next base: position 20,247 of record CAZJHY010000006.1, on the reverse strand, counting down.
CGTCGAAGAATGTAAGATTGTCCCTTATGCTGGCCTTAAGCAGCTGTACGTCCTGCGTCACATAGGCTACCCGCCGTCTCAGCTCCTCTATCCTGATGTCGCGTAGGTCTGATCCGCCCAGGATGATCTCCCCTGCTTCAGGGTCGTAGAAGCGGTTAAGAAGCCTTGAAAGGGTGGTCTTGCCCCCTCCGGTCCTGCCCAGTACCCCCAAGACGCGGCCGGGCTCTAGGCGGATGCTTACATCGTCGAGTACGTGCTGCTCGGCCTCGTAAGCGAAGCTTAGGCCCCTTACCTCAAGCGACAGCGCGCCGTCCGGAAGGCTCGGCCCGATTCCATCCCTTATCCCGCTTCTCAGCTCCAGAAGGCCGTTTATCCTCTTTATGCTCGCGCTGGCCTTCTGAAGGTCCTCCAGCTGGACTCTTACCTGCTCTATCGGCAGGTTAAGGAGGTTCGTATAAGTATAGATCAGGTAGGCGGTACCTATGGTTATCTTCCCCTGCGACCACAGATACCAGCTTATCCCGCAAGTAAGCGCATACCCTGACGTGAATACTATTATTGTGGTGATCCACATCATGTATGACATGAGGTTCGCCCTGACCACCATAGGCAGCATATTCCTAAGCATCCCGTGGAAGCGGTTCATGGCATACGGCACCGCTCCGTTTGCCCCGATGTCGTCCACGCTTGCCACCTGTTCGCCGAGAAGCCCGTAGAACTCCGCCCTGGCTTTCCTCACCTTCACCCAATGTGGTACTGCCATTGCCTGAACCTTCAGCAGAATTATTAGAGCCATCAGGGCGAAAAGGCTCATCCCCGCTCCCACTCTTATGTCCTCTCTCAGCAGCACCACCACCATGCCTGCAATAAGAAGGAGGTTGGCGAGCACAGTCACGGTGAACTTCGTGAATAGGTTAGACAGGGCTGTCGTATCCCCGTCGATTCTCTCTATCATCTCGCCGGGAAGGTGCTCCTTGTGAAAAGCCATGTCCAGCCTCAGGCAGTGTGACAGAAGGTCTCCTCTTAAGGCGTTTGTGGCGGTCCAACCGACCCTCTCGCTTATATAGGTGGTAAGGATGCCGGTAAGCTGGCCGGCGAGGGCGACAGCAATGTATATGGCCGAGGCGGATGTAAGCACCCTGAGAGGTTTCCCAGAGAGGGCGGAGTCGATGAAGAAGCGCAGGATCTGAGGTCCTACCAGCTGCAAGGCAATGCCGATGAGAATGAGGGCACCAAGCACCCCCACCCTTCCCCTCTGCTGAGCCAGATACCTGGACATCAGGCTCAGATAAGTTGCCTTCTTCCTCTCCTGTCCCAACAAAGGTATCCTCATCTCCCAGGCGGGACTGACATGTCCCTTTCCTTTAGCCTGAAATCATGAGAAGTTCTCCTCCTCAAGGAAGAGAACCTGCCTGCTACGACTTATTATTCTCCCTGAACCTGAGCAATCCTTCGATGATTGCGGCATTTCTCCCAAATAGTTACTGCTCTCTCCAGGTTGTTGGAGAAGTTGCATTTTTCACACAGGAGAAGAGCTTGTAAGATAGAAATGCCTGGCTATCCACAGCCAGGCATGGTTATTGGACATTCGATGTTTCGGAGGCTTGGCTGTTGCAGGTTATGCCCTCGGGTCCTGAACCCTGCCCATAAAAAGGATGGATCCGGTCCTGAGGTCCCTAATAGCAAAGAAAAATGGCCTGTCCGCGATAAAGCGCTTCGGTTCCGGACCTATGGACTTTGTCCCCATGACGACCGCAGTAGCTGCTGCAGCCTCGCTGCCCTCCTCGTTGACCTCGATGAAAGCCTTATGAATCACGGCAGTAATGTAGAGGAATGTGTCCGATATGCCCGAGAAGTCGGCCAGGTATTCGCTGAACGCATCAGTCATGCCCATGCGCTGCAGAGTCCCTCCTAGGCCCAGCTCAGCTTCAAATTTGAATTTCGGCAAGCTGACATTGACGGTCTCTTTGCGCATCTTCTCGATTATTCTCGTGAACATGGCGTAGTCAAGATTCCGCTCGAACTCAAGGTTGTCTGAAGCTGAGCCCGGAAGCAGTATGAGCATGGACAAGTCGCCCCCGGCATAAGGAAGCTCAAGCGCCTGCAATCCATCATCCTCTGCGTAGCTGAAGCTTCCCTGCTGGCTCATGAAGGGAACCTTAACCTTCTGCCTGTTCGGCAGGATGAAGTCGGCATCCTTCGTAAGCTCCTTCTTGAATTGCTGGTCCCACTGCCCTTTGAAGTAGATAGCGTTGGTGAGTACAAGCCTTGTAAGGGGATCAAGCACGCCGGGCTTGATTAGCTCGATTATCTTGTTCTCGGTATTCTCCTCGACCCATTTGTTGATTGCGAGCCTTGCCTCCTCAGTCCTGCCCGCGAAATCGACAAGCTTAAGCCCAGGGCCATATCCGGCCTGCACTGTCTCAAGGTATCCTTTCTTGAAGTCGAGGCCCACCTGGCTCCAGAGGGCATTTGCCACAGACAGGCGGTAATCCTTGCTCGGCTTGTTCAGAACTCCGTTGATCTGTCCGAAGGCCTTATGCAGCACCTCTTGAGGAAGCTCGTAGCGCATGACCTTTGCCATCTGGGACTCGGTATTGCCCCTTGCGCCGGCAAAGGCCATGGCAAGTGCGGAAGAGATGCTGTAAGGGGACAGGAAAAGGTTGCCCGGGTTGACTGCTATCTGCTCGTACAGGTCGAAGGCGAATGCATTGTTGCTGCCGGTGATTTCGTAGCCCACCTTCACTGCCGAAGACGCTGGCATTGCGAATACCAGAGGAATAAGAAGAAGGGCTACCGAGGCTACGAAAGACAATCTGCGATATACCATGGTTCACCTCCAAACGAAGGATTCTGCTCCCTGGCTCCACGACGATAATTCAGTTAGTTCTGTCCCCACTTCATTAACTCCTGTCGAAACGGGGTTGTTCCCCGACATTTCGGGAGGAATGAAACAGGATAAGATGCAACAACGCTACTTAGGCCTGTCTGTAAAGCCGTCGATGCCCCCAAAAAGGCATAGCTCCTGCTTTGCATCTCGATGCGCTTCAGAACCTAAGCGCGCTGCCACATCAGATATGAACCTCCTATCTGCTACCAGCATGAAGTGCTGTCATTTCGCAGGGTTAATACCTGGGAGGCATGAAGGAATTGCGCGCCAATACGCTCCATTGAGGAGAACTGAGACAGTCCGTCAGCTGACTTGCAAAGCAGCTGCCGGACTGCCAACCATGCTCCCCTTGGAGAAATCATTGTTGTTCATGGAATTCCTCTGTCAAAGAGCTGCAGGAGAGCTCCTTGATGCAGACCCATAAGGCAAATGACCTTATGTGAACACCTGGGATATATCTGCCTTAGTTATCCTTAAGCCTCGGGTCGAAAATATCCCTTAAACCGTCTCCTACCAGATTCAGGGCAAGGACAGTCACCACAATGGCTAGCCCAGGGAAAGTGACTATCCAATGCGCAAGCCTTATGAAAGGCCTAGCTTGGGCGATCATGCTTCCCCACTCGGGTGTAGGTGGCTGGGCTCCCATCCCCAGGAAACTAAGGCCGGAAGCCGCCAGTATCGCAGTTGCCAATCCCAAGCTAGCCTGAACTATCACAGGATTAATCGAGTTGGGCATCACGTGCTTGAAAAGGATTCTGAAATCCGAAGCTCCTGCTGCAAGGGCAGCTGTAACATAGTCCAACTCCCTGGTCTGCATTACTGAGGCCCTCATTATCCTTGCGAACCTCGGTATATTTGAGATGCCTACCGCAATCATCACATTCTGAAGATTCGGCCCCAGAGCGGCAACTATCGATAATGCCAGAAGGAAGCCGGGAAGAGCCAGGAGGATATCCACGAACCTCATCAGGATGCCATCAATGATACCGCCATAGAACCCTCCTAACAGACCAATGAGGCACCCAAACAAAACGCCGATTCCCACAGAGATCAGCCCTATCTGAAGCGATATCCTTCCTCCGTATAGTATCCTGGTAAAAACGTCCCTCCCGAAGTTGTCTGTGCCCAGGAGGTTCGTCCAGCTGGGAGGAAGCAGCCTGTTGTCCAGATCCTGCTCGTTGGGATTGAACCTCGTTAACAGGGGGGCAGATATGGCACTGATTATTATGACCACAAGAACCACAGCTCCGAATACCGCCTTGCGGTTCTGGAGCATTCTTTTAAGCAGCTTCTGCCTTGCACTTAAGACCTTCATTTCCTCGGCCATAACACTTCCCCCTTTCTATCTGTACTTCGACCTTAGCCTTGGATCAAGGAAGGCGTATAGGATATCGACGACTAGGTTAATAACTGCATAAAGCATGGCGAAAGCCATGATTGTGCCCTGTATTACGGGAAAATCCTTGTTCCTGATCGCATCGACTACCAGCCTTCCTATACCTGGCCATGCAAAGATCGTTTCCGTGATGACTGCACCTGACATCAATGCACCCAGTTGAAGACCAATGATGGTCACAACAGGTATGAGGGCATTTCTTAGCGCATGCCCAATGATCACCTTTCGCTCTGCCAGTCCTTTGGACCTTGCAGTCCTTATATAGTCCTGCCTGATCACATCAAGCACTGCCGATCGGGTTTGTCTCGCTATGCTTGCCATAGAGGCCGTGCCCAATGTAAATGCAGGCAAGATCAGGTATTTCAGACCTCCTAGCCGCCCAGAGGATGGGAGCCAGTTCAGATTCACTGAGAAGATCAGTATCAGCATGATGCCTTGCCAAAAGACCGGCATGCCAACAAAAGCCAGTGCGCTTATCATACTGACATTGTCAATCGGTGAATTGGGCTTAGTGGCGCTTATCACGCCTATAGGCACGCCAACAGCAACCGAAAGAAGGGTTGCGGCAAGGGCAAGTTCCAGCGTTGCTGGTAGCCTGTCTTTTATCTCATCAATTACGAGTCTTCGCGTCCTTAGCGACCTCCCTAGGTCCAAACTAAGCGCTCTTTGCAGCCAATTGAAGTACTGCACCGGCAGTGGCTCGTTCAAACCCAGCTCTCTCCTCAGATTCTCCAATTCCTCAAGCGGAGCGGACTCCCCGAGCATAAGCATCGCCGGATCCCCTGGTGTCATGTGCATGATTAGGAAAACGAATAACGATATGCCTATCAGCACGGGGATTAGCATTATCAACCTTTTACCTATGTAACTCCACATAGACATCCGCCTCTCCGGCCACACCATGAGATGGAAGAACGGGTGGACGGGGCAATGAAGCCCCATCCACCCATTTGCTGGTTAGTTCTTTGTAACAGGATACAGCCAATGATGACCTGCAGGATGAGGAACGAAACCAGAGATGTTGCTCCTCATGCCGGTCACTTCCTCCGTTACGATCAGGAATAGCCAGGGGGCATCGTCGGCTATGATCTGCTGTGCCTCGTAATATGCAGCAAGGCGCTTCTGCGGATCGCCTGACGTACGGCCAAGATCCAGCAGCTCGTCTACCTTCTTGCTCGTATAGAAGGTCCTGTTGCCGGCGTTGCCGTGCATTGACGAGTGGAAAAGGGCATACAGCCCATAGTCGGCATCTCCTGTGACTGATACCCAGCCAAGTATGAACATGTCATGCTTGCCCGCAGCCGTATCCTCAAGATATGTCGCCCATGGCAATACCTGTATGCTTACCTGGACACCAATCTTCGCGAGGTCTGACTGGACCATCTCGGCAATCTGCATCCTGAGGGGGTTGTCATTGGTCCATATTGTCGTCTTGAATCCATTGGCATAACCCGCCTTGGTAAGCAGGTCCTTTGCCATTGTCGGATTGTAGGGGTAGCCCTTCAGGTTGGGATTGTAGCCCCACACAAGGCTTGATATGGGTCCGTTGGCCTTGGTTGCCTGCCCGGTATAGACTGTCTTAACTACAGCATCAACGTTAATCGCATGGTTAATCGCCTGTCTTACCAATACATTGTTGAAGGGGGCCTTGTTGCAGTTGAAGCCGATGTAGGAGGTCGACATGGTGGGCGTCTTGGGAAGCAGTATGCTCTTGTTCTTGGAGAGCCTTGCTTCGTCGACCGGTTCGACTGCGTACACAATATCCACGCCGCCTGCTTCAAGCTCGATTGCACGCACAGTGCCCTCAGGGATTGCACGGAACATCACCCTGCCCACCTTCGCGGGTCCGCGCCAATGGTCTTCGAATCTGTCGAGGGTGACATGCGAGCCTACTGACCAGCTTACGAACTTGAAGGGACCGGTGCCGACTGCAGTCTGCGTGCCATAGTTAGGACCAGCTGCCTTCACGGCCTTCTCGTTAAGTATGCTGCAAACAGTATGCCCAAGGTGGGAAAGCAGTGGGGCAAAGGGGTACTTGCTCTTTATGCGGAATGTTAGGTTGTCGATAACCTCTACCTTGTCAAGGAAACCCACTATGAAAGCTCCAGCAGCCTTTGTTGCAGGATTCGCCAGTCTTTCAAGCGAGAACTTCACGTCTGAGGCAGCCAGGGTCTCTCCATTATGGAACTTGACATTCGCCCTGAGCTTGAACTCCCAAGTGAGTGAATCGATCTGCTTCCAGCTTGTTGCTAGGCTGGGTTGTAGCTGCAGCTTTTCGTCCACGCGGATGAGCGTGTCGTAAATCTGTGCCCTTACCCTTGAGGTGGGCTGGTCGTTCTGCGTATGAGGGTCGATGGAGGTGATGTCGGCGCCCTGCGCTACGACGATTGTGACAGGAGTCTGGGCACCGGCTAGGCTGGCAAGCATGAATGCCATCAGCACTAGCGCTACAAGGAACATCTTCTTCAATACAGTCCGCCTCCTTTTGTTTTGCAGTCTTCCTCAGCTGCTTCTTATCTCTTTCTGATTCTCTGGAATGCCTCTGCTGATTCGAACACGCCTTTTAGGTCGAGCTTATCTGCCAAATGGCAAGCTACGAAGTGTTCAGGGTCGTCCGGCCTTGCTACAAGTTCAGGCTTAGTCTCTATGCAGATCTCCTCTGCGTACTGACATCTTGTGCTGAAGGGGCAGCCCTTCGGTGGAGATGAAGGGTCGGGGAGATCCCCCTCAAGGATGATCCTTTTCCTCTTCAGCCTCGGGTCGGCAATCGGAACTGCCGACATCAGGGCCTCCGTGTAAGGATGCCTGGGACTGGAGTACAGCTTCTCGGATGCAGCCATTTCGACTATAACGCCCAGGTACATGACGGCAACCCTGTCGCTTATATGCTCTACTACGCTTAGATCGTGGGCAATGAATAGGTAAGTAAGCCCAAGCTTCTCCTGAAGCTCCTCGAAAAGCGTAATTACCTGGGCTTGTATTGAGACATCCAAAGCGCTAACCGGCTCGTCGCACACCACCAGCCTTGGATTAAGCGCTAACGCCCTGGCCAGTCCTATCCTCTGCCTCTGCCCACCTGAGAACTCGTGAGGATATCTGCTGATGTATGACTGGCTAAGGCCGACAGCGTCAAGTATCTCCACGCATCTTTCTCTTCTCTTTGCCTTGTCGCCATATCCATGGATCACCATAGACTCGGTAACGATGTCCTCAACGGACATCCTCGGATTCAAAGAGGAGAACGGGTCCTGGAAGACTATCTGCATCTGGTTCCTGTAAGCCTTCATCCCCGCCCTGTTCAGCCTGGCAAGGTCAACCGGGCCGTCATCTGAGCTGTAGTTTATCTGCCCTGCAGTCGGTTCAATCAGCTTCAGTATGCACCTTCCTGCTGTCGTCTTACCGCAGCCGCTTTCACCTACAAGACCCAGAGTTTCGCCTTTTTTGATGTGGAAGTCTATTCCGTCGACGGCCTTTATCCATCCTACCGTCTTGCTCATCAGGCCTTTTTGTATCGGGAAGTGCTTCTTAAGGCCCTTCACCTCGAGTAGGACCTTACTTTCCGTGCTAATGGCGCTGTTCACATTACTCATACAGCCAGCACCTCACTTCGTGTCCAATCCCGATCTCCTTGAGCTCGGGCATCTGCCTGCAAACGTCCATCGCTCTGTCGCACCTGGGCCTGAATGCGCACCCAACCGGTATCGAAAGCAGGTCGGGGACCGTGCCTTTTATCGGCATTAGTTTCTGCTTTCGGGAGCCAAGAATCGGTATGGACTTAAGCAACCCTGTAGTGTAGGGGTGCCTCGGGTCTTTGAAAAGTGTCTCTACATCTGCCTGCTCCACAATCCTGCCTAGGTACATTACGGCGACTCGGTGTGTGATTTCAGCAATAACGCCCAAATCATGCGTGATTATCATGATCGCCATATGAAACTCATCCTGCAAGGAGAGCATAAGGTCCAATATCTTGGCCTGTATCGTAACGTCGAGCGCTGTAGTCGGCTCATCAGCAATGAGAAGCTTGGGATTGCAGCTGAGGGCCATTGCGATCATGACCCTCTGCCTCATTCCGCCGCTCAATTGGTGCGGATACGTGTCGACTTGACGTCCGGGGTTGGGCAGTCCGACTTTCCCCAGCATCTCTACTGCTCTGCCGCGCGCTTCCCTGACGTTCACGCCTTGGTGCAGCATCACCGCTTCCATTATTTGTCTTCCGACCGTATATACAGGATTCAGAGAGGTCATCGGCTCCTGGAAAATCATTGCTATGTCATTGCCGCGAAGCGATCTCATCTGCTGTCCTAACGGGTCGAGCCTGGTAATATCAATTGCCGGACTACCCGCATCCGGTTGAAACATTATGCTTCCGCCTGCTATGCGCCCCTTTGGCCTTGGAAGAAGCTGCATAATTGACAGGGCAGTCACGCTCTTCCCGCAGCCGCTCTCCCCAACTATTCCCAGCACCTCTTCCTTGCCCACCTCGAAGTCGACACCATCTACGGCCTTCACAGTGCCGTCGTAGCTGTCAAAATATGTCCTAAGGTTTTTGATGCTTAACAGAGTCTGACTGCCAGGCAAACCTATCACTCCCCTAACGGCTGAACCAGCACCGGTACTTTGCGCCCCTGGACCAAGCAGTTTGTTTCCTTCATCACTTAAATCAGCAACCTGTGCCTTATTCGGTTTTGCATATACATCTAATTAACTCAATGAGCTGTCATTATTCCAACTTTTCCAACATTACAATGAATTTGGTATAAAAATATAACAGGCCGATTGATGGTCATTATTGGCTATCGATCGGTCTATCATTCTGTTGCCTTGTCCGTACTATATCTTTGTGCCAGTATACCACGAGCTAATCAACATTATTCATGATTCCTGCGCAAAGTAATAACATTATCTCTGTAACATATTCTTGGAGTCAATAGTAAGTCTAGTCGTTTATTAGTTTGAGTATAATTGAAGTATGCATAATTGAATATAGTGCCAAGAACCTTTCCTCGCAAAAAGGGCTGCATCACCCTTACGTTTCATTTTTGAGCTTGCGGATCTTATCGCACTATGTCCCAGTTATGCCAGCAGCTGGTATAGTCAAACAGCCTACTATCGGATCCCTATTCTTGTAAGTATATGTATGAGCAGCTAAGGCCTCTTGGGGATGTTAGCCTAGCATGGCATTCGTGATATGGGTTTTCATGAATCCGGCGTCTTCGGGATAATGATAAGCTCAGATCCAAGCGGCGCCGGGAGATTCCGCTTCGAGACCATGAAGGTGGAGTATATTGGAAACAGGGTAGCAGTCTGGCCATTCTAAGAACCACTGATGCTGCCCAAGGCGTTCAGTGCCTCTGAGCATCCTTTCTAATTATCATGTATGCACTGATCCGCGCGTTTATGACCCAATGGCTCACTTACACCTCGATGCTTAGAGCGATGACACACAAGTCGGGCATAAGATAACCCGGGGCAGTAAAGATAACCGAAGTTTAAGAATTGACGCCTATGGGGCGAGATTGCCTTAAGTGACCTTTTATGCTGCCTCCTTCACAGATGGTTATTGTGAATCAATTCCAGACTCCTCTTTGTACGTAGCTAGTGTGAAGCAGTTCATGCGACCTGTGCCCTAGCGGGGCCCCCAGGTAATCCTGATAAAGCTTCATGACCTCCGGATTCTCGTGCGATTTCCTCAGTGCCATGGCCCTGTCCTCGCTATACAGCGACTTTGCGCGGGCAATCCTCTTCTTGAGCGTCACGCCTATGGGCTGCCCGCCTCCGCCTACGCAACCTCCGGGGCAGGTCATTATCTCTATGAAGTGATAATCTGCCTCGCCTGAGCGCACCTTGTCCATGATCTTCCTGGCATTGGAAAGCCCGTGTGCTACAGCAACTTTGATCGTCTTCTCTCCTATCCTTACATTTGCTTCTTTTATACCCTCCATGCCGCGGACGGCCTTGAACTCGAGTTTAGGCAAGGTGCTCTTGGTGAGAAGCTCGTACGCCGTGCGAAGTGCGGCCTCCATGACGCCCCCCGTCGCCCCGAAGATCGTTCCAGCTCCGGTATAGGTGCCGATCAGAGAATCCGCCTTGGAATCCTGCTCATGCACGAAATCTATGCCTGCCTGGCGTATCATTGAAGCAAGCTCCCTTGTTGTCAGTACGTAATCCACGTCCTTATAGCCGCTTGAGCTCATCTCGGGGCGCTGACACTCGAATTTCTTGGCGGTGCAGGGCATTATCGATACCGATACTATCCTTGCGGGGTCTATCCCTGATCTCTCGGCATAGTAAGTCTTGGCAAGGGCACCGAACATCTGTTGCGGCGATTTGCATGTCGAAAGATGGTCCAGAAGGTCAGGGTAGAAATGCTCCGCGTACTTTATCCATCCAGGCGAGCACGAGGTGATCATTGGCAGGACACCGTCGTTAGTCATGCGCTCAATAAGCTCGCTGCCCTCTTCGATTATGGTGAGGTCCGCAGTGAAATTGGTGTCGAACACCTTGTCGAAACCCAGCTCTCTCAGCGCAGAATACATCCTCCCCTCGACAAGCGTACCCGGTTCCATCCCGAACTCCTCGCCGAGTGCAACCCTTACGGCGGGCGCCTCCTGCACCACCACATGCATGTCAGGGTCCACCAGAGCTGCCCAGACCTGGTCAACGCTGCTTCTCTCCTTGATGGCCCCTACGGGACATCCCAATATGCACTGTCCGCAGTTTACGCACTCCACCTTCGCTATGCCCTCTTCGAATGCTGTGCTTACCTTGGACCTGAAGCCTCTTCGGGAGAAGTCCACGGCTTTTATCCCCTGGACCTCCGCGCAAGTCCTAACGCAGCGGCCGCACAGGATGCATAGGTTAGGGTCTCTTACTATCGAAACGGACGTGTCATCTATGGGGTAGTCCGGCTTGGAACCGTGGAACCTCACCTTCTCGACCCCGAACTCATAAGCAAGCCTCTGAAGCTCGCAGCTCTGGTTACGGATGCAGGACAGGCAGTCATACGGGTGGTTTGCGAGCATCAGCTCAAGGTTCAGCTTCCTTGCCCTCCTGACCCGGTCGGTGTTCGTCCTTACCACCATCCCATCGGCGCATAGCCTAGAGCAAGCAGGCGTAAGCCTTGGTTCCTTCTCCACTTCCACCATGCAGACCCTGCAGCCCCCATATTCAGACAGGCCCTCGAAATGGCACAGTGTTGGTATGATCACAGGTATCCGCTGGGCGGCTTCCAGTATAGTGGTCCCCTCTTCCACCAGCGTCTCCCTATTATCTATCGTAATGTGCATCATCTGTCTCCCCCCTCTCACCTGGCTGCGCGCCTGAACTCGTCTTCGAAGCCATCGATCGCGCTGATGACAGGGTTCAGGGCAGATTGCCCCAGCCCGCAGTTTGCAGTGTCGTACATCACCGCATGAAGCTCCTTCAGAAGATGCAGGTCATCCATGCTGCCTTCATTGTGCGAGAAGCGGTCCAGTATCTCGTATGCCCTGTGTGTCCCCTCTCGGCACGGTGTGCACTTTCCGCAGGATTCGTCGGCGAAGAACTTAACACAGTTTTTGGCTGCGTCGACCATGCTGACTGTATCGTTCAGGATCATCACAGCACCTGTGCCCGGAAGGCTGCCTACATCCACCAAGGATGGGACATCGATCGACACATCAAGATGCTTGACGAATTTGGTCGATATCCCGCCAGGAAGGACCGCCTTGAAACTGCCGATCACCCCTCCGCAATGCCTGTTTATCAGCTCATCCAGGGTAGTGCCAGTATCCACCTCGTAAAGTCCGGGCTTCCTGACGAAGCCGCTTACGCACATCAGCTTGGTGCCGGGTGAATGGGGGCTTCCGATCCTGCTGTACCACTGCCCGCCCTTTTCTATGATGGTAGGTATGTTGGCGAGAGTCTCGATGTTGTTTATGGCTGTTGGCCTGCCTCTTAGTCCCGTTTCCGTAGGGTAAGGAGGTTTGAGCCTGGGGCATCCCCGGAAGCCCTCAAGCGAATCCAGAAGCGCCGTCTCGTCCCCGCATATATAGGCGCCTGCGCCTGTGCGGGAGTGGATCCGGAACGGGAAGCCGGAGGATGCGGAGCGGGTTCCGATGTATCCTGCGGCCTCGGCTTCATGTAAAGCCTTTGCAAGCACTTCCTTGGCCTTCGGATACTCCGCCCTCGTGTAGATGAACCCTTCCAAGGCCCCTATGGCATAACCTGCAATGATAAGCCCCTCTATTAGCCTGTGCGGGTCCTTCTCCAGTATCGCCTTGTCCTTGAAAGTGCCCGGCTCCCCTTCGTCTGCGTTCGCGACGATGTATTTCGGGAAGGTCGGCGACCTCCTTGCGAAATCCCACTTAAGGCCCGTGGGGAATGCGGCGCCTCCTCTGCCCAGCATCTTTGATGCCTTCACTTCCGCTATCACTTGGGCGGGAGTCATCGACAGGGCCTTCTTCAAAGCCAAGTACTCTCCGTATACCAGAATCGACTGGGAATCCTTTCTCCCGAAGTTCTGGGTAAGTATCCTCATGAGACCACCTTCGATCCCTGGCCATGCTTATGCGGCCTCTTGCTCGTTATCGCCCATGCAGGTATGCCGATTCTAACCGCCCTTGCGATCTCCCTGGCGCGTATGGGCGTCAGGTTGCCATATGCCCTGCCGTTGATCATTATCGCAGGGGCGATATCGCATAATCCCATGCAAGGGCTCTCCAGAAGGCTCACCCTGCCGTTTCTCGTTGTGGCTCCGACTTCCAGGCCCAGCTCTTCCTTGAGGGCTTCCAATACGGCCGGCCCTCCTTTCACGTGGCATGTAAGGCAATCGCATACTCTGACGACGTTTTTTCCAAGCGGCATCTCGGTAAGCATGTGATAGAAGGTGGCAACGCCATATACTTCCGCAAGGCTTGCTCCAGTCTCCCTTGCCAGGTAAGTAGCAACTTCCCTCGTGATGCATCGTTGCCGCATCTGTGCTGCATCGAGGCAGCCAATCAGCGCCTCGCGCCTGTTTTCCTCTTCCGACAGCAAGCAGCGCAGCTCCCTCACGAGCCTGGCATCGGAGCTGATGCCATCATGATGGAACATGCAACCTCACTTCCTTGTCTTCTCATGGACATGGGCGGTCTCTTCCTCCGCCGGTTCGGGACAGGTTTCCTGCAGTTAGTGATTGGTAGCGTAGGTGGTGCCGATCTTCCGATCTCAGATCGGCCAGCTGATTGCACTGATACATCTACCAAAGCCGCATCGATCAAGGTCGGTATCCTTCAACGGCTCCTGTATCTTTCACTATCTTTACTGTTCATCTAATGATATTATTCTACCAATTTTAGTGAATTCCTTCACAATGTTCTGGCAAGTTAACAATCTTTCGGTTCTACTTTGGCATACAGCAAGCCATGCTTAGCGGGTCATCAATGCATGTTTGTGTTCTATCCTTGCCTAATGCTTGATTACCTAGCTTGTATCCCCTGTTATCACGCATGACTTATCAAGTGAGGTTACATGCGGACTAACCGCAGCGGAGCTCGCTCTGGATGGAAACATGATGGCATTGCTTAATGAAATGCATTTTGGACTAAGGGATTGCGATACTGGTGATTTATACATCCGTTATCCGAAGATAGCTATACTGAAAACTTACCCTTTTATGAAGGTTCTAGATATCATGCCCTTGAATTCCTAGGAGAGCCTAAGAAGCGCATCCTCCGATCCCAGAAGGGCTATGCTGTCTGCTAAGTCCTTTACCAGCAGGATGCCTGTGAATGCAGGGCAGCGCTCCTGCTGAAAGCTCCCGCTATGCGCTCTTTAGGTCCCTGCCGAATAACAAGAAGTAGAAGAGCCCGAAGCACGTAAACCGAGCCAACCTTGAGGTGTTGATTCTGTCCGGTTAGTAAGAAAGGGCACAGGTTGTTTGACTTTCGCCTAACCATGGGGCGATTCGAAAACTAAACTGCCATCATACTGATGGGTTAGAAACCTAATGGTGCCGAATGACGGGATAACCGGGGTATTAATCTGATTGTCTCAATTACCCCGCATAATGACGATGTATCCAGTTATCCAACCTGCTAATCGGTACAATAGGCACGCTCAATCCTTTGATGAACATTGATGGTGTACATTCGTTTGATTTGTTGGTTGACGTTTGTTCGAATGAACCCTTCTCAGTTACAGCTTTCTCTGTTGACCCTGATATCTTCGGAAGAGAATTAACTTATGATTTCTGAACAATCAATCGAGTGCATAATCATATGATGCTATCCTCTGTAGGAGCCAAGATGAGCACCGAACCAGAATGGTTCTTTCGTCCTAACAGCTTGTACGAACCATTGAATTTCCAGAGTTTTAGCATAGAATTGAGCTCTTTCTAATACATCCTCCAGGTAGGGATAAGTGTCCATCGCTTCTACGAAAGGAAGCCCCAAGTTATAGATCAGACAGCTTACATCTGTAGCTGCGTCCCCTATGCCCGATTCCCCGAAATCAATCAATCCAGAGATCTTAGATTTCGAAAGATCCGCCTTCACATGGTAAGGGGCCAGATCACCATGAATAAGCCTTGGTTTATACTCAAGTAAGAGGCTTCCATCAACAATCGGAGCAAAGACAGATTCGATGAACTCGACAGCAGTTGAAATCAGTTTGGGAAACTGGGATTTAGCTTCATCATAGAACTGCAGCCAGTCCTCCCGTGTACGTCTTGCGCCGCTACTTGGTATGCCTTCTAACGGGAAGGAATGGATCTCTCCAAGTATCCTACCTAGGTCTCTTGCAAGGGAGATCTGCCCTGATTTGGTTGTTCGTTTGAGTGCG
Source organism: uncultured Clostridia bacterium (assembly GCA_964545975.1). Lineage (GTDB taxonomy): Bacteria > Bacillota > DTU025 > DTU025 > MWDF01 > MWDF01. Next base: position 5,161 of record CAZJHY010000006.1, on the reverse strand, counting down.
AGGCTTGATAAGTCAACGCCTTCAATGTATGAGAATACGCCGTATCCTTCCCCTTCATATTTGCACTCTGTCACAGACTGTATGCCATGTCTTCTCAAACGTCCGATAAGCTTGACCTCATTCTCAAGCATTGGCATAGCCCAATCAGCCCTAGGAAAACGGAAAACATCGCTTCGGTTAATCACTATCACTCTATTGCATAAGCCTTCTTCATGTATTGATACATCAAGTCCATCCAAGTCGGTTCTACCATAGTAGGCTGAAATCAAATCTAGGAGTGCCTTATCAATCACCGCTGCACCCATTTGTCGTTTCAACCCCCCATTTTGACAGTCGCTTTTCTGCTTCAGTTCTTTACTTCCATGATGCGACCCATCTTAATAAACAACAGTGTGAAGAAGGATTGATCAGGAGTCAAGGCTGACCTATAAAGTAGCCTTTCTCAATCTTACGGTCAACCAAGCATTTGGAAGGGCATTTGAATTCCTCTGTTTGTTATCCTTCTTTATATTGTAATACCGCCAGCTTACTGACGATTTAGGACCCTATCGCCGCCGAAGGTTGGGGAGTTCTTTCATCAATCTAATACGTCTTCCGAACAATCCATGTAGGTATTTCCCCATCGCAAATGTGCATGCCTCAATTCGCCCTGTCCAAGAGTTCCCCTGCATCCTTTTTGTCCAACCGAATCTGCTTTACAGGCTGTTTTACCCCATCATAGTAAATCCATATCCTGCATATGAAATTCGGCATGGAGTAGCTTTTACGATTTGGACTACAAATCAATCCTCACGAATCGCAGCCCTTGAAATCGATAATCATCATAGTGGTTGGCGAAACCACGCCAAGCAGACCCAAAATGATACCTTCTACCAAAAATGCTGCTGCTACGATATGACCTGTCTCCTTGAAGGATGCATAAATAATTGAAGTCTCAGATAGTTCCTTCACCTAATCAGCAAGTGGGAAGAAAGAATAGCTGCAAGACAAATTCCTACTGCTACACCCCATCTTCTCATCTGTTTTCGCAAGTGTCCTTAGTGAAGCCTGTTTCCTTTTTACTGTTTCAGGCCCGATATTTCCTATGAACCCTTTTGGAAGGTTCCGACTGAATCCTATCGAGTGTTTTGCGATTTCAACTATTCTCCAAGTGCGCATGGTTTCATACTCTGTTTGAACTTTCCAGGAAAATTGACAACAATCATGAATATTAATTGACTATTGTGCGCAAATAATGCAATATTTATTCATACTTATTCGGAGGTACAGAGTCGATGCATATCATCTATGGCTCATTGAGTTGTCATCCAATTCTGTATCTTCTTTGTATACAGATCTCGAGGTTATAGTTACCCATGGCCTCTTTTTAAGGTGAAGGGAGCGTTACTTAATGAGAAGTTCAAGGCGCATTATCCCAGCAGTACTTTTAGTTTTCATGTTGGCTAGTTTGTTATCGGCGGAAGTCTTCGCGTCAAGTTTCAGCGAAGTCCTTCTAAGTGAGACAGCAGGAGCTGTATCGTTTGTTAAGGCCGCATCGGGCAAGTGGACACTAACGGTTGATAAGGCGCTGCTTGTGGGCAATACAATCCGGTTGGGCCTTACATACTATACACTCGGCACGAACTTTGATGGCAATACCCCAGCTGAACAGGCAAAAAGCCTCAGTGCTATTTTGAAAGGGACGCCGCTCAACGCGGACGACGACGCACTGAAGAACTATAATATCGCTTACACTGACGGGGAAAACAAGATAACATTTACCGCCAAGCAGGGTTTCAATCAGGAATATCCTCCGACCTTTATTTTCACATCATTCCGTCCAGCCAACTGGTGGGTTGATGCGCCCACGAGCAGTAGACCGTACCGCAGGCCTGACAGAATAAGACCCTTTGACAGCTGGGGCGATTACATAAGCGCCGGGTTGTTGAAGATTATCGAAACATCAGAGCCTTGGTTCAATGTTTACAAGGTATCCGGCAATACGTATGTGTTCTCTGAACCCGGTCACGATCAGGAGGTTATATCCTTCCTTGTCATTGGGACAGAGACAGCGTTGCTGATTGATACGGGTATGGGTATTGGAAATCTCAGAAAAGCCGTTGAAGATGTTCTCAAACTGCCAGAAAACAGCCACATCAAAATTGGTACGAACTTCATCATGGTGAACACCCACACCCATTCCGACCATAGGGGCGACAGCTGGCAATTCCCCGAGGTAAAGGAGATTTTTATCTGGGATGGCGACGACAACGCCTCTTTACCTGGCGATGCAGGTGACACGATGACCACAGTCGCCCGAAAGTTCTTCGTTGGCGCCGGCGGCGGCGCGATAACTACTGGCGACCTGATGCGTGATCTTCCCTCTGAGTTCAGTGCTCAGTTAATTGGCGTGTCCAAAGAGCAACCGCTTATTAGGCCAGGCGTCAGCGCTTCTCAGATTAAGCGCATAAGCGAAACCCATGTCTTCGATTTGGGCGGGAACAAACTGCAGGTCGTACACACCCCGGGACACTCCTCAGACAGCATCACACTTATTGATTTGACCGACAAAATCGCCTTCACCGGCGACTTCTATTATCCCGGACCGAATTATGTGTATCAGCCGGGCAGAACAAGCCTCGTTGATTATCACAACAGCGCTGCAAAACTTTGGGATATCCTCGAGCCGCTGGACATTGAGTGGATCTGTGGCTCTCATAATGAACTTGTTTACGGCAAGGAGATCATCCGAGAGTTAAGAGACGCAGCGAAGGCAATTTTGAATCTCGCGGTGTCGGGAGAAGCCTGGACACCTGACGGAAAGGGCGGAAACATATCAGCTGAATCCAGCAGCTATGTTGAATACAGGTTTGATTCTGCAATTTCGCCTACCGGCAATATCAGAATTCAAGTCAACCGTGATTATGACGTCCGCAAACCGGTGATACCTCCGAGTAATCCATAATCGTAACAACCGAGAAGTACTACAGCCCCTGCTTTTATTAGCAGGGGCTGTAATGCAGTCTATCAACGACCCGCCCCAACAAAGAACAAGCAGCTGTTTACAATCATCAAAGTAGAAGATCTAGGGCAAACAGAAGAAGCGGTAATGAAGCATTGCCAGCCAAATCACCTATTATTTAAAGGTGTTTTAACTCTTCCTGTAGAATATTGCAAAAAATGAAGGAAGGGTGGTCTTTATGAAAGCGACGAGGGTAGCCATCATAATGTCTGTTATTTTGCTAATGACCTCCCTAGCTGGCTGCAGCAGGATTTGGTTCTTCGGCTTTACCAGCGGCATGAGCATCTCTGATTGGCACATCGACGATTGGGGAGGAAGCTATACCCATGACGACAAGGGTCTTATGATCAACTACTTGGCTTTCTTCACGCCTTTCGCTTTCACTGGGGATTTCACGCTGACGTTAGTTTTCACGCTTGATACTACTTCAGAGAGCACAGCCGACTTTGAAATCGGTCTATATGACCAAATTAGCACCCAGATATCCGACAACATCGTCAACAATCACTTCAACAATGTTGGTGATACGGCATTAGAGTATATCGGCATATCTGAGTTCGGTCCCAGCACAGACCCTGCCTGGAACTTAACAATGACAGAATATGTCGAGATACCTGGCATCATACGGGACGGAAGGAACACTTACACGCTGGTTAAGACCGGTGATGATATTAACATCATGATTATCGGTGCAGAAATCGCCTACTTCACAATGGGTTTATACGAGTCCGATAGATATGTGATTATGATAGGGTGCGACCAATCTGATGACGGGATTGTGTACTTCGAGACAATAAAAGTGCAGTATACAGGAGATAAGATCTCAGTTTAGGGTGATCTGAGCTACCAGATGCTTGCACCGAGGTGCAGTGCACCCCGGTGCTTTTTCATAGATATGTTATGGGGGAAGCGCTTCACTAATGAACTGGCGCTCTAAGATAAGTATCTTTTAGTAGACATCGTTAGAATGTTTCATCAACAGACCCAAGAATGAACCCAGTATAGCCTAGGCAAGCTGAAACCAAACAATAGATGCTTGTGCCATTTGTTTCTTAGCTATCCTTTTCCTATCGACGCCTTCTTGACGGTCATGGTATAGCTGACTTCAAACCTCTTCTGATGCATTTTGTATGAAGAAGCTCATGCGACCTGTGTCCCAGCGGTTCGCCCAGGTAATCCTTATATAGTCTCATTACTTCAGGATTCTCGTGTGACTTCCTCAGGACCATAGCTTTGTCCTCGTTATGAAGCGTCTTAGCTCGGGCCATCCTCTTCCTAAGTGTCACTCCTATCGGTTGACCACCGCCTCCCACGTACCCTCCAGGGCATGTCATTATCTCAGTGAAATGGTAATTCGCATTACCAGAACGTACTCTGTCCATAAGCTTCCTAGCATTTATGAGCCCGTGCGCTACCGCAACTTTAACCTTCATATCGCTAATTTTCACGTTCGCTTCCTTTATCCATTCCATGCCGCGGACAGACTTAAATTCCAGCTTGGAAGCGTTCTATTCGTGATAAGCTCGTATGCTGTGCGCAGTGCTGCCTCCATCACGCCTCCTGTTGCTCCGAGAATTGTCCCTGCCCCTGTATAGTGCCTATCAGGGAGTCCGCCTTGGAATCATGCTCATGCAGGAACTCTATGCCCGCCTGTCGTATCATTGACGCAAGTTCCCTAGTGGTAAGCACGTAGTCGACATCCTTATAACCGCTGGACTCCATCTCTGGGCGCTGGCATTCGAATTTCTTGGCAGTGCAAGGCATTATCGAGACGGGCACAATTCTCGCCAGGTCTATGCAGGCCTTTTCTGCATAGTACGTCTTGGTCAGCGCTCCGAACATCTGTTGGGGCGACTTGCAGGTCGAAAGATGGGGCACGTCATCACCGCTTCGCCCATTTGTTTGTTCGACCTCCAAACATCAATCGCTCTTTAGCTTCATTCTTATGTTTCATACTGAATCCCATATTGATTAGACTGCAGTGTGAGGAAGGATTAATCAGGAGTCAAGGGTGACCTATCGATAGCCTACTCTCAACCTTAGGGCCTAATCAGCATTTCGCAAAGCGATTTGAGAGCCTCTACGTGCCATCCTTCGATACGTTGAAAAACCGCCAGCATGCTGACGGTTTAGAACCCTATTGGTGCCGAAGGCGGGATT
>CAZJHY010000005.1:0-80847 GCA_964545975.1 uncultured Clostridia bacterium | reverse complement strand
GCGGGTACATGAAGTTCACGCTGGTATGGGACGCGAGCGGAGAGTACAAGCTGTACGCGATGGAGATCCACTTCGACGCAGACCCGATAGTACCGGAACCGGAAGACTAAGCGTAACCTAATCGAACACAGCAAGAAGGAGCCGCCCCTTTTCCGGGGCGGCTCCTTACTTTTTTATTGTCAGTTAGTTATGATTAGATACTCCACGGCTTTGTTGTTCCTTCCAAGCATGGAATAGGAGTAGCTTGAAGGAAGGTTCCGTTTCACGAAGTGATTGTACTTGTAAGCATTGTCAATGAAGCTGGTACGGGCGACAACAAGGATGAAGCGCGACTTCGATGATGCAAGAAGGTCTCGAAGCTCCAAGTGGTCGCATCTTAAGAAAGAATTCCCTGAGTAATCCGCAAAGCTGCTGTCATAGGGCGGATCAAGGAAAATGAAATCGCCTTGCGAAGGACTTTCCTCCTCAAAGAAACGCCTGAAATCGATGTTGCTTATTCTGGAGTTCATGAAGAAGGTGGATTTATGGGCTTTCATAAGGTTATCAACCTTGATGCCGAGGTTCTTCCTGTCATAGGAGAAGCCCCCGTAAGGTATATTGAAGCCTCCTGCAGAATTGTACCTAAACATTGACCCGAAACAGAGCTCCCTAAGTATGAAGAAGAGAGATGATGCGTACGCGCTTGAAGAATTCTCCTTGCTTAACGAGTTATACTCATCCCTTGCAAGATAATAGAACGCAGCCCGAGCTGCGGTTGTGCTCCTTCTTGCGGTCATGAGGCTGTAATCGATTCTTTCGGTGAGCTCATCGGAATTCAGGAATCTTCCTATATAACTTATGGAAAGCGGATCAGGCATGACTAAGCCTAATGCCCTCAAAGCCAGTGCGCCGCTGCTTAAGTGAGGATTCTCGTCAGCTGTCTTGCCTATGGCAAAGAAGAGGTCAGCCAATGTCCTACAGCATGACAGGAAAACTCCATCTCCGCTCTGCACGCACCTATAGAAGCCGATCAACTCGGATGAGAGGTCATTCAAATGCGAGGATGCAGGTTCCTGGTTGAAAAAGAGGGCCCCTCCTCCAAGGAAAGGCTCATAATAGCGCTCGAAGCGCGGGATCAAAGGTGTTATCTCCTTTAAAAGCCGTCCTTTGCCGCCTGGCCATTTTATCAGGGGTTTCAATCGCTCCTCCTACTGCTTGCTTAGAAAGATTATAAACCATAAGGCAGCATCTGATCTTGCTGTCGCATTAGTTTTCTTTGCTTGGGACATAGTGTATAATTTATAAGGTTATTAGATGCTGAGATCCAATGCATTATTCATAGATAGGAGGACAAATGATGGAAAAGATGGTGTATTTCTTCGGCGCCGGACTCACCGAAGGCTCCGAGGAGATGAGAAACCTGCTTGGAGGCAAGGGATGCAACCTTGCGGGTATGGCAAAGCTAGGCCTACCAGTACCTCCCGGCTTTACTATCACGACTGATACATGCAACGCATACTACGACAACGGGTCCAAGTGGCCTGCAGGCCTCGTCGATCAGGTCAAGGAGAACCTTGCCAAGCTGGAGAGCGTCTCCGGCAAGAAGTTCGGATCCAAGGAGAACCCCCTTCTGGTAAGCGTCCGCTCCGGTGCAAGGGCATCGATGCCTGGAATGATGGACACGATACTTAACCTCGGCCTCACATCGGATACGGTGAAGGCTATGGTGAAGCTCACAGGAAACCCAAGGTTCGCCTACGACAGCTACAGGCGCTTCATCGAGATGTTCGCAGACGTCGTCATGGAAGTGGACCGCCAGAACTTCGAGCACGCGATGGACGAGCTGAAGCACAAGAAGGGCGCAAAGCTTGACACCGAGCTTGATGCCGCTGACATGGAGGAGCTCACAGGTCTCTACAAGGCGATTTACAAGAAGCACCTTGGAACGGAGTTCCCTGAGGACCCTTGGGTGCAGCTTGAAGGCGCTATAAATGCGGTCTTCAGATCATGGAACAACCAGCGTGCCATCACTTACAGGAAACTGAACCAGATACCTGACGAGTGGGGCACCGCAGTAAACGTTCAGTCCATGGTATTTGGCAACACCGGAGACGATTCGGGAACAGGCGTGGCTTTCACTAGGAACCCCTCCACCGGAGAGAACAAGTTCTACGGAGAGTACCTGATGAACGCACAGGGCGAAGACGTCGTGGCAGGCATCCGCACGCCTCACCCGATCGCCGACCTGGAACGCGACATGCCAGACGTATACGCGCAGCTTGTCGCCATCTACAAAAAGCTTGAAGGCCATTACAAGGATATGCAGGACATAGAGTTCACAATAGAGAACAGGAAGCTCTTCATGCTGCAGACAAGAAGCGGTAAGCGCACCGGCGCCGCCGCCGTGAAGATCGCTGTAGACATGGTCACAGAGGGCCTCATAGACGAGAAGACAGCTGTGCTCAGGGTATCCCCGTCGTCGCTTGACCAGCTCCTGCACCCGATGATAGACCCCAAGGCAAAGGTTGATGCAGTGGCCAAAGGTCTACCCGCATCACCCGGCGCTGCAGTCGGCAGGGTTGTATTCAACGCAGAAGACGCAGTCGAATGGCGCGAGAAGGGCGAGAAGGTGATTCTCGTCCGCACGGAGACCTCCCCCGAGGACATCTCCGGAATGCATGCCGCACAGGGCATCCTCACAGCTAGAGGCGGAATGACCTCTCACGCTGCAGTAGTAGCCCGCGGGATGGGCAAGTGCTGCGTAGCAGGGTGCGGTGACGTAATAGTCAACGAGAAGGCGAAGGCATTCACGGTAAACGGCCATACAGTCAAGGAGGGCGACTGGGTCACCATAAACGGCAGCACCGGCCAGCTGATGCTGGGCCAGGTGAAGCTGGTATCCCCTGAGCTGTCAGGCGATTTCGGCATACTGATGGGATGGGCAGACAAGTTCCGCGCACTTAAGGTCCGCACCAACGCCGACACCCCGAAGGACGCCGCTCAGGCAAGGCAGTTCGGCGCCGAGGGAATTGGCCTTACCAGGACCGAGCACATGTTCTTCGCCGAGGACCGCATAAAGGCAGTCCGCGAGATGATCCTCGCAGATAATGTCGAGGAGAGGAAGGCAGCCCTTGCCAAGGTGCAGCCTTTCCAGAAGGAGGACTTCGTGGGCATCTTCGAGGCCATGGAGAGCCTTCCGGTAACAATAAGGCTCCTGGACCCGCCGCTTCACGAGTTCCTGCCTCAGCCGGACATGCACAAGCAGATAGAGGAGCTCGCCCACGAGCTAGGCGTATCAAAGCAGAAGATAGTTGACAGGATTGAATCGCTTCACGAACTGAATCCGATGCTAGGCTTCCGCGGCTGCCGCCTCGGGGTCGTATATCCTGAGATCTTCGACATGCAGATAACAGCGATATTCGAAGCAGCGTGTGAGCTTAAGAAGAAGGGCGTCAACGTCATTCCTGAGGTCATGTTCCCTCTTGTGGGTACGACAACCGAGATGAAGATGCTCAAGGACGCGGCAGTGAAGCTCGCCGACAAGATCATCGCTAAGTACGGTGTCAAGCTCGAGTACATGATGGGCACCATGATAGAGATACCCAGGGCGGCAGTCATCGCTGACCTCATCGCCAAGGATGCGGAGTTCTTCAGCTTCGGCACAAACGACCTTACACAGATGACCTTCGGCTACAGCCGCGACGATGCAGGCAAATTCCTTCCCGTATACGTAGACAAGAAGGTGCTTAAAGCGGACCCGTTCCAGACTGTGGACACCGAAGGGGTCGGAAAGCTAGTTGAGATGGCAGTGAAGCTGGGCCGCAGCACCAGGCATGATCTTAAATGCGGAGTGTGCGGGGAGCACGGCGGTGACCCGGATTCCGTCGAGTTCTTCCACGCTGTAGGCCTTAACTACGTATCATGCTCGCCGTTCAGAGTGCCGATAGCACGCCTTGCGGCAGCGCACGCGAACCTAAAAAACCCCAGGAAGTAGAACCGGAAGGAACCGGAGGCCTATACCGGGGGGCGGGTCATGAGGACCCCCTCCCGGTTTTATTTGCTGCGCTGTGCACCTGTACGAAGGAACAAGGGGCGCTTACGGGGAATGTATATCTCGGAGGTGCCGCAGATGGAACATCGCCTCGCATTGGAGAATAAGGAGAGGAAGACGCTCTCTCAGTATGCATCCTTTTCCGATTCAAGCCGCGGCAGGCAGAGGCAGGAGGAAGAGGATATCCTTAGGACTTGCTACCAAAGGGACAGGGACAGGATAATCCACTGCAAGGCCTTCAGGAGGCTGAAGCACAAGACCCAGGTGTTCTATTCCCCCGAGGGGGACCATTATAGGACGCGCCTTACTCACACACTCGAAGTCTCGCAGATAGCAAGGACGATAGCATCAGCCATTGAGCTCAACGAGAACCTCACTGAGGCGATAGCACTGGGGCATGACCTTGGGCACACGCCTTTCGGCCACGCGGGCGAAGCGGCGCTGAATACCGTGGTAAGCGGCGGGTTCATGCACAATATCCAGAGCCTCAGGGTAGTAGACCATGTCGAGAAGAGGGAAGGGCACGAGGAGCCAGGACTTAACCTCACATGGGAGGTCCGTGACGGCATACTTGCCCACAGCTGGGGATGGGAGCCAAAGGCAAGCACCCTTGAGGGCCAGGTTGTCATGCTTGCGGACAAGATCGCTTACATCAACCACGATTTCGATGACGCGGTAAGGGCTGGGGTGGTAGGCGAGGGGGATGTCCCAAAGGAAGTGCAGGCTTTACTAGGTGTGGATAGGCGGACCCGACTGAACACCCTGGTAATGGATGCGATAGGGGAAAGCTATGGAAAAGGCGGGATACTCCTGAGCAAGGACGCTGAGTATGGGTTAAACGCCATGAGAGACTTCATGTTCGACAGGGTATACCTGAACCAGGGAGCGGCGAAGGCAGAGTCCGATAGGTGCAAGAGGCTTGTCATACAGCTTTTCCTCTACTATACGAGCTTCCCTGAGGAGCTGATGAAGGATTCGTGCTACAGCTTCGATGCTTCGGACGCACACCAAGTATCAAGGGCGGCAGTCGACTACATCGCCGGGATGACCGACAGGTTCGCGGTGATGGTCTTCTCGAGGATCTACATACCCAGGCCATGGCAGATATTCTAACGGAGGAGGGCAAGGAACCGATTGGCCGGAGGCATACCTGAGGAGGTCATAGAGAGGATTAGGGCCGGCACAGACATAGTGGGCCTAATATCCGAGTATATAAGCCTCAGGCAGAACGGCCCGAGGTATATCGGGCTGTGCCCCTTCCACAACGAAAAGACGCCTTCTTTCTCAGTAAGCAGGGACAAGCAGCTTTATTACTGCTTCGGCTGCCACGCCTCCGGAAACGCGATCAGCTTTGTGATGAACATGGATGGCATGAGCTTCGTCGAAGCTGTAAGGAAGCTGGGCCTGAGGATGGGCATCGATGTCTCTGAGCATCTTGAAAGCGACACCGAACGGCAGAAAAGGCAGTTCAGGGAACATATCATAGACGCCTGCGAGGCTGCAGCCAAATACTACTCCTGGATGCTCACTGATTCCAAGCTCGGCGACAGGTGCCGCAGGTATGTTGAAGCAAGGGGCATCCCGGATGAGGCTGTAAAGGCATTTGGGCTGGGATATGCCCCTTCAGGGCAGTCCATGGACCATCTGTCTGCCTATCTTACAAAGAAGGGTTTTGACGAGAGGATTCTGCTGGAAGCCGGGCTTTCGCTGAAGAAGAAGTTCGGTCCGGGACTCATGGATGCCTTCAGGGACAGGCTGATTTTTCCCATACGAAACTCGTACGGCAAGGCGGTGGCATTCGGTGGAAGGATAATCTCCGAGGATGGCAGGCCGAAGTACATCAACAGCAAGGAAGGTCCCGCATATTCGAAGAGGTCGAACCTTTACAACCTGCACCTGGCGTCTCAGGTTGCCAGATCTACCGGAAGGATGGTCCTCTGCGAAGGGTATCTGGATGTGATAGCGGTATGGAACTCAGGCGTCAGGGAGGTTGTAGCTTCCCTTGGAACTGCCCTTACCCAGGAACAAGCGAAGCTGATTGTACGCCATGCGAAAACTGCGCTTCTCAGCTATGATGCCGACAGTGCGGGATCCGCTGCGACGTACAAAGGGGTAAGGCTCCTTGAGGACGCCGGGCTTGAGGTCAAGGTCGTGATGATGCCTGCAGGGGAGGATCCAGACAGCCTATACAGGAAAGCAGGCGCAGGCAGGCTCAGAAAGGCAATAGATGAAGCTGCAAGCTACATCAGGTTCCAGGTGGAAAGCGCAATGGCGCAGGCGGACACTTCGAACAGGGACGGCAAGCTTGCAGCCGTAAGGAAGATGGTCTCCATAATAGCATCTAGCTCTGATGCAGTGACAAGGGCTGAGCTTGTGAGGGAGATCTCCGGAAGGCTTGCTGTGGCGCCTGATGCAATGGCGCAGGACGTCGCGAAGCTTGTTAGGAGAAGGTCTGGGACGAATCAGTCCGGGAATGGGGCGGACGAAGGGGAGAACGAGCACCGCTACTCTGAGGCAAGCGGGTTCTCATATGCAATAGCCGAAACTGAGAGGGCTATACTTAGCCTTTGCGCAAAGGATCCCAAATTGATAAAAATGGTTTTGACAAAATTGCCTGAAGGATTTGAAGCGGAAGGCAGCGAAGAGTTATATAAAGCTATGACATCGCTATGGGATGACGGAAAAGCCATAGACGAGAGGCTTCTGGCGATGCTTGACGGAAGGCACAGGGAGATGGCTGCGAAGCTTCTCCTTGAGACCGACAGGGCATTTGGCGACATCGACAAAGCCGTCGAGGCTCTAAGGGTGATAAGGACCAGGAGAAGGCTTAGGGACATTGATATCTGCATACGCAAAGCCGAGGCTGAAGGGAAGACCGAGGATGTCGAGCCGCTTCAGCGGGAGCAGAAGGAGCTAAGGGAAAAATTGGGAAACAGGACGGCGTTATACTGATGGGTGCCAGAAAGCAGAAGGCTCAGGAGCCTCAAGTCGAGAAGATAGAGATCATTGTGGGAGAAGCGGTAATCGATCCCAAGTATGAAGCGTTGCTTGACATCGGAAAGCAGCGTGGGATTATTACATACAAGGACGTGCAGGACGCCTACGCCGGAGACGACATATCGCCCGATAGGATGGATGATATTTTCGAAGCTCTCTCGGAACAGGGGTTTCCCGTCGACAGGGATGATATCGCTGAGACGACGCTCATTGCGGAAGACGCCGAAGAGGAGATCCCCGCCGAGGAGCTGGTCGAAGAAGCCGAGCTTGATATGGCATTGGTGCCCCCGGAAGGGGCATACATAGACGACCCGGTCAGGATGTACCTTAAGGAGATCGGAAGAGTGCCGCTTCTGACCGGCGAAGAGGAAGTCGAGTTCGCTAAGCGCATCGAAAACGAGGACGAGGACGCAAAGAGGCGCCTGACTGAGGCAAACTTGAGGCTAGTCGTGTCAATCGCCAAGAGGTATGTCGGAAGGGGCATGCTGTTTCTAGACCTCATCCAAGAGGGCAACCTAGGGCTTCTCAAGGCGGTAGAGAAATTCGACTACAGGAAGGGCTACAAGTTCTCGACTTATGCCACCTGGTGGATAAGGCAGGCCATCACAAGAGCAATCGCCGACCAAGCCAGGACCATCAGGATACCTGTGCATATGGTTGAGACGATCAACAAGCTCATCAGGATTCAAAGGCAGCTTCTGCAGGAGAAGGGCAGGGAGCCTACCATGGAGGAGATAGGCGAGCTCATGAGCCTGACTCCGGACAGGGTAAGGGAGATCATCAAGATTTCGCAAGAGCCGGTGTCCCTTGAGACTCCCATTGGCGAGGAGGAGGATTCCCACCTTGGCGACTTCATCGAGGATGAGGATGCTCCGGCTCCTCCGGATGTAGCTTCGTTCACTCTGCTTAAGGAGCAGCTGGGAGAGGTGCTGGACTCACTCTCATCCAGAGAGAGGGACGTGCTTAGGTTAAGGTTCGGACTTGAAGACGGAAGGGCCAGGACATTGGAGGAAGTAGGGCAGGTCTTCGGAGTCACCAGGGAGAGAATCAGGCAGATAGAGGCGAAGGCATTAAGAAAGCTAAGGCAGCCGAGCCGCTCCAAGAAACTGCGGGACTATCTGGACTAGCACTTGACTGCAGGTATGCGCCTGTAGTATACATATTTATGTGCCGTTCCTCGATAGCTCAGCGGTAGAGCAACCGGCTGTTAACCGGTGGGTCGCAGGTTCGAATCCTGCTCGGGGAGCCATATTTTAGAGCCGTCGCAAATGGCGGCTCTTTCTTCGTCTCTGGGGGGCTTCTTGCCCAATCCCAGGCAGCGCTGAACTGCAAGTGTTTCGGCAAGTAAGTGGAAGCAAGTGGCATCGGCAGGATTATAATGATCTGTAAGCTCATACCAAGAGGACGGACTTAAGAGGTAAGCATGCTCAAGGACATGACGCGCGGCAGCGAGACTGGGCACATATTGGCTTTTGCGCTGCCATTGGTGCTGGGAAACCTGTTCCAGCAGGCATACAACATGGTGGATGCCATAGTCGTAGGAAGATACATAGGGCATAACGCGCTGGCTGCTGTAGGTACATCCTTTCCTGTTCTGTATCTCATGATCTCCATGGTCCTGGGAATGACTATCGGTGCATCCGTGGTTATCTCCCAGCTTTTCGGGGCCAAGGACTACAGGAAGCTAAAGCGTGCGATCTCAACTTTCATTTTCGTGCTTATTGCTGCTGCAGCGGCTATAAGCCTTGTCGGAATCTTTATGACGAAGCCCCTGCTTCACTTGCTGAGGACGCCTGCCGATGTCATAGACGACGCTGCATCTTATATGGCAGTCACATTTGCCGGCACTGTTTTCCTCTTCGGCTATAACGCGATATCGGGAGTTCTGCGCGGGCTCGGCGACTCAAGGACACCCCTGTACTTCCTGATGATCTCGTCTATCCTGAACATCTACTTGGACATATTGTTCGTGACAAGGTTCGGGCTCGGGGTAGCGGGGGTTGCTTATGCCACGATGATATCCCAGGCGTTCTCGATGATCATCTGCTTGATCTATGCCTACACGAGAATTGAGCTTTTCCACTTCTCGAGAAGAGATTGGGTCTTCGACAAGGAGATAATGAAGTCGACTCTTAAGCTTGGCATCCCGGCTTCGATACAGCAGATGCTCTCATCAGCAGGTATGATGGTCATGCAGGGCTTCGTCAACAGCTTCGGTTCCATCACGATGGCAGCCTTCACAGCTGCAAGCAGGGTGGATTCGATAGCTGTCATGCCAATCCAGAGCCTTGGCATGGCTATCACGACTTTCACTGCACAGAACATGGGTGCCGAGTGCCATGACCGCATCAGGAAGGCCTTCAAGTCGACCATCGGCATGACCATTTGTGTCTGCGTTTCTGCTGCAGCTGTCATGATGCTATTCGGAAACGAGCTGATCGCGATGTTTGTAACTAGACTTGAACCCAGGGTGATAGAGCAGGGGAGGCAATACCTGCTCATCGTCTCTGCCTTCTATGTGCTTGCCGGTGCTATGTTCGTAACGACGGGAATGCTTAGAGGAGCGGGGGACATGATCCCATCCTCGGCATCGACCCTGGTTTCACTAGGGGTACGAATCGCGGCAACTTGGCTTCTGGCCATGTATACCCCGCTGGGTTATCTTGGCATTTGGTGGGCCATCCCTATCGGTTGGCTGTCTGGCCTCGGAGTTGCGGTCTTCAGGTACAGGCAGGGAGGCTGGAAGAACAAGAAGGTGCTTGCATGATTAGGGGGTTCTGCCATTAGAAGAGAGAAGCGCGGATACCTTGTCGTATCCGCGCTTGCCTATGTCCAGTCATGATTTATGAGCAGGCAGCAAGCGCAGCTCTTATTCCCCTCTTCCATCCTTCATGCAGTGAGGTCGCCTCAGCTCTGCTGATTCTGGGTCGAAAAACCTGTTCAGCCTTCCATTGCGCTGCGATTTCCGTCGTGTCCTTCCATATGCCTATTCCGAGCCCGGCAAGATATGCGGCGCCAAGAGCAGTGCTTTCCATATGCGCGGGCCTGATAACCTCAAGTCCTGTCATATCCGCCATGAAGCCCATCATGAAATCATTCTTCGCCATGCCGCCGTCTACTTTCAGAGCGGCTATGCCGATTCCGCTGTCTTGTGCCATGGAATCTAGCACATCCTTGGTCTGATAGGCGATCGACTCAAGCGTTGCCCTTGCAATGTGCGCCCTGGTGGTTCCCCTGGTTATCCCTATGATCGTCCCTCGGGCGTCCTGGTTCCAATGCGGGGTTCCCAACCCTACGAATGCAGGAACGAAGTATACGCCGTCATTGCCGCGAAGGGAGCTGGCCATGGCATCGGTCTCCCCTGAGGAATCTATGATCCTAAGCCCGTCTCTTATCCACTGCACTGCGCTACCCGCTACAAAGATGGAGCCTTCAAGGGCGTAAGCGTGCTTGCCGTCCACAGGGCATGCCAAAGTCGTAAGAAGGCCGTTTTGCGACCTTACAGGGACTGATCCGGTGTTCATGAGAAGGAAGCTCCCTGTACCGCAAGTCGATTTCACTTCCCCCGGCCTTAAGCAGAGCTGGCCGAAGAGGGCGGCCTGCTGGTCTCCGGCGATTCCGCAGATTGCAGTCCTCGATCCGAAGAACTCCTCAGGGTCGGTGTAGGCTAGGATTCCCGAGCTTTCCATGACTTCAGGAAGCACAGATGAGGATATACCGAGGTGGTCAAGGAGTGAGCCATCCCATTTGCGCTCGTTTATATTGAATAGAAGGGTCCTGCTTGCGTTTGTCAGGTCCGTTATATGAGATCTGCCCTTTGTAAGCTTGTGCACTATCCAGGAATCGACAGTGCCGAACCTCAATCTGCCTGAGGCCATAAGAGAACTCAAGCCGTCGACATTCCTCAGGGCCCACGAAATCTTGGTCCCAGAGAAGTAAGCGTCGAGCACGAGCCCCGTCTTCTCGCGAAACTCAGCCTCCAGCCCTGCGGCTTTCAGCTCCTCGCAGATGCCGGCGCTCTGCCTGGATTGCCAGACAATGGCGTTATAAACGGGCTCGCCTGTCCCCGCATCCCATAGGATAGAGGTCTCCCTCTGGTTGGTGATGCCTATTGCTGCTATTGTGGATGCCGAAATCCCTGCGTTCTGAAGGCTCTCCCGGATGACTGCCTTAACCGAGGCCCAGATTTCATCTGGGTCATGCTCTACCCATCCGGGTTTAGGAAAGTGCTGAGTGAACTCCCTCTGTGCAGATGAAACGGGAGTTCCGCAGGAATCATAGATGATTGCCCTTGAGGAGGTAGTGCCCTGGTCTATCGCCATGATATAGCTGGGCAATCGATTCACCTCCCGGCATTTTGAAGGATGAAACCGGATATTGCCTCAGTAAGAGGCTCGAACAGGCCGGGCTCATTGAAGATCTCATGCCTGCCTGCAAATTCCAGGTAAGTGATCGACTCCTTTGATTTACTGGCAAGCCTTCTTGAGGATTCAACCGAGCATATGCCATCAAGGCTGCCATGGGCAAGAAGCAGGGGAGTGCCGGGGACGTTGCCCCCAAGTACCATACTTGCCGAATCAATGGCGTCAATAGCAGTCGCCACAGAGATCTTCCCGTGGACTAGCGGATCTTTCCTGTAGGCATCAGAGACAGACTCATCAGATGTCAGCAAATTTGCATCAAGCCCCGTCGGTATAGGGAAGGAAGGCATGACGGCGCGCAGTATCCTTGATACCGCAATCAATGCCGGAGGCTTCCTGTCTACCAGCTCAAGCCAGGGCGATGTTGCAATGAAGGCCTTCGCGCTTTGAGGTTCAAGCAGCCACTTGGAGAGCACTATACCTCCGCCAAGGCTATGCCCATAAAAGAACAGCGGGATATCGCCCACCGTTTCACGCGCCCTGCAGGCCAGGGCATCCATATCATCATGGGTTGCCGCGAAAGAACCGATATGCCCCCTTTGGCCTGAGCTTCTCCCATGACCGCGCAGGTCGAACGAGAACACTGCTATGTCGTTCTCGCTCAGATATCCCGCTACCGGGTCATACCTCTTGGCATGTTCTCCGAGTCCGTGTACCAGTATGACAAGGGCTTTGCTGGATTTTGGCAGCCAGCAGTGACATTGAAGCAGCGCCGAGTCATTTCTCTCGAGTGCGAAGCTGCTGTACATTGCGCACCTCCCGCTAAGTATAAGACAATTCTAAACCTAATGCCTCAAAGGTGCAAAGAAGAGGCGGCCTAAGCCGCCTCGAAGCTCCTATTCCTCTCCTTTGGTTACCAGAGTATGTGTATGGGGTCAACCATGATTTCCACTCCGCCAACAGTCACGTAGATGTGATCGCAAACCGCCACGACGCCCCTGCGAGCAGCCCATTCAATTGCATCTGCTGTAAGCATTGCCGCTTTGTACTGAAGTTCGAATAGGATCTCATTGAACCACTCCTGGTTATCCTGCTTCAGCGCCTTGTCAGCAAGCTTCTGAGCCTTCTCGATCTCCCTATAGATGTGATCATTCACATTGTCGATATGCCTCAGATCATCCTCCGGGAGAACTTTAGCCATTGCCGGGACCGCCAATGAAAGAGAGATTACAGCTGCCATCACGATGCAGATTAGGGTAAGCTTTCTCATTTGACCTCCTACTTTCCAGGTCCTGGCCTTACCTATCACCGGTTAAAAAAACAACGACCAATGTTCATCGACATCGGCCGCCATTCTACCGGAGAAGCAGTATAGCCCTTCTTTCGGTAACTGGCAGCCATGAGCTTGCGCTTTTAGGCCCTTAGCTTTGCGTCCCAGGCTTTCGCCTGGTTTGCTCTTGTCGGTGAAGGTAAGAAAGCCCAACCTTCCAATATTTATGCGCTTCCACGCACAACTTGAGTATATTACAACCTAATATTAAAAACAATATTCAATAGGCGTTAACCGATTTTCGCTATGTGGCCTTCTTCCTTGAGAATCGCCTCGAGCGTGTGAACGGCGTCAGGATCGTAAAGCGTGCCTGAAAGGCTCTTGAGCTCCACTATTGCTTCATCTGGGGTGACACCCTGCCTATATGCTCGGTCGGATGTCATCGCATCATAGGAATCGGCGACAGCGATGATCTTCGCCTCGAGCATGATTTCGTCACTCTTAAGCCCAAGCGGGTACCCGGAGCCGTTGAGCCTCTCGTGGTGCTGACTTACTATGTTCGTTAGAGCCTCCTCGAATCTTTGGCTAAGGACTTTGGCGCTGTCGCTGGGATGCTTCTTAATGTACTCATAATCCCTATCGGTCAGCATGCCCACTTTGTTCAGGACTTCATCTGGTATGTTGACCTTGCCGATGTCATGAAAAAGGGAGGCGACTGCTATTGCGAGAAGCTTGTCGTTTGGAAGCCCCATCCTGCTGGCAATCTTCAAGGTATACTGCTCGACTCTTATGCTGTGGTTGTGAGTGTAGATATCCTTCTGCTCATATTGCCGGAGAAGCTCGTTCAGATCCTCCATGAAGTCCAGGAGGTAGTCAAAGATCGGCTTCGAAGCAATGTATATCGCCCTTGCACCGTCTTCTGCGGTGAACGATATCGTATGGTCCAGGTCATACACGTAGAAGGCGTCACCTGCTCTAAGCATATGCACCTCATCATTGTCATTGATCGTGAACGCGCCCTCGAGAATGTAGAAGAACTCGAGAAGGTCGGGGGAGTCTCCTGGCGTCACGCAGCCCGGCCTTCTCCCGAATATCTCCTGCAGCATGACATCAAGGCCTCCGCCGCTGGCAAGCAAGCTTAGTGCGTTATTGTCTTGCGTGGCCCTGTTTATGCAACCCTTGCCCATGATATACAGGCCGCCGGCAGTCACCTTTGGCTTGATCTCTTCTATAAGCGAGGTGTTTATCTGCTTGGTTATTGAGATGTTGCTGGCGATTAGAATCAATGCATCAGAAGGGGAAGAGACAAGTACGGCGCGCCTTAGGTCGTGAGTGTAGAAGTACTCGCCTTCGGCTAGCCTTACCTTTATCCCCTCTGATTCAATCTCAATCTTGCCCTTTAACACAAAGAAGAACTCAAGCAGGTCTTCGAATAGTGTGGGCTTGATTTTTAGAGGCTCACCCTGGGTGAGCTTAAGCTCAGTGATCCTGAGATTTGCCCTGTTGACCAGGAACCTCTCCTTCCAGTCTGTTCCACGGGCGCTTTTCGATTCGATAATGAATAGCCTTCTCATTCGCCCTCCAGAAGTAGTGATTTACATCGGTAAGCCCACCAATTTATAAAATTATAGCGCGAATGTGGTGAGTTGGCACTACCCGCAAGCCGCATTGTTCACTGTTAGCCCTAGGGACCTGTTCGAAAACAGGAGCAGCGCCCCCTTGCAGCGCATCTCCATAAATAATTAACATCACGAAATGTGACGAAGTATTAGAATTGATGCATACAAGCCGGGAGGTATTACATGAGAACCGCAAGAAAGTCGCAGTTAAGGCTCATATCGCAGATTCTGTTCTTCGCTCTGATAGCCATAGTGACAATTAACCACAGCTTGGCGGAGAAAAGCGCGGGAATCGAGGAGATCCCTTCTGCATCAATACATGCAGTATGTCCCTTCGGAGGCGTCGTAAGCATCTACAGGTTCGTGACTGCAGGTACATTCGTCCAGAAAGTGCATGAAGCGTCCTTCGCGCTAATGGTGATAGTCTTTCTCTCAGCTGTGCTTCTCGGACCCATATTCTGTGGTTGGGTATGCCCGTTCGGAAGCTTCCAGGAATGGGTGGGGAAGCTGGGGAAAAGGTTGTTCAGGAAATCGTACAACGGGATCTTGCCTGCCAAGATCGAAAAAGCATTGGGCTTCCTCAGGTATGGGGTCATGATTTGGGTCGTCTATGCTACGGCAGTAAGCGCAAAGCTCGTCTTCTCGACATATGACCCATACAGCGCGCTTTTCAGCTTCTGGACAAGCGAGGCGCAGATTGCCGGAGTCCTGATACTTGCAGCGGTGATTGCAGCATCTTTCATTATAGAGAGGCCATGGTGCAAGTTCGCATGCCCTTATGGGGCTCTGCTCGGGCTTACCAACCTGATAAGGCCCTTTGCCATACGCAGAAGGGCCTCCACCTGCATATCGTGCGGCAAGTGCGACAGGTCATGCCCTATGAACATAGATGTTTCTAAGGCGAAGGCCATAAGGGATACAAGATGCATCACATGCCTTGAGTGCACATCTGAGGCTGCATGCCCGATTGAGGATACTGTTTTGTTGTCTACGCCTGCATTCGGAGGTAAAGGGAAATGAAGATAGGAAGGGCGACTGCTTTCGCGGCAGTGATGCTGATAATGCTGGGCGGGGTAATCATTTCCTCCAGCCTGGGGCTGTTCGACACCGAAAGCAGCAAGAGCGCTGCAATCATCAAAGCAGGGGAGTTCGAGGGGAAGGCGGATCCAAACGATATAAGGGGCTCGTTCAGCTTTGCCGACATCTCTAAGCAGTTCGGAATCGAAGCGGCCGTACTTGCGGAGGCTTTCGGCATAGAAGGAGAGGGTGCCGAGATCTCAGCATTCCAGCTTAAAGGGCTTGAAGAGAAATATGCAGGCCTGCCTCAGGAGATAGGCACATCCTCAGTCAGGTTGTTCGTCGGTTTCATGACGGGGCTTCCTGTCGATCTGGGAGCATATGTGCCCCTTCAGGCGGCAGATATAATAAGAAGGAGCGCGTTAGGCCTTACGGAAGAGAGGATAAGCTATCTAGGCAGCCACACTATAGACCTGACGGAGCGGGCGGAGGACGCAGGAAACGCCGATACATCGAACACAACAGCCGAAGAAGCATTGTCTGATCAAAGTACAGCGCCGGCGAAACCCAGTGAAAGCCTGTCGAAACCAGCCGGGAACCAGTCGAAACCTGTATCACAGAAGGCAAGCGACGAAGGTATCCCCGAAGCCTCCGAGGAGGCCACGCAGCCAGCGTCAGCTCAAGAAGCGGCAAGCGGGAGCTCAGTGGAGGAAACCTTGGCAGCAAGCAAGAGTGATATCGCTCCCGGCGAGGCAAAGGAGCCTTCTGAAATCACAGGCACAGGAAATGTGCAGGCAGCACAGCCGGAAGCGGCTGTCAGCCAGCCGCCCGTTAGTGAGGAGCATGAAACTAAGAAGGAAGATAGGTCAGTCAAGGGGAATACAACAATATTCGACATGATGAGCTGGGGGGTATCAAGGGAGCTCATAGGCCCTGCAATCGGGGTAGAGCTTCCGAAAGATAACGGTGCCAAACTAAGGGACATCATTATCGGAGCAGGGAAAAGCTTCGAGGATGCGAAGGTCATACTTCAGAAGATGGTAGATGAGTCGAATTGATGGGTCAGGAGAAGAAGACCATACTCGTAATCGAAGACGAGAAGGATATTGCAGATATCATTGCAGCATACCTTGAGAAGGATGGCTTCGCTGTAAGCTGGGCGAAAGATGGCGCTGAAGGCATCTCGAAGTTCAGGACCCTGTCGCCGGATCTTATTGTCCTGGACCTTATGCTTCCTTTCATAAGCGGCGAGAAGGTATTAGCGGGTATAAGGGAGACATCAGCGATTCCGGTAATAATGCTTACGGCGAAGTCATCAGAAAATGACATCATATCAGGTCTTGATCTGGGTGCCGACGACTACCTTCCGAAACCATTCAGCCCCAAGGAACTTGTCGCTAGGGTCAGGGCGCTTCTTAGGAGGTATGAAGCGCTGAAGCCTTCACGGGTGAAGCAATTGGTCTTGGGGCAGCTGATGATAGATCTCGAGAGGAAGGAAGTATCGCGGCAGGGAGAATTAATAAGGCTTACAAAGAACGAATATGCGATTCTTGAGGCTCTCGCGCTGCACAAGCAGAGGACCTTCTCAAGGGAGGAGCTTATTGCCGCTGCATTCGGTGATGAATACCAGGGGTTCGACAGGACTATTGATTCACATGTCAAGAACCTGAGGAAGAAGCTGGCAGCTGGTGGAGATGGATCAGAATACGTGGAGACTGTACACGGCATCGGCTACAGGATAGGCGGTAGGTTCATTTGAAGCTTGGATTAAGGACCAAGGTGGCATTCGTATACGCGCTTCTAATAGTTGTCACGCTATCGGTGACATATCTAGGTATAGACTATACGGTTAAGAACACTTTCGGAGATTACCTGGAGCGGAGGATCAAGCAGGAGAGGGAGGGCATCATATCGGGGCTGTCCGAGGCATATGGCGGTGATTCAGGTTGGGATTTCGATGAGCTGAAGAAGCTTGCTACTGCAGCCTCTGAAATCGGGATGAGCCTCACCCTTTATGATGCAGGCGGAAATCCCATACTATCAAACTCAGGCATGGGAAGGATGGGTATGGGCCGCATGATGGGCAGGAACCCATACCTTACTAACGAATCGCTGCCTGTGATGAAAGGGGCACTTCAGGTAGGGATTGCGGATATCAGCTATCAGAATATCTTCATGACGGCTGCGGACACGGAGTTTCTTGAGAGGATCAACAGATTTCTTATAATATCAGGATCGACGATAGCCCTGATAGCGGTAATCCTTGGGATTGCCTTCGCCGACAGCATCATCAGACCGATATTCAGGGTGCTTTCGCTTGCCCAATCGTTAGGAAGAGGCGACTTCTCTGCCAGAATCGGTCAAAAGGACAGCACAAGGGAGATTTCCCAGCTTTACTGCGGCATGAACGAGCTTGCCCGCGAGATGGGTAACCAGGATTCAATGAGAAAACGAATGGCGGAAGACACCGCACACGAGCTGAAAACTCCGTTGACGATAGCTAAGGCAAGGCTGGAGGCCATGGACGACGGAGTGCTGCCTATGGGGCATGAAGGCCTTGCTGCCAGCATATCAGAGCTTGACCGGTTATCTGAAATGGTGATGATGCTTGAGCGGGTCAGCAGGATCGAAAGCGGGCTGGATGCTATCGTAAGGAAAAAATGCAGCATAAATGGGACAATTGGTTCTGCCGTGGAGGCTATGAGGCCTTTGTTCGCAGCCAAAGGAGTAGACTTGGTTCTGGCAAACGGGGTAGCTGAAGCCGAGATGATGCTCGACTGCGACAAGATAAGAAGGGCGGTGGAGAACCTTCTAAGCAACTCGCTAAGGTACACGGATGCCGGAGGCAGGGTAACCGTCACTGTGATTGACGTAGACTCCGGTGTAACGGTATCAGTTGAGGACAGCGGCACAGGTATCGATTCCAAGGACCTGCCGCATGTGTTCGATAGGCTATATCGAGCAGACGAATCTAGAAACAGATCAAGCGGGGGGATGGGAATCGGCCTGTCTTTGGTAAGAAGCATCATAGAGGCGCACGGAGGTACTGTAAGAGCTGAAAGCGAAAAGGGCAAGGGCAGCAAGTTCATCATTTGGTTGCCCTCCGTTGATGAATAAAGGCAAGCACATTTCCCTTTGACGAATCAAAGACAGGGCTTTATAATTGTCGGTGGGCCCATAGCTCAGCGGTAGAGCGGTCGGCTCATAACCGATTGGTCCTTGGTTCGATCCCAAGTGGGCCCACCATATGAGAAATGACAGGCGGAGCTTCATGCCCGCCTTTCATCATTTCGGTCGGAAGCGACATCTTTGAAGGAATCCTTGAAAACATATAGAATGTAATCAAGGTAAGACACAAATCTAGTCTCGAAAGGCTTCGAAGGTGTGACTATGAAGAGGGTACGCTGCGATACTTGCGGCAGATTCATCCCCAAGGAGAGGCTTGAGGCCTTGCCTGGAACCCACAGGTGCATAGACTGCGCGAAGAGGCTTGGAACCGATGTCCAGGGCAAGAAGGCTGACATAAGCATGGACCCGGATACATACAAGGACCTTCTGGGCGCGACTAGAAGCTAAGACAACGAGCTTTGCAAGCGGACTGGGTGGCCGCGGGCTTATTAGCCTGAGGAAAGTCCGAGCTCCATAGGGCAGGGTGCCGGGTAACGCCCGGTGAGGGTGACCTTAAGGAAAGTGCAACAGAAAACAAACCGCCTGAAAAGGCAAGGATGAAACGGTGCGGTAAAAGCGCACCAGCGCACAGGCAACTGTGCGGCTTGGCAAACCCCACCCGGAGAAAGATCGAATAGGAGGGGCATAGGGCTGCCCGCCTTTCCCTCGGGTCGATCGCTGGAGCGCAGCGGCGACGCTGCGCCAAGATGGATGGCCATCCACGACAGAACTCGGCTTACAGGTCCGCTTGCATTCAATATCGGCTAAGAAAATATGACAAGGAGGTTGAGCGAATGAAGAGATGGGTTTGCGACATCTGCGGTTATGTGTACGATCCTGCAAAGGGCGATGCCAGCCAGGGTGTTAAGCCAGGGACACCTTTCGAGGCGCTCCCCGAAGATTGGGTGTGCCCCGATTGCGGAGTCGGAAAAGATAGTTTCAGTCCGGAGGAGTAATAAACTTAGGAGGGAAAAATGGGCAAGTTCGAAGACAGCAGGACATATCAGAACCTTATGGCGGCGTTCGCCGGCGAGAGCCAGGCGAGGAACAAGTACACATACTGGGCCGCTGCAGCCAAGAAGGAAGGCTTTGAGCAGATAATGGGCTTCTTCCTTGAGACTGCTGACAACGAGATGGAACACGCGAAGCGCTTCGCCAAGTTCCTCGGTCTTATCGGATGCACTACTGATAACCTCAAGCACGCAGCAGAGGGCGAGAACTACGAACATACGAAGATGTACCCTGAGTTCGCCAAAGTGGCCAAAGAGGAAGGCTACGACGATATTGCTGTTGTGTTCTCAGAAATCGGCGAAGTCGAGGAAGCCCACGAGAAGAGATACCTCAAGCTCCTGAAGAATATTGAGGACAGCAGCGTCTTCAAGAAGGACAAGCCTGTCTTCTGGAAATGCCGCAACTGCGGATACCTGCACTACGGGGCCGAAGCGCCCGACAAGTGCCCAGCTTGCGCTCATCCCAAGTCGTACTACGAGGTGCTCTGCGAGAATTATTAATAGGCAGGAGGGTGACAAATGTACCGTTGCGGTTCTTGCGGCTACATACACGAGGGTGACGATGCTCCCGACAAGTGCCCCAAGTGCGGAGCCCCCAAGGAGCAGTTCACAAAGCTGACGGAAGCTGAAGTTAAGCTCATTGAGAGGTCCAGATACACCAATGACCTTCATATCCAGCTCATTCACCTTATGGAGAAGGCAATCTCAATTGCCGAGATGGGCATAGATGACGACCTGGATCCGCCATGCGTAGCGCTTTTCAAGAACGCGAAGAAGCAGTGCGAGATAATCTCGATGAGCAGCAGGACGGAGATACGCGGTCATGTTATGAAGGGCAAGTGGCAATAGAAGGCACCGGGGGGCAGCCGAGAAGCTGCCCCCTTTACAAGAGGTGGTCGAGTTGTTGTGCAAATCTGACAAGTCTGCCGTTCTTTTCGCAGGATGCGAGGATGAGCTGATCCTTCCATCAGAAGAGATTAGAAGATCAGCAAGCATGACAGTCTGCGCCGACGGGGGCATAGACTTCTGCTACAGGGCGGGCATGAAGCCGGACCTTGCTGTGGGCGACTTCGATTCTGCAGAACCCTCCCTGATTGAGAGGGCAAGGGCTGAGGGCGTCAGGATAGTCGAGTTCCCGCAGGAGAAGGATGAGACAGACCTGGACATTGCATTAAAAATGACATACCGTTCAGGCATTAAGAGATGCTATGTCTACGGCGCGCTGGGCGGAAGAATCGACCACGAGATGACAAACATAATGCTGCTTAGAAGGTATGCATGCATGGGCATGAGAGTATCGCTGATAGGCAGATCAAGCACCATAGAGGTGCTTACGCACGAGTTCGGCTGCAGCTTCGAAGGGAAAGCAGGCTGTCCTGTCTCGCTAATCCCGCTTTCCGAGATACTGTGCGGCGTCAGAACGCGGGGAATGAAGTATGAGCTGCACGGTGAGGACATGGTGTCAGGAAGCAGCCGCGGTGTATCAAATCTCATTGATGACGATTATGCCGAGATAACATGCATCGCAGGAGAAGCGGCAGTAATCACCAGTGGGACGCCTTCTTGTTCTTGACTGGCTTGTATGTATGTAGTTATATTAGTTAGAGAAATGCGTTGACAGGGACGAGTACTGCAACTATGCCATCAAGCGAGCGGGAAATGGTGTGAGACCGCATGGATAAAGGCAGGAATATCTCCCTTGAGCAGCAGGCTGAACTAGAAGTAAGCCGAGCCGGTTCCCCCGTTACAGGGAGGGGCATGAATGTGCCTTCAGAGAGAGC
Organism: uncultured Clostridia bacterium; assembly: GCA_964545975.1. Lineage (GTDB taxonomy): Bacteria > Bacillota > DTU025 > DTU025 > MWDF01 > MWDF01. The sequence continues at coordinate 59,594 of CAZJHY010000005.1, read as the reverse complement.
CCTGTCGGGCTAAAATGGGTGGTACCGCGGGTTATCCCGTCCCATAAGGACGGGTTTTTCTATATCCCAACGGAGGTAAAGGCTATGTTCAGGAAGGTTAGCCCGGAAGTCAACTTCCCTGCGGTTGAGAAGAGGGTACTTGAGTTCTGGAAAGAAGGCGCGGTATTCGAGAAGAGCATCTCGAACAGGCAGGGAAGGAAGCCCTTCGTGTTCTATGAGGGCCCCCCGACGGCAAACGGTAAGCCGCATCCAGGCCATGTTCTGACAAGGGCAATAAAGGACGTGATCCTCAGATACAAGACAATGGAGGGCTACCTGGTCAACAGGAAGGCGGGCTGGGATACCCATGGACTGCCCGTCGAGCTGGAGGTCGAAAAGCAGCTTGGAATAAGCGGTAAGCCCCAGATCGAGGAGTACGGCGTCGAGAAGTTCATAGCTAGGTGCAAGGAGAGCGTCTGGAAATACCTCAAGGACTGGACCGATATCACTGAAAGGATAGGCTTCTGGGTCGACATGGACGATCCTTATGTGACCTATCACGATTCGTACATCGAGTCGGTCTGGTGGGCCGTGAAGACGATATTCGACAAGGGCCTTATGTACAAGGGTCATAAGGTGGTTCCCTACTGTCCCAGGTGCGGAACGGCACTTTCAAGCCATGAGGTCGCGCAAGGGTACAAGGATATCAAGGACACTTCCATATACGTGAAGCTAAGGATGCTGGAAGAGCAGGAGACATTCTTCCTTGTCTGGACGACCACTCCTTGGACTTTGCCTTCAAACGTTGCTTTGGCTGTCTCCAATGATGCCGAATACTCATATGTGAGGACGGGCACCAGCACTCTTGTACTTGCTTCCGAGCTTGTAGAGAAGCTGGGCTTAGGCGAGTACGAAACTGTGAAGAAGGTCAAGGGAGCAAGCCTTGTCGGGATGAGATATGAGCCTCTGTATAGATTTGTGAAGACCGACAAACCAGCCTTCAGGGTAGTAGCAGGGGATTTCGTAACACTTACGGACGGTACCGGCATTGTGCACATTGCTCCCGCCTTCGGTGAGGACGACAGCAAGGTCGGCAAGGAGAACAACCTGCCGATCATACAGGTAGTGGACCTTCAAGGAAGGTTCGACGAGAACGTAACACCTTGGAAGGGTCTTTTCGTCAAGGAAGCAGACGCTGGAATAATGAAGGAGCTGGAAGGAAGAGGGCTTCTGTTCAAGCAGGAGGAATACCTGCACAGCTACCCGTTCTGCTGGAGATGCGACACCCCCCTTCTGTATTACGCCCGCGCCTCCTGGTTCATAGAGATGTCTAAGCTCAGAAACAAGCTGGTCGAAAACAACGCGAACATCAACTGGTTCCCTGATCATATAAAGCAGGGCAGGTTCGGCAACTTCCTAGAGAACGTCATCGACTGGGCAGTCTCCAGGGAGAGATATTGGGGTACACCGCTGCCTATATGGATATGCGAGTCATGCGGAGAGCAGACCGCTGTCGGCAGCAAGCAGCAGCTTAAGGATATGGCAATAGGCGAGGTTGACCTTCCCGAGCTGCACAGGCCATATATAGATTCAGTGAAGCTTGGGTGCCCGGAATGCGGCGGAGTTTCGAAGAGGACCCCGGAAGTCATGGACTGCTGGTTCGATTCGGGTTCGATGCCTTTTGCGCAGTGGCACTACCCCTTCGAGAACAAGGAGGTGTTTGAGAAGGGCTTCCCTGCAGACTTCATAACCGAGGCCATAGACCAGACAAGAGGATGGTTCTACACGCTTGTTGCAATATCCACGCTTCTGTTCGATAAGGAGCCTTTCAGAAACTGTGTTGTAATGGGGCTTGTTCTGGATGAGAACGGGCAGAAGATGTCCAAGAGCAAGGGCAACGTGGTGGATACGTGGAAGATACTGGACAAGCAGGGCGCCGATGCGATGAGGTGGTACCTGTACACCACCAACCCGCCGTGGAACCCCACCAGGTTCTACGAGGATGGGATAACGGATGCGATAAGGAAGTATATGGGAACCCTTTGGAACGTGTACTCCTTCTTCGTTCTCTATGCAAACATAGATGACTATAAGCCATCTGATCACAAGGTGGCGCTTAATGACAGGCCGGAGATAGACCGCTGGATACTGTCCAAGCTGAACAACCTCATTGGAGAGGTCAGGAAGAGCATGGACATATTCGACATAACAGACGCGGGCAAGATGCTTGAGGAGTTCGTCGATGAGCTGTCGAACTGGTATGTCAGAAGGTCAAGGAGGCGCTACTGGGGTTCGGAGTGGACTTTGGATAAAGAGGCCGCCTTTGCTACTCTATACGAGGTTCTCATCCAGCTGGCAAAGCTCACAGCACCGTTTACGCCCTTCCTTGCCGAGGAGATCTACGGAAACCTGGTGCTGTCGCTTGGCGAACCAGGTACCCCTGAGAGTGTGCATCTATGCGATTACCCGGAGAGGGACGAAGAAGCCGTCGATGCCGACATCGAAAGGAAGATGGACCTGGCCGAGCAGGTAGTCTATCTAGGGCGCCTTGCAAGAAACACTGTGAACATTAAGAACAGGCAGCCTCTTGCAGAGATCCTTTTTGAAACCTCCAGTGAGGGGGAGCGAAGGGACATAAGAGAGCTATCGGACCTCATTCAAGACGAGCTGAATGTCAAGGCAATCGGTTTCGCCGATGACCTGAGCAGCTATGCGACCTACAGGATAAAGCCCAGGTTCGACCTGCTCGGAAGGAAGATGGGGGCAAGGATGAAGGCGCTCGCAGCAGCTGTCTCATCAGCAAGCGACAGCCAGGCGGAGGAGGCGGCTAAGGGTAACCCTGTAAGCTTCAGCCTGGATGATGGAGAGGTAACCCTTGAAGCAGCGGAGCTCATAGTCGAGACTGTGCAGAGGCCAGGCTGGTGCGCTGTGTCACAGAAGGGAAGAAAAGCGGCCCTCTCCACTGAGGTAACCGAGGGGCTGCTTCTTGAGGGCTTCTTGAGGGAGCTTCTCAACAGGATACAAAACTCCAGGAAAGAGGCCGGATTCCAGATAGAAGACAGAATCAGGGTGATGATAAAGGGCGGCGGCATGGCAGAGGAGGCGTTGAAGCGCTTCGAAAGCTATATAAAGGAAGAGACGCTCGCCGAGGAGATAGCCTCCGGTACTTTCGAAGCAGAATACGTCAAGGAATGGGAAGTGAATGATGAGCTCGTCACAATCGCGATATCAAGGGTACGCTGACCTTCACACGCACAGCTACCATTCGGACGGCAAGGAGGCCCCCGAGAAAGTGGTGATAAAAGCCGCAGAGAAGGGCCTATCCGGCGTCTCCCTGACAGACCATGACATAATGGAAGGGATACCCGAGGCGCGAACAAAATCCCTGGAGCTTGGCATAAGGTTCATGCCCGGAGTGGAGATGTCCACAGTACAAGGAAGCATCGAGGTACATATACTCGGATATTTCCCTAACGAGCCTGGAAAGGCGTTCCTCGATATTCTTGACGAAATGAAGAGGCTTCGGTCGGAAAGAATGAAGAGGATGATAGATAGCCTCAATAGGCTCGGATGCCCCATCGAAGAGGATTTCGTGCTATCTTACAAGGGTAGGGGTGTGGTAGGAAGGGCCCATTTGTTCAGGGCGATAAAGGGCAAGTTCGGCGGCCAATTCGACGAAAGGGCCAGCATTTGGCTGAATATAGGCGGTCAAGCCTTCGAGCCAACTTCGGATATGAGCCCGGCAGAGGCTATATGCTGCATCAGGGAAGGCGGAGGGGTTCCTGTGATCGCACATCCGGGGACTTCAGGGGCAGACCCCCTTCTTAAAGAGCTTGTAGATGCGGGCCTCATGGGAATAGAAGCGGCATATCCCCGGCATGACAGGTCATCGCAGGCAAGATACAGGAAGTTTGCCAAACTGCACGGGCTCATAGCGACAGGAGGATCCGACTGGCATGGCGAGCTCGATCCAGCCGGCATATACCATGCCGGGTCGGTGGGGGCCGCGAAAGTCCTGATTGAAGTCATGGATAAGATAGAGGGACTAGCACAGGAGGCATAGAAGAACAGAAAAGAGAAGAGGAAGGGTTCAAACCCTTCCTCAAAATAAACTTCTTGCCCCTAATGGATTAGCTAGCGCGGACTACCCTGCCTGACTTGAGGCAGTTTGTGCATACCCTTATACGCTTGGGGCTGCCGTCCACGATCGCCTTAACGGTCTGCAGGTTGGGAAGCCACCTACGCTTCGTGTGGATGTTTGAATGGCTGACATTGTGCCCGTAGACCGGACCCTTACTGCAGACATCACAGACTTTCGACATATGATAACCTCCTTTGCAAGGCCTGATACTCCAAGTTGAATTACTATGTAAATATACCACCGCGAGGCGATTGTTGCAATAGACGCATCTAAAACGGCGCATATTTCCTGGCAACAGTTTCAAGTTGTCTTTAACTGATATGATTTGATTATCTAACCAATGATTGAATGATTTTATTCAAATGGTTAGAATAATTTAATGGCAGTGAAGCATGAAGGTCATGCTTTGCGAGTTTCTTGGTTTGGAGGAAAGCTGATGGCAAGAGAGCTGAAGACGGCATGGGGCCAGATTTTGATCTCCGACGACGTCATCGCCGCTATTGCGGGGATGGCCGCCCACGAGAGCTATGGCCTTGTCGGCATGGCCTCGCGCACGTTCACTGACGGGATTGCAGAGCTCCTGGGCATGGAGAATATAAGCAAGGGCGTAGAAGTGAAAGTTGACGGGGAGGAAGTAAGGATTAACCTCTTCGTGGTGGTCGAATACGGCACCAAGGTCACCGAAGTGGCCAAGAACGTTGTCGAGAAGGTAAGGTATGTCGTTGAGGCGATGACTGGCCTGAAGGTGGCAGATGTGAAGATCACCGTGCAGGGAGTGCGCGTAAACAGCCTCGGAAAGGATAAGCGCTGATGGCAGTCACAAGCAAGGCGGCTGCCGTTAAGCCCCTCGACGGCAAGGCGCTCATCAAGGCATTCAGGGACGCTGCGGCTTATGTAGGCGAGAGGAAGGCAGCGATAGACGCGCTGAACGTTTTCCCGGTACCTGACGGAGACACAGGCACGAACATGTACCTCACAATGAGCTCGGCAGTGAAGGAGATAGACAAGTACCCGGCAGATAAGGTTGGCGAGGTTGCCAACAGCATAGCCTTGGGCTGCCTAATGGGGGCAAGAGGAAACTCCGGAGTGATTTTCTCCCAGCTTATGAGGGGATTTTCCGTACGACTGAAGGGGAAGAAGACCGCAAATCCGGCTGACGTGGCGGAAGCGCTGATGGAAGCCTCCAATATGGCATACAAGGCGGTCATCAAACCTGTTGAAGGGACAATCCTGACAGTATCGCGATTGGCAGGAAGAGAGGCCGTCGAGGCCTCAAAGGGCGCATCTGAAGTTGTCGATGTATTGAAGAGCGCACTTGCTGGCGCCAAGATCGCGCTAGAGAAGACCCCGGATCTCCTGCCCGTATTAAAAGAGGCGGGAGTTGTAGACGCTGGAGGCAAGGGTTACGTCTTCTTCCTGGAAGGTTTCATAGCTTCCCTTCAGGGCGTTGACATCGCAGTACATGCAGAGGAACCCAAAGCTGCTGGAATCAGGCAGGAAGAGAGGAAGGAGCTTGCCCATATCGAGTTCAGGTACTGCACCGAGTTCATCATCAAGGGCAGCGACCTGCAGGAAGACAGGATCCGAAAGGATATCGAGTCCCTGGGAGACAGCATGCTGGTAGTCGGAATACCGGAAACGGTGAAGGTCCACATCCACTCCAACAATCCCGGCAAAGTCCTGGAGAAGGTCGTAAAATACGGCACTCTTCACGAAATCCACATAAACAACATGGCAGACCAGCATGAGGACTTCGTCATGCCGGAGTTCGCGGGCAAGAAGCAGGGAGATGCTCATGATGGCTCAGGGCGCGTGGCGGCTGTATCAGGCGAGCCTGTTGAACCGAAGAAGGCGCCGAAGCCTGTCGCAACGATAGCTGTTGCAGCAGGCAATGGGCTGCAGGAGATCTTCGAGAGCCTCGGCATAGATGGCTGCGTCATTGGCGGCCAGACATTAAATCCATCGATCAAGGAGATAGCCGACGCCATAGATGCCACCGGAGCCAAGGAGGTAATCATCCTTCCCAACAACAAGAATGTCATCCTTACGGCAAAGCAAGCCGCAGATGTCGTAAAGGCAAAAGTTCACGTCGTCCCTTCAAAGTCTATGCAGCAGGGCATATCCGCCATGATGGCCTACAACACTGAACTTCCTGCGAAGGACAACTTCGAAAGGATGGGCAAGGCCTTGTCAAACGTCGTGAGCGGCGAGATAACTTACGCTGTTAGGGACACAAAGCTTAACGGAATCGAGATCAAGCAGAACGATTTCATAGGCATAATAGACGGGCAGCTGCTTGTCAAGGGAGACAACCTCGATGGCGTAGCCACTGAAACTCTCGAGAAGATGCTCAAGCCTGAAAGCGAGATAGTCACTGTCTTCTACGGCAGCGAAGTCAAGCAGGAGGAAGCGGAGGCTCTAGCTGCCGCCATACAGGAAAGGAGCCCGGATCTGATCGTCGAGCTCCACTCCGGCGGTCAGCCGGTCTACTACTACCTGCTCTCTGTGGAATAGAATTGGAGGTGAGCCGCCCTTTGGGCGGCCTTGTTATGAAATCAAGCATTGCATTGGTCACCGATTCGTTAAGCGACCTTACACCGGAGATCATCTCAGAATACGATGTGAAGATCGTTCCTATCAGGATTTTATTCGGGGAAGAGGTCTTCAAGGACAGAGTGGACATAACGGACGAGCAGTTCTATGAAAGGCTTAGGAAATCGGACGTCATGCCGAAGACCTCACAGCCTTCACCGGCGGAATTCGAGGAGGTTTATAAGGAACTCCTTAAGAACCATGATCATGTTGTGTCAATACATATCTCCATTAAGCTTAGCGGCACCCTTCAGTCCGCCACCATCGCACGTGAGGCGCTGGACGAGAGCGACAGGGGAAGGGTGCATATCATAGACACCCTTTCGGGCGCCATGGGAGAAGGCCTGATAGTGCACGCTGCAGGTGAGGCAATAAAGAAGGGCAAGAGCATTGACGAGGTCGTCGCCGAGGTAAGAAGGGCGATAGACGCATCGGGCATCATCTGGATACCGGGGTCGCTGAAATACCTCCATAAGAACGGAAGGATAGGAGGGGCAAGCGCATTGCTTGGCGGCATACTTCACATAATGCCCCTCATAGGATGCAAAGAAAGCGTATACACGATAGAGAAGATAAGGGGCCTGAAAAACGCAGCCCCCAAGTTCATCGATTATATGAGAAAGTCCATAAAACCGACTACAGACCTGGTAATCTGCATAATCAACAACAATATGCATAAAGAGGCCAAAGAGCTTGAAGAGGCCGTGCTTGGCAGCTTCAGCGTTAAGAAGCTCTTCAGGGCGGGAATGGGAGCCGGGATAGGAAGTCACATAGGGCCTGACACTTTCGGCGTGGCTTGGTACGCGCTAGATTAAGCTTTGGAGGTAGCCATGAAGATCGGATTGGTAACGGATTCGCTTTGCGACTTGACGCCTGAGCTTTACAAGAAATACGGGATACATATGGTTCCCCTGAACATCCTCTTCGGGGAGACCAACTACAAGGACGTGCTCGACCTCTCGCCGATGCAGTTCTATGAGATGCAGGCGAAGTCGGATGTCCTTCCGAGGACGAACCAGCCGACGCCGTATGACTTCGAGACTATGTACAGAAGCATCGCCGACAAGTACGATTACATCTTCTCGCTTCACATCGCCCCCGAGATGAGTGGGACGATGAGCTCGGCCATAATGGCTGCAAGGCAGCTAAACGAGGAGAAGGGGAAGAATCTCGTTGAGGTGATCGACACAACGCAGGTCTGCTTCGGCGAGGGGCTGGTAGTTCTTACAGCTGCCAGGGCGATTGAGAAAGGGCTTGGCGTCGATGACGTCCGGAAGGAGATACTGAAGACGATATCTGGAGTGAACACGATATTCGTTCCCGAATCGCTGGAGTATCTGAAAAAGAACGGCAGGATAGGTGCCGCCAGCGCCCTGCTTGGAGGTATACTGAACATAAAGCCCATGCTCGAGATTAAGGGCAAGGTCGTCCCAGTGGAGAAAATCCGCGGAAGCAGGAATATAATCCCAAGGATGCTGGAGGTCATGAAGTCAAGGACCGAGCCTGGCAAGAGGATTTACGTATGCGTGTTCGATGCGCTTGCGAAGGAGAAGGCTGACGAGTTGGAGGCGCTGGTACGCTCGGAGTACAAGATCGCAGAGATGTACAGGGCGACAGTCGGCCCGGCGGTCGGATGCCACTGCGGACCTAATACAATAGCCTTAAGCTGGCACGAAGCATAGAAGGAATGCGCATAACCGGAGGCAGCCTGTGCGGAAGACAGATCAAGGCGCCAAAGGGCTCGGAGACCAGACCGACGCAGGACAGGGTCAGGGAGAGCCTTTTTGGCATCCTTGGTGCCCGGCTTATGAGCAAGGCGGCCCTGGACCTATTCGCCGGAAGCGGCTCTCTCGGTTTCGAATCTCTTTCAAGAGGTGCTTCAAGGTGTGTATTTGTCGAGAGGGCCAGTGCCTGCGCAAGGCTTCTGGAGGAGAACGCAAAGGCTCTGGGAGTGGAAGGGTCCTGCGAGGTGATCTGCGCGGATGCCCTGGAGGAAAGCTGGAAGTGGCTTAGCCTCAAACCCTTCGGAATCGCCTTTGTGGACCCGCCTTACATGGCAGGAGCCTATGATCGGGCTATGCGGCTGCTCTCCGCCGATGGGGTAGTAAGCCCCTTGGGTATAGTGGTGGTAGAAAGAGAGAGGCATGTATGCCTTCCAGGCTCTTACGGAGACCTCAAGCTTAAGCGAAGCGAGAGATACGGAGCCACGATGGTAGACTTCTATCAGTTCGATTCGGAGGTATAGCATGAGCACTGCCATATTCCCGGGTTCGTTCGATCCGCCTACCAACGGACATATGGATATAATCGAGAGGGCTTCAGCGATATATGGCAAGCTTGTAGTGGCCGTACTGAACAATCCGGCTAAAAGCAACATGTTTCCCGTGGAGACAAGGATGGAGATGCTAAGGGAATCCTGCAAGGGCTTTCCCAATGTGGAAATAGCCTGCTTTGAGGGCCTTCTTGTGGACTTCGCAAGGTCTATGGGCACGAAGATAATCCTCAGGGGGCTGAGGGCGGTCACTGACTTCGAGTACGAGTTCACGATGGCCCTTATGAACAAGAAGCTTGCTCCGGAGATAGAAACCCTGTTCATGGTCACTTCAGCGGAAAACCAGTTCATCAGCTCGAGTTCAATCAAAGAGATCGCCCATTTCGGCGGGCCCATAGAGGATATGGTCCCCGGTCCCGTCGCAGAACGGCTTGAAAAGAGGTAGAAGATACGATGTCCAAGGCATACGCAGGAGAATGCATCCCCAAGGCTACCATAGAGGAATACCTCGACAGATTGGAAGAGGTTATAGAATGCGCACCGGCAATGCCATTCACTGGAAAGTGTGTCCTTGACAGGAAGGAGCTGCAAGGACTTCTTACCGCTATGAGGGATGCGATAGACCCGGATGTCTCCTACGGCAGCACCAGGACCTTCAAGCAGGTAACCGCCAACCAGCCTCCGTCGCAGAAGTCCCTTGAAGATAAGCAGGAATGGAGCTTCGAAGAGGACGCAGCGCCAGACGTCCACAGATCCCCACAGAAGGCGCCTCTGCCTGAAGCTGAGATGCAGGAGGTAGTAGACGCGAAGGCGAAGGCGGAGGAGATAATCGAGACGGCAAAGCTTGAGGCTTCACGGATAAGGTCAGGTGCGGACGAGTATGCCGAGAATGCGCTGGCAAGCATAGAACAAAACGCCCTGAATGCAGCGCGAGCAGCCAGAAAGGGACTGGATGTTCTTCAGCGCAGGCGCGGCCAGGGCAATTAGCTCAAGAATAACTTAGGAAGGGGCAAGATCGATGAAGATCCTAGTGGTCAACTGCGGCAGCTCATCAGTTAAATACCAGCTCTTCGACATGCAGAATGAGGCGGTCCTTGCAAAAGGCATAGTTGAGAGGGTAGGTTCCCCCGACGCATTCATAAAGCACCAGCCCACAGGCAAGGACAAGGTGCAGAACAAGATAGAGGCGAGGAACCATGAAGATGCGCTGAAGGCAGTGTTCAATCACCTGCTGGATCCTGTTGTCGGAGTGATTGGCAGCATAAGCGAGATCGGTGCTGTTGGCCACAGGGTAGTTCATGCGGGAGAGAAGTACTCCGGGTCGGTACCCTTGACCCCAGAGGTCGAAGCGGCGCTTGTTGAGTGCCAGGACCTTGCTCCCCTCCACAATCCTCCGAACATAATGGGCATAAGGGCATGCCGTAACCTGATGCCAAGCGTGCCTATGGTAGGAGTATTCGATACCGCCTTTCACCAGACTATGCCCAAGGAAGCATACATGTACGGCCTTCCTTACGAGCTTTACGAGAAGTTCCGTGTGCGCCGCTACGGTTTTCACGGCACATCCCACAGGTACGTAAGCGCAAGGGCGGCAGAGATGCTGGGCAAGCCCTATGACAAGACAAGCGTCATAACATGCCATCTGGGTAACGGGTCTAGCATAGCTGCCGTCAAACACGGGAAGAGCATTGACACGACGATGGGGCTCACACCTCTTGAGGGACTCGTGATGGGAACCAGGGTTGGAGACCTTGACCCCGGAATAGTGCTTTTCCTCTGCGAGAAGCTCAACATGAGCGTTCAGGACGTCATCAACAGCTACTTGAATAAGAAGGCCGGAGTATACGGCCTGTCGAATTATCTCTCCAACGACTTCAGGGACCTGGAAGACGCAGCTGTAGAGGGAAATGAGCTTGCTCAGCTGGCGCTTGATGTGTTTGCCTACAGGATAGTCAAGTACATAGGTGCATATGCAGTTGCCATGGGCGAGCTTGACGCCATAGTGTTCACAGGCGGCATAGGCGAGAACAGCTGGGAAATGAGGAAGAGGGTATGCGACAAGCTGGGCTTCTTCGGGATTAAGATAGACGAGGTATTAAACGACATGAAGGGCAAGGAGGCCGATCTCACCCTTCCCGAATGCAAGATCAAGGTGCTTGCGATACCAACCAACGAGGAGCTTGTGATCGCTCGTGACACTAGGGATATTGTAGAGGGCAGATAGATGGGCTGCCTTCCTGAAAGCTTCTATGCAGAAGGGAGCACCAAGGATATCGCAAAACGCCTCATAGGCATGAAGCTTGTTTCAAACCGCAACAGCATAAGGGCTGCGGGCATCATAGTGGAAACCGAGGCATACCTAAGGGATGATCCGGCATGCCATGCAAGCAGGGGCAGAACGAAGAGGAACGAGAGCATGTTCCTTTCCCCCGGTCACAGTTATATCTATCTGATCTATGGGATGCACCATTGCTTCAACGTCGTAACGGCCCCGTCCGGAATAGGTGAAGCAGTGCTTGTGAGGGCGATGGAACCTGTAGAGGGGATAGACGCCATGTGCAGGCGAAGGCAGACCCTGGAGCTCAGGAGGCTGGCAAGCGGTCCCGGAAGGCTGTGCCAGGCGATGGGAATCGACATGACCCTCGACAGGCTGCCTTTATGGGAGAGCGGGGTGCTGTCCATTGAAGACGGTGACGGAAGGAAGGTGCGGACATCATCATCCGAAAGAATAGGGATCAGCTCGGGAAAGGACCTTGCGCTTAGGTTCTTCATTGAAGGGAATCAATATGTGTCGAGGCTGTAAATGAATAATCTTGACACCCAGTAAAGCGCAAATATATACTAATTTGGTGTCGGAGGTGGACCAGGATGAAGCCTTTCATAATCGACATCAGGAAGATCGAAGGCGTAAGCGGGGCATCTCTCGACTGCGACTTGGCTTGGAATCCCCATGGACTGGATCTTGCCAGGGAAGGTGCGGGTTTCACAGGTGAAGTCCGGTTCAAGGGATCTGTGAGCAACATCGGCGGGGCGTATATGGTTGACGGCAGGATATCCGGGGGTTTCAAGGCGCATTGCGACAGATGCCTGAAGGAGTTCCAGTCGGATTTCGACCTTGCGCTGACAAGGGTTTTCGCAGAGACGGGTTATGAGCCGGCACTTGAGGACAGCGATATCGAGCCCCTTAGCGGGCTGGAGATTGATTTGGGCCCGCATATCAGGGAAGAAGTGGTTCTCAGCATGCCGATAAGGCTCTTATGCGAAGAAGGCTGCAGAGGGATATGTTCCGGATGCGGCGTCGACCTTAACAATGGGGAATGCATTTGCGGCAAGTCGCATTGATGCATAGAAGAGGGCCCCACCTTATTAGGAGGTAAGCTTATGGCAAATCCAAAGCAGAGATTCGGCAAGTCCCGCACCAGGAAGCGCCGCGCAAACTGGAAGGCAGCGACGCCTACGCTGGTAGAGTGCCCAAAGTGCAAGGCGATGAAGGCACCCCACGCAGTATGCGGAGAGTGCGGCTTCTATGACGGACGCGAGATAATCGCCGTAGCGGAGGCAAAGTAAGGACGTAAAGCGGGTTCCAAGGGATCCGCTTTTCGTTAACCATGGAGTGATATTATGGCCCGCATATTGGCTGACCTGATGGGCTCCGACAAGGGGATCAAGATTGTGCTGGAAGGTGCCCTTCGCGCAAGCGCAGAGGGCATCGAAGTAGTGCTTATCGGGGACCGCGAAAGGATACTGGCTACGAGCGAGGAGGCGGGGAAACTGGAGATAATCCACGCCCCGCTCGAGATAACCATGGCTGACGACCCCATGAACGTAGTAAGGCAGAAGAGGGAATCGTCAATGGTTCTGGGTTCGAAGTATGTGGCGGAGGGCGGCGCCGACGCTCTTGTATCAACAGGAAACACCGGAGCTCTCCTTGCAGCATCGACCCTCGTAGTAGGCAGGATCCAGGGAGTGAAGAGGCCTGCCTTAGGAGTGGTACTTCCTGGCCTCGGCGGACCCTCGATGCTCATCGATGTGGGAGCAAACCCGGACTGCGAAGCCAGGAACCTATATGAGTTCGGCATAATGGGTTCCTCTTACATGTCCGATGTCATCGGCATCAAGAATCCCAAGGTGGCACTTCTCAACAACGGAACCGAGGAGAAGAAGGGCAGGGAGTACATACGCCAGTCTTATGCACTGCTGAAGGACTCCGACCTCAATTTCATAGGGAACATAGAGGGCAGGGACATAATGACAACCGCAGCCCACGTGATGGTATGCGATGGCTTCACAGGAAACGTTGCGCTGAAGCTCATTGAAGGCATGGCAAGCATCTTCGGAAAGCTAATCAAGGAGGCGGCCATGCAGAACACGGCTTCAAAGCTTGGTGGAATGCTCATGAAGCCGGCCTTGAAGAAGCTGATGAGCAAGCTCGATTATTCGTATTACGGGGGGGCTCCCTTCCTGGGGCTCAGGAAACTCATCGTGAAGGGGCACGGCAGCAGCAATTCCTTCGCTTTTTACAATGCAATAAGGTTCGCAGCTCAGGCCGCGGAAGCAGACGTGGTCGGAAGGATCACGGAAGCCTTCTCAAGGGAGACAGCAGCAAGCCAACCGGAGGTGTAGATAATGAACGAGCAGGAGATCTTCGAGGTAGTAAAAAAGATAATTGTCGAGAAGCTCTCGGTGAAGCCGGAGCTCGTTACGATGGAAGCCAAGTTCGTAGACGACCTCGGCGCAGATTCGCTCTACCTCAACGAGATAGTTTACGAGATAGAGGATAAATTCGACATCAAGGTGCCGGACGAGGCCTTTGACGAGATGCAGAGCGTCGGCCAGGCCATCAGGTACGTGCTGAAGACAGTAAAGAAGTAAGTCTTTCACCGTGAAGAATGACATTATCCGCGCGCTGGAGAAGGCGGCGGGCTACAGCTTTCATGACCCTGCCTGTGCCGAGACGGCGATTTCACATATCTCTTACTCGAGACATATGGGACAGGGACTGGCAGGAAGCAACGAAAGAATGGAGTATCTGGGAGATGCCTTGCTTAAGTCATATGTCGCAAGGCTTCTTTTCATGCAGTACCCTGAGGATGATGAAGGGGCTCTGTCCAGGAAATCCGCAAGGGCTGTTTCCGGAAGGGCTCTGGCAATCGCTGCAAGGTCAATGGGACTTGGGCTCATCGTGATGCTGTCCCCTCAGGAAGAGGCAACCGGCGGGAGGATGAGGCCAAGCATACTTGCCGGATGCTTCGAGGCATTGATCGCAGCAATCTACCTGGATGGGGGCATTGAGGCGGCTGAGGCCTTTATGAGGAGGAATCTTCTGCCCCACATCTCCGGAGAGCTCTCAAACTCCGACAGGGACGCGAAGTCAGCCCTTCAGGAGGAGTTGCAGGCAGCAGGCCATCCCGCCCCTAGCTACAGGATGATAGGCCGTACAGGACCCGATCATGCACCTTGCTTCCTTGTCGAGGCGCTTGACGGGGACGATGCAATAGGTAAGGGGAGTGGCTCGAACCTTAAGGAAGCTGAACAGGCAGCGGCACAGGATGCCCTCAATAGGCACAGGCTTCTTTCAATCAACCAGCAATAGTGGGCCGGAGGTGGCGAATTGCAGCTTCGCAGGCTTATCATAAACGGCTTCAAGACTTTTGCCGGAAGATCCGACTTCGAATTCAGGGAAGGGTTAACCGCCGTCGTCGGACCTAACGGATCCGGCAAGAGCAACCTTTCGGACGCGATTAGATGGGTCCTGGGTGAGCAGAGCGCGAGAATCCTCAGGGGATCATCCATGTCCGATGTCATCTTCTCGGGCACCAGCTCAAGAAAGCCCTCTTCGATGGCGGAAGTGACCGCTGTAATAGACAACTCCGACAGGGCGCTTGCCCTAGATTTCGACGAGCTCTCGGTAACAAGGCGAGTCTACAGGGACGGTGAGAGCCAGTTTCTGATAAATGGCGTCGAGTGCAGGCTGAAGGATATCATAGAGCTCTTCTCGGGGACAGGATTGGGCAAGGAGGCGTATGCATCGATAGAGCAGGGCAAGGTTGATGCGATAATCTCCTCCCAACCGCAGGACCGAAGGGGCATATTCGATGAGGCGTCAGGTATACAGCGCTACAAGAACCGGAAGAAGGAAGCGGAAAGAAAGCTGGCCGACGTAGAGGAAAGGTCCGAGAGAGCTTCTGAAATGCTGGCCGATCTTGTGGAGAAGGTCCCCTCCCTCGAAGCGCAGGCACTGGACGCTGAAAGGTTCAAAGCGCTCTCCGAGGAGTCAAGAGGACTTGAGCTCAAGCTCATAAGCATTGAAGCGTCTGAGGCCCATCTGCGCTGCGAAAGGCATGCGAGGCAGCATGAGGCCAAGAAGTCCGACAAACTGAGGCTTGAAGGCGATATATCCCTTGCCGAAGCGGAGACGGAAGCGTTGAGGATGGAGGCTGAGGAGCTCTCGATACGAATAGACGGAATCAGTGCAACCTCCCAGGCAGCATCTAAGGCATCCATGCGCCATGAGATGAGAAGCTCCGAGATAAGAAACCAGATAGAATCGATGCTAGCAAGAATCAAGGCGACAAAGGCCGAAATCGCTTCGCTGGAGGCTGAAGCATCTTCTTTGGAGATCAAGGCGGAGAAGATATCATCTGACAGGTCGGCTCTTGAAGCCGAGCTGGTCGAATTGAGAAGCAGCATCGAGGATGAGGAAGCTTCCAGATCGCGGCTGCAGAAGAGCGCAGATGCCATCGAGAAGAGGCTTGAGGCATTCAGGGTTGAGCATTTCGAGATCGCCTCCAGGGTATCTGCGGCAAGGAATGCTCTTTCAAAGCTGAAAGAAAATACATCCACATGGGAAGCCAGAAGACACAGGATAGGAGAGCAGCTGAAGGTAAAGGCCTGTGAGCTATCACGCCTATCTGAAGAGCAGATGCGATCGGAAGCGCAGCTTTCCGAGCTGAGGGCGCAGGAAGCATCGAAAGCTGAGGAGCATGCCCAGGCAGCTTCTTCGATAGCTGAGCTCATTAGAACGGAAGAGGACTTCCAGAGGCAAATCGGGAAGCTTAGGCAGGCAGAGGCTAAGGACGCTGCAATACTGGGAGGGCTTGTAGGCCTTGAGTCGGAGATGGATGGCTACAGCAGCGCAGTGAAGGCAGCATTTACAGCGTGCAGAACGGGGTCGCTGAAGGGCCTTCTTGGCACCGCCGGCGATTGCATAAGCGTATCAAAAGGACTTGAGCTTGCGATAGAAAGCGCACTAGGCTCAAGGGTCAACGATGTGATATGCGAGACGGCGGATCAAGCCTCAGAAGCCGTGGAGCTGCTTAAAAGAAGCAGGGCCGGGCGTGCCACCTTCCTTCCGCTTGACGTCCTGGAACCGGGAAAGGAAAGAAGGGACGACAGGCTTGAATCGTGCAAAGGGTTCATAGGCTATGCATCCGATCTTTCAGTGTGCGAGCCAAGGTTCCGGGCGGCACTAATATACCTCTTAGGCGGCACGGCAGTATTCGAGACCCTGGAGGATGCCATAAGCTCTCAGAGAAGAGGCATAAGGTTAAGATCTGTAACTCGCGATGGTGAGCTGGTAGCCTCCGCAGGGGCCATAACCGGAGGACAGAAGAGGGATTACAGCCAGTCTCTGCTTCTGCGCAGGGCACGCATCAGGGAGCTTGAGCAATCGAAGGCAAAGCTTACAGACGAGATTGCACAGAAAGCGTCAGTCCTCGCAAAAGCATCATCTGATAAACAAATGACTGAGGACAAAGCCCGGGGAATACTAAGGGAGCTTGAGGAGATAAGGTTGAGGATGGCAGGTGTGTCATCGTCGCTGATGAAGGCCGATGCAATGACTTCCGCCCTCAGTTCCCAGGAAGCGGAGCTTAAATCAGAGCTGGCAGCGATCAATGCCGAGGCTGAAGGTTCAATCGGACTAGAGGAGGAGCTTGCCGCCTCGATTGGGAAGGCAGAAGAAGGCCTCAGGGCCCATGATGTGTCAAATGACGAGAACAAGACGGAAAAAGATGAAGTCGCGTCTCTTCTGAAGAAGTCGACAGACCGGCTTACAGGGCTTCTGGTCCGAAAAGCAACTGTCGAGGCAGACCTAAGGTCCGTTCTGAGCCAGGAATCAGAGCATATTGAAAGGGCCCTTCGCATTGCTGACGGGATCAGCAGCAATAGAAGCGCCTCTGAGGAGATGGAAAGCCAACTCGATCCTCTAAGGGTCTCTCAGCTGCAGGAGGCAGGTGCCGCTGAGGAATATGGGCGGCAGGCAGAAGCCTCGGCTCTGGAGCTAGAAGAGATGAGAAAGAGCAGGGACGAGGTTGCATCCCGAGCCCTGGTATCCGAGCAGGCTGTCAAAACAAAGCGAAGGAAGCTCCAATCGGTTCAGGACGCTGAAGCGGCAGAGGCGGTAGAAACGGCGAGGGCCTCGGGGGAATTCGCTATACTGTCGTCCAAGCTGGAGAAGGACTTCGGAATCAGCTTCGATGAGATCGTGAAGGATGATGATGGATTCGATAGGGAAGCGGCGAGCGCAAGGCTTCTAGATATCAAGGCGGAGATTGAATCGCTCGGCAATTTGAACCTTACGGCTGCTGACGAGCTTTCAGCGCTGAAAGAGCGGATAGTTTTCATGAGGAATCAGCTTGAGGACCTGTCCAAGGCGCGTACCGCACTCTCCCAGGTGGTAAGGGAGGCTGAAAGGACAGCACGGAAACAGTTTTCAGAGGTGTTCGAGGCCATCAGGAACAATTTCAAGGAGACTTTCGCCAGGCTGTTCACCGGAGGCACCGCGGACATCGTCCTGGTAGACGAGGACGAGCCGCTGGAAAGCGGAATCGAGATAATCTGCAGGCCGCCCGGAAAGAAGCTGTCCCAGCTCTCACTGCTTTCGGGAGGCGAGAAGGCCCTTGCTGCGATAGCCCTGATCTTCTCCTTCCTTAAGGCAAGGCCGGCACCTTTCTGCATACTAGACGAGATAGACGCCGCCCTCGATGATGCCAATATTGATAGGTTCAGGGAGCTTGTCCAGGAGTATTCGGCTCAGAGCCAGATGATAATCATAAGCCACAGAAGAAGGACTATGGAGGCCGCTCAGCGTGTATACGGGGTGACCATGGAGGACACCGGCATATCTAAGGCCATCTGCGTTGATATATCCGAAATAATGTTCCGGGAGGGAATAATCTGATGGGCTTGTTCGGAATGATAGCGAAGGGACTGCTGAAGACCAAGGAGGCCCTTTCGCAGAAGATAAGCGAGGTATTCGCAGGAAGGCAGAGCATAGGCAAGGAGGACCTCGAAGAGCTTGAGGCCATCTTGATACAGGCCGACCTAGGACACAGCGCAACGGAGCAGATCCTGGAATCGCTCAAAGACAGGATGGAAACTGGAGGCCCGGCGGACAGGCAGTACCTCCAGCAGATCATCTCCTCCATAGTGGCAGAGAAGCTAGGACCTGCAGAAGCTTTTAAAGAAACCGTATCCAAGCCTCATGTGATCATGGTGCTTGGAGTAAACGGTACCGGCAAGACGACTTCATGCGGAAAGCTGGCATACATGCTATCCAAAGCCGGCAACAAAGTGCTCCTGGCGGCGGCTGATACCTTCAGGGCGGCCGCCATCGAGCAGCTCGAAGTGTGGGCTAAAAGGTCCGGCTCGGAGATGATAAGGCACATGGAGGGCTCGGATCCCTCGGCAGTGGCGTACGATGCATGCGCCGCAGCCCTCAACCGGAAGAGCGACTATCTGATAATCGACACCGCCGGAAGGCTTCATACCAAGAGCAACCTCATGGAGGAGCTAAGGAAAGTGCACCGGGTCATAGGCTCGAAGATCAAGGATGCACCGCACGAAGTACTTCTGGTGATGGATGCAACAACCGGACAAAATGGCCTTGCGCAGGCAAGGGAGTTCAACAAGGCAGTCTCTCTCACAGGCATCGTGCTTACCAAGCTGGACGGCACTGCCAAGGGGGGAATCGTGCTCTCTGTGATGGAGGAGCTTAAGGTGCCGGTGAGATATGTAGGAATCGGGGAAGGGGCTGAGGATCTCAGGCCATTCGACCCGGAGGAGTTCTCCTCCGGGCTATTCTGAGCGAAGGTTGACTTGAAGGCTCAAGCCGTTTATAATCCGAATGTCAAGCTAATTGGTTGACACCTGTGGAGGCAAAGATGCTCGAGAAGCTTCTTAGAGTCAATCGTCTGCTGGAGCTGTACTCCGGACTTCTGACCGAAAGGCATGCAAGGATGACGGAATACTATTATGTAGACAACCTCAGCCTGGGCGAGATTGCGGAGATAGAGGGCATCAGCAGGCAGGCAGTGCATGACGGCGTCGAAAGGTCCGTCGAGCTAATGGAGCAGGCAGACGCAGCCATTGGGCTCGTCGACAGGATTGACAGGATAGCCGGGATAGCGGAATCCATGTCTAAGATGGCGAACGACGAAGGACCTGATGCTGAAGACATCAGGCAGAAGATAAAGGAACTGGCGGAGAAGCTCAGCGATGAGATAGCATCCGGAGGGAAGAGCTGATGGCGTTCGAAGGGCTAAGCGAAAAGCTCCAGTCTATCCTTAAGAGGCTTAAGGGTCACGGGAAGCTTACCGACAAGGAGATTGATGCGGCTCTGAAGGAAGTGCGCCTTGCGCTTCTTGAGGCAGACGTCAATTTCAAGGTGGTCAAGCAGTTCACCGAGAAGGTCCGTCAGAGGGCTATGGGCTCTGAGGTCATGGAGAGCCTGACTCCTGCCCAGCAGGTGATAAAGATCGTCCATGAGGAGCTTGTAGAGCTCATGGGGAAGGCCGCCAGCAGGATAGAAGCATCCCCTAATCCTCCCACCGTCATATTGATGGCAGGTCTTCAGGGTTCAGGGAAGACGACCACTTCGGCGAAGCTTGCGAACCTCCTCAGGAAGAGCAACGGCAGAAGGCCGCTTCTTGTCGCCTGCGACACCAGAAGGCCCGCTGCGGTCAAGCAGCT
Organism: uncultured Clostridia bacterium; assembly: GCA_964545975.1. Classification (GTDB taxonomy): domain Bacteria; phylum Bacillota; class DTU025; order DTU025; family MWDF01; genus MWDF01. The sequence continues at coordinate 39,639 of CAZJHY010000005.1, read as the reverse complement.
GGAGGTTCTAGGAAAGCAGATAGATGTGCCTGTCTTCCATATCGAAGGCCAGAGCGCCGAGGCTATTGCGAAGTCTGCGGTAGACAGCGCGCTTAAGATGGGCAGGGACCTCGTCATAATCGACACTGCAGGAAGACTCCACATAGATGATGAGCTTATGCAGGAGATAGAAAGGGTCAAGGAGGCAACTGGGCCCGATGAGATCCTGCTTGTGGTGGATGCTATGACGGGGCAGGACTCTGTGAACGTGGCAAAGGCATTCCAGGAGAGGTTGGACATCACCGGCGTCATCCTCACGAAGCTTGACGGAGACGCAAGAGGCGGTGCGGCGCTTTCGGTAAGGGCAGTGACCGGCAAGCCAATAAAGTTCGTCGGCGTCGGCGAGAAGCTCGACGGCATAGAGGCATTCCACCCAGACAGGATGGCATCAAGGATACTTGGCATGGGCGACATCCTCACCGTCATCGAGAAAGCCCAGCAGAGCTTCGATGCCGAGCAGGCCAAGAAGATGGAAGCAAGGCTAAGAAAGCAGGAATTCACCTTCGATGACTTTCTCATGCAGCTGAAAGAGCTGAAGAAGATGGGACCGCTTAATGAGGTCCTTGCCATGATACCAGGAATATCCGGAAAGATGAAGCAGCTCAAGGACGTGAATGTGGATGAAAGGCAGCTGGCAAGGGTCGAGGCGATAATATGCTCAATGACAAAGCTTGAGCGCCGCAGGCCCGACATCATAGATTCCTCCAGGAAGAAGCGCATCGCCGTAGGCAGCGGGACGCGCGTGCAGGATGTGAACTCGCTTCTGAAGCAGTATGAGGAAACCAGGAAGATGATGAAAAGGGCATTCGCCATGGGCGGCAAGTCCAGGATGCGCATGCCTGGGATATTCTAGAACAACATCGAGGAGGAGAGAAAATGGCAGTTAAGGTGAGGCTCACGAGAACAGGAAGCAACAAGCAGGCAAGCTACAGGGTAGTAGTATCCGATTCCAGATCACCCAGGGACGGCCGCTTTATAGAGATAATCGGCCACTACAACCCCAGGATGAAACCGGCGGAGATCGTAATAGACGCAGAGAAGCTCAAGGCATGGATTTCCAAGGGTGCGCAGCCTACGGATTCGGTCAAGATGCTCATGAAGACCGCAGGCATAGAATAACCCGGAAGGGGAACCGACATGGCAGCTAGAGGTAGATCACGCCTTAAGGAAGTAGTGGAGTACACCGTCAGAAGCCTTGTAAGAGAACCGGAAGGCGTAGAGGTCAGGGAGATCTGGAACTCCGAGGACGACCTGGTCCTGAAGGTCACGACAGAACAGCCCGACATGGGCAAGGTAATAGGCAAGCAGGGCAGGATCGCAAAGGCCATACGCTATATAGCGAAGGCCCAGGCGGTCAAGGAGGACGTGAAGGTCACCGTTGACATCGTTGAGAGGTGACGCGATGCTAATCGCGGTCGGCAAGGTAAGGGCCCCGCACGGGCTCAAAGGACACATCAAGGTCGAGGCGCTGTCCGGCGATCCGGGCTTGCTTAAGGGCCTTGACTGTGTCTATGTAGGCGATAATCCCGAGAAGGCGGTAAGAAGGCGCATCGAGGGAGTAAAGGGAATGGTCGGCACCGGTGCCATACTCAAGCTTGAGGGGATAGATTCACCTGAAGAGGCAGACAACTTAAGGACCAGCTTCCTATACCTCGAAGAAGGGGAGCTGCCCGAGCTTCCCGATGACACTTTCTATAGCTACAGGCTTGTCGGCATGGAAGTCATAAGCACTCTGGGAAAGCCCATGGGAAGGGTCATGCGGGTTGAGAGCTATCCTGCCAATGATTGCCTGGCCGTGCTAGGCGCAGACGGAAGGGAGTTCCTTGTGCCGGCGGTGAAGGACTTCGTCAAGTCAGTAGACGAGGAGAGCGGAGTGATAACGGTCGAGGACCGGGCGGGGTTAAGGTGACTGGGATGAGGTTCGACATACTTACGCTCTTTCCGGGCATGTTCTCCGGGTTCGTAGGCGAGAGCATACTTGGAAATGCCTGTGAGCAGGGCTTGATCTCCATCCAGCTGACGAATATTAGAGACTACGCGGCAGGAAGGCACAAGGTTACTGACGACTACTCCTTCGGCGGAGGCTGCGGCATGGTGATGAAGGCCGAACCGATAGCTCTGGCGATTGAAGACGCAGTTGAGAAAGCCCGCTTAAGTAGTCGCAGGGTCATCCTCACAAGCCCTCAAGGAAGGCGGTTCTCGCAGGAAGACGCAGTAAGGTTATCCGGCTATGACCAGCTGGTGATAGTATGCGGCCATTATGAGGGCGTGGACGAGAGGGTCACAACCCTGGTTGACGAAGAGGTCTCTGTCGGAGACTTCGTGCTTACCGGCGGGGAAGTACCAGCAATGGCAATAGTAGACGCCGTATCCAGGATGATACCAGGGGTGCTCGGACATGAGATGAGCGCTCCATCGGATTCCTTCTTCAGCGGGCTGCTGGACCATCCGCACTATACAAGGCCCAGGACATGGCGCGGCATCTCAGTACCTGAAGTCCTTCTTTCGGGTGACCACGAGAAGATCAGGATCTTCAGAAGAGGGCTTTCGCTGGAGCGGACCCGCGAGAGAAGGCCGGACCTCCTCGAAAGGGCCGAGCTTACCGATGAGGACCGCCAGATGCTGTACGGCACATCGAAGACAGGGAAGAAACGAAGGCGCAAGGCGGAAGACGAGGCTAAAACTGACTGACTATTGCATAAACCTATTGTAGATGGTATATTTCTAATGTTAATACGGACGGTCCTCTGAGCAAGCCCTCACGAACGTCTATGAATGAGGTGCGATATGAACCTGTTGCAGGAAATCGAAAGGCTTCAGCTTAGAACTGACATTCCCAGCTTCCGCCCCGGCGACACCGTTAAGGTGCACGCAAAGATCAAGGAAGGCGCACGCGAGAGGATCCAGATCTTCGAGGGCATAGTGATTGCAAGGGCCGGCGGCAGCGTGAGCGAGACGTTCACGGTCCGCAAGTCGTCGTCCGGAATCGGTGTGGAGAGGATATTCCCCCTTCACTCGCCCAACATCGAGAAGATCGAGGTCGTCAAGTACGGTGCGGTCCGCAGGGCGAAGCTTTACTACCTGCAGGGAAGAACCGGCAAGTCCGCGAAGGTTCGCGAGCGCAAGCGCTCATAGCAAAGCGCGGCGCAGCATAATGAAGCAACAAGAAGCCGTGCCGTGAAGGTGCGGCTTTCGCATTCGGGGAGGTGCCACGGTGGCGAACAGCTGGTATCCCGGCCATATGGCAAAGACGGTAAGGGAGATCGGGCCGCTTCTCAAGCTCATAGACGTGATAATCGAGCTTGTTGACGCACGCGCGCCCTACTCGTCATCAAACCCTTTGATAAGGCAGATAGCAAAGGACAAACCCGTGTTGCTTCTTTTGAACAAGTCAGACCTCGCCGACCCCTCGGTAACAGCGAAGTGGGTGAGACACCTTAAGAAGACGAGGAGCAACGCTGTGGCATCCGACGTGCTAAAAGGGACAGGGCTCGACGGAGCCGTCGCGACGCTCTCTTCTCTGGAATCCAAGGCTAGGATCAAGCCGAGAGCTCTGGTCATCGGGATGCCTAACGTCGGGAAATCATCGCTTATTAACCGTTTCGCCAAGAGGAGCAAGGCAAGAACAGGAGACAAGCCCGGTGTAACCAGGGGGAAGCAGTGGATCGACATAGGAGCTGCCGACCTTCTTGACACGCCTGGGCTTATGCCCCTTAAGGTCGACGACCAAGGAGCATGGAACAGGCTTGCAGCGCTCGGGATAATCGCTGACGACCTCTTCAACCACGAGCAGGTCTCTCTTTACTTGGCCGAGCTTCTTTCCTCGCGCTATCCCGGCCTTCTTCAGGACAGGTACGGCATAAGCCCGGTATTGGAACCACTGCCGGCTCTTGAGGCGATAGCCTTGAAGAGAGGATGCCTTCTGCAGGGAGGCTCGCTCGACATGGAGAAGGCACACATGACGCTCATCAGGGACTTGAGGTCCGGAAGGCTCGGCAGGGTCAGCCTGGAGGAGCCGGATGAGAACTGACCGTTTACTTGATCTTATGCGCTTCGACGACTGCTTGAGGGCGGAACTCCGAGGCTCAGCCCTGATAGGCACCGATGAAGCTGGAAGAGGGCCGCTGGCCGGACCGGTGTTTGCGGCAGCGGTATGCCTTCCTGAAGGCGCATTCCTTCCTGGTGTGGACGATTCCAAGAGGCTCACCGCTGTTCAACGGGCGGAAGCTGCCAAGCTTATTGAGGATGAGGCAACATGCTTTGCTATAGCCATGGCAACGGCAGAGGAGATAGATGCGCTCAACATCAGGCAGGCCAGCCTTCTTGCCATGAGAAGGGCTTGCAGCATGCTGTGTTTGTATGAAGCATTCGTCATTGTTGACGGAAAGGACTGCCTGGGACATAATTTTAATTCCAGGGCGGTCGTGGGAGGAGATTCCAAGAGCCTGTCCATTGCCTCGGCGTCAGTCCTCGCGAAAGTCGCAAGGGACGATTATATGACGAGGCTGGATGAGGAGATCCCCGGATACGGTTTCGCGAAGCATAAAGGATACCCGACAAGACAGCACTACGAGGCGATAAGGCAGCTGGGCCCGTCAGCTCAGCACAGAATGAGCTTCAAGGGCGTGCTAACTGATAGAATTTAGGCGATGGAGGATAACTAATGCCGCAGAGTCTGGTCATTGTGGAGTCACCGGCGAAAGTAAAGACGCTGACGAAATTTCTAGGCGGAGATTACCTTGTCAAGGCTTCAGTAGGCCATGTGAGGGACCTTCCCAAATCCAAGCTGGGCGTCGATATTGAGAACGGATATGCACCGCAGTACAAGGAGAATGCCGACAAGGCCTCCGTGATAAAGGATCTGAAGTCCGCCGCCAAAAGGGCAGGCTCAGTGCTTCTCGCCACCGACCCTGACAGGGAGGGGGAGGCTATTGCATGGCACCTTTCAGAGATGCTGGGGCTGGACAAGCAAGGGTCAGTCCGAATCCAGTTCAATGAGATCACTGAGAGGGCCGTCAAGGAGGCTCTGGCGAACCCGAGGCCCATTGATATGGGTCTTGTCGATGCACAGCAGGCAAGAAGGGTGCTGGATCGACTAGTGGGCTATAAGCTAAGCCCGTTCCTTTGGAAGAAGGTAAGGACGAACCTATCAGCCGGAAGGGTCCAGTCGGTGGCGCTTCGCCTTATCTGCGACAGGGAGGCGGAGATCGAGGCCTTCAAACCGGTCGAATTCTGGACGATAGAGGCTGAACTTGCCAAAGTCGGAGGGGCAAGCTTCAAGGCAAAGTATGTCAAGGGCCGCACCAATAGGATAGAAAGCGGAGTGCTGGCAGCTTCCATCGTGGAAGACTGCAGGCGCGAGGGCTTCACAGTCAAGTCGGTGGATATTAGGGAATCGTCAAGAAGACCTTCGGCCCCGTTCATCACTTCCTCCCTCCAGCAGGAGTCATACAGGAAACTAGGGCTTACCGCAAGGACCACGATGTCGATAGCACAGCAGCTATACGAAGGAATAGAGATAAAGGGCAAGGGCCAGGTGGCACTGATCACATACATGAGGACCGACTCCTACAGGATCTCCGAGGAGGCGAGAAGGGCCGCCAAAGGATATATAGACCATAGGTTCGGAAGGGATTACCTGCCTGCAAAAGACAGGATATACGCCGCCAAGGCAGACGCACAGGACGCACACGAGGCAATAAGGCCGGTGAACCCTGACCTCGAGCCTGATGCGATAAAGGAGAACCTGTCGAGAGATCAGATGAGGCTCTACAGGCTCATCTGGAACAGGTTCATCGCCAGCCAGATGGCAGATATGAGGATAGAGACCACTACAGTCACGGCGAGCTCCGCCGGCCATGATTTCAGGGCCCAGGGAACCAAGGTCAAATTCGAGGGGTTCAGTGCGGTATACGGCGGCTCAAGCGCAGGAGACGAGCAGGATGCGGAAGCATCACAGAAGCTGCCGCCCCTTTCCGAAGGGGAGAGGCTTGATCTTGTCGGCATAATCCCCTCGCAGAACTTCACCGAGCCTCCGCCGCGATACTCCGAGGGGACGCTCGTAAAGGCCCTTGAGGAGAAGGGGGTGGGCAGGCCATCTACCTACGCAGCGATCATCGACACGATAAAGAAGCGGGACTATGTCGACATCAAGGAGAGGACCTTCGTACCTACATCAATCGGCAAGGCAGTCTGCGAAGTGCTGAAGGCGAACTTCGAGGACATAGTCAACGTGGACTTCACGGCGGCGATGGAAAACAAGCTTGACTCGATTGAGGGCAGGAACCTGGACTGGACGAATGTCATCGATGAATTCTACCAGCCGTTCATAGCGAAACTGGGAGACGCCGAGCAGAATCAGCAGAGAGTGAAGATTGAAGTGCAGGTCTTGGACGAGACGTGCCCTGAGTGCGGCAAGCCGCTTGTCGTAAGAAGGGGCAGGTTCGGCCCGTTCGTAGGCTGCAGCGGTTATCCGGAGTGCAAGTACATCAAGAAGAAGGAGAAAGTAATCCTCGACTACAAGTGCCCGGTGTGCCAGAGCCCGATTGAGGAGAAGATGACCCGCTTCAAAAGGAAGGTATACGGCTGCACCGCTTATCCGAAGTGCAAGTTCTCAGTATGGAAGAGACCCGAGGACGTGAAATGCGAGGCGTGCGGAAGCTTCACAGTAGCATACGGCAGGGGCAAGGCGAAGGAGTACAGGTGCCCTAACCCCTCATGCGAAAGGTTCATAGGCCCCAAGGAGGGGCAGAAGGACGAAAGTGAGAAGTAGGGTCACGATAATTGGGGGAGGCCTTGCAGGAAGCGAGGCTGCATGGCAGGCTGCAAGGCTTGGGGCTGAGGTGACGCTCTACGAGATGCGCCCTTCAAGAAGGAGCGCAGCGCACGAGGGTGACGGCCTTGCAGAGCTCGTCTGCTCCAACTCACTCGGATCGGACAGCGCCGACCACCCTTCCGGAAACCTCAAAGATGAGCTCAGGGAGATTGGATCCATCATAATCTCTGCCGCGGACCGCTTCAGGGTCCCTGCCGGCGGAGCCCTCGCCGTAGACAGGGCGCTCTTCTCAGCCGAGATTACACGCATGATAGGCGGGAACCCAAAGATAGAGGTTAGAAGGGAAGAGGTGTCCGACATAAGGCAAGTGCCCCTGCCGGCGGTCATTGCCACAGGTCCTCTTACGTCTGATGCGATGATGTCGTCTCTTGAGCAGATGCTGGGCACAGGATCCCTTTACATGTACGATGCGGTTGCGCCGATAATAAGCGCAGACAGCATAGATTTCACCAAGATATTCGCCGCCTCGCGCTACGGCAAGGGAGAGGCGGACTACTTGAACTGCCCGATGGACAAGTCCCGTTATCTGTCTTTTAGGGAAGCCCTAGTCTCAGCCGAGAGGGTCCCTCTCTCCCGCGCAGAGGATATGAGGCTCTTCGAGGCCTGCATGCCAATCGAGGAGATGGCTGACCGAGGGATCGATACAATCAGGTTCGGACCTCTTAAACCGGTAGGTTTGGAGGATCCTGAGACTGGCCAGATGCCATATGCAGTCGTCCAGCTGAGGCGCGAGGACCTGCCAGGCACAAGCTTCAACATGGTCGGATTCCAGACCCGCCTTAAATGGGGCGAGCAGAAGAGGGTCTTCTCGATGATACCCGGCCTTGAGTCGGCGCAGTTCATACGATACGGAGTAGTGCACAGGAACCTTTACCTCAACTCCCCTGAGCTTCTGGGCGAGGGTCTTATATTCAGGTCGTTCGACGGCTTGTTCGCGGCAGGGCAGATCACAGGCTCAGAAGGATACGTCGAATCCGCCGCAACAGGTGCGCTCGCGGGGATCAACGCTGCAAGGCACGCAATGGGGATGCCTCCCGTGGAACCTCCGCCCGAAACCTGCATGGGAGCCCTAGCAAGATATGTGAGGCTCGGCAAGTCAGGGAGGTTCGATCCAATGAGCATAAGCTTCGGCCTGCTTCCCGACCCGGCTGTCCGATTCAGGGGCAGGAAGGAGAAAAGGCAGGCACAGCTGGAAGCCGCGCGTATCGCCTTCCGGGCCTTCCGAAATGAGGTTGGGGGGATACTCGATGCATGATGAGCCAATAAGGCAGTTTATCGACTATCTCGACCTTGAGCGGCGCATGAGCCCGAGGACGTCTGTTTCCTACCGCTGTGACCTGATGTCTTTCTCCGAGTTCATGAAACGGCGCTCAGGAGACGATTTCAACCTTTTCTCCGTTAACCATACTGACATAAGAAGATACCTCTCAAGCCTTCAGGCATCCGGGAAGTCGCGCAGGACGATTCTCAGAAGGCTTGCAGCCCTGAAGGCATTCTACAGGTTCTCTGTTAGAAGAGGCCTGCTGGGGGCCAATCCCACAGACATGCTTGCCCCTATGAAAAGGGAGAAAAGGCTTCCCAGGGCGATAGCTTACGAGGACGTAGACAGGCTTCTTTCCGCTGCGTCACAGGACGGGCCTCTCGGTACAAGGGACCGGGCTATACTGGAGCTCATATACTCCTCCGGGTTAAGGCTCTCGGAGGCTGTAGGTCTTGATATCAGAGATTACGATGCGGATCATGCAACGGTGCGCGTGATGGGGAAGGGCTCCAAGGAGAGGATAGCTCCTGTGGGCAATGCCGCAAGGCAGGCGTTATCTGCTTACTTGTCGCAGTCCCGCCCTATACTAGCCAAGGAGTCGGCATCTGAGGCGCTCTTCATCTCAAGGATGGGTGGACGTCTAACCGGCCGGCAGGTACAGAGGCTGATGGAGAAGTACTCGATCAAGTCGGGGCTCAAGGGGAAACCGTCGCCGCATGCCCTGAGGCACAGCTTTGCAACGCACCTTCTGGATTCGGGCGCCGACCTGAGGGCTGTGCAGGAGCTGCTTGGACATGCCGACATTTCGTCCACGCAGATATATACTGCAGTTTCCCGGCAGCGCCTCATGGAATCTTACAAAAAGAATCATCCAAGGTCGTGACGGAGGGAAAAGATGGATAGGTTCGAAGGAACGACCGTCGTATGCGTCTTGAGGGACGGCAAATGCGCAATGGCATCCGACGGGCAGATAACGATGGGCAACACAGTGATGAAACAGACGGCAAGGAAGGTCAGGACCGTGGCCGGAGGGAAGGTCCTCGCAGGCTTCGCCGGGTCAGTCGCAGATTCTGTGGCCCTGCTTGAGAAGTTCGAGAAGAAGATGGAGGAGCACAAGGGAAGCCTCACTAGGGCTGCGACCGAGCTCGCCAAGGACTGGAGGACCGACAAGGTCATGAGGCAGCTGGAGGCGCTGCTTCTTGTTACGGACGGAAGGAATCTGCTGCTTCTCTCTGGAAGCGGTGACGTAATCGAGCCGGAAGACGGCATAGCGGCGATAGGCTCAGGGGGGCCATTCGCGCTGGCGGCAGCCAGGGCGCTGTGCTCGAACACCGAGCTTCCTGCGGATGTGATCGCCGAGAAGTCGATAAGGTTAGCATCAGAGATCTGCATATACACGAATGGGAACATTACGGTCGAAAGGCTTGGTTAGAGGTTAGATGGAGAACTTGACCCCCAGGGCGGTAGTAGAGGAGCTGGACAAGCACATCATAGGCCAGTACAGGGCGAAAAGGGCCGTTGCGGTCGCCTTGAGGAACAGGCTTAGGAGGATGCGCACCAGCGCGGAGATGAAAGAGGAGATAACCCCCAAGAACATCCTTATGATTGGCCCTACCGGAGTGGGCAAGACGGAGATAGCGAGAAGGCTTGCGGCCCTTATAAAGGCGCCCTTCGTAAAGGTGGAGGCTACAAAGTTCACCGAGGTGGGATATGTCGGAAGGGACGTGGATTCGATAATCAGGGACCTTCTTGAGACCTCGATAAGGATGGTAAGGGCCGAGAAAACGGGGCTTGTCATGGAGAAGGCGAGGAGTGCCGGTGAAGAGAGGCTTATAGAGGTGCTTTCACCCTTGCCCAAGAGGGAGAGGCCGCAATCGAACCCGTTCGCCGCGCTCTTCGGAACTCCCCAGAGGCAAGAGGCAAGCGCCGAGGACTTCGAAGAGGCTAAGAAAAGGGCTGAGAGCAGGCGAGAACAGGTGGTGAAGCTCCTCTCCGAAGGGCAGCTCGAAGATCAGGTCATAGAACTAGACGTCAAGGAGCGCGACCAGAAGTCAATAGGCCTTTTCGGTGCGGGCGAGCCTAATGAGATGATGGTTGACCTATCCGGCATAATGGGAGACATGCTCGGCAAGAAGACCGTCAGAAGGAAGATGAGCGTTAAAGAGGCAAGGCGCTACCTCATTGACGAGGAGGCCGCAAAGCTCGTGGATTCATTCGAGATAGAGACTGAGGCCATAAGAAGCGCTGAGGAGAACGGGATAGTTTTCATTGACGAGTTCGACAAGATAGCGGGCAGGGGAAGCTCCATGGGACCCGACGTCTCCAGGGAGGGCGTCCAAAGGGACATACTTCCAATAATCGAAGGCTCGACCGTACAGACCAAGTACGGGCCTGTACGCACGCGGCACATGCTCTTCATAGCCGCAGGCGCTTTCCACGTCTCCAGGCCTTCAGACCTGATTCCTGAGCTTCAGGGACGCTTTCCAATAAGAGTGGAACTGGATGCGCTTACAGAATCGGATTTCAAGAGGATACTAACGGAACCCAAGGGCTCGCTCCTGAACCAGTATACAGCGCTTCTTGAGGCAGACGGCGTTAATCTCATCATCCGAGAGGACGCAGTCGATGAGATCGCCGCCACTGCGTTCAGGATTAACTCGATAGGGGAGAACATTGGCGCAAGGAGGCTTCATACCGTCATGGAGAAGCTCCTTGAGGACATCGCCTTCGAAGCCCCGGAACGCACAGGCGAGGTGCTCATAGACAGGGAATATGTGAAGGCCGCTTTCGAAGGCATGGAGCTGGACAGGGACCAGGTAAGCATGATCCTGTAGAAGCGCAGGCCTGATATTGCTTCAGTCAGGGCAATGTGGTAGTATTTTAAATTGCGATTACACACGCAGCGCGGATGCCCCGAAGTGGTGCCGTCAAACGACGGTTCTTCGGGGGAGATGAAGCGCCGCGGAGGTTAAACCGAAGCGGAGGGGAGGTGAATAAGATGCCGGTGATAAGCATGAAGCTGCTGCTGGAGGCAGGCGTCCATTTCGGCCATCAGACCAGGCGCTGGAACCCCAAGATGGCAAGGTACATCTACACATCCCGCAACGGCATATACATCATCGACCTCCAGAAGACCGTACGCAAGATAGACGAGGCCTATAACTTCGTGAAGTCAAAGTCGGTTGACGGCGCCACGATGCTTTTCGTGGGGACCAAGAAGCAGGCCCATGACGCAATATCTGAGGAAGCTCAGCGCTGCGGAATGTTCTGGGTGAACGAGAGGTGGCTCGGCGGTATGCTGACGAACTTCTCGACCATCAGGAAGAGAGTCGAGAGGATGAAGCAGCTCGAGCGCATGGAGCAGGACGGTTCTTTCAACCTTCTACCCAAGAAGGAGGTAATACTCCTTAAGGGCGAGTATGAGAAGCTCGTGAAGAACCTTTCCGGAATCCGTGACATGGAGAAGCTGCCGGACATCATGTACGTTGTGGATCCCAAGAAGGAGCACATAGCCATACTCGAGGCCAAGAGGCTCAACATACCGATAGTCGGTATTGTCGACACCAACTGCGACCCCGACGAGGTAGACTATGTGATACCCAGCAACGACGACGCAATAAGGGCCGTGAGGCTCCTTACCGCGAAGATGGCCGATGCCATAATTGAAGGGCGCGAAGGCGTTGATGCTCCTGTCGCGGCGAGTGACAAGGCGGAGGCGGCTGAATCAGAGGAAGAAGAGGCGATCGCACCTGAATCTGACGCTTCGGGCGCGGAAGCACTCGAGAATAATTAAGGAGGGACTCCACATGGCCGAGATAAAGGCAGCCGATGTGCAGAAGCTTCGCGAGATATCGCAAGCAGGCATGATGGACTGCAAGCGCGCTCTCATCGAGTGCGAAGGCAATATGGAGAAGGCCGCCCAGTTCCTCAGAGAGAAGGGCCTTGCCAGGGCTGAGAAGCGCAGCGGCAGGGCGACGTCAGAAGGCATCGTCGATTCCTACATCCACATGGGTGGAAAGATCGGCGTGCTTGTGGAAGTCAACTGCGAAACCGACTTCGTTGCCAAAAACGACCAGTTCAAGTCGCTCGTCAAGGAGATCGCGATGCAGATTGCCGCTCAGAAGCCCCTTTACGTCAAGAGGGAGGAAGTTCCCTTTTCAGTGATAGAGGCTGAGAAGGAAGTCTACAGGCACCAGGCGGCAAATGAGGGCAAGAAGCCCGAGTTCGCCGACAAGATCGCAGAGGGAAGGCTCGAGAAGTTCTTCAAGGAGACCTGCCTCGTCGACCAGGCCTACATCAGGGATCAGTCCAAGTCCGTTGCCGAGGTCATCAAAGAGACTGCGGCGGTCCTTGGCGAGAACATACAGGTAAGGCGATTCGCCCGCTACGAGCGCGGCGAGGAGCTAATCCAGGAAGCTGAGTAGTAAGCTTCATACTACGGGGCCGGCCGCAAGGTTGGCCCCGTTTTTTTCATAATCCCGCCTCCGTAGTGGAAAAGGTCCTTCAAGAAATATAAAATGGATTAAAGGGAGGTGTGATGATGCCCGAACTAAAATACAGGCGGATCATGCTTAAGGTGTCCGGCGAGGCCCTTGCCGGCCCGAAGGGCACAGGCGTCCATCTGGAGACGGTCAACAAGATATGCCTGCAGATCAAAGAGGTCTACGACCTGGGAGTCCAGCTCGGGATAGTCGTAGGGGGAGGCAACTTCTGGAGGGGCCTCACAGCTTCCCAGATGGGCATGGACCGCAGCACTGCTGACTATATAGGCATGATGGCCACGATAATGAACTCGATTATCCTGCAGGACACCCTGGAGAAGGTTGGGGTTGTGACAAGGGTGATGACCGCGCTGGAGATAAAGGAAGTCGCCGAGCCTTACATAAGAAGAAGGGCATTAAGGCACCTCGAGAAGGGCAGGGTGGTGATATTCGGCGGAGGAACGGGAAACCCGTACTTCTCCACTGACACTACTGCTGCGCTTAGGGCCGCTGAGATGGGCTGCGAGGCCATACTCAAGGCCACGAAAGTCGACGGCATATACGACAAGGACCCGGTGAAAAGCCCGGAGGCTGTCAAGTTCGACAAGCTCAGCTACCTTGACGTCATACAGAAAGGGCTCAAAGTTATGGACAGCACAGCAGCCACCATGAGCATGGATAACGACATACCGATAATTGTCTTCGACCTTGCAGAGCGCGATATTATCAAGCGCGTGGTACTCGGCGAGCATGTCGGTACCGTAGTTGGGAGGTAAAGAGAAGTGTCTTACAAGGAAGTAATCGCAAAGTTCCAGGAGAAGATGAACGTAGTGCTCGAAGTCGAGAAGAAGGAATTCTCGGCGATAAGGACCGGAAGGGCCAACCCGTCGCTTCTTGACCGGGTGCAGGCCGACTACTACGGCACTCTCACGCCGCTTCCCCAGATCGCAACGATTAGCACCCCCGATCCCAAGACGCTCATGGTCACACCATGGGATAAAAGCATGCTCGCCAAGGTAGAGAAGGCGATAATGGCTTCAGACCTTGGCCTTACCCCCACAAACGACGGAAATGTGATCAGGATGTCGCTTCCTCACCTCACAGAGGAGAGAAGGAAGGACCTAGTGAAGCTGGTCAAGAAGATCGCCGAAGACATGAGGGTGGCAGTGAGAAACGTAAGGCGCGATGCCGTCGAGGCTGTGAAGAAGCTCGAGAAGGACGGGTCGATCACAGAAGACGATCTGAAGCGCGCATTGGACGAGATCCAGAAGATAACGGACAGGCACATCGCCGATATCGACAAGCTGCTCTCCTCGAAGGAAACGGAGATCATGCAGGTCTGATGGCTTCAGGAAGCTCCAAAGCCGAGACAACGCCGAAGCATCTGGCGATCATCATGGACGGCAACGGCAGGTGGGCGAAGGCAAGAGGTCTTGACAGGAGCCAAGGCCACAGGGCGGGCGCTGACAACATCCTCAGAATCGCTGAAGCCTGCAAGGTTCGGGGCATAGGCACGCTTTCACTTTTCGCCTTCTCCACAGAGAACTGGAGCAGGCCGAAAAGCGAGGTGCAAGCCCTCATGGACATTGCCTCCGACCAATTTAGTAAGGGCTTCTCATCTTTTCCCAGCATGGGCATCTCACTTTCGGTGATTGGAGACGTCGAGGGGTTGCCCAAGTCTCTCAGGACCATGATAAGGCAAGCCGAAAGGAAGAATCCTAAGGAGCATTCCTTGAAGCTTCTGATGGCTGTGAACTATGGAGGCAGATGGGACATAGCAAGGGCTGCCTCGTCTCTCGCCGAGGAATGCCTTGCTGGAGGCCTCAGCCCCTCCGGCATCACAGAGGGGCTGCTTGAGGAAAGGCTCAGCACCAAAGGCCAGCCCCCGGTCGACCTTTTAATCAGGACCGGCGGGGAGAAGAGGATATCGAACTTCCTCATCTGGCAGAGCGCATATTCGGAGCTTTACTTCAGCGAGAAGCACTGGCCTGATTTCGATGAACAGGAACTGGACAGGGCGTTGTCGGAATACAGCGGAAGGAACAGGCGCTTCGGCGGCCTGTAAGTGTCAAATATGCTAAGAAGGACGGTATCGGCGCTTATCGCTTTGCCAGGGGTGATATTCCTGCTCTGGTTAGGGGGGATTTGGATCACCCTTCTGATAGTGGCCGTAAGCGTCATGGCCAACCTTGAGTACTCCCGCATGGCTAGGGACAAGGGTATGGCCCACTGCCCAGTCATCGCAATCGGCATAAGCACCGCATATATAGCCGACGCATATCTCAATGCGGGCGCATACGCCTCCTTCATAACGGTATTGCTGCTCGTGCTGGCAATGATGAGGCCAGTCCTGATCGGGGATCCGAAGGGGGCTCTTGCAGGCACTGCATCGACCACTTTCTCCCCGCTTTATCTTGGATGGTCATTAAGCCATGCGATACTTCTCAGGGCATCCTCGGATGGTGCCGCCGGATTTACGCTGGTGCTGTCGCTTCTTGGCCTTGTATGGCTGCACGACACTGCTGCGCTTCTTTTCGGAATCGCGACAGGAGGAAGGCACAAGATCGCCCCCGGCATCTCTCCCAAGAAGAGCCTCGAAGGAAGCCTCGGAGGGCTGATGACGCTAATAGCCCTTGTTGCCTTCGCCTATCCAGCACTTGAGGTACGGGGACTTCTTCCTAGCATCGGGCTTCTAGGCAAGGCGCTTCTGGTGATTTCATGCGCCATCTGCTGCAACTATGGAGACCTTGGAGAATCGGCCCTTAAGAGAGACGACGGCCTTAAGGACAGCGGTACGTTCCTTCCGGGACACGGCGGCTATATGGACAGGATAGACTCGCTGCTGCTGTTCGTTCCCGTATCTTTCTGGCTTCTCAGGCTTCTGGGAGCTGTCTAGTATGCAGGATGTGCTGAACAGCATATCGATATTCGGAAGCACCGGCTCCATCGGGGTCAGGGCGCTTAAAGTCGCCGAGCAGCTGGGTTTGAGGATTCATGCCCTGACGGCGCATTCAAATCTGGACCTGCTTCTTGAGCAGGCAGGAAAGCACAAGCCGGACAGGATTGTTATTACGGAGCCTACCCTCATTAACAGGCTCAAGCTCGAGGCTTCCGCCATGGGGCTCTCAGCAGAGGTGCTTGCCGGCCCCGAAGCGGCTGTGGATGTAGCCCGGGACGGCATGGCGGACAGGATACTCAACTCAGTCGTCGGCTCTGCCGGCCTCAGGATATCGCATGCGTCGGTTGCCGCGGGAACGGACCTTGCCCTGGCTAACAAGGAGAGCCTGGTGGCGGCAGGAGAGCTGCTCACCTCCATGTCGGGCGTGCATGGCGCCGAGATACTGCCCGTAGACAGCGAACATTCTGCAATCTGGCAGTGCATATGGTCTTCAAGGGGGGCAAAGGTCGAAGAGATAATGCTTACTGCTTCAGGCGGACCCTTCCGGGGCAGGAAATCCCTGGATGGCATCCGCCCCGAGGATGCGCTTAGGCATCCAAACTGGAACATGGGCAGGAAGATAACGGTGGACTCCGCGACGCTCATCAACAAGGCGCTCGAAGTGATAGAGGCACGGTGGCTCTTCGGGGTCACTCAAGAGCGCATAAGGGTGGTAGTCCATCCGCAGAGCATACTCCATTCCGCTGTCCGCTTCTCCGATGGCTCGGTGATAGCTCAGTTGGGTGTTCCGGACATGTCCCTTCCGATCATGGCGGCGCTCGCATACCCCATTCGCTCGTCTGAACCGCCGGCGGCTTCCGGAAGGCTAGACCTTGTAAAGGCGGGAAGGTTCGACTTCGAGGACCCTGACGCAGCAGTTTTCCCCGGGGTGCTGCTGGGGCATAAGGCGCTTGAGATAGGGGGTCTTGCTCCGGCAGCCATGTCAGCCGCAAACGAGGCGGCGGTAGATGCGTTTCTTATGGGAAGGATACCCTTCGCTGCGATCTCGGAGCTCTGCGAAGAGGCGATGCAGTCTGCCCCCAGGGGCGGGCAGCTGGACCTCGACATGGTGCTGGAGGCCGACTGGTGGGGAAGGAAGTTTGTTGAAAGCAGGTGCAGCACTTGGCATTCCTCTCGTTCATAATTGTATTCGGCATAGTGAGCATAGTGCATGAGCTGGGGCATTTCCTTACCGGAAAGGCCTTCGGATTCCGCATACTTGAGTTTGCGATAGGTTTCGGACCGGCAATCCTCAGGAGGAAGAAGGGTGAGACCGAATATGCCGTGAGGGTTCTTCCCTTAGGCGGGCTCAACCGGTTCGACGACGGCGAGGATGGACGCGGCACCGATGGGCGAAGCTTCGCAAACAAGCCGTATTATCAGCGCTTCCTCGTGATACTGGCAGGCTCGGCCATGAACATACTGCTTGCTGTCCTTCTTGTGTCAATCCTGTTCGCCTTCACCGGCACGCCTGTCATCAGCATAGCTGACACTATTCCCGGCTCACCTGCCGCGGAGTCAGGCTTCTTGAAAGATGACATAATACTAGAGATAGAAGGAAAGGCCATGCTGACATCCGAGTCGATAGTTGCGATACTCTCGGCCTCAGATGGGCAGTTGGTTGACATAACTATTGATAGGAATGGCGCGAAACAGACCATAAGCGTGACACCCGAGCTGGATCCGGCCGATGGCAGGGCCAAGATAGGAATCTACATGCAGCAAGTGCTGAAGAGGAAGGGCGTCGCGGCCTCCTTCTCAGACGGAGTGCGTTTCTTGTATGAGATCATCAAGCTTACGGTAAGAGCCCTCGGAGAGGTAGCAACAGGGCGAGGCCTCGACCAGATCTCAGGCCCGGTAGGCATCGCCGTGGCATCGGCAGAGGCCGCAAGAAACGGCATCGCCTCCTTCGTGCTTTTGATCGCGCTGATATCAGTTTCCCTTGGCGTGTTCAACCTTATCCCGCTTCCCATACTCGACGGCGGCTGGCTGGTCTTCATGACGATTGAGAGGATCACCGGCAAGAAAATTCCGGAGAAGCTGATGTACTCTCTGAAAATCGCAGGCATAGCGCTTTTCATAGCGCTTGCGCTATATGCAACCTACAGCGATGTGCTGAGGATATTCCTCGGAAGGTGAGCCTATGGAGATAAAGCGAAGGAGAACAAGGGCGGTAAGGGCCGGCAATCTCATAATTGGCGGCGGGTTTCCTGTGTCCGTCCAGTCCATGTGCAACACGGACACACGTGACTCCGAGGCGACCCTCTCACAGATAAGAAGGTTAGCCGAGGCCGGCTGCAGCCTGGTCCGGCTCGCGATTCCTGATAATGAGGCCGTTGAGGCCCTCTCAAGGATATTGCCGCTTTCGCCGGTTCCACTCTGCGCGGACATCCATTTCGACCACAGGCTGGCGATAAGATCGATAGAGGCGGGCATTTCCAAAGTCAGGATCAACCCAGGCAACATCGGCTCTGACAATAAGATATCTGAAGTCATCGCCGCTGCAAGGGACAGGTCGGTTCCAATAAGGATTGGGGTCAACTCGGGTTCAATCGCACCCGCGATAGCCGGCAAGTTCGGGCGAGGCGCAAAAGCGCTGGCAGAAAGCGCCCTTGCCGAGCTTTCGGTCTTTGAAAGGCTCGGCTTTTATGATACAGTATTGTCCGTTAAATCCTCCGATGTGATGGAGACGGTTGAGGCCAACAGGCTTCTTTCCAACTCGGTGGATTACCCGCTTCACCTGGGCGTGACCGAGGCAGGCCCGCCTGAGACGGGGCTGGTGAGGTCAGCTGCGGCACTAGGCGCGCTCATCCTTGAAGGGATAGGCGACACCATCAGGTTCAGCCTCACGGGAGAGCCGGTAGCCGAGGTTCTTGCAGGCAGGGAGCTTCTTACTTCCATGAGGCTCATGAAGGGCCTCAGGATAATCTCGTGCCCTACGTGCGGTAGGACCAGGGGCGATGTGGAAGGCATGGTGCGCGAGCTCAAAGCTGGCATA
Source organism: uncultured Clostridia bacterium (assembly GCA_964545975.1). Lineage (GTDB taxonomy): Bacteria > Bacillota > DTU025 > DTU025 > MWDF01 > MWDF01. The sequence continues at coordinate 21,087 of CAZJHY010000005.1, read as the reverse complement.
TCCGGCCTTGGCATCGATGCGTCTGTCGCTGTCATGGGCTGCGAGGTGAACGGCCCGGGCGAGGCATCGGGAGCTGATTTCGGAATAGCATGCGGCAGGGACACTGCCACGGTATTCAAAGGCGGCGAGATAGTGGCAAGGGTTGCTCTTAAGGAAGCCGCCTCTTATTTGATCGGCATAATAGAGCAGGCCGGACTGGGGGAAGACGGAAGATGAGGATGAGCGAGGTATTCGCGCCCACGCTGAGGGAAGTTCCCGCCGAGGCGGAGATAGCCTCCCACAAGCTGATGCTTAGGGCGGCTCTTATGCGCAAGACCATGGCAGGGGTATACACTTACCTGCCTCTCGGCTGGAAGGCGATACGCAAGGTTGAGCAGATAGTGCGCGAGGAGATGGACAGGCAGGGCGGCCAGGAGCTGTTCATGCCGGCACTGCAGAACCCGGAATCCTGGCAGAGGACCGGAAGGTACGACGACTACGGAAGCGAGATGTTCAAGTTCAAGGACAGAGGCGGCAGGGAAGTCTGCCTTGGCCCCACCCATGAGGAGAACATAACGACACATGTAGCAGACGAGGTGCGTTCATACAGGGCGCTTCCCAAGCTCCTATACCAGATACAGACGAAGTTCAGAGACGAGATACGCCCCAGGTACGGCGTGATGCGCGGACGCGAGTTCATAATGAAGGACCTTTACAGCTTCGATGCCGACCAAGCCGGGTTGGACCTCTCCTTCGACAAAATGTTTGAGGCGTACTGCAGGGCGTTCACCCGCATGGGCCTCGACTTCCTGGTTGTTGAGGCGGATTCGGGCGCAATCGGCGGCAAAGTCTCAAAGGAGTATATGGCTATAGCCGACATAGGCGAGGCCGACATAGTAGTCTGCCAATCCTGCGGATACGGGGCGAACGTGGAAAGGGCGGAGATCGCCGCAAGGCCGGACAGGTTCACCGGCAGCTGCCCTCCTGCAGAGAAGAAGCCTACTCCGGATGTAAGGACGATAGATCAGCTTGAGGCATTCCTCGGGATACCTGCCTCCCGCATGATAAAGACGATGGTCTATCTTGCTGACGGAAAACCGGTAGTTGCGCTGATAAGAGGGGATCGTGAGCTGAACGAGCTCAAGCTGAGGCAGGTTGCCGGGGCAAGGGAAGTGGCGCTTGCTGACGAGGAGACAATAGTGAGGGTTACCGGAGCTCCGGTAGGCTTCGCAGGGCCCGTCGGCATAAATTGCGCTAGCGTTTTCGCGGACTATGAGATACCGGCTATAGAGTGCGCCGTTTCCGGCGGAAACGAGAAGGATGTCCATTACGTGAACCTTCAGTACGGAAGGGACTTCGAGGCTTTCCCGCTTGCCGATTTGAGAAACGCGGTGGAGGGGGACGCCTGCCCTGAATGCGGAGAGAAGCTTACAGGCCGAAAGGGGATAGAGGTGGGCCATCTCTTCAAGCTCGGCACCAAGTACAGCATACCGCTAGACTGCAGATACCTTGACGACAAGGGCGAGTCGCATCCGATGGTGATGGGTTGCTACGGCATCGGCATAACCAGGTGCGTCGCCGCTGTGATCGAGCAGCACAGCGACGAGAAGGGCATAATATGGCCGATGTCGGTTGCCCCTGCCCACTGCGTCATCGTGATTGTGAACACGACCGACGAGAGGCAGAGGCAAGCCGGAGAGCAGCTTTATCTTGAGATGAAGGGCAAGGGCATAGAAGTCATACTGGACGACAGGGATGAGAGACCCGGCGTCAAGTTCAACGATGCAGACCTAATAGGAATACCGATAAGGATAACCGTAGGACCCAAAGCCCTTGACAAAGGCTGCTTCGAGCTTAAGGAGAGATCATCCCAGGACGTGCGCCTTGTAGAGACTGGCTCCTGCGCCGAAGAGGTGAAGAAGCTGGTATCCAGCGGATTGAATGCCCTAAACCCGGACAAGAGGTGATCTATTGAAGGTTTCTTGCATAATCCCGGCCTACAACGAGGGGCCCAGGATTGCAGCGGTAACGTCCGTGCTTTCCAAGTGCGGTTTCGTGGACGAGGTTCTCGTGGTAAACGACGGGTCTCAGGACAACACCGCCACGGCTGCAAGGGCGACTGGCATAGAGGTGCTGAGCCTTCCTGTAAACATGGGCAAGGGGGCGGCAGTCTCAAGGGGGATATCGGCGACGTCCGGCGATGTCATACTGCTTCTTGACGCAGACCTCGTTGGACTGACAACGAAGCATGTGCAGGATCTTCTTGCGCCTGTCATAAACGGCGATGCAGACATGTCCATAGGCATATTCCGCGGCGGCAGGGTGTTCACGGACCTCGCGCAGCTCACCACCAGCTTCCTTTCAGGCCAGAGGGCACTTAGGCGCTCGCTGATAGAGCCATCGGAGCTGGAGGACACCAAATACGGGCTGGAGACCGCACTTACCCAGATAGCAAGCGAAAAGTCCCTCATAGTGAAGAAAGTCTACCTTGATGACCTGACTCAGGTCATGAAGGAGGAGAAGATGGGCCTTGCCAAGGGCAGCCGCCAGAGGTTCAGGATGTACTGGCATGTCATCAAGCAGGTATTCAAAAGGCTCTTCAGGATTAAATAGCTTTGGAGTGATACGTTTTTGCATTACTGCCTATATCCAACACCGGGTGAAACCAGCGTTAAAGGCCTAATCGAATGCTTAAGCGGCGCGCCAGCCATAGAGGGGCTGGCGCTTTGCCGCGTTATCAGGTTGGATGTCGACGCTAATGACGGCGCCTGGTCCGTATACTGCGAGGGACCGCTTGATGCGATGAAGGAGTGCAGGGACGAGCTCGCCCAAACCCTCGCCTCTCAACTTGAAGTCTCCTCAAGCAGTATCTTCTATATGCCCTTCGAGAAAGATGAGTGGATAAAGGACTCATGGGCTGAGCTTTGCGGCGAGGCGTCAGGCTCATGCGGCATAAGCATGGGGCTGCTTCTCTCCTGCGAACCGGAATGGGAAGAGAATCTTAGTGTGCTGGTATCAAGCGAGGCGCATGCCGAATCCCTGAGAAAGAAGGGGGCTGACTGGGCAATAGCGAGGAGCGTAAGGCTAAGGACGGGGCAGGTTCCCTCGGTCAGCTTCACGGTGTCCGCTGAAAGGCAAAGAGACTACAAAGCTTCTATCAAAGACGATTCCGATTCGACTCCGACTTTGAAAGTCAAGGAACCGACTGCGAAATCAAGGATCGTCTTCGGAAGCGCCATCGCATCTAAGCCTATTCCCATATCAAAGGCGACAAGGCGTTCCGATGTAGTGATTAGGGGTACTGTGGTCAAGACGGAGGTCTTCGCGCCTAGAAGGGGAGGCGCCCTCCTGAACTTCATCATCACAGATGGCGACGGCTCGATTTACTGCCGCTGCTCGGCAGATGACGAGGCATCGCTGCCTGTGCTGGCCGGTGAGTACATTGTGGCTGGCGAGCTCGCAATAGAGGAGCCCGGCAAAGGAAGCGGCGAAGGCGAGCCTGTTGTCTTAGTAAGCGATATAGAGCAAGCCCCTGAGGGCGAGCAGAGAGCTCTGCGCCCCTGCAACAGGGTCGAGCTTCACTGCCACACCAAGATGAGCGCGCTTGATTCCGTCTGCGAGCTCGAGGATCTGCTGGATGCCGCCGAGGCAATGGGGTTTACCTCCATTGCAGTCACAGACCACGGTGTGGTCCATTCGTTCCCGGGCTTCTGGGCTGCGGCGTCTAAGCGCGGCATCAAGCCGATCTTCGGGATGGAGGGCTACCTTTCGGACGATGATGGCGGCGAGACTCATCATTTCACAATAATCGCGGTGAACCGTACGGGCCTTACCAACCTTTATAGGCTTGTCTCCGCATCGCACCTGTCTCACTTCAGAAGGCACCCGATTATCCCCAGGGAGTTAGCTGAGAAACACAGGGAGGGGCTTCTTTACGGCACAGCTTGCGCATCGGGCGAGCTGTTCGAGGCTGCCCTTAGGGGCGATGATGGCAGGGAGCTTCTTAGGATTGCATCCTTCTATGACTTCGTGGAGATAATGCCGTCTGGAAACAGCGTCTTTCTTGTCCACAGCGGGAGGCTCCCGGACCTTGAAGCCATTAAGTCCCTTAACCTGAAGCTGGTGGAGATAGCAAAGAAGGCGGGGAAGACATTCGCGGCTACCGGAGATGTCCATTACGTGCGCCCGCAGGATTGCGTGCTTAGGAAGGTGCTACTTGCAGGCCAGGACTACAGCGACGTCGACGACCAGCCGCCTCTTCACTTAAGAAGCACGGAGGAGATGCTCGAGGAATTCTCATACCTCGGGGCTGAGGACTGCCTTCATGCCGTCGTAATCGGCCCTAACGCAATCGCCGGAAGGGTGGAGGCTATGAAACCCGTGCCAGACGGGCTGCATACCCCGGTGCTGGAAGGCGCGGCTGAAGGCGTAAGGAAGATTGCGACGGAGGAAGCCGCAAGGCTCTACGGGACACCGCTTCCAGAAGCTGTTGATGCACGGCTCGAAAAGGAGCTCCGCTCAATCATAGGTAATGGTTTCTCCAGCATATACACCGTTGCGATGAGGCTGGTGAATAAGTCTATGGAGGACGGCTACCTGGTCGGCTCAAGGGGTTCTGTCGGCTCGTCCCTTGTAGCCACCCTCATGGGCATCACCGAGGTGAATCCGCTTCCGCCTCATTACAGGTGCCCTTCATGCAGGCACTCAGACTTCGGGCCATTCCCCCAGAAGCACGGGTTCGACCTGCCGGCAAGATCCTGCCCTAGATGCGGCGCGATGCTCATGGCCCAGGGCCACGACATTCCGTTCGAGGTATTCCTAGGTTTCGAAGGAGACAAGGTGCCGGATATCGACTTGAACTTCTCGGGCGAGTACCAGCCTCGCATCCACAGGTTCTCGGAGGAGATGTTCGGCTCAGAGAACGTCTTCAGGGCCGGCACCATAGCCACCATCGCCGAAAAGACTGCATACGGTTTCGTACGCGCCTTCGAGAAGCATAGCGGCAAGGAGCTGACAAGGGCCGAGGCGGCAAGGCTTGCCGTCGGCACAAGCGGAGTGCGAAGGACCACGGGACAGCATCCGGGAGGAATCATCGTACTGCCGGAAGGCCACGACATACACGAGTTCACGCCAGTGCAGCATCCTGCCAACTCCAAGGAGAAGGGCATAATAACCACGCACTTCGAGTACACCGCCCTGCATGACAACCTCCTTAAGCTGGACCTTCTGGGCCATGACGACCCGACTGTGATAAGGATGCTCGAGGATATCACAGGCACCTCCTTCAGGGAGATACCGTTCGACGACCCGGAGACCATGTCGATATTCTCGGGGGTCGACGCCTTGAAGCTTGATGCTAAGCGTTATGCCCAGGAAGTGGGCACGATAGGGATTCCTGAGTTCGGAACAAGGTTCGTGCGCGGCATGCTATCGGAGACGAAGCCGAGGACATTCGACGAGCTGGTCAGGATATCCGGCCTTTCGCACGGCACAAACGTATGGCTAAGCAATGCCCAGGAGATAATCCGCTCGGGGGAAGGCGCCCTTGCGGACGTCATCTCGGTGAGAGACGACATCATGAACCTTCTGATATCAAAGGGCATGCCCCCGAAGCTTTCGTTCCAGATAATGGAGAGAGTGAGGAAGGGAAAGGGATTGATGCCTGAAGACGAGAAGGCGATGAGGAGGGCGGGGATTCCTTCCTGGTATGTGGATTCTTGCAACAAGATCAAGTACATGTTCCCGAAGGCCCACGCCTGTGCATATGTGATGATGGCATTCAGGATAGCCTATGCGAAGGTGCACAGGCCTGATGCGTTCTACAGCGCATACCTATCCATTAGGGCGACAGACTTCGACCCGTCCTTCTCCGCGATGGGCATCAGGGATATGGAGAAGCTTATGCGCTCCATTGATTCCAACAAGGACGCAACGCAGAAGGAGAAGGACACAGTCCCTGTGCTTGAACTTCTCAGAGAGGCAGTCTTAAGAGGGTTCAGTGTGAAGGGGGTAGACCTCATGCAGTCGCACCATAACAGGTTCGTCTCTCAGGGCATGGCAATAAGAGCGCCGCTTCTTTCGGTGCCTAGGCTGGGGCTTAAACCGGCGATGGCAATTTCTGCCGCGCGCGCCGACGGGCCTTTCGAGTCAGTCGAGGAGCTTAGGTTAAGGGCCGGACTGAGCAAGGCCCATACCGATGCGCTGAGGGATACGGGTGCCCTGCAGGGCATGAGGGAGAGCATGCACATGGAGCTCTTCTGATTTGTATTGCGAAGATTTCGCATTTGTAGTAATATTTCTATGGCAAGTCAAGCTTTGGTTGTTTTCAGGAGTGGGTTTTCCCACTCTTTCGTGTTTAGTATGATGCTGAAGCGTTAGACGGAGGTCTGAAGGATGGATTCCAGGGGGATAGAACTGCAGGTAGCAGCCATTGCCGGGCCGATTGCGGAGGTAATGGGGCTAACCCTGCTGGACACGGAGATGTCCTATGAGGCTTCGGAGTGGTATCTGAGGCTGTACATAGAGAAGGACGGGGGCGTGGGGATTGAAGACTGCGCAAGGCTCTCCCAGGCAGTAGACGAGAGGCTTGAATCAGCGGACCCGATACCCGCAGCATACATACTTGAGGTCACATCATCGGGAGAGAAGCCGTTAAGGTTTCCCGAGGAGTATGCGAGGTTCGCGGGCAGAAACGTGCTTATCTCGACATACAGGCAGATAAACGGTGAGAAGCGGTTCGAGGGGACCTTAAGGGGACTTTTCGAGGGTAACGTTGTCATATCGCGAGAAGGCGGCGACATATCCATTCCTCTGGAGATGGTAAGCAAGGCCAGGCTGGCCTTTAAGTATTAGGGGGTCGTAGGGGACATGAACCAGCAGATCGAGGGCAAGGAGATCATTGAGGCAATAAAGGAGATAGAGCGTTCCAGGGGCATTTCGAAGGATATCCTGATTCCTGCCCTGGAAGCGGCGCTCAGCGCCGCATACAGGAAGCACTACGGCGGGATGCACGCGAACGTGAGGGTCACCATCGATCCTGAGGACGGCGCTTTGAGTGTCGCCGCCATCAAGGAAGTGGTAGAAGAGGTGCAGGACCCCAGAGCCGAGTTGACGGTCGAGCAGGCGAAGGAGTTCGGCCAGTTCATCGTGGGCGACCTTGTCGAAATCCCTATGCCCAAGAACGACTTCGGCACCGGCAGGATAGCCGCCCAGACGGCCAAACAGGTGATAGTGCAGAAGATAAGAGAAGCCGAGCGCGGCATGATATACACCGAGTTCGCTGACAGGGAAGGCGAGATAATCACCGGTATAGTGCAGAGGGTTGATCCCAGAAACGTGGTCGTGGAGATCAATCACGTAGAGGCATTCCTCCCTGCGCACGAGCAGATACCGGGCGAGCGCTACATGGTAGGCTCGAGGATCAAATGCTACGTCTTCGAGGTGAAGAAGCTGCAGCGCGGATCCACTACAATACAGCTATCGCGCACGCACCCGAATCTCCTGAGGAAGCTTCTTGAGCTTGAGGTGCCGGAAATCAAAAGCGGACTTGTAGAGATCAAGGCGATCGCCCGCGAGGCGGGCTCGAGGTCTAAAGTCGCCGTATACTCACACGATGCCAACGTTGACCCGGTGGGTGCTTGCGTCGGTACCAAGGGTTCAAGGATACAAAGCATCGTAAACGAGCTTTCAAACGAGAAGATTGACATAATCCCATGGTCCGACAGCAGCGCGGAGTTCGTATCGAATGCGCTGAGCCCGGCTAAACCGATCAAGGTCATTCCGGACCCGTCGGTCAAGCTTGCTACAGTCATCGTCCCTTCCAACCAGCTTTCGCTCGCCATCGGCAGGGAAGGACAGAATGCAAGGCTTGCAGCGAAAGTGACCGGATGGAAGGTGGACATAAAGAGCGAAGCGCAGATCGAAGAGAGCGGCAGCTACGGCTACTCGGTTCCTTCGGATGTGGACTTCTAGGAGGAGCAAACCATGAAGGAAAGGAAAGTCCCGATGAGGACGTGCCTCGGCTGCGGGAATGTCTTTCCTAAGAAGGCACTCGTGAGGATAGTAAGGACGCCTGAAGGCCAGGTCCTTATGGACGCCACGGGAAAGCTTGCTGGCAGAGGCGCGTACATCTGCAGGTCTGCCGAATGCCTAGAGAAGGCAGTCAAGGCCAAGAGGATAGGCAGGGCCTTGGAAGCCGAGGTCGGCGGCGATCTGATCGTGAATCTCAAGGCCAGCCTGGAGGTAAAAGTTGAACCTAGATGAGAACCTCGGTTTCATTGGGCTGGCAAGGAAGGCTGGCTGCCTGGAGATAGGATCCGAGGCCGCCGAGTTCGCCCTGTCGAAGGGGAAGGCGAAGCTCATCATACTATCAGGCGACGCCGGAAGGAGCACGATAGGTAAGTTCGCCTCGATCTGCGAGGCGAAATCAGTTCCCATGGTCAGGGCATCGACCAAGGAGAAACTGGGCAGGATACTCGGAAGGAGCCAGGTGGCGGTTGCAGCCGTGACTGAGGTCCATTTCGCGAAGAAGATGCTCGATTGATTTCCGCATTTCTCTTGGAGGTGTAGATATTTGGGCAAAGTCAGAGTTTTCGAACTTTCAAAACAGGTGAACATACCGAGCAAGGACCTCGTCGACCTTCTCAACAGCCTAGGCGTGCCTACGGCCAATCACATGAGCGCAATAGACGAGAACGCGGCGAAGTACGTGCTGCGCAAATACGGGCCTGACGCGGAGAAGGAAAAGTCCGCACCTCCGAAGCAGAAATCCAGGTCTCAGGCCGGCAAGCCTTCAGCCCAGCAAACGCAGGACAAGACCGCAGGCCAGGCAAGGCTGGCTCAACAAGCCCAGCAGCCCCAGCAGGCAGCAGCGCCGAGATATCAGCAGGCCCCGAAGCCTACTGCAAGGCCTGTTGCCGGAGGGGCGCCGAGGGCAGCTGCGCTTCAGCAGGCGGCAGCTAGGCTGCTGCAGGCTCAAGAGGAGCAGAGGGCGCTTGAGGCAAGGCTTGCCAAGGAGCGCGCAGAGGCGGAGAGGCTTCAAAGGCAGCAGGCAGCACTTGAAGAGGCTGCACAGAGAAAGGCAGAGGCTGAGAGGCTGGCCTCAGAAGCTGAAGCGGCAAAGGCTGAGCATGCAACGAGGAAGAGGAAGCACGCGGAAGCCGAGGAGCCGGTGAAGGCGGAATCTCAGGCGGCAGAGCCTGATAAGCATATGCTTGAATCAGCAGTTGAACCTGTTGCAGAGGTCAAAGTCGAGTTCAAGCCCTCTGAGGGCAAGCCCGTCGAGCCTGCAGAGTCAGAGAAGGCAGCAGCGGTTGAGCCTGTTGCAGTGCAAGAGAAGACAGCCGAGCAGAGGCCGCTCGTAGGGGAGGAAGCTCCTATGCAGGCTGTTCATGCGCAGGTGGCTGCAGCTCAGCTTCAAACACCTGCGAAACCCGCAGCTCAGGAGAGGCATTCGAGACCTGCACAAGGCCAGGGCACTGGCACTGCAACTTATAGGCAGCCTATGGGCCAGGGCACCGGAACTGCGACCTACAGGCAACCTGCCGGTCAAGGCACGGGTACCGCAACATACAGGCAGCCGGCTGGGCAGGGGACAGGTACTGCAACCTATAGGCAACCTATGGGCCAGGGAACAGGGACCGCAACATACAGGCAACCGACGGGACAGGGGACGGGGACCGCTACCTATAGGCAGCCTATGGGCCAGGGAACAGGAACCGCCACTTACAGGCAGCCGACGGGACAGGGGACGGGAACCGCCACTTACAGACAGACCCAGGGCAATTTCGCCCCAAGGCCTCAGGGAGCAGGCGGCTTTGCGCCCAGGCCCCAGGGCCAGGGCGGCTTCGGCCCCAGAAAGCCTCAGGGAGCGGCAATAACTGTGCCACCGCCGGTAGCGGAGGCACCCTTAAGCAAGGGCAAGGGTAAGTCCTGGGGGACAACCGGCAAGGAAAGAAGGTTCACATCCGAAGACGACAGCATCCGCGGTCCCATCAAGGGTAAGGCCGCGACCGCCAAGAAAGGGCGGAAGGGCATGTCGCCCGACCCGATACTTGACAAGAGGCTCAGGAACATAGACGTAGAGCTACTGGACGAGGACGGAAATGTCGTCCGCAAGTCCGGGCGCAAGAGGGAGAGGCCGGCTAAGAACAGGAAGATAATCATCGAGCCGCAGATGACAGTAAGGGAGCTCGCCCTCAAGATGGAGGTCACCCCCAACGACCTGATTAAGGAGCTAATAAAGCTCGGGGTGATGGCATCTTTGAACCAGTCCATCGACAGCGACACCGCACAGGTTGTCGCAGCAGAGTTCGGAGTTGACACCGAACTCAAGTCCGAGGCCGAGGTTAGGGAGACGACACTCACCAGGCAAGCCGACGACCCGAGCAAGCTTAAGACCAGACCTCCGGTGGTGACCATAATGGGCCACGTAGACCACGGCAAGACCTCGCTTCTTGACGCAATCAGGAAGACGAACGTGGCTTTGGGAGAGGCAGGGGGCATCACCCAGAGGATAGGAGCCTACCAGGTCGAGCTCAACGGGCGCAAGATAACGTTCATAGACACTCCCGGCCACGCTGCCTTCACCTCCATGAGGGCGAAGGGGGCCCAGGTCACTGACATAGTAGTCCTTGTAGTCGCAGCGGACGACGGCGTGATGCCTCAGACGATAGAGGCCTATAACCACGCCAAGTCTGCCGGGGTACCCATAATAGTCGCGGTCAACAAGATAGACAAGCCCAACGCGCAGCCGGACAGGGTGCTTCAGGAGCTTTCAGAACTTGGCCTGGTGGCTGAGAAGTGGGGAGGAGACACTGTTACAGTGGAAGTCTCCGCAATACAGAAGATCGGAATAAGCGAGCTCATGGAGATGATCCTTCTGGTAGCCGACATGAGGGAGCTCAAGGCAAACTTCGATGGAAAGGCCCAGGGCATCATCCTCGATTCCTACATCGATACAGGACTTGGCACCGTGGCGCACCTGATAGTGAAGAACGGCACCCTTAAGACAGGCGACTACTTCCTGGCAGGGGAGGTCTTCGGCAAGGTCAGGGTCATGCTCGACTACAGCAACAAGAAGATCACCGAGGCGCCGCCTTCGGCTTTCGTCAAGATAACAGGGCTTCCCACCCTTCCTCCCGAAGGAGGGCACTTCGAGGTCGTAACCGATGAGAAGGAAGCAAAGCAGGTGGCACAGCGCAGGGCCGAGATGAGAAAGGCCAAGGAATCAGCAGATGTCAGGACCCCGATAACCCTGGAGGACTTCTTCGCGCAGAAGAAGGCAGGGCAGACAAAGGACCTGAACGTGATCCTGAAGGCCGACACCCAAGGAGCAGTCGATGCCCTAAGAGTCGCCCTTGAGAAGCTGAGCACACAGGAGGTTAGGGTTGTCACCGTTCACAGCGCGGTCGGAGCGGTTTCCGAAAATGACGTCATGCTTGCCTCTACGTCGAGTTCCATCATCATCGCCTACAACGTGAGGCCCGACAACGCAGCAGCAAAGACCGCTGACGAGCAGAAGGTCGACATCAAGAGCTACAGGGTCATCTATGATGCGATCAACGACATAACGCTCGCCATGGAGGGCATGCTCGAACCTGAGTTCAAGGAAATAAGCCTCGGCAAGGCTGAGGTTCGCGCAGTGTTCAGCGTACCCAAGGCAGGAAACATAGCCGGGTCCTACGTCACGGCCGGCAAGATAACGAGAAACGCCACAGCAAGGATAGTCAGAGACGGCAAGGTAATCCACGAGGGCAAGATCACATCCCTCAGGCGCTTCAAGGATGATGCAAAGGAAGTCTCAGAGGGTTTCGAGTGCGGCATCGGCTTCGAAAGCTTCAATGACATCAAGGAGAGCGATGTCATCGAGGCATTCGGCAAGGAACAGGTCAAGAGGGTGCTGCAGTCTGAGGCCCAATGAGCTCGCACGCGATAACCATGACCGTCCTTTTGTCTTTGGCCGATTCGTCGAGCCTTAAGGACAAGAGGTCGGTCATACTCAGCATAATGGACAGATTCGGAAGGAAAAGGAACATTGCAGTCTCGGAGACGGGAATGAGGGATTCATGGGCTGTGGCGGAGCTGACATTCTCCGTGGTAGGTGATTCGCCGTCTTATGTCGAGCAGGAGGCCGCAAGGCTGCTCAACTCGATCGATTCGGCTCATGAGCTGGTCATAACTGTCATTCGCACAGAAAGGTATTAGGCAGGTGTAGAGGGCATGACATTCAGGATAAACAAGATGCAGGATGCGATTCGCGACGAGCTGTCGCTCATAATCTCAAGGGAGCTCGGAGACCCAAGGCTTCAGTTTGCTACTGTCACGGCAGTGGAGCTTGCACAGGACATGGCCTTCGCGAAGGTCTTCATAAGCTCGTTCAAGAATGACGATTCCGCAGCGGACGCCGCTGTCGAGGCGCTTGAGGCGGCTAAGGGAAGGATAAGAGGAGAGGTTGGCAGGCGCCTTAGGATGAGGCATGCGCCCGAGCTCTCCTTTAGGCCTGACTACTCGATGGAGCGCGCGGCCAAGGTGATGGAGATACTAAGGGAGATCAAGGCGGAAGGCGAGGCCTCCAAATGACCGTGCCGGCACCCGTGCTGGACGCGGTGAGGAAGGCCGAGAGCCTCCTAGTCACTTCCCATATAGTCCCTGACGGTGACGCGATAGGCTCCATGCTTGGCCTGGGCCTTTCTCTCATGTCCACGGGCAAGAAAGTGTACATGATAGTAGACGGCGGCGTGCCCGCCAACCTCTCATTCCTCCACGGGTCGTCCTTCATCCTGCAGGACCCCGCCGAAGTGCCCGAGGGGCTGGACCTTGCGGTCATCCTCGATGTAGGTTCTTATGACAGGACCGGAGTCGCGGAAGCGCCCGCAAGGGCAGCCAGGGCTCAGGTGAACATCGACCATCACGCGACGAACTCCGGCTTCACCGACCTTCTTTGGATAGACACCTCTGCGCCTGCTACAGGAGTCATGGTCGCTGAGCTTGTCCGCGCTCTGGGCATACCCTTCGTAGCCCATGCGGCATCGGCTATGTACTGCGCCATATCGACGGATACTGGATCCTTCAGGTACAGCAACACCAACTCAAGCTGCTTCAGGCTTGCAGCCGACCTAATCGACGCAGGGGCGGACCCGTATGCCGTATCCATGAATGTATACGACAGCAGGCCGTTCGGTGCGATTAGGGGTCTGGGCGAGGTTCTTTCTCAAATAAGCCTAGAGAATCACGGCAAGCTAGCCGTGATGGAGATAAGTCGCTCACTGATGCAGAACTATAACCTCAGCGAGGGGGATGTAGAGGGCTTCATCTCATATGGCAGGTCCATCGACGGTGTGGAGGTCTGCGTCGCCTTCAAGGAGGTCGAAGACGGCCTCATTAAGGTCGGCTTCAGGTCTAAGGCGCTTGTAGACGTGTCTAGGATAGCTTCCTCCTTCGGAGGCGGCGGGCACAAGAGGGCCTCGGGCTGCACTGTGAATGGAAACCTGGAGGAAGTCCGCAGGAAAGTGGTGGCGGCGGTGAATGCAGCTTTAGGTGAGGTCTTCCGGCATGAACTCGGTATTAGGGATTGATAAGCCCTCGGGGATGACCTCCTTCGACGTGGTGTCTAAGCTGAGGAAAGCGACACATGTCAGGAGGATAGGGCACACCGGCACACTGGACCCCGATGCGACGGGCGTGCTTGTCGTCTGCTTCGGCGCCGCAACAAGGCTTGTTTCCAGGCTTACCGCAGGCTCCAAGGCTTACGAGGCGGTAATGTTCATAGGCAAGTCCACCGATACCGCTGATTCCTCGGGCGCATGCATCGAGGATGACCAAACAGCCTGCATAAGCTGGTCTATGCTCATTAAAGCGCTTGAAAGCTTCACGGGAGACATCATGCAGGTGCCTCCAATGTACTCCGCCCTGAAGGTAAAAGGCAGGAAGCTCTGCGATATGGCAAGGCAAGGGCAGGAGGTCCCGAGGGATCCCAGGATGGTAAGGATATCGAGCCTCGCGGCGCATGCTGAGGACGACAAGGGCCCTCTGAAGTATGGAAGCCTTGTCAGGCTAGATGTTGAGTGCTCCCAGGGGACCTACATCAGGACACTCTGCGAGGATATCGGAAGAAGCCTCGGCATTCCCGCCCACATGCACAGCCTGAGGCGGGTTCGCGCTTCTGGCTTCGATATCAATGAGTGCATCCTTCTAAGTGAGGCGCTGACCCTTGCAGCAAGCGGCAGGCTTCATGAGGTTGCAAGGCCTATTGCAGATGCCATCCCCGGCATTCGCAAGATAGAGATCACCGAAGCAGAGCAGCTGAGGGCCTCTTGCGGAAACGAGCTGCTGCTTGCATCCACAGGCGAGAAGGAAGCAATGCTGATAGGCCCTGGCGGAAGGCCCGTCGCAATCGCAAAGGCGCGCAGCGTAGAGGGAGCATCCGGAAAGGCCGTTTTCTCGCCCGCAATCGTCTTCAACCTTACGGAGGATCATTAGATATGCCCAAAGCCATGAAGACAGCCGTAGTGCTCGGAACCTTCGACGGAGTGCACACCGCCCATGCAAGGCTCATCGGTGAGACGCGGGCCCAGTCATCCGGCGGCAGGGTCGCAGCTGTCACGTTCGACAGAATCCCCGGCTCCGTGCTGGGCATGGACGGGAAATCCCAGCAGATAGTCAGCTGCGAGGATAAGGTTATGCTCCTTGCCCGGGCCGGTGCCGACGAGGTGAGGATGCTAATCTTCGACAGGTCGCTTAGCGCGACTGAACCTGAGGACTTCTTCAGAAGGTTCATCCTGGACGAGCTGAATGCAGGAACGCTTGCTGTAGGCTATGACTTCAGGTTCGGAAACAGGGGAAGAGGGGACGTGGAGCTTCTTAGAAGGCTCTGCTCTGAGGCTGATGTAAGGCTTCTGGTGATGGGAGAGCTGCTTAGAGGCGGGGTCAGGATATCGAGCTCCGAGATAAGAAGGAGGATATCCTCAGGAGATCCGGCCGGCGCTGCTGAGATGCTGGGAAGGATGCATGCCTTCAGGGTGAGCGCCTCAGGCGGCAGGCTGGAGCCTGAGAGAGGCTACGTGCTTCCACCTGCAGGCTTAAGGTTCAGGACCGCCCTTCTCGCAGAGCTTCCGCTTGACGCGGACATGTCCGGTTGCAAAGGCGAGGTGCAGTTCAATCAGGAAGGGGAGCTCGCGTGGTTCGAGGGATCCCATCCATCATCCATAGAGGGAGTGTGCTATCTGGCATACGGCCCCTGCAAATGAGGCTTCAAGGTTTACATCAACGGGATCCGCTGGTATACTGATTTGTGTATTGAAACAACCCACGCTCAGATTCCCGCTGCTCCGGCGGTTTCTTGGCCTGGGGGGTCAATGGATGGAGGAGAAGAAAATGCCGTTAGCGCAGGAAAAGAAGAGACAAATCATCGACGCTTACAAGACCCACGAGTCAGACACAGGATCTCCTGAAGTACAGGTCGCCATGCTCACAGAGAGGATCAATTACCTTACAGGGCACTTGAAGGAGCATAAGAAGGACCATCATTCGCGCAGGGGTCTGCTGAAGATGGTAGGGCACAGGAGAAGCCTCCTGAACTACCTCAAGGAGAAGGACATGGACCGTTACCGCGCGATCATCGAGAAGCTGGGTCTGCGCAAGTAAGGACGCATACGGGAGCGTGGGGGCGAAGAAGGCCGAGACCGCGCTCCCTTATTTTGAGGAGGAAATATATACAAGATGCATCAGATTTTTACCATGGAAATAGGAGGCAGGGTGTTCACGGCCGAGACGGGCAAGTTCGCAAAGCAGGCGTCCGGCTCAGTCCTCTGCCGCTACTCCGACACGGTGGTGCTGGTAACGGCTACCACAACCAAGCAGGCCAGGGAGGGAATAGACTTCTTCCCGCTCACTGTCGACTATGAAGAGAGGATGTATGCCGCCGGAAAGATACCCGGAGGCTTCATCAAGAGGGAAGGCAGGCCCAGCGAGGCCGCCATACTCGCCGGCAGGATGATCGACCGTCCGATAAGGCCGCTTTTCCCCGAGGGCTTCAGAAACGACGTGCAGGTAGTTGCGACAGTGCTTTCGGTCGAACCTGGAGTGGAACCCTCGCTAGTCGCCATGAACGGAGCCTCGATCGCGCTTTCTATCTCGCCTGTGCCCTTCCAGGGCCCCATCGGTGGGGTCAAGGTCGGCAGGGTCGACGGCAAGTTCGTCATCAATCCGGGCATCGAGGAGCTCAAGGCATCCGACATGTCTGTAGTCGTCGCTGGAACGCGCGACGCCATACTCATGGTCGAAGCGGGCGCCAACGAGGTCAGCGAAGCTGACATGCTGGAGGCCATACTCTTCGGCCACGAGCAGATAAAGAGGATCATCGAGTTCCAGGACGGAATCATAGCGGCTGCAGGATCACCCAAGGTCGATTTCAAGAACTTCGAGCCTGCCTTGGATAAGGTGGATGAGGTCCGCGCATACGGCGAGCCGCTTCTTGTGAAGGCTGTCAAGAACCCCGACAAGCTATCACGCGACGCCGGCATAGAAGAGGCCAAGGAGGCCATAACAGAGCACTTCAACGAAGCTTGGGGCGAGGAGTGCGATTCAGCCGAGCTCGCATACATAGTCGACTTCCTGGAGAAGGAAGTCGTCCGCATGATGATCACGAAGGAGCACATGAGGCCGGACGGAAGGGCTCTCGACGAGATCAGGCCCCTCTACTGCGAGACGGGGCTTCTTCCAAGGGTCCACGGCTCGGGCCTCTTCCAGCGCGGGCAGACCCAGGTGCTTACAAGCTGCACTCTCGGCTCGGCAAGCGAGGAGCAGGTCCTCGATGGCCTGGGCTCAGAGGAGTCCAAGAACTACATGCACCAGTACAACTTCCCGCCGTATTCGGTCGGGGAAGTGAAGCCAATGAGAGGTCCCGGAAGGCGCGAGATCGGCCACGGCGCCCTGGCGGAAAGGGCTCTTGTTCCTGTTATACCCCCGCAGGACGTGTTCCCCTACACGATAAGGATGGTGTCAGAGGCGATAGAGTCCAACGGATCCACCAGCCAGGCATCGATCTGCGGAAGCACCCTCGCCCTCATGGACGCGGGAGTGCCCATCAAGAAGCCCGTCGCTGGAGTGGCCATGGGCCTTGTCAAGTACGGCAACGACTTCGCAATCCTCACAGACATTCAGGGCATAGAAGACCACCTCGGCGATATGGACTTCAAGGTCGCCGGCACTGTAGACGGGATAACCGCAATACAGATGGACATCAAGATAAAGGGCCTCTCGAAGGAGATCCTCGAGAAGGCGCTTGCCCAGGCGAAGAAGGGAAGGATGTTCATACTCGGCACTATGCTCCAGTGCATCGACAAGCCCAGGACCGAGATGTCGCCTTATGCTCCCAGGATAATCTCCTTTACCATAGACGTCGACAAGATCCGCGAAGTCATCGGACCTGGCGGCAAGATGATCAGGAAGATCGTCGAGATGACGGGAGCCCAGATAGACATAGAGGACGACGGAAGGGTGTTCGTCTCGTCCGTCGGGCAGGAGGGCGGCATCAAGGCGGAGAAGTATATAAAGGCGCTTGTGAGCGACCCTGTCGTCGGTACGGTCTACACCGGCAAGGTGACAAGGCTCATGACCTTCGGGGCGTTCGTCGAGATACTGCCCGGCAAGGAGGGCCTCGTGCACATCTCCCAGCTGGCTGCCGAGAGGGTGAACAAGGTCGAAGATGTCGTCAAGGTCGGAGATGAGATAAGCGTCAAGCTCATGGAGATCGACTCCCAGGGAAGGCTGAACCTCTCCAGGAAGGAGCTCCTGCCAAAGCCCGAAAGGCCGGCATTCGACAAGCCTGCACCAAGGGCAGATGCACCGAAGCCGGAAGAGCCAAAGGCCGAGGAGCCCAAGGCCGAACCCGCCGAGGAAGATCTTGAGGGGAAGTTCTACGCGAGGCCAAAGCGCAGGGAGTAAACGACAAGCCATCAATAACTAGATAGCGGACCATGACAATACGGAGGTGCCTTATGGCTGAAGCAGCAGGCCCGATTGCCGTAATTGCTGTGAACCCGGGATCTACTTCGACCAAGGTGGCCGTCTTCCATGACGGCCGCCAGGTCAAATCCCTCAGCATCGAACACGAAAAAGCAGCCCTGGATGCATTAGGATCGATTAGCGGGCAGCTCACATACAGGCTTGATGCGATAAAAGCCGCGCTTGTTCACGAAGGAGTGGCCCTTGACGGGCTCTCGGCAGTAGTGGGCAGGGGCGGCATACTCAAGCCCATAGAAGGCGGCGTCTACGAGGTCAACGACCTTATGGTCCGTGATGCCATGGAAAGGCCTATGGCTCAGCATGCATCAAACCTCGGATGCGCCATAGCCCGTTCCCTGGCCTTGGAGCATGGGGCCCGGGCATTCATAGTCGATGCGGTCTGCACTGACGAGTACGAGCCCGCAGCACGCGTGTCAGGCTTGCCGATGCTGCCCAGGCTTTCATTCCTTCATGCCCTTTCATGCCGGGCGTCTGCCAGAAGGGCGGCGGCAGAGCTGGGATTAAGTTTCGAGAGGTCGAAGTTCGTCGTAGCCCACATGGGGGGAGGGACCACCATCTGCTCAGTCTTTGGAGGAAGGCTCATAGACGCCAACAACTCCAACGACGAGGGCCCGTTCACACCGGAGAGGACCGGGACTCTTCCGGCAGGCTCTGTGGTGGAGCTATGCTTCTCAGGGGAGTACAAAGGCGCAGACGAGCTGAGAGGCCTCTTCTTAAGAAGAAGCGGCCTTTACGGATACCTCGGCACCAACGACGCCAAGGAGATCATCCGCCGCATCGAGGCAGGAGATTCCAAGGCCCTTGAGGTGATGCGGGCTATGGCCTACCAGACCGCAAAGGAGATCGGAGCATACGCAGCGGTGCTTGACGGAAGGCCAGACGCAGTGGTGCTCACAGGCGGGCTTGCCAACTGGAAGGACTTCGTGGCCGAGCTCACATCATACATCAGCTTCCTGGGGAATGTGCTCGTATATCCCGGGGAGAATGAGATGCAGGCCATGGGAGAAGGGGCTTTCGCGGCTCTTACCGGCAAGGCAGACATCAAGCTTTACGAATAGGGGGTAATCATATGCTAACGAGCTTCCAGGGGATAATCGACCAGGCGAAGGCGGGAGGCAGGCAGATGATTGCTATCGCGGCCGCCGCCGACGCGGATGTGCTGGAGGCCGTGAAGATGGCAAGGGATATCGAACTTGCCGATTTCACGCTTTTCGGGGACTCGACTTCCATATCGTCGATATCAAGGGGCCTGGGCCTCGACCTCGCAGGAGTGGAGGTGGTGGACGAGCCGGTTCTGGCCAAGGCAGCCCTAAGGGCGGTGGAGCACGTAAGCTCCGGCAAGGCGGGCACCCTTATGAAGGGGCTCATCGGGACCACGGACTTTCTGAGGGCGGTGCTGGACAAGGAAGTAGGACTTCGCACGGGAAGCCTTCTGTCCCATGTAGCCGTGATCAAGTCGCCTAGGTTCGACAGGTTCTTCTATCTGACCGACGGGGCGATGAACATCTCTCCCACGCTCGAGCAGAAGGTGCAGATAGTAAACAATGCGGCGAAGGTGGCCCACGCCCTAGGAAACCCTGAGCCGAAGGTCGCCTGCATATGTGCGGTCGAGACGGTAAACCCCGACATGCCCGCGACAATAGATGCCGCCCTTCTAGCCAAGATGAGCGACAGGAAACAGATAAAAGGCTGCATAGTGGACGGCCCCTTCGGCCTGGACAATGCGGTCTCCATGGAATCTGCGAAGCATAAGGGGGTAACTGGACCTGTGGCAGGCCAGGGAGAGATCCTCCTATGCCCCGACATCAACACCGGAAACGTCATCTACAAGACCCTCAGCTATTTCGCCGAGATGGAATGCGGTGCCGTCATATCCGGAGCGAAGGCTCCGATAGTGCTTACAAGCAGGGCGGATTCGCCCAGGACCAAGCTTCTTTCGATAGCTGCGGCGGCAGCCGTGGCAAGCAAGTCATAAGGACGGCGAAGGGAGGCCCGGCATGAGGCTGCTTATAATTAACCCAGGCTCAACTTCGACGAAAGTCGCGCTTTTCGAGGGGATGGAGCAGAAGGCCTCGGAGACTCTGAGGCACTCGAACGAGGAGCTAGCCCCTTACCCTTCCATATCGGATCAGCTTGAATTCAGGGCGAATGCCGTGAAATCCTTCCTTCTGAGAAACGGCGACCCGGAGCTTTCCGCCGTCATGGGGCGAGGAGGGCTTCTTCCGCCCATGCCGAGCGGTGTCTATGAGGTAGACGATGAACTCAAGGACAAGCTGCTTCATCCCTGGGGCCAGCACGCCTCGAACCTCGGGGGGCTCATCGCCGCCGAGATTGCTGGTGAGAGAGGAATCAAGGCTTACATAGCGGACAGCGTGACCACAGACGAGCTGGAGCCGCTCGCAAGATACTCCGGCACGCCGCTGATTAGCAGGGTCAGCATCTTCCACGCCCTTAACCAGAAGTCCATCGCAAGGCACGCGGCAAGGGACCTGGGAAGAAGCTACCGCGACATCAACCTCATAGTCTGCCACCTTGGAGGCGGCGTAAGCGTCGGCGCACACAGGAGGGGCAGGGTGATAGACGTCAACAATGCGCTTGACGGTGAAGGCCCCATTGCCCCCGAGAGGGCTGGCACCCTGCCTCTGAACGGCCTTGTCGACCTCTGTTTCTCCGGCGGCTACACAAAAGCGGAGGTCAAGAAGCTTCTGACCGGAGCAGGGGGCTTCGTGGCGCTCTTCGGGACCAATAGCGGAACAAAGCTCGAGGAGGCTGCAATAGCAGGGGATATTAGGGCTATACTTATAGAGAAGGCGTTCTGCTATACGGTTTCAAAAGAGGTCGGCAGGATGGCAGCGGTTCTGAAAGGCGACGTTGACGCGATAGTGATCACAGGCGGGCTTGCCTATTCCGACAGGATCTGCCGGCTCATAACGGACAAGGTGAAAGCCTTCGCCAGAGTGCTCATCTATCCGGGCGAGGACGAGATGAAGGCACTGGCTGAAGCCGGGGCGAGGGTCCTGGGCTTCACGGCGGACTAAGTCGAAAGGAGGTCATACCTGTTGAAGAAAGTGGTAATCGACGCAG
>CAZJHY010000004.1:0-89369 GCA_964545975.1 uncultured Clostridia bacterium | reverse complement strand
GCGGACTAAGTCGAAAGGAGGTCATACCTGTTGAAGAAAGTGGTAATCGACGCAGAGCGCTGCAAAGGGTGCGAGCTTTGCGTGCTCTACTGCCCGAAGCAGGTCCTGGCGATAGCGGATTCGACCAACTCAAAAGGATACCTGCCTGCATACCTGAAGGATGAGGAAGGATGCATCAGCTGCGGCATCTGCGGCAAGATGTGCCCGGATTCCGCGATCGAAGTCTTCAGGCCCTGACGCAAGATTTCTTAAGGAGGCATTTGAAGTGTCTGACAGAAAGCTGTTCAAAGGGAACGAAGCAGTAGGCGAGGCCGCCATAAGGGCAGGCTGCCGCTATTTCTTCGGTTACCCGATAACGCCGCAGAACGAGATTCCGGAGTACATGTCAAGGAGGCTGCCCGAGGTGGGCGGATGCTTCCTGCAGGCCGAAAGCGAAGTCGCGGCAATAAATATGGTTTATGGCGCTGCAGCAGCAGGCGCCAGGGTCATGACTTCCTCATCGAGCCCGGGCATATCCCTCAAGCAGGAGGGCATATCCTACATCGCAGGGTCGCTCCTTTCGCCGCTTATTGTGAACATGGTCCGCGGAGGACCGGGCCTGGGTGACATA
Organism: uncultured Clostridia bacterium; assembly: GCA_964545975.1. Classification (GTDB taxonomy): domain Bacteria; phylum Bacillota; class DTU025; order DTU025; family MWDF01; genus MWDF01. The sequence continues at coordinate 88,759 of CAZJHY010000004.1, read as the reverse complement.
CAGCCTGCCCAAAGCGACTATTTCCAGGCCACCAAGGGCGGAGGCCACGGAGATTACAGGATGGTAGTCTTCGCACCGGCAAGCATCCAGGAGATGGTGGACCTGATATACATATCGTTCGAGACGGGCGAGAGGTACCGAATGCCGGTCATGATACTGGCAGACGGCGTACTCGGACAGATGATGGAATCCGTGGAGTTCCCCGAGATGAAGGAAGTCCCGGACCCCAAGGCAAGGAGCTTCGCTGTGACAGGGGCCGAGGGAAGGCCGCCGCGCGTCGTCAAGGCGTTCGACCTGGATCCCGATAAGATGTACGAGCTTAACATGGAGCTTGCTGACACCTACGCCAAAGTGGCGGCAGAGGAGACCAGGGTGGAGCGGTACATGATGGAGGACGCAGAGCTTGCCCTGGTGGCATACGGCACCTCAAGCAGGGTATGCCGCTCGGCAGTCGACAAGGCGAGATCTGAGGGGATTAAGCTCGGCCTTATAAGGCCCATAACCGTATGGCCGTTCCCGACGGAAGCCATCAGGGAAGCCGCTTCCAAGGTAGAAGGCTTCCTGGTAGTCGAGATGAGCCTCGGCCAGCTCATAGAGGACGTGAAGCTCGCAGTGGACGGCCAAAAGCCTGTAGCCCTGCACGCAGTGCCCGGAGGACTTGTGCCGAAGAGGGACGACGTGCTTGCCAAGGTGCGGCAGCTCATGGAAGGAAGGGGGGTATAAGCATGCAGGATGTTTACAGGACAGCAAGATCCCTTACCAAGAAGACCATGCATTACTGCCCCGGATGTGCCCACGGCATAATCCATAAGCTGGTAGCGGAAGCGATCGACGAGCTGGGCATCAGGGAGAAGACCATAGGAGTTGCCCCCGTCGGATGCGCAGTGCTGGCCTATCTCTATTTTGACACAGACTTCACCGTGGCAGCCCACGGCAGGGCGCCCGCGATGGCGACCGGCATAAAGAGGGTGCACCCTGACAAGGTGGTGTTCACCTATCAGGGCGACGGCGACCTTGCGTCGATCGGCACTGCTGAGATTGTGCACGCCGCGATGAGAGGCGAGAAGATCACCGTGATCTTCGTGAACAACGCCATATACGGCATGACGGGAGGACAGATGGCCCCGACAACGCTGGTGGGCCAGAAGACGAGCACCTCACCGTACGGAAGGCAGCAGGAGCATTGCGGAAGCCCGATCAGGATGAGCGAGATGCTCGCCACGATACCGGGCTCTTATTACGTCACAAGGGTCTCAGTGACGACGCCCGCCAATCTCGCCAGGGCGAAGAAGGCGCTCAAGAAGGCGTTCCAGAACCAGCTCGAGGGCAAGGGACTGAACATAGTCGAGGTGCTCTCCACATGCCCCACCAACTGGGGGCGCGCTCCCTTCGAATCCATGAAGTGGGTCGACGAGAACATGGCACCCTATTACCCTCTCGGCGACTTCAAGGTTACTGAGGAGGCGAAGTAGATGCAGAAGGAGTACATACTTTCGGGCTTCGGCGGACAGGGTCTGATGCTGGCCGGTATGCTGCTGTCGGAAGCAGGCATGCTCGAGGGCAGGAACGTGTCATGGATACCGTCCTACGGCCCTGAGATGAGGGGCGGCACGGCCAATTGCGCGGTAGTGGTGTCTGAGGAGCCGATCGGCTCTCCGATAGTGGACAACCCCGACGTCGTGGTGGCGATGAACCTGCCAAGCATGGACAAGTTCGAGCCCATGATAAAGAAAGGCGGCATAATGGTCTACAATTCCAGCCTCATCAAGAGGGGACCGGCAAGGTCCGACATAACCTATGTGGCCTGCCCCGGAACGTCGATAGCAGAGGGGCTCGGAAACGACAAGGTAGCCAACATGGCCATGCTGGGCGCCCTGATGGCCGCCGACAAGTGGGTGAAGTCGGAATCCCTGGAGAAGGTCCTCCACAAGAAGATGACCGGTTCCAAGGCCAAGCTCATACCGCTGAACATCGAGGCAATCAGGAAAGGGGCGGAAGCCTACAGGTAGGCAATCCCGCAATATGACCCGGGCGCATGATTCTGCGCCCGGTTTGCATTTTAAAGGGGGAAACCTTCATGAAGTGCGAGTGCGTTAGAACATCGTCGGAGGTAAGGCTCTCCGGAAGGACAGTCTTCAGGGGAAGGATACTGACCCTGGAGGAGGATACGGTCCTGCTGCCATCCGGAGGTCAGTCGACAAGGGAGGTAGTAAGAAGCTCGGATTCGGTATCATGCTGCATCAAAGACGGAAATGGAGCCTATTGCCTCGTAAGGCAGTACCGCTACCCGGCAGGCAAGCTCCTCTGGGAGATACCGGCCGGAAGGATTGAAAGCGGGGAAGCCCCTGAGGATGCAGCGGTCCGGGAGGCGGCGGAGGAGACGTCCCTTTCCTGCAGGATAATCCGCCGCATGTTCGGCTTCTACCTTGCTGCCGGGTTTGCTACCGAGTACATGCATATGTTCCTGATGGAGGCTGCCGGCCCGTCCGATGCTAAACCCGACGAGGATGAGCTCATCGACGCGCGCTTCTTCTCCCTGGAAGATCTTGAAGGCATGCTTTCGGAAGGCTTAATAGAGGACTCCAAGACGCTTGTCTTCCTGAACTGGCTCATAGCCGGGGCCAGGTGACACGTGCCCGGGTTGCGCCTATGTGATATTATGTAAACATAATTCATTGGAGGCGGTCTGATGCAAGAGCTAACGGAGGACTTCCTGAACTTCCTGGCCGTGGAAAGGGGCCTGTCGGAGAACACGCTGGAGGCCTATGCAAGAGACCTTCGCGACTTCGAGGTTTTCCTTTCGGGGGGTAAGGTGGAAGCGATGAGCTCAAGCCTGCTCACAGGGGCTGAGAGCAGGACTGTATCGGCGTTCGTGTCGCACTTGAGCTCCCAGGGGCTCTCAGCGGCTAGCGTTGCCAGGAAGCTGACCACCATAAGGGGGTTCTACAAGTACCTGGTGAGGCAGGGGACAATTAAGGCGGACCCTGCGGCCCCGGTAGAATCCGTAAGGCAGCATAGGCCCCTTCCAAGATGCCTTAGCGTAGAGGACATGAAGGCCCTGCTGGAATCCCTTTCGGCGAGGACTCCCAGGGACATGAGGGACCTGGCGATGCTTGAGGTGCTTTACGGCTGCGGCCTTAGGGTAAGTGAGCTTGTGTCCCTGAAAGTGGGCGATGTGAACACCGAGCACGGCTATGTAAGGTGCATCGGGAAAGGCAGCAAGGAGAGGATAGTCCCCCTTGGCAACTTCGCGACCAAAGCAGTCGATGCTTACATAGCCCACGGAAGATCTCCGTTGTGCAACATGAGGCCAAGCTCCTGGCTGTTCGTTACGTCGGACGGGAGCCCCATGACAAGGCAGGCTTTCTGGAAGAACCTGAAGAAGCGCTGCATTGCCGCGGGTCTCGGCTCGGAGGTGAGCCCGCACACGCTCAGGCACTCGTTTGCGACGCACCTTCTGGAAAACGGCGCGGACCTGAGGGCGGTGCAGGAGATGCTCGGGCATGCGGATATTGGCACAACCCAGATATACACCCACCTGACCAAGGCTAAGCTTCGGCAGGTGTATGACAAGCACCATCCAAGGTCTTGAGAATAGGAGCCTCCATGATGATTATTGCAGGCAGAAGGGCGATAATACTGGTCTTAGACGGCGTAGGGGCAGGCGAGATGCCCGATGCCGAACTATACGGCGACAAGGGGAGCAACACCCTTTCGAACACAGCCGAGAAGGCCGGAGGCCTGAACCTCCCAGTGCTAGGCTCGATGGGCATAGGAAACAGCGCTGCCCTCTCGGGAAAACCGATGCAGGGGACACCCCCGGTGAAGGCCCCTTCAGCGTCATGGGGAAGGCTCACAGAGCTTTCTCCCGGCAAGGACTCGACGACCGGGCACTGGGAGATGGCGGGAAACGTGCTTCAGAAGGCGTTCCCCCTGTATCCGCATGGATTTCCTGACTCGATTATCGCGCAATTCACCGCAGCTGCCGGAAGGGGAGCATTATGCAACCTGCCATACTCGGGCACCGATGTCATAAGAGACTACGGAGAGGAGCACATGAGGACCGGGAAGTTCATCGTATACACCTCAGGAGACTCGGTGTTCCAGATCGCATCGCACGTAGACGTAATCTCTCTGGATGAGCTGTATGCCGCATCCAGGGCGGCAAGGGAGATACTTCGCGGCGAGCATGAGGTCGGAAGGGTTATTGCCAGGCCTTTCGCCGGCAAGCCTGGCGCCTTCGAAAGGGTGGGGGCAAGAAGGCGCGATTTCGCTGTGGAGCCGCCCGTGCCCAACCTCCTCCAGGCTGTGCAGGATGCGGGCCTTTCAGTGATGGCTTGCGGGAAGATCGACGACCTTTTCGCCAACAAGGGAATAACCGAAACAAGGCATGTCTCGGGCAACAAGGCCACGATGGAGGCAATGATGCAGTTCATAGAGGAGGGTACCCCAGGCCTTATCTTCGCAAACTGCGTGGACTTCGACATGCTCTACGGCCACAGGAACGACCACATGGGAATGAAGCGAGCGCTTGAGGAGACCGACCCTCTTATCAGTAAGGCGTTGGGAATGCTCGGCGACGGCGATCTAATGATCGTAACAGCGGACCACGGCAACGATCCCACAACACCTTCCACCGATCACAGCAGGGAGCACCCCTTCGTCCTGGTATGGCATAAGGGCATGAAGCCCCAGCCACTGGGCGACAGGAAGACTTTCGCCGACGTCGGGGCGACCGTGGCGGACTGGCTTGGCATCAGATGGGACTTGCCAGGCGAAAGCATGCTTGGTCCGAAAGGAGCCTGAGATGGACATACAGGAGATCATCGCAAGGAAGAAGACGGGCGGAGAGCTCACCGAAGGTGAGATCCGCTTCTTCATAAAGGGCATAGTGGAAGGAGACATTCCCGACTATCAGGCGGCCGCCCTTCTCATGGCGATTTGGATAAAGGGGATGGACGTACGGGAGACCGTAGATCTTACCATGGCCATGGCTGAGTCCGGAGAGATGCTTGACCTGTCCGAGATACCGGGCATCAAGCTGGACAAGCACTCGACCGGCGGCGTGGCGGACACAACTACTCTTATTCTCGCGCCGCTCGTCGCCGCAATGGGCTTCCCTGTGGCCAAGCTGTCCGGAAGGGGGCTTGGGCATACCGGCGGTACGCTGGACAAGCTGGAGTCCATCCCCGGCATGCGCGTCGACCTGACGAAAAGGCAGTTCATAGACCAGGTGAAGCGGATCGGCATAGCCGTGTCGGGCCAGACTTCGGACATAGCTCCTGCCGACAAGATACTCTATTCTCTAAGGGACGTAACGTCGACCACTGATAACATCTCGCTCATGGCATCAAGCATAATGAGTAAAAAGCTGGCATCCGGCTCCGATGCCATAGTGCTGGATGTGAAGACCGGCCGAGGGGCATTCCTTCACGATAGGGATAGCTCTGTCGAGCTGGCAAGGCTGATGGTCGACATAGGGCGCGCATCCGGAAGGAGGATGGCGGCTATTGTGACGGACATGAACCAGCCGCTTGGCACAGCCATCGGTAACGCGCTCGAGGTCATGGAGGCGGCAGAGATGCTCAGGAAACCTACGCCGTCAAGGCTTCTTGACATAGTCATCTACCTCGCGACCCTTATGCTAAAGTGCGCGGGTGACGTAAGGCCCGACGAGGTCATAGCTGTCGAGCTTCTAAAGGCGCTCGGTACGGGAAGGGCGCTTTCCAAGCTGATGGAGATGGTGGAGGCCCAGGGCGGAGACCCGTCATATGTGGAGAAGCCTGAGAAGTTCGAGCTGGCAGGGTTTAGCGCTGAAGCATCGAGCGACGTAGACGGCTGGATCTCCGATATTGACGGTTTGGAGCTGGGGAAGGCCTCGGTAGTAATCGGTGCGGGAAGAAGGAGGAAGGGCGACCCTGTCGACTTCGGTGTGGGAATCTCCGTGGTGAAGCAGGTGGGTGACAGGATAGCGCGCGGCGAGCCCTACGCAAGGGTTTACGCGAGAGATGAGAGCGGCCTGAAGTCGGCACTTGGATCATGCAGGAAGGCATTTGCGGTTTCTGAGGCTGAGGTCTCCGCCCCTCCCCTTGTTTACGCGACGATAGAGTGATATACAGATTAGGGTGTCATTAATCCAATGTGGCTGTTAGCCGGAGGTATAGATGAAGAAGGGCACAATATTAAGCGGCATGAGGCCTACGGGCAAGCTGCACATGGGAAACTACCTCACATTGAGAAACTGGGTGAAGCTCCAAGAGGAGTATGACTGCTTCTTCACGATAGTGGACTGGCATGCGCTCACCACTGGCTACGAGCAGACAGCAGAGCTCCCTCAGAACATCAAGGAGATGGCCCTCGACTGGCTTGCGGCGGGAATAGACCCCGAGAAGTCCACCGTCTTCATCCAGTCTCAGGTAAAGCAGCATGCGGAGCTTCATCTTGTCTTGTCCATGATCACGCCTCTGGGATGGCTTGAGCGCTGCCCCACCTACAAGGAGCAGCTGAGGCAGATATCCGACAGGGAGATCCAGACATACGGCTTTCTGGGTTATCCTGTCCTTCAGGCTGCAGACATCGCCATCTACAAAGCGAATGCGGTTCCGGTCGGGCAGGACCAGATACCTCACCTGGAGCTGGCAAGGGAGATTGTCAGGAGGTTCAATTTCCTCTACGGCGATACCCTTGTGGAACCTGAGGCTATCATCAACAACGTGCCCCTTCTTCCAGGCACCGACGGCAGGAAGATGAGCAAGAGCTACGGCAATTACATCGCGCTTTCGGATGAGCCGGCCAAGGTGGCTCATCTCATCTCACAGATGGTCACAGACCCTGCAAGGATCAAGAAGACGGACCCCGGCCACCCCGACATATGCACGGTGTTCGCCTATTACAGCGCCTTCACTCCCGGCATGACCGAGCAAGTGAGGGTCGAATGCGAAGGCGCCCAGATAGGATGCGTGGCCTGCAAGAAGAGGCTTGCAGGCGAAATCGGCGCCATACTCGAGCCCATACATGATAGAAGAAGGCGCTTCGAGTCAGACCCTCAGCTTGTCGAGGACGTGCTTCACAGGGGAGCCGATGGCGCTCGCCTTGCTGCCGAGGAGACGATGGCCAGGGTGAGAGCCGCTATAAGGTTGAGATGACGCTTACAGGCGAAGCGGGATATGCGGAGACGGCCCCTGCAGTGTCGGCTGCCCAAGCCCAATCAGGGCCTCTGGGCTTGCTGCTTGAGCTAATCGAGCAGCGAAAGGTCGATATCTGCGAAGTGTCTCTCGCCCAGATAACAGAGGACTTCCTTAGGAGGATCAGCTCCATCGAATGGCCAGATCTGGAGGAATCCTCGAAGTTCCTTGTCATTGCGGCGACTCTCCTTTTCATCAAGGCAAGGGTGCTGATGCCCAAGAGGAAGGACCTTGACAACGCCGGCGAGGACTTAGAAGGGCAGGACCCCGCTGAGCTGCTTGTCGACAGGCTCAGGGCGTACAAGGTCTTCAGGGACGCAGCAAGGAAGCTAAGGGAGCTTGAACTGCTGGCCCAGATGTCCTACAGAAGGGGCAGGTATGAAACGCTCGGCTCAAGGTGGCTGGGAAACCCCTTGGAAGGCCTGCTGCCTCAGGATTTGCGGGACATCTATGAAAGGATTGCCCTGAGGAAGGAAGAGGCGGATTTCGCGGCGCCTGAGGAGGAAGTGCCCCTTGCGGAACTTATGAACTCCCTATTGGGGGCGCTTTCAAGGCGCCGCAGCGCAGAATTCCTGAAAGCCCTCGGCGTGATAAAGGACAGGCAGGCACTGATAGGCAGCATCCTTGCCCTTCTTGAGCTTGCTAGGCTTGGCATCGTGACGGTAAGCCAGGTGGCCCCCGGCGAACCGATCTGGATGAGCCTTAGGGAGGAGGCCGGCCATGGACCTGGTTAAGATGAGATCCCTAGTTCAGGCTCTGATCTTCGCTTCACCCGAGCCTCTGGACCAGGACGGCCTTGCAGCATCCCTGGGCATCGAGCCGGGGACGCTGGCAGCTATCGTAAGGGACATCGAAGAGGACCTCGCAGGGGCGGAATCGGGCATCGAGCTTTCTCGGGCGGGCGGAGGGCTTAGCTTCGTGACGAAACCTGGCCTTTCGGAACATCTTTCGGCCATACTGGCCTCAATAAGGCATTCCCCGCTTACCGACGCTTCCATGGAGACGCTTGCCATAATCGCCTACAGGCAACCTATAACGAAGGCTGAGATAGAGCAGGTAAGAGGGGTAGGGGCCGAATCGGCGCTTATCACCCTCGCCCAGAGGGGGCTCATCGCCGAAAGGGGGAGGAAGAACGCCCCCGGAAGGCCCATACTATATGGTACGACAAAGGAGTTTCTCGTATATCTCGGAGTGCGCGAGCTTGCATCGCTTCCGGGTCTGGTGCAGCCGCAGAATGAAGATGAAGGCCAGAAGCTTCCGGGCCTTGACTGAAAGGAAGCCAACGATTTAGAGGTGGTAGCAATGGTGGTCGCAGTAATCGGTCTTGGCGTTTTCGGCGTGTCCGTCGCCTTGAAGCTGGCGTCAGAGGGCGCTGAGGTATTCGCAATAGACAAGGAAGAGGAGCGCATCAAGAAGTATGCGAACTTCGTCACGCATGCTGTCTCAGCTGATGTGACTGACAAGGACGCCATGGAAAGCATAGGCATTAGAAACGTCGATGTGGCCGTGATTACGACCGCGTCGGACATCACAATGTCTGTCGTTGGAACCATGGTGCTCAAGGAGCTCGGGATAAACCGCGTCATAGCAAAGGCGAAGGATGAGATGCACGGCAGGATACTTCAGGCGGTTGGAGCGAGCAAGGTGGTCTACCCGGAGAAGGAGGCAGGCGACAGGCTGGCGCATTCTATACTGTCCAACAACTTCATAGACCTCATCGAGCTGGACCCGAACTTCTCCATCCTTGAGATCAACGCTCCGGAGAATCTTGTGGGGAAGACGTTGAAGCAGGTGGACGTAAGGGCAAATTACGGTGTGAATATAGTTGCGGTCAAATCCGGCGACAAGTGGATACTCACCCCCGGTGCGAACGACCTGATAAAGAAGAATGACATCCTGGTCACCATTGGGGAGAACGACGCACTCGAGAGGTTCAAGAGGTGAACGGCACAAGGATTTCAAAGTATCTTGCCGACTGCGGCATCGCCTCCAGGCGGAAAGCCGAGGAGATAGTCCTTATGGGAAGAGTGCAGCTGAACGGCGAGACGGTCTTGGACCTGGGAAGGAAGGTCATGCCATCTGACGAGCTGAGGCTGGACGGCAAGCCGGTTGCCAGGCCGGAAGGACATGTATATATCCTATTGAACAAACCCAGAGGTTACCTAACTACCTCATCGGACGACAGGGGCAGGAAGACTGTCATGCAGCTTGTGGACGCTTCCGGGCACAGGGTTTTCCCAGTCGGGCGCCTTGACCTTGACACAGAGGGCCTACTTCTTCTGACTGATGACGGCGATTTGGCCTTCAGGCTCACGCATCCCGGAAAACAGGTCGACAAAGTCTACGTGGCATCCCTTAAGGAACCCCTAAAAGAGGATTCTGTCGAGAGAATGCGAATAGGTATCATGTTGGAAGGATCCATGACCGCACCGGCACGAGTCAGGGTGCTGCATCCGTCAGGCTTGATCATCGAGGTCTCCATACACGAGGGACGGAAGAGGCAGGTGCGGCGAATGGTAGAAGAGGCAGGAAGCAGGGTGGTCTCCCTCAAGCGCATAAAGCTTGGACCGCTTGAGCTTGGGAATCTGGCCCCCGGTGATTGGAGACACCTAACAGCGCAGGAGGTTGGAGAGCTTATGAGCCTGGGATCGAGCCCATCGGAAGGCAGGTATGATGATGACAAGGACGATCAGGAACAATAGGGGCGTAACAGCCGTCGAGGTAATCGTCGCCGCAGTCATACTGGTGATAGTAGCGGTCGCTCTGCTTGGGCTGTACAACAACAACTTCGGCTGGATAGTCGGCGCCGGGTTCAGGACCGAAGCGCTCGACGAGGCAAAATCAGCGATAGACCAGCTGATAGCAGCAGGGCCTTCAGTAGGTGCTGCAGACACGGTTACAATAAGCTTCCCAGGGGTGTCGGCAGTGACTGTAGAGGGGGAGTTCGTCGAGACGACGCAGACAGACGGACCCAACGATTCGGTTTCGGTGACGCTAAGGACATTCCTGCCGAAGTAGGAAGGGAGGGCTAGCCATAAGAAGGCCATGCGTTAAGTGCCAAAGAGGAGTGACATTAGTCGAACTCCTGCTGGTTATTGTGGTCATTGGCTTCGTAATGGCAGCCGCGGTGTCTTTCCTCTCATTCGGCACGCGGACTTTCTCCATAAGCAGCAGCCAGGCAAGAGTGCAGCAGGAGGCCAGGCTTGCTGCGACAATGGTTAGCCAGGACCTCAGGACCGCCATAGAGGTGGCTCTATATACGTCCGCCACCAAACCTGTGCCTGCGGCTGACCAGTATGTTGTCGAGAGGCTGGGCAACGCGCCCCCTTATGCCCTGCAGTACACAAGGCCGGGCATAGGGATACAGACCACAGACTACCTATTCGCAAACCTTGCTTTCGGAGTGACGACAGGTCCGAACAGCAGGAAGTTCGTGACCATGGACGCAACAGGGGCGGACAGGGGCAGGCAATACACCATTGACAGCTCGATGCTTCTTGAGAACGATTTCCCGGCTTTGGCAGACACGACAGACATGACCGTCATCATTTTCCGTAGGTAGATTATAAGGGGGAGGAAATGCCATGAAGATTATGAAATCGCAGAAAGGCGTTGCCCTTCCGGTCGTGCTGCTTTTCATCATCGTCCTACTCATTCTGGGTTTCGCGCTGTCCGTATTCGGCTATTACGAGTCGACCTCCGCCGAGAGGGAACAAAGTCAGGCACAGGCGCACTACATCGCAAGAGGCAGCATCTCTGCGCTTGCCAGGCACCTGACCACAATACCTAGCGGCCTGACCACGGACGAGCTGGAAGCCTATAAGCAGACGATATCCGATTATGTGTCGGACATCGTATCGACAACCGGAAGTATCAAGTACGCTGAAGGGACATTATCAGGCGGGACTTATCGCATGAAGGTAGAGCAGTTCAACGATTTCGCATCGGAGACGGGCAACCTAACAATCACTTCGACCGGTACCGTGGGCAGGCACTCGAAGTCGATAGCAGTGCAGCTTGTATACCAGCTGGCGGAGTACATGAACGATGGCCCCTTCGGAATAGTGGACAGCGCCTTGTATGCAACTATCCTCGCCACCTCGAAAGGCAGCCCCTCTGACTGGTGGTGCGACGCATACGGGGACGTGAAGACTTACCAGGATGACCTTACGAGAATGCTGGTTGATGTCGTGCCCGGCACGGGAGCAAAGTATGCCGGAGTGAAAAGGATTTACAATCTTCCCAATGAACCGGCTTTTCCGGCTTTCAATGCCCTGACTTACAGAAGCGTCGGCTTCCAGTCCGGAGCATACGGCGACTTCGCGTGCAATGACATCCTGGTCTCTAGCCCTACCATATACAATACGAAGGTTGACCATACGCCCACTTATATTCGCTGCAAGACCCTCACATTGAAGAAACCGCTGTACTTCAACGGCGACGGACCTGTCTATATAATGGTGGAGAACGCCCTCGACTTCGGCGGAAGCATAGGCTGCACAAGCACTTGCGGCCTCAGCACGCATACGAGCAACTGCTGGCTTGGGAGGGTCAACATCATCTATACAGGCACTAAAGATATCAAGATCACTGGCACCTGCAAGATAAGGGCGAACATTATCTCGCTGCAGGCGGGAATCAACGGTATCGACATGGAGCTAGGCGGCAACGTAACCATGAGCGGCCACATCATCTGCGGGGGGGACAACATCTGGCTGCATGGAAGTTTCCAGAACGTGCCTTCCCTGATATATGCCCCCAACGCCAATGTTAGCATCTCCGGTTCTGCAGCCGAAGACTATTTCCATGGTGCCATAGTCACAAAAAGCTTCTACGCGAATGCGAAGTTCGATATTCACTACCAGCCCATTCCGAGATCCTCCCTGCCGATCTGGTTCGATGACGACTATGACGACGGTCATCTCGGAGACGGCGCCCAAATCGGAACCGGCGAGTATTACCCGACGAACTTCTCATTCATGAGGTGGCTGTAGGCTAGGCATCGGAGGTTGAGCATGAAGCCCAACAGTTCGCAAAAAGGCATCGCGCTGCCGACTGTGCTGATATTCGTCATAGTGCTGCTGCTGCTCGGTTTTGCCCTTACGACTTACAGCACATTCGAGCAGCAGAACAGCCGCAGGCAGACAGAAGAGGCTCAAGCTTTCTACATTGCTCGGGCAGGGGCTGCTTCCCTGGAGGGCTACATCTCAGGGTTCGACGTATCTACACAGCAGGGTGTGCAGACCCTAAGCGACTTCATTACCTCGATTGCAACGGGGCAGTTCGGCCCGGTCACAGCTTTCGGGTCTGACCAGAATGCCTCTTTCAAGCTGAGGGCGGAGCTGGCCGACAATGCCAACGGCACGGCAGGCGTTCTAACAATAACGTCAGAGGGAACATTCAAGACACGCACCGCCACTGTCTCAAGGGACATCTCCTATACTAGGGGACCCTTGAGTACGGATCCGATAGGCCTTATAGACCATGCGGTCTTCGCCATGCAGGATGTGCCTGGCAATATCGACCTCGGGAACGGAGACATCTGGTATGATGGGAGCCAAGGGTCGGACGTCACTGACCATGCTATAGGTACTAACTTCTACGACCCGGCCCTGGAGAGCTTGAAGCAGAACTCGAACCTTAGCTCCGCGCCAGCCAGTGCGATCTCCAACCCCGCAGTGCCGCCGAGGAACTACACTTATCCCTCACAGTCAATCCCCTTCAGGAGCGAGGACTATACTCCCAGCCTGAGCCTGGGTTCGCAGACAATCTCAGGCACCACCCAAGTGAATGTGCCCCCAGGTGCCATCTACAGCTACACCAGCCTGAACGTAAGCGGCAACGCCATCTTCAACACAAGCGGTGAGACGTTCCTGATAGTGAACTCCCTTACGATTACGAACAAGGGCAAGATGATGTTCACAGGTTCAGGACCTATCTACATACTAGTCAAGTCCGCATCACTTAATGGGGAACTTGGCTGCAGCACAAGCTGCTATAACATCAAAAACGGCAAGTACACCCACAAGAGCGGGCATGGAGCCGACTGCTTCATAGGAAGGGTCAACCTGATGTACGACGGTACCATGACCCTGGTTGTAAACGGCAACAACTTCGACAGGGTGAGCTACATCTCCGGCGATGATGCGATAGAGATAAAGCTTACAGGCGGGGCGAACTTCTCAGGCCATATCTTCACAAACGCCTCGGTCGACTTCAATATCGCAGGCAACGCCAGCTACACAGGGCTAATCTATGCGCCCGAGGCCGATATAAGGGGGAGGGGCAACGCTGACATAATGGGCGTCGTGGTCGGAGAGTCTATAGACTTCAACGGGAACAAGATGAACGTAAAATACAAGAACATTATGAAAAGCTCCCTTCCTTTCCTCTACCCCGATTTCTATAGCAAGCGGGATACCGCCCAGGACAAGGGCATACATGAGGCCGAAGGAGGCGGCGGGGGAGGAGCTCAGGTCACAGTCCGCATGAACTTCCAGCCGATCAGGTGGAAGTAGCGAAGCATGGCAGTTTTTCCCGCCTGACCTTTCAAGGTCGAGGCAAGGTGTGGTAATTTAGTAGTTGTGCAATCTCTGAAGCGAAGGTTGGAATATGCCTCTTGAAACCTCGATAGCAATAGACGGACCCGCGGGTTCAGGAAAAAGCACGATTGCCAAGATGCTTTCGTCAGCCACTGGCCTCCCTTACCTAAGCACAGGGGAGATGTACAGGGCTGTTGCTTTATGTGCCCTCAGGGCTGGAGCAGACCTTGCAGACCAGGAGGAGGTCCTCGCCTGTGCCACTGCTGGAAGGATATTTGCCAAGCCTGACGGCAGGGGAGGGTTCAGGATCTTCTGCGGTGAAGAGGATGTCACCGATCTGCTTCGTACGGTCGAGGTAAGCAGGGCATCATCACCTGTAGCCGTGCATGCGGGAGTAAGATCCCTCATGGTAGAGCTGCAAAGGGAGATCGCCAAGGCGACTGATGTGATAATGGACGGAAGGGATATTGGCACGGTGGTCCTGAAGGAATCAAGGAACAAGATCTACCTTGATGCAAGCCCTGAGCAGAGGGCAAGGCGCAGGCTTGCAGACTTCGGCGGCTTAGGGCTTTCATACGAACAAGTCCTGAGCGACATCCTCGAAAGGGATAAGCGGGACAGCACAAGGCCAGTGGACCCACTGCGTCCATCTCCGGAAGCAATGGTAATAGACACGACAGATATGTCTCCTGAAGAGGTGGCAGCCGGTATCTTATCTTACTTGAAGCGCGATCCAGGAGGTGGAGAGCTTGCTTAACCGGCCTCTTGCTTTTCTTGTTTGGGCGTATATAAAGATATTCCACAGGTTCAGGTGCTACGGAGCCGGCAAAGTGCCAGGGAAGGGGCCCGTGATCGTTGTCGCAAACCACGGAAGCTTCATAGACCCGGGCCTTATCGCCTTCAATGTGAAAAGGCCCCTGTTCTACATGGCCAAGGCGGAGCTCTTCAGAAACCCTGTGCTCGCCTTCCTGCTGGGGACCATAAATACCTTCCCAGTGAAAAGGACGGGAGCGGACCGGGCAGCAATGAACCATTCCATGAAGATACTGAACGAAGGGAAGGGCCTGTGCCTTTTCCCCGAGGGAACCAGGACCCTGGATGGAAAGCTTGGGGAGTTCAAGTCAGGCGCTGCATACCTTGCCATAGTGACCGGTGCGACAATAGTGCCAGTGGCCCTTTTCGGAACGTACAAGGCTTACAGAAAGGGAAGCAAGAGCATCCGTTTCGTTCCGTTCAAGTCGGTCTTCGCAGACCCCATCGCGGTGGACAAGGTGGATTCCCACGACATAGAGGCGATAAGGAACGGCTCAACGCAGCTTACGGAGAGGATAAAGAATACCATCCAGTCCCTTCTGGATGAACATGAGGAGGATTAGATGAAGCTATTCATCGATACGGCCAACATCGAAGAGATCGCCGCCCTCGACAGGATGGGGATAATCTGCGGAGTGACCACCAATCCAACGCTCATCGCCCGTGAGGGGCACGACCCGGACACTATGGCAGTGAGGATTGCAAGCCTGGTGTCAGGTCCCGTGAGCTATGAGGCGATTTCCGACGACGCTGACGGAATAGTCGCAGAGGGCCTGAAGATCGCAGCAATGGCTCCGAACATGGTGGTTAAGGTTCCGCTGACCGAACAGGGACTGGAGGCCATCAGGCGCCTCTCGCTATACGGTGTGAAGACCAACGCAACACTCATTTTCAACGAGAACCAGGCTTTGCTGGCAGCGAGAGCAGGCGCCACTTACGTGAGCCTCTTCATCGGCAGGCTGGTGGACAACGGCTTTGATGCCATAGGCATTACTAGGAACGTCCGTATGCTGCTCGACATGAATGACCTGGAATCGGAGATTATCGCCGCTTCCATAAGAAACACAGAGCAGGTGACGCAGTGCGCCCTTGCAGGTGCCCATATCGCGACGATTCCCTACAAGGTCCTATGCGATATGGCCAAGCATCCGCTTACCGACGCCGGCATACAGAGGTTCAAGGACGACTGGAAGAAGGTCTTCGGCATATAGTGGAAGTGATCGTAGCGCGCAGCGCAGGTTTCTGCGGCGGGGTTAGGCGGGCGGTCGAAATGGCAAGGAAGGCGGCAGCCGATGCAAGATCGGCTGATGAAAATGGATGCACCTCTATAGGTCCGCTTATCCACAATGACGACATGATAGCTCAGCTCGAAGCCGAAGGGGTGCGGGCCGTAAGCTCGATTGATGAGGTCTCATGCAGCACAGTTATTATACCATCTCACGGATCCTCGCCCGAGGTGTATCGAAGGGTGTCGGAGCTTGGTTTGAAAGTGGTGGATGCAACCTGCCCCTTTGTGTCTAGGTTAAGGCAGGAGGCCATTTCCTTCGACTCCGAGGGCGGAAGGGTCGTCCTAATCGGAGACAAGGATCACCCTGAGGTAAGCTCGGTCGCATCGTACCTGCACGACCCCATAGTGTCCGATGAGCCCCGTGAGATCCTGGCTGCGATGAGTGAAGAGCCTAGAAGGGATTATCTGATCCTATCGCAGACGACTGCGATACCGAAGAGGTTCGAGGAGATTGTCAATGAGATTCGCGAGGCCGGCTTCAACCCGTCGGTAGTCGAGACCATATGCACGGCTACTGCAGACAGGCAGGCGGAGACAGCGAGAATCGCCGCTGAGGCGGATGCCGTCATCGTGCTTGGCGGCGTAAGAAGCGCCAACACGAACAGGCTCGAACAGATTTCCAGGGGATTCGGCAAGCCCGTATACAGGGCGGCAAACATATCTGGTCTGGATGTCTCCGGAATTAAGGCGGCAGGATATGGGAAAATCGGCATCATAGCAGGCGCGTCAACACCAAACAGCATAATCGAGGAGGTTTACAAGGCAATGATCGAAAACGGCGAAGAGAAGGAGCTGACAATGGCGGAGCTAGAGAAGCTCTATCCCGAGAAGAAGGAAGAAGTGCGCGAGGCACCCAGAAAGAGCGAGCTGCAGATAGTTAAGGGCAGGGTAACTCTTGTCACCGACGAGGAGGTGCTTGCGGACGTAGGGCAGGGCTCTGATGTTCACATACCGAAGAACCAGCTCACTTTCTCAAAGTCCGTCTCCCCTGCGAAGATGTTCAATGAGGGTGACGAGATCACAGTCGCCCTGGAGGAGTTCGATTCCTCCAAGGATGTGCAGTATGCCTCCAAGGTAAAAGCCGATGAGATGCTCGCATGGCAGAAGGTGAAGGACGCTTTCGAAGCCGGAACACCAGTAGAGGGAATAATAGTCGAGGCAGTAAAGGGCGGCCTCGTAGTTGACGCAGGCATAAGGGGCTTCATGCCCGCATCCCAGATTGGCAGCAGGACAGAGGACCTTTCCGTCCTCATCGGCACCAAGGTCAAAGCCAAGGTAATTGAGCTCGAGGAGTCGAGGAAGGGAGCGGTCCTCTCGCAGAGAGCCCTGCATGATGAGGAGAACGCGAAGCTCAGGCAGGAGAATATGGACAGGATTCAGCCCGGTTCCGTGTTCGAGGGCAAAGTAAGGAAGATAATGCCGTTCGGCGCATTCGTCAGCGTGCTGCCTGGCATCGACGGCCTGGTTCATGTTTCGGAGATTTCCTGGCAGAGGGTGGAAAGCCCATCCGCTGTGTTGTCCGAGGGCATGGGCGTCAAAGTGAAGGTGCTCAGCGTAGACACAGCCACGAAGAAAACATCTCTAAGTATGAAACAGCTCGAGGAGAAGCCTCGTTCTACTTCAGTGAGGCCAGATCTAATCGAAGGGGAAGTCTACAGGGGCACTGTAGTGAAGCTGACGGGATTCGGAGCATTCGTCAAGCTCGACAACGGCGCCGAGGGCCTGGTGCACGTATCGCAGATATCCGACAAGAGGATACAATCGCCAGACGAAGTGCTTGCGGTAGGCCAAGAAGTCAAGGTCAAGGTCTTGTCCGTGGACCCTGAGAAGAACAGGATAAGCCTTTCGATAAGAGACGCAGAGCTTAAGGAGCAGAGGGACCAGTTCGAAGGATACATGAAGTCGGCGGATGAGGACTTCACCATCACGATAGCCGACAGGATAAGGCTCAAAGGCGATAAGAGGCGCTAGACTGTTTTTTAAAGTGCAGATGTTGTATAATTTTTATGTTTATCCGATACCGCAATGGATGAAAGGGGCATAACCATGGACAAGAGCGCAAAGAAGTCTTACATCATTCTGGCTGCTATAGTAGCAGTAGTGGTTCTGGCGGCGGCCGCATGGATAATCTTCAACAGGGCTACTGCGATAGCCATAGTGAATGGCGAGAGGATAACCAGGAAGGACTTCCTTGAGAAGCTGGAGAGTCAGGCCGGCATGGCAGTGCTCTCTGAGATGATAAACAACTCCCTGGTGGCACAGGAGGCAAAGAAGGCCGGCGTCGAGGTTACGCAAGAGAAGGTCGATGAGGAGATGGCCAAGATCAAGCAGAACCTAGGCGACCAGTTCGAGTACACACTCAGCATGTACGGGATGACGGAGGAGAGCCTGAGGACTACTCTGTATCAGAACCTGCTTGCTTATGAGATTTCCACGAAAGATATCGTAGTCACAGATGAGCAGATAGCTAAGGACTACGAGGAGAATAAGGACTACTATCTCGAGCCCGCTCAGGTTAAGGCGAGCCACATACTCGTCCGCACCAAGGAAGAGGCGCAGGCAGTGCTTGATGAGCTGAAGAAGGGCGCGGATTTCGTGGAGCTGGCCAAGGCCAGGTCCATCGACACCGGCACCGCTGAAAACGGCGGAGACCTCGGATACTTCGGATCAGGCCAGATGGTGGAGGTGTTCGAGAAGGCAGCCTTCGCGCTTGCCCCCGGGCAGCTTTCCGGCATCGTCGAATCCGAGTACGGCTTCCATGTCATACTCTGCGTAGACAAGAAGGCGGAGTACATGCCGACTCTGGAGGCAGCCCGCGAACAGGTCATCGAGAAGATCAAGGGCGAACAGGCTAAGAACATCGACACCCTGCTTCTTGAGATCAAGGACGCCTCCACGGTTACAGTGACCGACAGCAAGTACGAGTCGCTCTCCGTTTCAAATCAATAGCAGGCACCAAAGCTTGCGGAGAAAGGCTCGAAAGGGCTTTTCTCCGTTTTTTTATTAAGGAGAGCTGGATTTGTGAGACAGATACAGGCAAAAGTGAAACAAGTCGTGGAAGGAAGCGCCGCAGACATGGCTGGTCTTAAGGAAGGCGATGTCATAGGGGGCGTAGACGGTTACGGCATGCTAGACATAATCGATTGGAGGGCGCTTACGTCCGATTACGCATTCAGCCTGCAGATAGTAAGAGATGGCGAGCAGCTCGAGCTCTCCGTAATGAGGCAGGACGGAAAGGAGTTGGGGGTGGAGTTCGAGGATATCCTCTTCGACGGCATTCGCGAGTGCGCCAACAAGTGCGTTTTCTGCTTCGTTGACCAGCTGCCGCAAGGTGCCAGGGAAACCCTGTGCATCAAGGATGACGACTACAGGCTGTCATTTCTGCAGGGCAACTTCGTGACTCTGACCAACTGCGCGCAGCGGAGCCTGGACAGAATAGTCGAATACCAGCTCTCGCCTCTGTACGTATCGGTCCACGCGACCGACCCCGATGTCAGAAACCATCTGCTGGGCAGAAGGAAGACAAGGCCAATAATGGAAGTGCTCGGTTACCTTGCCGCAAACGGGATCGACCTGCATACGCAGATTGTTGTAGTACCCGGCCTCAATGATGGGGAAGTGCTCGAACGAAGCCTGGCGGACCTTTCAAGGCTTTTCCCCTCTGTTCGCTCTATAGGAGTCGTACCGGTGGGGCTGACAAAGCACAGGAAGCTCAATGAAATGGTAAGGCCCGTCACGAAGGCGGAAGCCATGAATGCTGTGAAGCTTGTAGAGGCGGCTCAGAGTCGCTTCCTTGCCGACTTTGGTACAAGGCTTGCGTGGGCAGCCGACGAGTATTACATCAGGGCAGGGAAGCCCTTCCCTGATGGAGAAACCTATGAGGGGTACGTGCAACTGGAAAACGGCATAGGGCTAGCAAGTTCGCTTCACGGGGATTTCGAGGCGTTGACTGGACGTTCCGGATGGCTCAGAGAAAAGGAATCGGCAGCTGATGTAATCATCACCGGAATGGACGGCAGAGAGGTCCTAAGGCCCCTCCTCGAAAGGCTGGAGGGCATATACGGCAGAGGTCCCGAACTGATTGCGGTTCCAAATTCGTTCTTCGGCGAGACAGTGACCGTCACCGGCCTTCTGGTCGGCGAGGACATAATTAGGGCAGTCAGATCCTCCGGAAGAACATCAGAGGACACAAGAAGGATAATATTGCCCGACATCTGCCTTAGAAGGGGAGATGCGGTACTTTTAGACGGGACAGAGCCCCGTGATATCGAAAGAAGGACCGGGATAAGGCTTGAAGTGGTTGGTTCTGGGGCTGAAGGCCTCATAAGCGCCGCGGGCCTCATTCCGGAAGGTGGCAAGTCATGACTTCAAGGCCCATAGTGGCGATCGTCGGAAGGCCGAACGTAGGCAAATCGGCCCTCTTCAACAGGATCATCAAAAACAGGATGTCAATAGTGGAAAGCCAGCCTGGCGTAACCAGGGATCGCATCTACGCCGATTCTGAATGGATGGGCGTCGATTTCGTTCTGGTCGACACGGGCGGAATCACCATGAGCGATGTAGACCCGCTTAACGAGAAGGTTCGCAGCCAGGCTGAGATGGCGGTAGAGCAGGCCACTGTGATCGTGTTCGTGCTTGACGCCAAGACCGGCCTTCTGGGCGAGGACGAGGAGGTCGCGAATATCATCAGGCGTAGCGGCAAACCCTGCGTCCTGTGCATCAACAAGGTTGACGACCCAAGGCACATGGATTACTCATTCTGGGCCTTGGGACTCGGCGAGCCTCTTCCTGTAACTGCGGCACACGGAACGGGAGTAGCCGAGCTCCTGGATGCTGTAGTAGACGCCATTAAACAGCAGAGGCAGCATGAGCCCGACGAGGAGGCAGAGGAAACGAAGTCCATAAAGGTTGCCTTCGTCGGAAAGCCCAATGTCGGGAAGTCATCCCTGGTCAATAAGTACCTGGGGTACGAAAGAAGCATAGTCAGCGACCTTCCGGGCACAACGCGCGATGCAATAGACACCGACGCCATGATAGACGGGAGGGTTTATACCTTCATCGATACTGCCGGCATCAGAAGGAAGCCGAAGATAGACACCTCCGTCGAGTTCTATTCCGTAGTGAGGAGCATGTCTGCCATAGAAAGGTGCGATGTAGCAGTCATCGTGCTGGACGGAACAGAAGAGGTATCCGAGCAGGATGTCAGGATTGCAGGTTTCGCCCATGAGGCCGGCAAGGCAGTCGTAGTCGCGGTCAACAAATGGGATGCGATGGACAGGGAGGAAGGCTACTTCCGGGAACTGACAGAGAAGATCAAGGAGAAGCTGTCCTTCATGCCTTATGCAAGGATAATTATGGTCTCAGCTAAGCTGGGAAGGCATTTGAGTGAGCTGCTTGCCGCAGTAGCCCAGGCTTACGAAGCGAACAGGCGAAGGATTTCCACTAGTGAGATCAACAAGCTCCTTGAGGAGGCCGTCTTAAGGTTCCCCCCGCCTGGCGAGAAGGGCAAGCAGCCGAAGCTGTACTATATGTCCCAGGTGAGGGTCGAGCCTCCTACCTTCGTCCTTTTTACAAGCGCACCCGAGCTTGTGCACTTTTCATACATGAGATACCTCGAGAATCTCATAAGGGAGGCATACGATTTCAACGGAACGCCGATTCTGATGCATCTGAGGAAGAGGAGCTGATCAAATGGGAGCATTGTCCCTAGTTTTGGGATACCTTATAGGCGCACTGCCTTTCGGCATAATACTTACTAAGCTCGTTATTGGCATCGACATCAGGACGATAGGTTCTGGCGCGACAGGGGCCACCAATGTGACCAGGGCCCTTGGGGTAGGGTATGGCTTTCTAAATGCTGTACTTGACGTATCGAAGGGAGTAATCCCAGTTCTGATTGCCCGCTATTTTGGGCTTAGCCCCGCTTGGCAGGCCGCATCGGCCTTTTGCGCAGTCCTTGGGCATAACTGGCCAATTTATGCCGGCTTCAGGGGCGGCAAGGGGATTGCCACCAGTTTCGGTGCCCTGCTTGTGATAGAGCCCAGATTCGCCAATATCGTCCCATTATTTGTTATAATAATTGCCATAACCAGGATAAAATCAATAGCCTCAATATTGTCGGCCCTGCTATTGATACCTTTGGCTTTCCTGCTGAAGGCGCCCTTGGAAACCATAGTCCTTACCATCTCTATAAGCCTCTTCGCAGTCATACGCCACAAGGCGAACATACAGAGGCTGTTTGCTGGGAAGGAGAACAAGGTATCATATAGGCTGAAGCCCGACAAGTCCTTAAAGAAGGCGGAATAGGGGAGTGCTTTTATGATCTTAGTTGCATGGAAGGATTTCTTCATCGACGTCGCTTTGCTAGTTCTGTCTACTTTGTTGGGATCCTTCATTGGTTATGAAAGGGAAGTGCACGGGAAATCCGCAGGCTTGAGGACGCATGCCCTAGTCTCGGTAGGTGCCACGATACTGACTATCGTCTCTGTCAGAGGATTCGGTCCCTGGGAAGGCCTGAGGGACCCCGGCCGTATAGTTGGACAGATGGTGGCAGGCATCGGCTTTCTGGGAGCCGGCACTATCCTAAGAGATGGCTTGAACGTAAAGGGCCTGACGACTGCAGCAAGCCTATGGGCGACATGCTTCATCGGCATCGCAGTGGGCACCGGACTTCTTCAATATAGTATACTGGCGACCTTGCTGGTGGTCATCATACTGGGTCAGTTCAGCAAGATTGAGAAGATGTTGTCTGTGCGCACAACGTCAACACTTAAGGTACTGGCGCTGGACAGGCCCGGGCTGCTCGGCGATATCGCAGCGCTTATGGGGCAGAATTCGATAAGCATAATGAAGAGTGAGATCACCAACGACATTGATTCAGGTATGGTAACAATCGAGCTTGAGCTGAGCAAACAAAGGAAGGATCGCAAGGTGTGCGATGCCGCCTTCGGGCTCAACGATGTTCAAGGTGTAAAGAACTACGAGGTGCATGAGTAGAAAGGCCATGAAGGTACTTGTCTCCAACGATGATGGCATACATGCCCGTGGACTTGAGAGCCTTTGCTCTGCCTTAGGCAGCATAGGCATGGAGGTGCTTGTATGCGCCCCAGACAGGGAAAGAAGCGCGGCAAGCCATGCCTTGACCATGTATACGCCGCTTAGATGCCACGAGCTGGACAATCATGGATTGGTTGCCTCGAGGGTGTGGACCGTTGACGGCACCCCTGCTGATTGTGTCAAAGTTGCTCTCGAGCTCTTGCTTAAGGATTCTGTTCCCGACTTTGTGGTGTCAGGCATCAATCGAGGACCGAACCTGGGAACCGACATAATGTACTCGGGGACGGTGGCAGCGGCCGCTGAAGGGTGCCTACTGGGCATACGCTCCATGTCGATATCCTGCACGGCCAAGCGCAGTCCGGATTATAGAGCCGCTTCCGGGTTTATCAGGGATCATTTCCTGAGCATAATGAGCAACGGCATACCTTCCGGAACAATGGTGAACGTCAATGTGCCCCCCGATGCTCAGTTGGAGGAGGGCAGGTACAAATACCGCTATACCAAGGCCGGGACTGTGAAGTA
Organism: uncultured Clostridia bacterium; assembly: GCA_964545975.1. Classification (GTDB taxonomy): domain Bacteria; phylum Bacillota; class DTU025; order DTU025; family MWDF01; genus MWDF01. The sequence continues at coordinate 65,354 of CAZJHY010000004.1, read as the reverse complement.
CTCCGACGCTTTCGACGTGAGGAACGACCCCAGGGGCAGGCAGTACATCTGGATGTCCGGGGAACCTATGGATACTGACACTGATGAGGATTGCGACACTGTAACAGTAAGAAGAGGCATCTGCTCAGTTACGCCACTACGCTTCGATTTTACAGATATGAAGTATCTCTCAATGCTGATTGGCGAGCAGAAGTAAGTTGTCGTAATATTTATTATGTAAAATGTGTTCGGCTGAAAAGATGGCAGGGGAGACAGGACTTGAACCCGCAACCCTCGGTTTTGGAGACCGATGCTCTGCCAATTGAGCTACTCCCCTACGGCAACAGTATTTGTTTGCAATAGATATTCTACCCAGTTAGAAGCCCATTGTCAAATGATTTGGACTAATAATAACCTCAGGAGGTATGCAGATGTCAGACTTCAAAGTACCGGTAGGAATCTCCAACAGGCACCTTCACTTAAGCGAAGAGGATCTCGTCAAGCTCTTCGGCGAGGGATCTTGCCTTACGGTCAAGAAACCCCTTTCACAAAAGGGTCAGTACGCATGCGAGGAACTTGTCACATTGATAGGACCTAAGGGTTCTATAGCGAGCGTGAGAGTTCTGGGGCCTACCAGGAAGCAGACCCAGGTGGAGGTATCCAATACTGATGCGCGCACATTGGGCATAGAAGCTCCGGTTCGCGACAGCGGTGATTTGAAGGGCAGCATCCCGATGAAGCTTGTCGGTCCCAAGGGCGAGATAAACCTCAGCGAGGGATGCATCGTCGCCAAGAGGCATATACATATGAATGAAGAGGATGCCGCTAAGCTGGGGCTCAAAGACAAGCAGATAGTCAATGTCAAGGTGGAAGGTAACAGGGGCCTGGTCTTCGACGAGGTGCTGGTCAGGGTTCATCCGACTTTCGTATTGGAGATGCATTTGGACACCGACGAGGCAAATGCGTGCGGACTTAAGAATGGCGACCAGGTAACCATAGTAGCGTAGGAAGAATGGGCTTCGTTCGCCTACAAGGCCCCGGTGTCATTACCGAGTTGAACTTCGATGGGCCTGCGGTCTCTACCGCGGGCTCGTCTTTGGTTGTAGCGCAGCACTGCGGCAGGTTACTCATGATATACAGCAAAGTGCGTCAGGGTTGGGAGTTCCCGGGGGGAAAAGCTATTGTAGGCGAAGAAGCTGAGGCATGCGCAAGAAGGGAATTCCGAGAGGAGACTGGGCTATCATTAACAGGTCTTACTAGTCTTTGCTCTTTCCAAGTCACAAAGATCGGAATGCTACATACAGGTGTGATTTTTACTGGTTCAATATCAGATTACTCTCCGAATCTCAACAGCAGCGAGATCCTCGGCATAGGCCTGTTCAGCAAACCTCCTTCAGGAGTATCTCTCAAGGATGGCTATGTGGAGCTTATGTTCAAGAAACTACTAGGCGTACAGAGGTGATATAATGCCCATATTTGAGTTTAGATGCGAGGACTGCGGCAAGCTATTTGAGACGCTAGCAAAGCGCGATGAAACGGTGGAATGTCCTGATTGCAAATCCAAGAACACGAAGAAGCAGCTGTCCAAGTTCGGATTTGCATCTGGAGCTGGCTTCAGATCTTCTGTGGGAAGCGGAGATTGCGGGAGCTGCAGCAGTACATCCTGTGCGCCCACATGAGGGCATTCTCACTAGGGGCCAGGACGGCTCCTACATATTTAGGTTAACATAATGTGTATTATGCGACATTAATTATCAATGACGAAGGAGGGCCTACCCTCCTTTGTCCAAATCTATCTTGTTGAAGTAAGATTGCTGTCGGCGCTAGACACTTCGCTGACCGGTATCCTGAGCACCATTCCTGCAACCAAAATCCTGTTACTAAGCTCATTCTCTACAATCGTTTCATCAACTATTCCTCTAATGTCGATGTCATCACCATATATTGATCTTACTGACGACCAGACCGTATCCCCGGGCTCTATGGTTACTTCAACAAAGCTTATGCTCTCCTTGTATCCCCTGGCCAGTGCAGCCACCCCAAGCCCTATCAGGAGCACTCCTACTGCTGCAATAAGGTATATTACCATCATTCTCCTGAAGGACGTATCCTGCTTCCTTTTATTGAAGTAGATCATACCAATCATGGCGCCCACCCCTCGCAGAACATATGTTCTGTTTTAATTCTAAGGGCACTCTGTTGAAAGGTCAATAGTAAAATAGAACAAATGTTTGTATATGTATTTCTGTTCTGTTATATTTGAACTATAAAGCCTAAGGGGTGTTATTATGGAAAACCTAAGCTCCAGGGAGAAAGATATTCTGACGTTCATCAACAATGAGGCAAGCGTGAAGGGCTTCCCCCCATCTGTAAGGGAGATATGCTCTGCTGTCGGTTTGAAATCCACTTCAACTGTGCACGGTTACCTTAACTCATTGGAGCGTAAGGGCTATATAAAAAGAGATCTCACCAAACCTCGCGCTATTGACGTGCTTCTGTGCGGAAGCGAGATGCAGAACGTCCGCAGAATAGCGAAAAGCGTACCCCTTGTGGGAGCTGTGACTGCAGGGACCCCTATACTTGCCACCGAGAACATCTCTGATTACATCGCCCTGCCGAAAGACTGGGTCGGAGAGGACAGCATCTTCATGCTTAACGTCAAAGGCGATAGCATGATCGGTGCCGGGATACTTGATTCCGACATGTTGATTGTGAGATGCCAGCAGGATGCCCAAAACGGGGACATTGTTGTTGCACTTATTGAGGACGAGGCTACGGTAAAGAGGCTTTCCAAGGTCAATGGCCGAATAGAGCTGCATCCCGAAAATCCCGCATACTCCGTTATCACTTCCGACAGTATCAGCATAATGGGCAAGGTGATCGGCCTGATGAGAAAGATTTAAGCCCCGCTGTTAGCAGGGCTTAACATATCGCATTAGGATGCCGCATCAATTCGCCGATGAGGTCTCCTTCAATTCCTTCTTTTCAACTCCGCATGCCTTGAAGAATATCTCCAAAGCTTGCTTGGCGCCCCTTTCCTCAGGGCTGCTTATCTGCGGACGGTCATAAAGCGTCGGAAGGTCCTGATACCACTTCTTTGCAAGCAAGACCGCACTTTCGACTCCTTCATTGGCGATGACGCCGATGAGCTTGTCATAAGTAGTCCTTCTTGCAGTGGCCTGCTTCGCCCAGAAGTCTGGGTTCTCCGTTAGCTGCGCAGCGAGGAAATCTTGTTTTGCGATTGCCCTGAAGCTTTCGAGCCCCCGCAGGATATCCTCGCTTGATATGAGGTTCATGGCACTCACACCCTTCCTGGTTTATGTTCTTCCTATTCATATTATACGATATTTTCTCAAGATTCCTTTCCCAATAAGGACAATACTTTCTTCATGTCAGCCCACACGTCCTTCTTCTTTGAAGGGTCCCTCAGCAGTGCCGCAGGGTGAAATGTAGGCAAGTAGACCCTCCCGTCCATCTCAATGACCTGTCCTCGGGCTTTGGTAATCCCTTCCTTGCTGTCTCTGATGATCGCCTTATATGCCGTCGACCCGAGAAGCACAACCACTCTCGGATCAATGACCTTCATCTGCCTTTCCAGGAAAGGAAGACAGTTCTCCATCTCATCTCTCTCGGGAAGCCTGTTCGCCGGAGGTCGGCACTTCACAACATTGCCGATGTACACATCCTCGCGGTGCATGCCCATGGCGCCGATGATGTTGTCAAGAAGCCTCCCCGCCGCCCCTACGAATGGCCTTCCCTTTGCATCCTCATCTGCGCCAGGTCCCTCTCCTACAAACATCAAAGAGGCACTCAGGTTCCCTTCGCCAGGAACCGTGTTGGTCCTGGTGCTGTGCAGCCTGCACTTGGTACAGCATTCGATCATTGTCTCAATCTCCAGCATGACCTGCTTCTTGTTTGCTGATGGAGACCCCTCTGCCTCTTCCTGCTTATCTATTCTCTGAAACAGGCTGTACTGCATTACTTGCTCAACCCTTTCCCCTTCAGTTCCAAAGGATTATTCTGCATCAGCATCATGCCTTCTTAGATAACTGACATCCGGCGATATACCTGAGAAAGCAATTGAAGTTAATCGCATTCTGTTATAAAATTACTATTGTCTGAATTTAGTCGAGGTGTAGCGCAGTTTGGTAGCGCGCTTGGTTCGGGACCAAGAGGCCCCGGGTTCAAGTCCCGGCACCTCGACCATTTCTTGCGAGAGTGGCGGAATGGCAGACGCACCAGACTTAGGATCTGGCGGGGTGACTCGTGCGGGTTCAAGTCCCGCCTCTCGCACCAAAACGCATTAAGGCAGATCAGCGGGGATAACCCCGCTTTTTGCTTCTAAATCAGTCTGAGAGGTCTTATTCACTTGCCTTTGCGCTCTCCCGCATTTATCGCTTTGATTATCTCATCAAGCTTATCCATGGCAGCTTTGATACCCCTGTCGATTATCTCCTCCGCCCTGTAGAACTCATGCGCCTGGATGCCCTCAATCGACGGCCGTATCTTCACATCGCTGTGGTGAATCACCATTTTCACGAGCCTCTCCTGAAAGATATCGAAGCTGTTAAGAAGCACGGTTATTAAGCTAGGCGCACCTTCTGCAATGGTCTTTGCCACATCCGGCACAACATCGACACCGATGATCACGTCTATGCCAATCGCAGTCAGATAGTCGCTTGGAACGGGATTTGAGACTGCCCCGTCGACGTAGTATTCGCTACCGACCTTGTGAGGAGCGAATATGCCTGGTATTGATATAGAAGCTCTGATGGCACTCCAAACTTCTCCAGTCTCGAATGCCATCTCCTTTCCGCTTTTTATATTTGTTGCAATTGCGATGAAGGGCATTCTAGTCTCAATGAAGCTGCATCCGCACGTGATGTCCTTGATCAGCCTTGTGACATTGCTTCCTCTGAAAAGGCCATACCTGCCCGCCAAACCTAGGTCAAGGTAACGGATTATGTCTGGTTGCCTTATCGAAAGGGCAATGTCTGTCATCTCTCTTACGGACATTCCGCATGCATATGCTCCTCCAACAAGAGCACCCGCGCTGCAACCCACTATCGCGTCTATAGGGATGGAGTTGTCCTCAAGAACTTTTATTACGCCTATGTGCGCTAATCCCCTTGCAGCTCCCGAGCCCAGAGCAAGGCCAACGGTCTTTCTTCTTATCCCCCTTTTTATCAGTGCAACCCTGTCTCTTGAAATCCTGAGGTACTCATCGTTCGATAGGACTTGGGCTATGCTGTCCAACACGAGGACCACCTCCGCCTAAGTGAATTATAACAATTGCGGTGGCCCCTTGAGTATCTTTGGAATGGAATAGGACAGCCCTTCCGGACTGTCCTATTTGGTCGGAGCGGGGAGACTTGAACTCCCGACCTCTTGCACCCCAAGCAAGCGCGCTAGCCAAACTGCGCCACGCCCCGTCGCTAACAATCAATATGATACCAGCATCAATGCCTGCTTTCAATATGATTGTTACCCTACTGCCTCAAACATTGTTGACTTAGTTTATGTAAACCATTTTAGTTATACATAGCAATACACAATTGTATACTCGCTTGTAAATTGAATATAGACACATAATTATGTCTACTTTGTTTTCATATACTGATCTATGGCCGTGCTAGTATGGCCCAGAGACGGGCGGTGGATATCAAATCCATGATGTTATGCTTTATGATAGGAAGCAGCAGAGAGTATTCTGAAGTGTTCACGTAGTCCCAGTAGACCCTTGGAATCTTGCCTCCCGGGATATCATCTTCCCTATTCCAGTCCGCAAGGCCCAGGACGTTTCTTTCAAGCGACTGCAGCGAGCAGCTCGCAAGCTTGTCTTTATACCTCTTCCTTGCCGGTTTGAGAAGATCTATTGAGATAATCTCAGGAAGAACAATATTGCAGTAGCTCATCCTCTTCTCTATGAAGGGGATGTCGAAGCTGTCGCCGTTGAAGGTCATGACGGGAGAACCATCCCTGATGTAGGAGAGGAGCTGCAGAAGCGCTGCCGGCTCCTCATCAGGGTTTCTAGCGAGGAGCTGAGAGCAGACCAGTCCTTGCTCCACCACCTTAAGAAGCCCGATAAGAAACAGGGGTTGCTCAGCCCCGAATAGTCCCGTAGTCTCAATGTCCAGGAAACTAAGTCCGAAGTAATCCTCGTAATTTAGCCCATCTACATGCGGAAGCTTGTTTTCTATAAGTATGAACTGCCCTAGGCTGTTTCGAAGCACTTCACCATGGAGAGTGCTTTCCCTGAGGAGGTGTTCATAGTCGCTGATCATTTGGAGTATGTGTACCTCACTTTGTACATTTGGAATACAGTGCCTTTTGCAGGTACTGCGAATTTTGCAACCGCGGTGTTGCCGTCCTTCCTCACCCACTCCGCCCCGGTGTTGCTAATCATCGTCCATTCACCCGGAAAGCTTTCGGTCAATTGGACCTCGGTTGATGCAGTGGAGTTGGACCTGATGGTAATTCTGAACGACTCCTCGAATGAACTTGTACCTACCGTCCTGCTTTCCGTCCTTTCTATCTCAGCCGTGATATCTGCGGACTGACCGAGCTTCACCGCAAGCAGCCCGCCTGCCACCAGGACCTCGGAAGAAGCCACGCTGTTGCCCCCGAACACAGAATTATCCGTCTCCTTCTGGTATACAGCCAAAGAGAAAGTCTTAGATGGAAGCTCATCTATCGCGGCACTGGTAGCGACCTCAACAAAGACGTCCATCCTGATTTGTTCCTTGACGGCGGGTTTCCCCAGATAACCCTTCAGACCAGATCCCACAGAACCACCAACGTACGTCTTGTACGGCGCTCTCTTCAGCTCGGCAAGCAGCAGCCTCGTCTCGCTGTCCGGTAACAAGTCAATCGATTGGCCTGCCTGCTTGATAACCCTCCAGAGCTCTACGCCTGCGATAGTTTCCTTGGATGACTGAATAGTCCCACCGGTCCCGACCAGGGTGACCTCCGCCCCGCTGTATCCAAGCTGCGACTTATTCCTTATCCCAAGGTAGAACCTGCCGTCCATCAGCATTTCCTTGCCTGCGGTCAACTGCCCGCTTACATCCCAGTAGATGCTCTCGGTCATATAAATCACCTGAAATGAGCAGGCACCGCCATTTTCGCTCAGGACGCTCCATCTGTATGCGAAGGGCTCCCCTCCTGAGTACTCGATATTGACTGCTTCCATGGTGAAGCCCTCTGACAATGGCAATACCTGAAGGGTATGAGGAAGCATCCCATCGTCCGCCTCAATGGGCCCCACTACAGATACACCGGGGTTAAGCTCGGCATTTACTCTGAATGCAACCAGGGCGGCACCCTTGTTGCCGGCAAAAACCCTAACGTCCGACACTACAGGGATTATCCCTTCCGATGCCCCCTGCGTAGGTGGTATCGACTCCGGTGTTCCGCCATATGCTGAGGCAGCCGCAGCCAAAATGAGCGTAAGCATTATGGTTGCAGCAAACCTTGCTATTAATGATGTAGTTCTTGCAACTGGCATCAGTCGCTCAACCCCTTCCCCATCTTCTCCTCCGCGAAGGCCATCAGAGTCGCCTCCATCTGATGGCGGCTCAGCCCTCCCTGAAGGTATGCCGTGTATGGAGGGCGCATCGGAGCATCCGCGGAAAGCTCTATTGAAGATCCCTGCACGAATGCCCCGGCAGCCATTACGACATCGTCCGTATAGCCAGGCATGAAACCGGGTATGGGCGTAGCCTTGGCATCGACCGGAGAGCCTCCCTGGACGGCCTTCATGAAGCTTAGAAGGTCCTCCCTATTGCCTAATTCAACGCGCACGACCGAATCCCCCCTCTCCGCAAGCGGACCGGGGTCAACATTATAGCCCAGCCTAGTCAGGAAGCAGGAAGCGAATGCCGAGGAGCACATCGCCTCGCACGTGATCATGGGCGCGAAGTAAAGGCCCTGTGCAATAAGGCGGTTCATACCCAGGGTTGGTCCACAGTGGGAACCCAAGCCGGGGGCGGTCAGCCTTGATGCAGCCTTCTCAACATATTCGTGCCTTCCTGCAACATAACCGCCGGCAGGTGCGATCCCTCCCCCGGGGTTTTTTATAAGAGAACCGGCGATGAGGTCGGCTCCTGCTTCGGTCGGCTCCATTATGTCTGTGAACTCGCCGTAGCAGTTGTCAACAATGACTACTGCGCTGTTGTTCTCCTTCTTCACGGTTTTCACTATCTCGGATATGTCCTTAAGGGAAAGGGGCCTTCTCGTTGAGTATCCCCTTGAGCGCTGAACAAGCACTGCATCGCAAGTCCCAGCCTGCTCGGATATTCCCTCTAGGTCCGGTCCCCCATCTTCCCCGGGCTCGACCTGCGTGTAGGATATGCCCAGCTCCTTGAGGGAACCATGCCCTTCGGAGCCTGAGATGATCCCGTCAAGCGTATCGTATGGTTTGCCGTATGCCGCCATAAGCCTCCCGCCGGGCCTTAGCACCCCGAAAAGCGCCAGTGATATCGCGTGCGTGCCTGAAACTATCTGGTGCCTTACTAGGGCAGCCTCGCTGCCGCAGATATGAGAGAAGGCTGTCTCTATGGCCTCCCTGCCGGAGTCATTGTAGCCGTAGCCGGTTGTGCCGCCGAACTGGTAGTCGGATATGCCAGCCTGTTTGAATGCATCAAGCACCCTGATGATGTTTATCCTCCTGATCTCCTCATATCCTGCCTGCTGCAAGGCGCACTCGCTTATGGCCGCCTCGGCCATGCCCCTTACCCTGCCGCCGAATCTAGCTATCCTGTCGAACAGACCCATCTTCAAGAAATCCTCTTTCTATCAAATCCAAGGCGATGCGCCCGGCTATCCCTTCCGCGTCCATGACGCCGGAGTCGAACCACCTCGTCTGCTTGTTCCTTCTAAACCAAGTCATCTGCCTCTTGGAGTACTTCCTGGTCTCCGCCTTTATCTTAGCAATAGCCTCATCGAGGCTCAGGGCTCCCTCCAGGTGAGCGATGAGTTCTTTATAGCCTATTGCCTGCATGGCGACCTTGCACTTCCCGTATCCCAGCCTTACAAGCCCCTCCACTTCCTCTAGGAGCCCCTTTGCCATCATGTCGTCAACCCTGCGCTCGATTCTTTCCACGATGAGCTTCCTGTCTGCACCAAGCCCGTAGAAGGCTGCCGGTATCCCGGCGGATTCGGGAGCCTCGGCCTGAAGCTCGCTGATAGGCTTCCCTGTCTTCCTAAGCACCTCGAGAGCCCTTACTATCCTCCTGGCGTCGTTTCTGTGTATCCTAGATGCGGCAACGGGGTCCGCTTCGGCAAGCTCCCCATGAAGCGCCTCAGTACCGCCTTCTTCAGCCGCCTTAAGGTAAAGCTGCTGCCTTAAGGCGTGGTCGGCGTCCGTGTCTGGGAAAAGGAAACCTTTAGTGAGGGCATCTATGTAGAGCCCGGTGCCTCCAGCGATAATCGCAGGCTTGCCTTTTGCGGTGATCTCCTCATAAGCTCTTTGGGCGAGCTCGCAATATCTGGCGACGGTCATCGGCTCATCAGGCGCGCACACATCTATCAGATGATGCCTGACTCTGCCGAGATCCTCCATGGGAGGCTTTGCGGTGCCGATGTCCATACCCTTGTAGACCTGCATGGAGTCTGCGGATATCACCTCCGCTCCAAGCCTTTCGGCGAGCCTTATGGCGACATCTGACTTGCCTGAGGCAGTGGGTCCGAGTATGACTATGGCGGCCTGCGCCTTCACTCAGCAATCCCGCCCTTCTCTATTCCGATGTACTCCACAGGCCCCGCATGGCTCGAGTGGAATATCCTCATCCTGTCCATATCATATCGTAACGAGTCCCTCTCGCCCTTCCTCACCTTCATGACGAACCTCCTGCGGGCGACCCTTGCCGCCTCGCAGAGGTCCTCCCAGGAGGGGTAATCGCCGCAAGCCCAGGCACGTATGGCGTCTATCGGGGTAGATGAGCTGACTTTCGTCTGGAACATCGGGTCCATGTATACTATGTCGTAAGAGCCGTCTGGTATGCTCCTTAGCGCCTTCTTGTAGCTTTCCCTTCGCCTCGATATTCGCCTTATGGCTTCTTCCGTGCTGGCATTACCGGAGTAGCCACGCATGCCCAGGTCTACGGCCGCGAATAACTCCTCGGATGCTTCGAGCGCATCGACGGTTCCCCCGGACCCCACAACAAAGGCAGCCACTATCGCGTCCGAGCCTATCCCCATCGTGCAGTCAAGAACAGCGTCACCGCTTCCAAGGCCCATGGCGCTTGCCATGACGTCTGTGCCGCCTCTTGATATGTTATCCATGCGAAGCGGTGCAGTGCTCGGATGAAACTTGAAGCTCGCTGACTTAAGCCCCTGCTCGTACCTGACAAGCCTGACACCGTCAGCCCCGAAGACCAGCACATCCGCCAAGGATGCCTCTTTCAGCCTTGCAGGCAGGTCCTTACGGCCTACATACTCCCAGCCTATCCTCCCGGCCTCCGTTCTTGCCTTGGCTATAAGCCCGCTACCGGATCTTGCCGCGGATACTGATTCGGTCGCAAACCTTGAGGATCGGAGCTTCGTGGAGCGCTCCTCGCACTCCCCGCTTCCGTGCAGAATCGGCATCACTTCCTCCTGCCGACGCCGCGCTCGATTCCCGAAAGGTCGACGTTTAGCATTATGGGCCTTCCGTGCGGGCACCTGAAGGGGTTAGATGAAGCAAAAAGCCCCTCTGTTATATCCGACATCTGATCCTGGTTTAGCGGCATTCCCGCCTTGACCGCGCCCTTGCAGGCCATCTCGGAGGCCGCCCTCATCATCCTGGTTGTCCGGTCTGCGGCATCGGCCCTGCCTTCGGCAAGGTCCCTCAGCGCAGTCAGCAGCAATGCCTCGGCGGCAGGCTGGTTTCCTCCCGTAACGGGCACAGATCTAACTATGGCGCTCCTTGCCCCGAAAGGCTCCACATCGAATCCCAGCTCGGCTAGGCTATTGCCTTCCTCCTTCAGTACTGCTGCCTCTGCTGGCATCAGCTCCACAGTTATCGGCATCAGAAGGTTCTGCCCCATCACTCTTCCGGCGGCAAGGCTTCTCAGGAACCTGTCAACAAGTATCCGCTCATGCGCAACGTGCTGGTCGATTACAAGAAGGGATCCACCCTTCTCGGCGATTATGTAGGTGTTCATGAACTGACCGATGACCTTGGCTGCGGCCTCATCCTGAAGCTGCCGCTTTTGTCCCTCGCCCTCTTCAGCGGGTTCCGCCCCGCTCAGACCCCCTCCTCCAGAAGGGTTGTCTCCCGGCCAGGCTGACCTATCAAACCCTGCAGCTGCCTCGCCAAGGTATCCGGAGTACCTCTGTGTCATCGCCTCGCCCGCTGCCGTCTTGTATCCTGTGGGAGGTTCCCCAAGAGGCATCGGCCAATCTCCGTCGAAAGCGGCCTCTGGAGCTTTGCGCGCCTCAGCCTTTATGTAGGGTACCGAATCGGGGCCGTTTACGGCATCGCTCACAGCCTGCCTTACCGCCCCGAAGACCGCGCTCTCGTCGGCGAAGCGGACCTCAGCCTTGGCCGGATGCACGTTCACATCCACCCTTGAGGGGTCTATCTCAAGCCACACCGCCGCGGGAGGGTAAGGAAGTGCCATCCGCACGCCCTCCAGGGCCCTGTCGATCGCCGCGAAAACGGCAGTGGAGCTCACAGGTCTTCCGTTTACTATGATGAACTGGTCCTGCCTTCTCCTTCTGGCCTCGGAAGGCTCAGCGACCAGCACGAAGGCCTCTATTCCGGGTGAGGATGCCCTCCCCTCGGTCATCCTGTCCGCGATCTTACCCAGAACTGCCCTTGCGGCTGACCTTGCCTGCCCGTCTCCTACTGAGGACAGCTTGACATCCCCATCTATGGCAAGGCTTATGGCGACTGCCGGATTTGCCAGGGCGAGCTTCTCCACGGCCTGCTCGACCCTTCTTGATTCCGCGTTTGAGCTCTTCAGGTACTTAAGCCTCGCCGGCGTGTTGAAGAACAGCTCCCTTACCTCGACCGAGGTGCCCTGCCTGTGCGAACCGGGGCCCTGCCTTACTATCTGTCCTGCTTCGAGAAATACGCTCCAGGCCTCATCAACCCCGGCTTCCCTCGTTGTAAGGGTGAGCTTGGAGACGGAAGCAATCGAAGGAAGCGCCTCTCCTCTGAAGCCAAGCGTCTGGACGTGGAACAGCTCCTCGGCACTTCTTATCTTGCTCGTGGCGTGCCTTTCGAAGGCGAGGCAGGCATCTTCGCGGTCCATGCCGCAGCCGTCGTCGGTTACCCTGATGAGCCCTAGACCTCCTTCGGAGATTTCCACGGATATGGAGAGCGCGCCAGCATCGACGGCGTTTTCGACAAGCTCTTTCACCACCGAGGCAGGGCGTTCCACCACCTCGCCTGCGGCTATCTTGTTGGCTATGTCCACCGGAAGCCTGGCTATCTTCATTTTCGGCGCCTCCTTCCCCGGCCATTTGTCCGGATCTGCTGCCCTAATCGCTACAAACCTCTTTCCTCTTCCTGCTCCAGGGCTTCTTTAAGCCGATAAAGGAGCTCAAGCGCCTCTCTCGGACTCAAAGCTTCTGGGTCGGATTCCCTTAAGAGCCTCAGCGCCTCGCTTTCGGGCTTGGCGACTACCAGGTCCTCCACTTCCTCAGGAAGCTCGTTCCATCCGAAGAGCCTCATCTGATGGCCGCCCCTGTCGTTCATCTCCTCCAGCTGCTTTAGTATCTGCCCCGCGCGGCGTATCGCATCCTTCGGTATTCCGGCCATCCTCGCCACGTTGAGCCCGTAGCTCTTGTCTGTGCCGCCCCTTTGAAGCCTGTATAGGAAGACCACCTCACCTGGCCTTTCCGCGACAGCCACATGGTAGTTTCTGGCAAACGGGAGCCTCTCCTCCAACTCGGCGAGCTCATGATAGTGGGTTGTGAAGAGGCATCTTGCCCTGGTCACGTCATGAAGGTGCTCCGCCACGGCCCAGGCGAGCGCCATCCCGTCGTAAGTGGATGTTCCCCTCCCGAGTTCGTCAACCATAACGAGGCTCCGCTCGGTGGCGCTGTTCATTATCTCCGCCATCTCAAGAAGCTCGACCATGAATGTGCTCTTGCCGGCAGCTATGTCGTCATAGGAGCCAGCCCTATAGAATATCCTGTCACACGAGCCTATCCTCGCCTCCGAGCAAGGCACGAAGGAGCCCGCCTGCGCCATTAGCTGTATGAGGCCGCAGGTTGCGAGCACAGTGGACTTTCCGGCCATGTTAGGGCCGGTTAGTATGAGCAGCCTGGAATCGTCGTGGGTCAGGGCGATGTCGTTCTCCACGAACCTGCCCTGGGGCATCGCAGCTTCCATGACTGGATGCCTGGCGGCCTTAAGCGCAGTGTCCTTTCCGGCATCTACTACCGGGCGCCTCCACCTGCGGGCAACTGCCGCCCTGGCAAACGAAAGGAGCGCATCAGCCTCCGCCGCAGCCCTTGCGTCGGTCATGATCGAATCTATGGCCTGCGCCGCCCTGCCGCACAGACCCCTGAATATCTCGGATTCCAGCCTTACCTGCTTCTCCTCGGCGCCGAGGACCTTGGTCTCTATCTGCTTCAGCTCCTCTGTGAAATACCTCTCGGAGCCTACCAGTGTCTGCTTGCGTATGAAATCCGACGGGACGTTCGCGATGTTCGACCTGCTTACCTCGAAGTAGTAGCCGAATACGCTGTTGTATCCGACCCTCAGGTTCTTTATCCCGCTTCTTTCCCTCTCCCTTGCCTCAAGCGCTGCAAGCCAGCCCCTTCCACCGTCAGCCGCGGCCCTCAGCTCGTCTACCTCTTCACTGTATCCACTCCTGATGATACCGCCGGATGAGGCGTCAGCCGGAAGCTCGTCGGCGAGGGCAAGGCGGATCTCCCCTGCTATGCCGTGAAGCGGGTCTATGGCGTCTGAGGCTTCTCTAAGGGCTTTTGATGCGGCTTTGCCGGAGAGAAGGGTTTTAAGCCTTGCGCAGGCCTCCAGGGACTCGGCAAGGGATGCAATGTCCCTTGGCATCGCGCTTCCCAGCGTCAGCTTCGAGCCGAGCCTTTCCATGTCTGCTATGCCTGATAGGACTTCCTCAAGCCCGTCTGCCAGAGAGGGGGAGCCAGCGAGCTCCTGAACAGAATCCTGCCTTGCCGAGATGGCCCCGGCGTCCAGAAGAGGCGCCTCAAGCCAGGCCCTGAGCATCCTTGCGCCCATTCGCGTCCTGGTATAGTCCAGAACGTCCAGAAGGCCCCTGCCCTTGGCCCCCGCCTTCTCCGCACCGAAGACGGCCAGGTTCCTCCAGGAGCTTCTGTCAATGTGCATGAAGCCAGACAGCCTATATGTCCCAAGCGAGCTTATGTACCTAAGATCTGAGCCCTGCATGCTCTTCAGGTAGGCAAGAAGGGCCCCTGCGGCGCTTGCGGCAAGCGGCATTCCCTCAAGTCCGAAGCCTTCAGTGCCGGATGAGCCGAAATGATCCTTCAGCTCTTCCTCAGCCTGCTTGATGCCGAAGATCTGGCCCGGTCTTGAAGTCTTGAAGGCCCTTCCTTCCGATGCTTCCAGCCATAAGAGCACTTCCGCCGGAAGCTCAGCGCCTTCGGGCACAAGAAGCTCGCTTGCGCTCAGCCTGTCGAGCTCGCCGGCAAGCTTTCTTGCCGCCTTCTCGCCGTCGATTTGCGTGGCCCTGAACTCCCCGGTCGACGCGTCGCAGTAGGCGAAGCCGAAGCCTTTATCCTTTGGAAGGATGCATGCGAGGTAGTTGTTGGCCCCTTCCGCCCCCTCAAGGAGCCCCGGCGTGACAACCCTGGTTATCTGCCTTTTAACAAGGCCCTTCGCCTTCCTCGGGTCTTCCATCTGGTCGGCTATGGCTACCTTGTATCCTTTTCTTACCAGCTGTGGCAGGTATTCATCTAGGGCGTGATGCGGCACCCCGCACATCGGCATCCTGTTTCCGGTGCCCACTTCCCTGCCGGTTAAGTAGAGCCCCAGCTCCTTTGATGCAATCTCCGCATCCTCGTTGAAAAGCTCATAGAAATCGCCCAGCCTTACCATGAGAAGCGCGTCAGGGTGCTTCAGCTTCAGCTGGCTGTATTGCTCCATCATCGGGGTCAGCTGGTTTCCTTCGGCCATCTTCCCGCCTTTCGCCATCAGGGCGCCCTCATGCCTTCCTTCCGTGAAGAACGAAGGTCCTGGCCTTCTCTATTAGGATTCCGGCGCGGTCCCCCCGTTTCAAGGTGCCGTCGTCCGGCCAGTGTACCATCTTGTTGGTCCTGCTCCTGCCTGCCATAACCAGTGGATCCTTCTGTGAGGGGCCCTCCACCAGCACTTCCAGGACCTTTCCCACAAGGTCCCTGTTCACCTCGAGCGAGATTCCGTTCTGCAGCTCGATGAGCCTTCTAATCCTGTCCTTCTTCTCCTCTTCCGGTACCTGGCCGGGCATGCTGTATGCCGCCGTCCCCTGCCTTGGGGAGTATATGAAGGTGAAGGCTGCGTCGAACCTTGCCCTTCTGACCGTCTCAAGCGTGTCGAGGAAATCCTCCTCGCTCTCGCCGGGAAAGCCCACCATTATATCTGAGGTTATAGCACAGCCGGGCACGGCCCCCCTTACCCTGTCGATGAGCTCCAGATACTGCGCCGACGTGTAGCCCCTGTTCATCTCCTTGAGCACACTGTCCGAGCCCGCCTGAAGGGGCAGGTGGTACTGCTCGCAGACCTTGCCGCATGAGGAGATCGCCTCGATCATTGCATCATCGGCAAACCTCGGGTGAGAGGTCGTGAACCTCAGCCAGATGTCGTCCGGAAGCTCCCTGTCAAGCATCCTAAGAAGCGACGGGAAGTCGACCGCATCCTCGGCAAAGGACGATTCCATTCCCTTGCCGTATGCGTTGACGTTCTGCCCCAGAAGGGTGATCTCCCTCGCCCCCGAACCCGCTGCCTCCCTGCATTCTTCCAATATGTCAGAAGCGCGGCGGCTTCTCTCCCTTCCCCTTACGTATGGGACGATGCAGTAGGTGCAGAAGTTGTCGCAGCCGTATGTGATGTTGACGAAGGCTTTGAGCCCGTCCTTCCTTATTACTGGAAGGTCCTCGACTACCTCCTGAGCACTGTCCCAGATCTCTATGACCCTTTCACCGGATTCGAGCCTTGCCAGCAGCTCAGGCAGCCTGTGCAGGTTGTGCGTTCCGAAGGCGAGGTCTATCCATGAGAGCTTTCCGGTCAGCTCCCCCTGGACCCATTCCTCCTGGACCATGCATCCGCAGACCCCCACTACAAGACCCGGCCTGGACTTCTTCAGCCTTTTCGCCTCCGCCAGGTTTCCAAGCGCCCTGTCCTCGGCGTTTCCCCTTACGCAGCAGGTCATGTAAAGAATCAGGGAAGCCTTGCCTATGTCTTCGGTCATCCCCATCCCGAAATCCCTCAGGTAACCGGACACCGTCTCCGAATCCCTCTCGTTCATCTGGCAGCCGTAGACTGTGACTTTCGCAAGCTTCCCCCTCAGTTCCATCTCGCACCGCGCCGGCCCAGCTCGAGCCTGAAGACCGACATCATCCTTTCACCTTCTGCGTACATCTCGTCTTCCTCTGGGACTTGAGACTCCCCTATGTACTTGTAGCCCGCAATTGCAGCCGTCCTGGAGGATGCCGCATTGTCTGGCCTTGTGGTGATTACCAGGTAGGGCATCCCCAGCTCCTCTGCGAACCTTCCGACTAGCACAGTGGCCCTGGCCGCATAGCGCATGCCCCTGAACTTCTCGTCTATGCCGTAGCCCACGTTTCCTGCGCAGTTGTCAATATGCTGGTTGTAGCCGGCCCTTAGGACCAGGCCTCCGGCCACTTCCTGGGAGCATTCATCAATGACATCGAACTCGTAGTACGGGACGTGCTGCTTCACCGCATCCACATCCTCCGTATAGCGCTTCAGCACCAGCCTGACGACCCCGTCAGTGAGCTCTGCCGGCTCCATATAGGGGAAATCGCCCATCAGTACCTGATTCCTGCCTTCCTTAGTCTCTCAAGGGCGAGATCCAGCCTGTCCTCTTCAACTGTGAGGGATATCCTGAAGTAGCCCTCGCCGGCCTTTCCATAGCCGTTGCCGGGCGTTATCACTACTCCTGTCTCGTCGAACACCTTCTCCGCGAAGGAGGCCGAAGTGCACCCCTTCGGCACAGGCGCCCAGATGTAAATGCTGCCGTTGGGAGCCTTGAGATCCCAGCCCATGGCATTTAAGGTGCCAACCACCTTGTCCCTTCTCCTCCTGTAAAGGGCGCGCATGGCCTCCACGCTGTCCCAGCTTCCCTCTATCGCTGCTGTAGCGGCGACCTGCACGGCCTGGAAGGCCCCTGAGTCCAGGTTAGACTTCAAGGCCGCCAGGGTTCCGACTATCTCGGGGTTGCCCACCGCCCAGCCGATGCGCCAGCCTGTCATGTTGAAGTACTTGGACAGCGAACCGAACTCGATGGAGATGTCCGCGGCCCCGGGGAACCCCAGGATGCTCGGTGCAGGCTTCCCGTCGTATGTGATCTCCGCATAGGCGGCGTCGTGAACCAGTATGATGCCGTTTGTTCTTGCGAACTCGATGGCTTCCTCATAGAAGCCCTCCGGTGCGCAAGCGCCGGTAGGGTTGTTGGGGTAGTTGATGAAAAGAAGCGCGGAGTTGCTTGCGACTGCCGAAGGTATCTTCGAGAAGTCTGGCAGAAACCCGTTCTCCCTCAGAAGGGGCATATGGTAGGGAATTCCGCCTGCGAACACCGTGCCCGACTCATATACGGGATAGCCCGGGTCCGGGATGAGGTTGTACTTGCCTGGGTCGGTGAAACAAAGGGAGATGTGAGCGATTCCCTCCTTGGATCCGATAAGCGAGCAGACCTGGTTGTCAGGGTTCAGGTTCACGCCGAACCTTCTCTGGTAGTAGCCCGCAACCGCCCTTCTGAAGGACGCCATGCCCTTTGAGGACGGATACTGGTGGTTCTGGGGGTCTCGCACGCCTGATACGCCTGCTTCGACTACATGGGCGGGAGTCGGCATGTCAGGGTCTCCGATGCCGAGCGAGATTATATCCCGGCCTTCCTTCCTGGCCTTCTCGATTTTGGCCTCTATCTGTGCGAATAGGTACGGCTGCAGGTTTTCTATCCTTTTTGCCCTTCTTATCATGCTAACCCTCCTGACCTTCTTCGAATCTGTCTGTGAGCTCACCTTTGAAGACGAATGCCGCAGGCCCCGTCATAAGCACCCTGTTGTCCTTTGTCCACTCGATATGAAGCGATCCTCCGGGCAGGTCTATCCTGCTTGATCTGCCGGCCCTTCCCGAAAGATGGGCTGCCACTGCCACGGCGCATGCACCGCTTCCGCATGCAAGTGTCGGTCCCACTCCCCTCTCCCAGACGAACACCCTTATTCCTCCGTCGGGGAGCATCTGGGCGAACTCAACGTTGGTCTTCCTGGGGAAGTCCGGATGGACCTCCATCGCAGGGCCCGCCTCAAGCATTAGCTTTCTTGAGGTTTCCTCCACAAATGCGACCGCGTGCGGGTTTCCCATGTTCACGCAAGTGAACCCGAACTTCCTTCCGGAAGCCTCGTAAGGTGCGTCGATGACGGCCTCGCCCTGTCCTTTCACGGGTATCAGCTCGGGCTTCAGTGCCGGTTCGCCCATGTCTACCGTGACCAGCCAGTCCCGGCCGGACCTGTCCTTGATTGTGCAGTACTGTATCCCCTTCAGCGTCTCTATGGAAATCGGCTCCCTGGCTTCCGGGTTCTTCTGCGCCCACAGCACTGCGGCACATCTTATGGCATTGCCGCACATCTCAGCCTCGGAACCGTCCGAATTGTAGATGACCATCCTTAGGTCCGCCTTGTCCGAGGGGACAAGCACGATGAGCCCGTCGGCGCCCACGCCGAAATTGCGGTCGCAGACTGGCTTCGCCATTTCTTTAAGAGGCGGAAGCTCAGAGATCCCCGCCAGCACGAAAACGAAATCGTTCCCCAGACCATGCATCTTGTAGAACTTCATCCATGCACCGCCCATCCTAAAGTATAGCGGCAGCAGCGGCTGCCACGATAAGGGCGGGCAGCATGTTGCCCGCCTTGATTCCCGCCTTAAGCGAGAGGTTGAAGCCAAGTCCCATGAGGATGAGCCCGCCAGCTGCGGTTATGTGGGCTATCATAAGCTCCGTCATGATCGGCTCCAGAAACCCCGCCGCAAGTGTGATCGCCCCCTGTATGACAAGAACCACTATCGCGGAGAAGCCCACTCCTATACCCATGGTTGATGCCATGGCCATAGAGGTCACGCCGTCCATGACCGACTTCATGGCTAATATGGAGTAATCCCCCCTCAGCCCGTCGGCGATTGAGCCCATCACGGTCATCGGGCCTATGCAGAATAGAAGGGACGCCGCGACGAGCCCTTCCGTGAACCTTCCCTCCGCCATCTTCCCGAGCCTCAGCTTGGCGGCGTCTCCCAGTCCATTGAACCTGTCATCCAGCTTGAGGAGCATCCCGATGACGGTCCCAAGCACCACGCAGATGAGGGTCACCAGAAGCTCCGGGGAATCCCAGACGTTCTTCAGGCCGATCACCAGGGTGAACAACCCCATTACCCTTATAAGCTCGGATCCGAACTGCTCAGGTATCCTGCTTCTCAGTATCAGGCCTATCGCGGTGCCCACAAGCACCGTGGCCGTATTCATCAGAGTCCCGGTCATTTGGCACCTCATCGCATAGAAAATCCTATTTTATTATTATACCATCGCCCGCGTCCTTGTTTAATGCGAACATACTAGCACGTCGCACGTCTTATTGCTTGAACTAGGTTTGCCCATATATCCGTTATTTGTTAAAATAATGCTGATTTATCACATGAAAGGAGGAATGAAGATGAAGAAGATACTTGCAGTAGCCTTCGTGCTGGCTCTCCTTGCAGTAGCATCGTTGGCAGTCTACGCTGCGGTTCCCAGCCTGACCATACCCGGCGTGAACGCCAAGGACGACCTTCCCAAGGGTTGCCTGGATTGCCACGTCAAGTCCGGCAGCAGCGACATGACCATACTTACAGGAATGAAGAAGCTGATAGCCGACAAGAAGCATCCTGCAGCAAGCGACAAGATGATCTCCGACATGGCCGGATGCGCCACCTGCCATAAGGCGGGCGCCAAGGCCGGCTCGCTCGGCAGCGTCATTCACCAGATGCACTTCGCAGGCGGAACCAACAACGCCTTCGTGAAGAGCTACAGCGGAAACTGCACATGGTGCCACAGCGTCGACCTCACAAACGGGGCGGTAGGCGTGAAGGGCAAGTAAACCGGGGCCTCATACAAATGAAAGGCGGGCCTGATGGCCCGCCTTCATCATTCATCTGAAGGATAGCTACGGCGTCGCCGGCAGGAATATCGCGACGATTATGCCTACCACAAGTCCCAGCGCCCCTATCACGAGTCCTGTTATCCCAAGGCCTGTCGCCTTCTTGAGTTTCTCGTCGAACTCCGCAGCCTGTTCTGCTATGGACTGCTCAAGTGACGATACCTTTTGGTTCAACTTCGCCTCCCTCCCTTTGGCTTCTATGTCCTGCGCCTCCATAAGATCAGTATTGTCCTTCTCCATCTTCTTGAATTTGGCATCCGTGCTTAAGGAGAGGTCGGCAAGCTTGGTCTCAATAGTCCCCTGTAAGACTTTTTGCCTATTAAGCTCTGTATTAACGGAGTTAAGCAGAGCTGCTGCGCTTTCCATGTTTGCCTTAAGGATATCAACGCTTCCCTCCAGCTTCGAAAGCCTGGACTCCACTACCCCCATCCTGTCCTTAAGCTGTGATATACCAAGCCTAGCCTCGTCCATCAGCAGCCTCAAATCCGCAATCGACTTCTCCAGTTCCGAATCGCTGTTCTGCAGCTCAATAGTGTTTCTGAGCATCGCTAACCTTGTTGAATCGTCTTCCTGCAACATTGTTGAACGTAACTTTGCTATCTCCGCCGATAATTTGGTTTCTGATGCTTTGTCTGCATTTCTAAGATTACCAATTTCTACCATCACTCCGGTGATTGCCTCTTTTAGTTGGTCTCCTGAAGCAGTGCTTACATCTTTTATCAGGGATCTGATGCTATTGTCCTCGTTCATCCTTTCTGCAGTCTCCATGTCCGAGTATTGATTCAGTGCGTCAGTTATCCCTTTTAACTGCACATTCATCTTCTCGCTTAGCTCATTGATATTAGATATTAGATCAGTCGATAGGGCTTCGATTGTTTCTATTGTTGATGAGCTGACCTCACCTAGTTTGGAATCGAACTCCTGAGCCATGAGTAAATGCTGAGCCTCTGTTAATATGCTGAGCTGCCCTATCGCATCCTCTAGCTCAGTTCTTCCGCTGCTTTTCAAATCCTCAACCGAAAAGATGATCTCCCCAAACTTCGAATAGAACTCCTCAGTCATAATGGAATGCTTTCCTTCAGCCCATTCATTGAGCTGTCCTATTGCAAGCTTCAGTTCGGTTTTGCTGCTCTCCTCCAGTATTTGTAGTTTTGAATCCAGTTCTAACCGGCTACGGCTTTCCTTATCCAGATAGTCTGAAAGTTGCCGCACCGCATCTTCAATGTCCTGTCCTAGAACGATTTTTATCTTTGCCAGCTCGCTTTCCAGTAACTCAATCTCCTTTTCTGACTTTTCAAGGCTTGCTCTTAGCAGCTTGATTTCTACAGATAATTGGGCTCTGCCTTCGGCATCTTGTTCACTAGTTGAATCTATGAGCCTCCTGAATGCAGCAGTTTCAGCTTCAAACGCTGCTTTCAGTTTTGCCATTGAAGCAATAAGCTCAGATACTTGCTCAGTTTCCAGCTTCTTCCTTTGCTCTACTTCATCGCCAAGGGCTGAAACAAGTTCAGCAATTGTCTGCTGCATGTCGCTGGCAATATTTGTAATAAGCTTCTCTGCTTTGGCTTCCAGATTATTGACTGCTTCTTGTGTTCTGGCTTGAGAGTTATTTAACTCATCAATCCTATTCCCGATATCGGTCTCGCTTATCTGATTCTCCTGTCTGATCGCGTCAAACATGCCTTGTGCAGTCACGGATTCTGCCTCAATAGCGGAGTTTAGATTTGCCATCGCCAAAGCTAGCTCCTCAATAATCTGCTGCTCGAGCTTCTTTCGTGACTCAGTTTCCTCGCTGAGTGACGATATCACCTCAGCGATTTTTCGTTCAATATCCATCACTGATGTTGTATTTTTCAACTCAAATTCCGTCTTAAGCGAGTCAATTAATTCTTTCGTCGTTGACTGTTTCTCTCTAAACTCATTTACTAAGGCATCAAGCTCCATCTTTAGCTTCAGGTCACTTGTTCTTTGTTCAATAAAATTGGAATTCGCTGCTTCAGATACGCTACCTATGTTCTTCTCAATGCCACTTACCTTTTCTTGAACAGCTTTTAACAATGCTTCCAAGCTTGACATATACACATTTTGGCTGCCGATCTCGGATGTTAACCTACTGGCCACATCCTCAATCTCGCGTGTAAGGAGCACTCTTAATGAACTAAGCTCAAATTCCAGTTCTGTGAAGGATGATGAGGTTCGATCTTGAGCTTCCTTCAGGCTGGACATCAAACCCTCAAGTTCAGATCTGCCTGCCTGTCCCTCTTTTCTGACTGCCTCGATGAGTATCCTCTCAGCTTCGCTTTCCTTAGCGATACTGCCTTCAAGTTTGATGATGCTCGCCTCTACTTTGCCCAAGGAGACCCCCAGGTCCTTCACAATAACAGCTTGCTCCTCTAACTCATCAAGAATACCAGCTGCTTCCGCTTTTCGTTCCTGCCTTTCTGCAGTCGTCTGTTTAATTACATCAGAAGAGGCAGTTTCCATGTCCTTAACTCTGGAATCCAGCACAGCTAGCAATGGGACTAGTTCAGCTCTTAGTTCATTAGAGACTTGCCTTAATACTGACATATCCCCTTCGGTCGCAGTAACCGTGCCCTTCTCCAGGTCCGTCAGCATCTTCGCCACGACGAAGGCTAGGAGGTATCTGCTCACCGGCTCATCTCCCCTGAAGGAGCCGTCGTTGTAAACGCTTAGGTAGCCCTTGTCCACAAGTCCAATGACCGCTTGATAAGCCCAATGGTCCTTGCTTACGTCCGTGAGCACGGGCGCCGCAAGCCCGCTGAATCCCACTAGGACTGCAAGCATCAAGCTCAAAACTATTGTCATGCGGCCTCTTCTAAGAATCATAATGGCACCTCCGGTAAGCTATTTGATTACTGCCTTGAGCCCGTCGCTGAGCACCCCCAGCTGCCGGCCTGCGGCATCGTATGCCTTGACATTCTGCATGGATATGGTCATCTTGCCGGGTCCTTTTATGCTGAAGTCCACATTTATGAGAGTCCCTGTCGGCACCCCTCCCGGAAGGAAGGAGCACCTAACGGACCTTATCGCCTTGCCCTGCACGCTTCCTGTAAAGAGGCCCGGGTACGTGCCGTCAGGAAGGAGCATCAGGGGGCCGGCCGTTACCGGCTTTCTTCCCAGAAGCTCGAGCGCGTCGCCCTCCCAGACGAGGTCAAACTCCACTCTTGCCACGCTGGAAAGGCGCGAAGCTTCCACCCTAGCTTCTATGTATCCGTCTGCGAAGGAACCGATCTTCAGCTCTATCAGCCTTTCGGCGACAGGCGCCGAAGCTGCCGACTGAACGCTCACCTGCTTTGCGTTCTCCGCCTGGGCGCGGCCCTTCATCTGGATGGCCTGCGAACCGGATAGGGGCAGCATGTGCCATTGCACCTCATAGGACTCAGAGGGCGCGAAGTGTCCCAGAAGCTTGAGCGATGTGTCCCCGGGAAGAAGCCTTGCCCCGGTAAGCTCGAGCGCCGCCTCCGTCCAATATGCAGTAGAGTCCCCGATGTTTTGGATGATCATCGTGACTTTGTATGCTTCCTTTAAACCCCCGTCATCCTTTAATCCCATGTCCGGCTGAATGAGTCTTACAGACAACCTTGGAGGCGAGAGCACGTATACCTGCCTTGTTATGAGGTTCCCCTCGGCGTTGGAGGATGTCGCCTTCACGGTGACCGGTACGCTTCCGTAAGTCCTGCCGTCCGTCCTCACCTGCCAGGAGAGCTGAACAAGGGCGCCCTGCTTAATGTCGCCCACGATCCTGGTAGCATCGGAGGCGGAAACGAGCTGCAGGCCTTTTGGAAGCTCTATCGAGACCTTCACGTCAAGTGCCGGGCCCTTGCCCGTGTTCTGGATGTAAGCTATTGCCGTAAATGCTGATTGCTGGCCCTCTGCCGATGTCTCAAGCTCTGCAGGGACGGCCAGTCCCATCGAAAGCTCTCCGGGCGCCACCGTTATGCCCCCGAGGCCGTAGTATGTGACGAGGGTCACCTGGGATCCGGGCTGAACCACGAGCTCGTCCCAGTACATGGCAGCGGCCGAGTCCAGGTCGAACTCGCCCTCCCTTGTGAAGTCCCTTCCGGGTACCAGCCTGATGTCCCAGAGGTTGTCCGCAAACGCCCCCCAGTTGCTGAACACTGCCCTTGAAGGCGGTGTAAGCTCCCTTCCCCTTAGGGTCGCCTGGGAGGTTATGGAAGGGGCGGTCAGAGAATCGAACGCCTGCCAGAAGTCCGGTATCTGCGCCCCGGAGAATCCCGTGTCGGACTCCACAGCGGTCTCCCCCGCCCTAAGCGGCGCCCCGTCGTTTCTTCCGAGCATGGTATCAAGCATGAGCCTTAGGCCAAGCTTAACCGGTTCATTGCCCTCGTTTTTCAGCGTATAGGCGATGCGGGCGGTGTCGAAATAGCCCGTCATCTGGTTCTTCGCGAAGGACAGGTCCTGGGTGGCCCTCACCTGGCCCAGCATGTAGGTAGTCACAATCGAGCTGCCTTTGACCGCGGGCTTCGCCACGGCCTCGCCATACTTGCCGGAAGATCCCGCCCTCTTGGACGCCTTGCCCCCGAAAACCCAGTCCTCTCCGTTGATCCTTATAGTAGTGTAGCTGGTCCAGGGGACGGGCTTCCCGTATATTAGGGCAAGGTCCGAATCTTCCGGATTCTCCGGATCTCCGCCCGTAGTCTCGACTCCGAACCTGCCAGTCTCGCTGTCCTCGGCGTTCACCGTTATCCTGATGTAATCATTGGAGATGGACACAGTGCCGGCCGCATCCGTAGAAGGCGCAGATAGCGCCAAGATGAGGGCCATCGCTGCGGCCAAGGCCGCGATCCTGGGTCTTTGCATCCTAGAGGTTCCTCCTAGTCCAAGAATGAGGCTCCTATGAACTTCAGGCTTGTCTCAGCCAGCGGCTTCATCCTGAAGCTCACCTCTATCATCACTTTATAGGCCCAATCGGCGCTCCTGAAGCTCCAGTATCTGAGTATTGTCTGCTCGGCGTTCTTTCTCATCCACTCGTCCTCCGAACCGGAGACGATCCTTACAGACCTTATCGTGCCTTCGGCGTTTACGGTGACTTCCACAGTGACCACGCCCTCGGAGGACGAGTTCATGGATTCCTTGGGATAGGCAACCGCCCTCTTGGACGCAACCATCGCCTCTCCTGTGGGATCCTCGCCAGGATATGCTGGCCTTGCAGGCTCAGGAGCCTTCTGTTCGGTCTCGGCGCCCTCTGAGGATACCGGTTCTGCCGGTCCCTCTGCCCCCTGGCTCTCAGAAGCCGGGACTATGGCCGTTCCGCCCTGCGCCGTTATGACATCCTCTTCCGGCTCGGCTTTGGGCGCATCGGCCACAGGTTTGATCGTCACGTTGGGAGTGGGTTTCTGCTCTGCCGGTTTGGGCTTGGCCACCGCTACCTGCTTGACGGGTTCGGCTTCCGGTTCCGGCTTGGCCTGAGGCTGGGCCGGTTCAGGCTCCGGCACAGGCTCAGGGCTCTGCTGCACCTGCGCGTCCGTCTCACCCCTTACTGGCTGCAGCACCGCAAGCTCTACTATGCCTGTGCCCTCAAGGGGCAGAAGGTCTATGCTCGCAGCAGGCTGCCAGGGTATGAGAAGCAGAAGGGCGTGAAGCCCCACCGATGCGAGTATGGCCAGTATGTTGCCGGACCTGCCCCCGTTCGTCATTGCACGGGTCCTCCTGGTGAAGGGGATGAGCCCCTCTCGACGGCAAGCGCCAAGTGCACACCGCCTCCAAGGCGTATCGCATCGACTATCGCGATCAGGTTCTCATATCTGACGGACTTGTCCGCCTTTATGGCGAAGAGCTCCTCCGGGTCCTTCAGGAGCGCCTCCTTCACCTTGCCGGGGATGGCGCCGATATCCACCTTCTCCTCCCCGATGAACAAGCCTCCCTGGGAGTCTGCCGACACGATTACGATCTCGGAGGCCAACTCCTGCGGAGTGGCCGCCCTGGGCAGCTCAAGGGGCATGCCGGTGGTATTCGTCCTGAAGGACGTGAAGATCATGAAGAAGAATATCAGGTAGCACATCATATCCACGAGGGGTATGAGGTCCACCCTGGGCTTCCTCTTTCTCCTTAGAAGCTGCATCAGGCTTCCCTCCTGCCCTCGTGTATGATCTCCGCTATCTCGTGCTCGGAGTTGACCATGTCTGATACGTGCCTGTCTATCTGCGCCGTGAGGAAGCTGTGCCCCAGCACGGTTGGCGCGGCCACGATAAGGCCCGCTGCGGTTGTTATTAGAGCTTCCGCGATGCCGCCGGCAAGCTGCGAGGGCGCCGTTATTCCGCCCAGCGAGTTCAGCACGTTGAAGCTCCTGATCATGCCCGTAACCGTGCCCAGAAGCCCAAGAAGGGGTGCTATGGTCGCCGTTGTCTCAAGCACCAGCATGTTCTTCTCCATGCTGTATACTTCATGCTGGGCGCCCCGCTCCATTATCTCCTTGAGCGTCCCGGGTTCGGAGTCATGCGCCTGGACCGCAGTCCTGGCCAGGACCGCGACCGGCCCCCTGTGGCTTCTGAGCATCGTAAGGGCTTCCAGGCTTCCGCCCTTCGAAAAGGAGGTCCTGAGCGTCTTCAGCACCTTCTCGGAGTCTGTAGGCAGTATGCTCAGCTGAAAGACCTTGATGATAATCACAGCTAGCGAGAATACGGAGCTCAGGATTATCGGGTACATTACCCAGCCGCCCATGCGAATCAGCTCAACCATCACAATACCTCCATAGAATAGGCTAGTTGCCCCCCTCAAATAAAGTAAACGTAGCGGGACCGCCGTTAGTCTTGTCCACATCGTTTTTTCCCGTGTTTTTTTCCGGGGACCAGCTTCCCAGAAGCGTCCTTGCATGGCCTATGGCCTCGGGGCTTGCGCTTCCCGAGAGCATCCTAGCCAGCTCGCAAAGCCTTGCGTCCCCTTCCATGGCCTCAGCTCTTATGTACGAGGAGACCCCGTCATCCCCCTTGGTCACCCTTACATGCCTGTCAGCCGCTGCAGCGATCTGGGCAAGGTGCGTGACGGACAGCACCTGCGAGCCCCTGGATGCCACCTTGAGCTTCGCCGCCACGCTTATCGCCGCGGCGCCTCCCACCCCCTGGTCGACCTCGTCGAACACCTGCGTGCCGGAGGGCTTGGAATATTCCCTTCCTGCCACCTTGAATGCGAGCATGAACCTTGACAGCTCTCCTCCGGAGGCCACCTTAGCAAGAGGCCTCGGCTCCTCCCCGACATTTGCCGAGAATAGGAACTCCACGGCATCCAGGCCTGTCGTGCCGGCATACCTTCCCTCCTGGTACTCCTCAGCACCGGCTGGCCCCCTTGGAGAAATCGCCGCGACGAACCTCGCCTTGGGCATCATAAGCTCAGAGAGCCTCGCCTCCACCGCAGCGGACATCCTGCCTGCCGCATCCTCCCTCAGGGAACTCAGCTTGTGCATGACTCTGAGCATCTCGCCTCTTCTCAGTTCGCTCTCAAGCCTTGCGGCATCGGTCCTTATCTCAAGCTCCCTCAGCTCTGCGGCATCCTGCCTGCAATTCTGCAGGTACTGCTGGAGCTCATCCGCTTCCAGCCTGTACTTCCTTTTTATCTTCCCTATCTCAGCCAGCCTCTGCTCGACTATCGATGCCCTCTCAGGATCCATGTCCAGCCCGTCAGCGAGCCTTCTTACAGCCTCTGCCGCATCCGTCAGGCCGATGAGGGCTGCCGATATGCCCTCCTCCACCGCCAGTGTGCCGATTCCGAGCTTTCCTGCCGACGATACGCTGTCCAGCGCCGATTTCGCCATGTCCACTGCCGGCATCTGGTCGGTTCCCGTGTCATAAAGGGCCGCGTATGCCAGGTTCAGAAGCTCCAGCAACTTTCCGGTGTTCGCAAGTATCCTGGACTCCGCCGACAAAGATGCCTCCTCGCCGGGCACAACAGCTGCCTCCGCCAGTTCCTTAACCTGGAAATCCAGGTAATCGAGCCTTGCCTGCCTGTCCGCAGCCTTCTCCGTTAGCGCATTGAGCTTATCAACAGCTTCGGCCCATGCCTCGAATCCGATCCGCGCATCCTCAAGCAGCAAGCGGCCCTCAGGACCTAGGAATGAATCAACGGCAGCCAGCTGCACTGCAGGTTTCAGCATATTCAGCCCGTCATGCTGGCCGAAGATGTCTATGAGGCAGCCTGCCGCGGCTGCAAGCTCGCCTGCGCTGACAAGCTTCCCGTCTATCCTCGCTCGGGATTTGCCGGCCTTGGTTATCTCCCTTGAGAGTATTATGGCGCCCTCCTCCTCAGGTGTTATCCCGAGCTCCAGGAGAGCCCTTCTGGCCTCTTCCTCGCGATGTATATCGAAAGCCGCCTCTATAGCGGCGGCTTCCCTGCCTTTTTTTACGAACTGCGCGTCTGCCCTTGCGCCGGAGATGAGTGCCAGGCAGTCGACTATGAGCGATTTGCCTGCCCCCGTCTCGCCCGTCAGGACGTTGAGCCCATCTGAGAAGGACAGCTCGACCTCATCGATGAGGGCGAAATCCTTGACCTTCAGGTATCTAAGCATGCGCACCTCCTGGTGCGTTGTCTTCTTGTTACTTTCTTAGCTGGTCCAGCCTTCTTACCACGTCGCCTACTATGTCCTTCGGCTTGACTATCATCAGTATGGTGTCATCTCCGGCAAGCGTGCCGACGACTTCCTTCCACCCGAGCTCATCGAGCACGGCGGCCACCGCATGGGCGGCGCCGATGACGGTCTTTATGACGATGATGCTCTCGCTGTCCTGGATGCTGACCACATCGTCCTTCATGACCCTCTCGATCCGCTTATTCAGGTTCTCAAGGTTCCTCTCCTCAGGGGCAGTATATTTATACCTGCCGTTGCTTGCCGGGCCCTTCACCAGTTCAAGTTCCTTCAGGTCACGGGACACGGTAGCCTGGGTCACCTCTATCCCGTCGGCCTCCAGCAGCTTCGCCAGCTGCTCCTGAGTCTCCACGGTGTGAGTCTTAATGAGCTCGAGTATCTTCTGGTGACGTCTGTGCTTCATCAGAACACCCCTAATCCGGCTCCGCTAAAGCCTGCCTTCTTTGAGCCTCTCTTTTAGAATACCGTAAAAATTCCTTTCCCTCAACCGTATAAACAATGTTGTATATACAGATTTCTTTGCGCGGAGCTCATCACCAGCCTCAAGCCTCCTGAACACCTGGCCGTCGACTGCGAGCATGGCATCCTCGTTGCAGCTTTCAACCACCACTCTGAGCCTGCCGTCCCCCTTCACGACTATCGACCTTGAGAAGAGCACATGCGGGCAGATGAAAGTTGCTACCAGAACATCAAGGTCCGGGGAGACCAGCGGGCCTCCCGCTGAAAGTGAATATGCCGTCGATCCTGTAGGAGTGGCGATGATTATGCCATCTCCGGGGAAGCGTCCTAGGGATTCGTCTCCTATGTACAGGCCCAAAGTTATCAGCCTCGATAAGCTGCCCTTGCTGATCACTACGTCGTTTAAGCCGGCTATCTCGTCAATTACCTTGCCTCCTCTAATAAGCTGGGCGACGAGCATCGCCCTCTCGTCAATGGAGTATTGGCCCCTTGCCGCCATCTGTATCGCCTGCACTACGTCGCCTTCGTGGACTTCGGCCAGGAAACCGACGTGCCCCAGGTTTATGCCGAGAAGCGGCAGCGAGTATGGCAGCGTCTGCCTCGCCGCACCAAGAAGCGTTCCGTCTCCTCCCAGCACGACGCAGAATTTGAGCTGGCTCGCAATCTCGGGTTCCCAACTGAACGGGATGGCCCCTATGCTGGCTGCCAGTTCCTCCTCCGCGTAGACTTCCATGCCCTCCTGCCTGAGAACATGGAATACCCTCTCCGAAAGGTCCGCTGAGTTCAGTTTGGACGGATGAGCGATTATCGCCGCCTTGTCCATTCACCTCGCCTCTTTCATTAAAGAGTATGGGATTCCGAAACGATTCTTCCTATCTCCCCTTCTGCGTCATCAAGGGCTTTGAGCCCTGCTCCGGGCTTTCCAATATACATCAGGTACTCGATATTCCCTTCGGGGCCCTTTATCGGCGAGTATCCTAAAGCCGCCACCGTCAGGCCAAGCTCCTTTGCACCGTCCACGGAGGCTTTCAGCACCTTGCGGTGCGTCTCGGGGTCCTTGACAACGCCCTTCTTGCCGACAAGCTCCCTTCCAGCCTCGAACTGGGGTTTCACAAGGACCACTGCCCGCATGTCAGCTGCGCCGCATTGAAGCACCGCCGGCAGCACCTTGAGGAAAGAGATGAATGCGACGTCTATCGAGGCGAAGCTGATGCCCTCCTCGAAGGCCTGAGGCTCCATGGACCTGGCATTAGTCCTCTCCATGACAACTACTCTGGGGTCTTCGCGAAGTTTCCATGCAAGCTGTCCGTAGCCCACATCCACGGCGTATACCTTTATGGCGCCGTTTTGAAGCATGCAGTCTGTGAATCCCCCCGTGGAAGCGCCTATATCCATGGCTTTGACCCCTGTGAGGTCGATGCCGAATTCGCTGAGCGCTTTCTCGAGCTTAAGCCCCCCTCGGGAGACGAAGGGGATCGCAGCTCCGGTCACAGTCACGACCGCATCCTGGCTTACCTGCTCTCCGGGCTTGTCTCTCACCTCGCCGCCTATATGAACCAATCCTGCCTGGATGAGCCTTCTAGCTGACTCCCTGCTTTCGGACAAGCCTTTTTCGAATACCAGGGCGTCAAGCCGCACCTTACCGCTCATCGCCTGGAGCCTCTTCCTTCATCGCTCTTCGTAATGCATCCGCTATGCCTGCCGCGTCCATCCCGAGCCTGTGAAGCGCAACCTTCCTGTTTGCATGCATTATCGGTTCCTCCGGAAGGCCGTAAGGTATCACAGTCGCCATGCCTTCATCATCTCTTATCAAGTTGACCGCGGCGAAAAGCCCGCCTCTTGCCACGCCCTCCTCGACGGTCATCACAGCTGCATGGGTCCTTAGGACTTCCCTTATCAATGACTCGTCAAGGGGTTTCACCGACCTCACATCCACTACGGTCGGCTCGAAGCCTTCTGCTGAGAGCAGCTCTGCTGCCTTAACCGCCTCAAATGATATGGAGCCTGCCGATACGACCGCTATCTGGCTTCCCTTCCTCATGATCCTGGCTCTGCCGGGCGCAAATGGGGTAGGTTCCCCCTCTGATGCAGCCTGCTTGCAGTACCTGATAAGGACAGGCCCTGGCGCGTCCCTGACTGCCCAATCCATCATGGCCCTGAGCTCAGAGGCATCCGAGGGGGCAAGGACCGTAAAGCCCGGTGCGGCAGAGGCCATTGCCAGATCGTATGAGCCCTGGTGTGTCGCCCCGTCCTCTCCGACGATACCGGCCCTGTCGACGCATAAGACCACGTGCAGGCCCTGAAGGGCGATGTCGTGTATCATCTGGTCGTATGCCCTTTGAAGGAAGGTGGAGTAGATGGCGATTATCGGAACCATGCCCTCCGTCGCCAACCCCGCAGCGAAAGTCATGGCGTGCCCTTCGGCAATGCCGACATCGAAGTACCTTTCAGGGAACCTCTTCTTGAAGCTTACCAGCCCAGTGCCGTCGGGCATCGCTGCTGTTATCGCCACTACCCTGGGGTCCTCTGCTGCGATCTCTATGAGCTTCTCTGAGAACACGCCTGTGAAGCTGGGCTTTGCGCCGCTTACTGGCACGCCTGTCCTGGGGTCGAACGGCCCCGTGCCATGATAACCGCAAGGGTCCTGCTCTGCCGGATCATAGCCTTTGCCCTTCTTGGTCACCAAGTGAATCATCACCGGCCCGCCAAGCTTCCTAGCATCGGTTACAGCGCTTCTGATCAGCCTTATGTTGTGGCCGTCAAGCGGACCGATGTATGTGAAGCCCATGTCCTCGAAGAGCATCTTTGGCAGCAGCAGCCCCTTCAACGACCTCTTGATGAGGTGCCCGGCTTGCCTGATGGGCCCTCCCAAGACGGGGATGGAAGCGAGCATCTGCTTGAAGGCTCCCTCGAACTTCCTGCGCGAAGGCGAGAACCTGACTCTTGCCAGGAAATCAGCGATGCTTCCGGTATTGGCCGATATCGCCCTCTCGTTGTCGTTCAGCACCACTATGAGGTTTTCCTTCAGGAAGCCCGCGTTGTTCATGGCCTCATAAGCCATCCCGCCTGTGAGTGCCCCGTCTCCGATTACAGCTAAGACGGCGCAGTCTCTCCCCTGCATCCTGCGGGCGGCGGCAATTCCAAGGGCGGCGGATATCGAAGTGGATGCGTGCCCTGTGCCGAAGCAGTCGGCGGGGCTCTCCTTCCTTGACGGAAAGCCCGATGGGCCGCCTTCAGACCTGATGTCCCGGATGGCATGCTTTCTACCTGTGAACATCTTATAAGTGTATGACTGGTGGCCGACGTCCCAGACGATCCTGTCGGTTTCCGGGTCGAACTCCGCAAGAAGCGCAAGCGTAATCTCCACTGCGCCGAGGTTCGAGGCAAGATGCCCGCCGTTTGACGATACGCAGCTTACTATATAGCTTCTGACCTCCTCGGCGAGCTCCTTCAGCTGCCGGTCGGTCAGTGCCCTGATATCATCGTGCCCTATCACCTTGTCCAGGATGCCGGACATGTCATCTTCTCCTGCCGTTAGTCCTCTTGCTTAGGAAGGCCGGGACCAAGCCGGCGAAGAATGCTATCACCCTTCCTGCAAGCAGTATCACGTGCTCCGCTTCCTTCATCGCGTAGTTCTTCGATATGTACTTCAGCGTGACGGTCAGCATCGCGACCGTTGCCACCGTGGTCGCCAGCACCACTGTGGTGTTGGATCCAGTAGCCTGGGCAAGTCCTGAAGCCGATGCCGCGGCAAGCGCTCCGGATAGGGTCCCGCACACGTCGCCGACTATGTCGTTGCAGAAGTTGGCGACCTGGGGGGCGTTTCTTATTAGCCTTAATGCCTCGGTGCCGCCTTTAACCCTCTTTGAGGCGACGGCATGTATCGGCGGTTCGGTAGCAGCCGCGACAGCGGTGCCTATTATGTCGAAAGCGACTCCTGCCAGCACTGTAATCAGAAGCAGAATGAAGGACAGGGGCAGGGAGATGCCGTGCGCGGCTCCGGCCGACATATTCAGCGCAAAAGACACCAGCAGCACGCCGAAAGCGATCCTTATGGCCGTCCTGGTCTTCAAGTCGCACCTTCCTTTACAATTCTGCCCGGCGGTAAGCCGGGCAAATGTGCAAGTGGCGGCATCGCAGGTAAATACTGTGACTTAGGTCCAGTAGGTTTTCCCACCTGTGCACCTTGTCGTCGCCGAAAGGCGGTTTCCCTTTACGACAGGCCTCCCGCGTCGCCGACGGGATGACTGGATTACCACTTAGTTCACACTGCAATCCCTGCGTTGCCAAGCAGCCTAGGGGTTTTCCCCGACAGCCCGAGAGGCGGTCCTTAGCCTCTTTTGCAGAGACGGTTTCGGCAGCGGTCCGCGCCATTATGACGCGGGCTGCTATCCCCCGCCACCGCTTCAAGGCAGGCTACGCTGCATCCAGCGCTTCCTCATACAGAAGGGTTGTGCACCGGTTTGCAGGTTAACCCCAAGCCGTGGGTCAATGTACTGTATGGCCCACGAGTTTGGGCCTCCACGCCGCCAGGGTCAACGCCCGCATGCCATTGCAGATCGCCCTGGAGGCTCTCCTCCTGCACAAACCCCGGACTGGGCGTCCAGAGCCCGCACAAGAGGCTTCATCGATGTGCCCTCAACGGAATTTTAACCCCGTTTTCAGGACAGCCGTGGCCGACTAGGATAATGCGCCACCTGCATTATATTTATATCACAATTTCATAACCAGTGCAGAGACGACTATTCCGAGGGCAAGTCCTGCCACAACTTCTACCAGCTCATGCCCCTGGAAATCCCCGATGCCGGGAAACCGGGCATCGAAGTCCTCCGCCTCGCCTACCTTGGAAGCCAGCTCCCTTATCGCCCTCCCGTGCATGTTGATCTCCGCCCTCAAGCCCATCGCATCGTAGCTTACGACAAGGGTAAGCACAAGGGCTATCAGAAACTCGATGCTTCCGGTCCCATACTGGACCCCGGCGGTGAAGGAAAGGGCTGATACTAGCGCGGTATGGGCTGATGGCATCCCTCCCGTCTTAAACGCGCGGCCCATGAAGAAGTCCCCGTGCGTCAGCTTCGCAAGTATGAACTTGATCAGCTGTGCAATAAGCCAGGATAGAAGCACCGCAATGAAAGCCCTGTTGCTTGCCATATTTGTCCTCCCTTATAGCGCCAACGAATCCAAGGCTGAATAGATTGCCTGCCTGTCGCAGGGCATCATCCCCGCTGTGTCCCTCGCCTCATCGATAAGCCCGGATAGTATCATCTTCGACTTATCCAAACCATACTCGCTGACATATGTAAGCTTGCCCTGCTTCTGGTCCTTTCCGGGTGTCTTTCCGAGCTCATCGGGAGTTGATGTGGCATCAAGAATGTCGTCTCTCACCTGGAATGCCCTGCCTATGAGAGAACCAAGCCTGTCGGCCTCCTCCAGGCGTGTTCCGGATATGATAGCCCCGGCCCTGGTGCAGAATCGTATCAATGCCCCCGTCTTCATGTCGTGCATGGTACGAAGCTCATCGATGCCGCCTTCTGCCCTCATGTCCTTCGCCTGGCCTCCTGCCATGCCGGAAGGTCCGATGGCCGAAGCTAGTTCCGAAACAAGCCTAAGAGCGACCTCCGGGCCGGCAAGCTTCCTGTACCCCTCTGATGACAGCACCTCGAACGCCCTGCTCTGAAGTGCATCCCCCGCAAGTATTGCAAGGGCCTCGCCGAAAACCTTATGGCAGGTAGGCAATCCCCTTCTTAGCCCGTCGTCGTCCATCGCGGGAAGGTCATCATGTATCAGCGAATAAGTATGGACAAGCTCAACTGCGACAGAGGGCACGTTAGCCATCTCCATCGGACCTCCCAAGGCTAAGAGCGTGGCGTGAAGGAGATACGGCCTGAACCTCTTGCCGCCGGCTCTAACGCTGTAGGCCATCGCTTCAAGAAGCTCCACGTCATCCCTTGACCCATCCCTTATTGAGCCCATGAGCGCTTCCTGGAAGCAGCTTCCGGACCCCAGCCAGGCTTCGTAGTACTGAAGCTGCGAGGCCATATCAGTGCTTATCCCCGATGCCTTCTCCTTCGGCATCCGGGTCAAGGAGCCTGACCTTCTCTTCCGCCCTATCCAGTATCGCCCTCAAGGCGGTCACCAGGCTGTGCCCCTCCTCATAAAGGCTGATTGCTTCCTCAATGGGAACATCCCTGCTCTCCATCTTCGCCACTATCTCGGTAAGCCTCTTCATCATTTCCTCGAATGACTGAACAGCATCCTTCTTCCTTGCCATGTTGCGCCTCCTAGATCTTGTTTGAGGCAGAGGTTACCCTGCAGCCAATTCTGCCCTTGTGAAGCCTGACTTTCAACTCATCGCCTTCTTTGGCCTGCGCGCTGTCTCTTACAATGCTGCCGTCCGTAAGCATGCAGATGGAGAAGCCCCTTTCAAGCACGGCTTCCGGGTTCAGCGCCGAAAGAGCCGCCGCCTTCATCCTGAATTCAAGCTTCGCATCGCTGATGCGCCTCTCCATGCCTCTTAGAAGGGCATAGCCGCTCTCGTCTATCGCCTGGCGCCTGATGTCCACAATATCCATCGGCCTTGCAATGGGGCTGGCCGACACCGTGGTCTCGAGCCGTGATCTTAATGCGCCTATCCTGGATTCAATCATAAGGCCAATCCTGCGGCGCAGCTCATCTATCTTAGCCACCGCCGCGGCCTCGTCCGGCACAATCAGCTCCGCGGCATTGCTCGGCGTGGAGGCTCTGAGGTCAGCCACCATATCGGCTATTGTCACGTCCGTCTCGTGCCCTACCCCCGTCACTACCGGCTTATTCGATGCTGCGATAGCCCTTGCAAGAGCTTCGTCGTTGAAGCACCACAGATCCTCGGCCGAGCCGCCTCCTCTGACAATCGCTATGGCATCGGCATCATCCAGGCGGTCTGCCTGCCTTAGCGCCGATATGACGCTTGCAGGTGCGTACGCGCCTTGCATCACGGCGGGGATGAGCATGATCCTTATGCCCCTCCACCTTTCTCGGGCGACCTTCAGGAAGTCCCTCGCTGCTGCCGAGGAAGGTGAAGTGATGAGAGCCACGCCGCTTATAAAGGAAGGAAGCTTCTTTCTTCTTCCCGGGTCTATGATGCCCTCATCCATAAGCTTCTTCTTCAGCTTCAGGAAGGCGGCGTACTTGGCTCCCTCGCCAGCAGGCCTCATGCCCTTCACATTAAGCTGGTATATGCCCCCTGCCTCATAGACGTTGACGTCGCCTGAGGCGAGCACCAGCATGCCGTCTTCGGGGATGAAGCCCGAGGCCATCTGCCTAGCTGCGCTCATCTTCCACATGACGGCCTTTATCTGGCTTCTCTCGTCCTTGAGGCTGAAGTACCAGTGGCCTGAGCCATATCGCCTCAAGTCAGACACCTCGCCGGTCACGGTGATGCCCGAAAGCTCCGGCACAGATGCGATTATGCCTGCTATTACAGCATTAAGCTCGCTTACGCCAATTGCCGTGCCTTCCGCCCGCCCATCTTGAGGAGGATAGTAATCCCTCATGCCCATAGCTCCCCCAGGTAGGATACCCCTACCGCATTGTCCGAAGAAAGCTCCGCGCTTCCGAACAGCACCTCCATGCCAAGCCTGCCCAAGCGCTCTCGCATGCCCTCCCTGATCCTTGCGTTCGCCGCGACTCCCCCCGCCACAAGGACGGTAGTGAGTCCGCTTTCCATTGAGGCATATTCGACAGCCTTGCAGACTCCCTTCCTTACGCAGTCGAAGGCGGCCCTTGCTATCTCGGCGGGATCCGCACCCTCCCTGATTCCTCTCAGCGCCGCCTCGCAGGGTCCCGAGAAGCTAAGGCTTGCGCCGCTGAAATGGGAGGGTATCCTGAAGGCGCAG
Source organism: uncultured Clostridia bacterium (assembly GCA_964545975.1). GTDB lineage: Bacteria > Bacillota > DTU025 > DTU025 > MWDF01 > MWDF01. The sequence continues at coordinate 28,091 of CAZJHY010000004.1, read as the reverse complement.
CTGTCGCCCTCGCCGGCTAACCTTTCGAGCGCGGGGCCGGCCGGGAAACCCAGCCCCAAGCCTACTCCTATGCGGTCTATCATCTGGCCTGCCGAAAGGTCCGAGCTTGATGCGACCCGCCTTATCTCCATCCTGGATTCCTCCCAGCCGACTTCAAGGACTTCTGTAGTGCCCCCTGAAAGGTGCACTGCAAGGAAGCTGTCTCCGGGTGATAGTCCGGCATCAGGCGCGCAGGCGGCGATGTGCCCCTCCTGGTGGCTTACTTTGACCAACGGGACTCCAAGCGCCGATGCGACAGCCGAGGCATAACCGCTTCCTGCCGTGAACGCAGGCATGTAGGATCCCTCAGCCCTTCTGGGCCAGTGGCTTGCGCTGACTGCCCGGATCTCCGATCCGTTCTGCCTGGCCTTCTCGAAAGCGACCTCGATGAGGCGGGGAAGGTTCCTCACATGACGGAAAAGGGCGTCGGACTGCCTTAGCCCGAGCCCTCCCCTTTCGACTTCAAGCAACTGCCTTACGTCTGCGATCACCGAGCCTTCCTCCGTGAGCGCCACTGAAGTCGTATAGCAGCTTGTATCTATGCCAAGTACGGCCATGGCCAGGCCCCTAGTGAGACTTTATCTCTTCGGCAAGCTTGCCGACGATGCCGTTAATGAAACGCGGGCTGTCCTCTGAGCCGAACGCCTTCCCCAGCTCAACTGCCTCGTTTATGGCCACGGCCAGCGACATGCCCTCTACTCCGGTCATCTCGAAGACCGCTATGCGCATTATGTTCCTGTCGGTGTATGCCATCCTCTCAAGCGACCAGTCCTTGGAAATGCGCGAGATTGTAGAATCGATATCCGAAGTTGCTCCCTTCACGCCTTCGATTAGCAGGGTCGCGTAATCCCTGGCCTCCTCGGATATCTGCCCGGCAACGTCCTCCGAGCATGCGTATGCAAGCGCCGAATCCGGGTCCCCTCCCGCGATGTCCAGCTGGAAAAGGGCTCTTAAGGCGCACTCCCTGGCCTGCCTGGCTTCCTTGGGGCCAAGCGAGGCGTTGCGGGATCGATCGTTTCTTGGCAAGGTCCTTTCACTCATCCTCTCCGTCGTCGTCTTCCCTGATGCCGAACAGCTTCCCTAAGGCTGCCTTTATTTCGGGGTTCCCATCGATAAGCACCCCAAGGACGAATCCCAGGGCCGAGAACACCGCAATTACAAGTGCCTTCCAGAAGCCGAAGATAGATATAAAGAGACCGAACAGCATGCCAGAAAGCAGACCGAAAGTCTTAGCAGAGTTCCGGTTTCGCCACCATCTTCCTAAACTGCCGCCTGAAAACATGCCCCGATTCCTCCTTCTTTACGACGCGCTCCTAATATACGTCTTGACCGAGTTCACTGGAAAGCCGCTCTGTGCCGGAAGGGCTTCCTTGATCCTGGATTCCAGCTTGGCTGACATCTCAGGTATTACGGCCCCTCTTGAGGCAGTCACCTTGAGCACCAGGTCCAGACCCTCCCTGACAGATTTCGCATTGATGTCGACTGACTGCACGCCATCCACCTCAAGCGCCAGATTCCTGGCAAATGCCTCGATTGTACCTACGGAAACGTATATGTCTCCGCTTTCTGTGGTCCTCTTCAGCAGCCTGCCCATGCTTTTGCCAGTCCTTAGGGCCATCTCTATAAGGTATGCTGCCACCAGCACTACCAGTACCTCCAGCATGAATGCCGCAAACCAGGAAGTCATCAGAAGGTCGTTCAGCCAATCGCCCATAAGGCACACGAAACCTCCGACATACGCTGAGAAGGCCATAAGAGACAGGATCACCAGCAGGAATGCGGCAATTATCGCCATCAGTCTGTCCAAGAGCTTCATCCTGTCACCTCCCTTGGCGGTTAGTAGGTCACTTGACCGCAACCGCCGTCTTCACGCCCTGAGGCGCGCTGCCGAAATCAACGCCGATTACATGAACATTTACCACATTGACGGTAAGACCCAGCATGCTCTCAATGGAGCGCTTCACGTTCTGCTGCACCTTGGTCGCCACTTCCTTGATGTTCTCGCCGAAGTTCACCGATATGCTGACATCGCAGATCGCGCTTCCGTCCTGGATTCTGACCTTAACGCCCTTTGAGATGTTCTTCTTGCTCTTAGGTCCGCTTCCCACGTTGAAGACGCCCTCCACCTCCATTGCGGCAAGGGCTCCTACGACGCAAATGACGTCGTTGTTTATCTTCACGCCCTCGTTGGTGAAATCGGTCTCCTTAACCGGCTTTGCAGCCTTCTTCTCAGCCACATCAATCCCTCCAGCCACAAGTAGTCGTCAGACCCTCTCGAGGTACTTGTTCTCCCTCGTATCGACTCTGACCTTCTCGCCCTTCTGAACGAACAGCGGCACCTGGATGACCGCACCCGTCTCGAGGGTGGCAGGCTTCGTCCCTCCGGAGGCAGTATTGCCCTTCAATCCGGGGTCAGATTCGATGATTACCAGCTCCACGAAATTGGGAATCTCTATGCCAACGACCTTGCCCTGGTACATCTGGACGCCGATTTCCATGTTCTCCTTGAGATACTTAAGGGAATCGCCCAGAACTTCCTTGGTAAGGCCAATCTGCTCGAAATTGTCCTGGTCCATGAACATGTACTGACCGTCGCTTTCGTACAGGTACTGCATCTTCCTGAAGTCGATTTGCGCACGAGAGAGCTTCTCGCCTGCGTTGAATGCGTTCTCAATAGTAGCCCCGGTGATGATGTTGCGAAGCTTGACCCTTACGAACGCCGCGCCCTTGCCGGGTTTCACGTGCTGGAAGTCGATTACCGTCCAGATGCTGCCGTCCCATTCGACTGTAAGTCCCGTCCTGAGGTCGTTAGTGGATACCATTGCCATACCCTCCCGATCTATAGCTCGATTAAGTTCTTCGGGGCCTTGTAAAGGACTTCCGCTTCGCCTTCCGTTATCACAACAAGGTCTTCTATCCTTACCCCGCCCCAACCCGGTATATAGATGCCCGGTTCCACCGAAAGCACCATGCCGGGCCTTATATCGGTTTCGTCCGTCACCGAGAAACGGGGCTCTTCGTGGACCTCCAACCCTACTCCATGGCCAAGCCCATGTCCGAAGTACTGCCCATATCCTTTAGATTCTATCACCTGGCGAGATACGCTGTCCACTTCCCTGCCCTTAAGCCCCGCCCTTGCCGCCTTGACCCCGGCGAGCTGCGATTCGAGCACTATCGAGTAGATTTCCTTCTGCTTTGCGTCGGCCTTCCCCAGGCATACAGTCCTGGTCATGTCCGAGGTGTAGCCTTCAAGGAACCCTCCGAAATCAATGGTTACAAGCTCGCCCTTCTCCATGACTTTCGCTGACGCCCTTCCGTGAGGCAGGGCGCCCCTAAGCCCGGAAGCAACGATAGCTCCGAAGGAGGAGCTCATGCCATGCCTTATCATCCAGATGTCCATCTCTGTGGCAAGCTCTTGCTCGCGCATCCCGGGCTTCATTGTGCCGAGGATGAAGTCGAACAGCCTGTCGGTCATGGCGCAAGCCTTCCTCAGCTTATCTAGCTCTGCGGCATCCTTCACCGCCCGCATCTGCTCCACGGCGCCCTTGACCGCTACAAGCTCCATGCCATCCGCCGCAGATTGGAAGTAGTGGTACTCCTCGACGCTCATGTCTGCCGCCTCGAAGCCGAGCCTCTTAGCCCCAAGTTTCTGTGCTTCCTCCATCGTCTGCTTATAGTAGCCGCCTGCCCCGTGCGTTATAACCGTGAAGCCCTGGGCCTGAGCGGTCGCCTGCTCGGTGTATCTGAAGTCGGTGACGAGCGCCATGCCCTCCTTCGTTATCACAAGAGCGCCGGCGGAACCAGTGAAACCGCTAAGATACAGCCTGTTTTTTGCCTTCGTCACCAGCATGCCGTCTATTCCAAGTCCATCCAGCCTTTTCTGCAGCTCGAGAGCCCTCATGTCGATTGACCTCCAAAAAGCAGGTGGCCCCCGTCGATGAGGGCCACCTTTACTGGCCTTTGCTACTATAGGACAGGTCCTTTGATCTCCACTACGCCGTTTTCAAGATTGGTCTTCTGCCCGGGCTTGATGGTCCAGGCAGTGATAACGATGATTATCTCCTGGTCCTTCACGTCAGTGCCCCTCTTCGTGAACAGCTCCTTGATTAGCGGGATATCCCCGAGGATGGGCACCTTGGTTATGGTCTCTATCTCCTCTTGGCTGAACAGGCCTCCGATTATGGCAGATTCGCCGTTTCTGACGCTGACTATGGTCTCAAGCTCCCTAGTCCTTATCTGCGGATAGTTCTGCGGGGTCCAGCCCACGATGGAGCTTATCACCGGTTTAACCTCCGCCGTGATGCTCCCGTCGTAGCTGACCTTGGGAGTAATGGAGAGCTCAATGCCTGCGTTTATGTATTCCACCGAGTTGACTACCTGTCCCTGGTCCACTCTCTGCACGATCACCGGTATGCGGTCGCCTATGAGCATCTTGCCGGTCTTGCCGTCCACCGTGAAGGTGTGCTGCTTGGATATGAGCTTCGCCTTGCCCTCGTCGGCAAGCGCCGAGATCTTGTTGTCGAAGTCGAGGGCTACGGTAGCCAGCTGCGACAGGGTGTTGTAACCGAACACGAGCTTGTTGACCGTCCAGTCTATGCCTAGCCTCTTTGTGGCATCGCCCGAGAGCTCATACAGGCTCGCCTCGAAGAACACCTGCGCAAGCTCCTGATCCAGGTGCTCAATTACTTCGAGTATGCCGGCATGCTCGCTCTCCTTGGCTGTGACAATGACGGATGAGGTCCTGGTGTCTATCGCTATCTTGCCTGTGGTCATCTCCGTCAGCGCTGCCTTCAGGTCCGCCGGTTCAGCGTAGTTGAGCTTGTATACCCTGGTGATGTCAGCTTCAACGACCTCACCGGCCGCCTTCACGCTCTTTACGTCAAGCGTGGCGATAACATCAGCCACCAGCTTCTGAGTCTCAGCGTCTGCCTTGATGATGAGGTTGCCGCTTCGGTCATCCGGCAGCATCGAGCTTGCGGGGACGAGAATGGTAAGCGCCCTGCTTACTTCCGTAGGCGAGGCATTCGCCATCTTATATGTCCTGTATTCCGCTACAGCTGCTATTACCTCTTCCTTCTTTATCTCTATGTCGAGCTTCTCAATGACCTGCTCGATTATCGCGAGCTCTGACTCGGTCCCGTATACTATGAGGCTGTTTGTCCTCTCGGCGACCTGCACTTTCGCCGCAGATGCGACAAGCCTGATGGGCGCTTCCATCTCCTTGGCGCTGGCAAACTTCATCTGGAAGAACCCGAGCTTCACAGGCTCCGCCTTCAATACCTCAGCCTTGCTCACGGGCACGTCGAGGGCAGCTACGATGCTCATCGCCTGCATCTTAAGCTCAGGGGTGACTATGAGCATTATCTTGTTCGTGCGTTCGTTTATGGCAATCTTCGAGTCCGGAAGCAGCACTGACATTGAAGCCTTCACGTCCGCTGCCGAGGCGTTCATAAGCTGGACGACTTCTAGCGTCTCCACTGCCGCCGCCACCGCAACCGCCACCGGCTCTTCCACTGCCTCAGGCTCGATATCCAGCTTCGCAATAAGGCTTTCTATGAGCTTGAGCTCTGAAGTCGAACCCCATGCCGTGATGCTTCCGGTAGCATCTGAAGCCTGCACCTTGGCGGTGCCAGCTACCACCTTCACGGACGGCTCGATATCGCTAGGCTTCACGTTGAATATGCGGAAAAAGCCCATCTGCGTAGGCTCGGCAATCTGTGCCGGCTGATCCTCCAGCCTTACATCCAGCTCTGAGATTATCTGCCTTATCTGTGCTATGTCGTCTGCGCTGACTTTCATGATGAGCTTATTCGTCCGCGCATCAACGTTGATCCTCTGGGCTGGTATGACCGCTTCAAGCGCCTTGCCAACTTCCGATGCAGGCGCATACTTCAACTGCACTATGCTTAGGGTCTCCGCCGCTATGGGCGCTGCCGCCGTAGCAGTCTCTATCTTTACGTCCACCTCGTTGATTATCTCCATAGCTTGGGCCTTCTCATCGGGTGTGACCTTCAGGATGAGCTTGTTAGTCCTGTCATCCACGGTCACCCTGTCTGCAGGGAAGATCGCGGAAAGCGCCTGCTTCACTGACGAGGCGGTTGCATACCTTATCTGAACAACCTCTAGCCCCGGCACAGGAGTGGCCTGTACTATGGGTGCTTCAGGCTTTTTGACCTCTATGTCTAGGTTGTCTATGATGCCCTTGGCAAGGGCCATCGCCTGCGGTGTTACCATTACCACCAGCTTGTTTGTGCGCTCGTCAACGCTTACATTGGATGCCCCTAACACGCCGTCCAGCACCTTCTTAACGTCAGCTGCGGCGGCGTACTTAAGCTGAACAATCTGAGGCTCCGCTTTAACCGTTTCTACAACCGCTTCTACCTTCACCGGCACATAAACGTCAATTGCGGCGATTATGCTCGTGGCTAAAGCCTTCTTTGAGGGCACCAGCATCATAAGAAGCTTGTTGCTGCGGTCATCGGCCATCACCTTGCCTGCCCCCAAGGCTGCTTCAAGAGAAGGCTTGATGTCAGATGCCTTGGCGTACTTGACATCCGCGACCTCCAGGACCTCAGCCTCGACTATAGATGGAGGCGCTGTATCAAGCTTGATATCTAGCTCGCTGATAACCGACTGAGCCAGAACCAGCTCCGATGGATTGACCTTCAATATTAGCTTGTTGGTCCTTCCGTCTACGGTCGCCTTGTCAGGGCCCAATACGGAGGCTAGCGCTTTCTGGACGTCAGTGGCCTGGGCGTACTTCAGCTCTATGACCTCAAGCTTGGTCTCTTCCCTTGTTACAATTGTCGTGGCCAGTACCATGGCTTCGGAATCAAGCTTACTGACAGCTTCGGCTATCGCAGCATGCTGCGCTTCCGTCCCATAAGCCACCAGGCTGTTGTTCGACTCGATCACCTGAAGCTTGGCGTCAGCCGCCACAAGCCTCACCACGGATGCGATGTCGGTTGCCTTGGCGAACTTCGGGCTGTAGTATCCAAGCCTCATGGCAGGAGCAATCACTACCTGAACGGGAGCTTCCGCGACCTTTACGTCCAGCTCCTTAATTAGGGCCATAGCTTGGGCCTTCTCATCGGGTGTGACCTTCAGGATGAGCTTGTTAGTCCTGTCATCCACGGTCACCCTGTCTGCAGGGAAGATCGCGGAAAGCGCCTGCTTCACTGACGAGGCGGTTGCATACCTTATCTGAACAACCTCTAGCCCCGGCACAGGAGTGGCCTGTACTATGGGTGCTTCAGGCTTTTTGACCTCTATGTCTAGGTTGTCTATGATGCCCTTGGCAAGGGCCATCGCCTGCGGTGTTACCATTACCACCAGCTTGTTTGTGCGCTCGTCAACGCTTACATTGGATGCCCCTAACACGCCGTCCAGCACCTTCTTAACGTCAGCTGCGGCGGCGTACTTAAGCTGAACAATCTGAGGCTCCGCTTTAACCGTTTCTACAACCGCTTCTACCTTCACCGGCACATAAACGTCAATTGCGGCGATTATGCTCGTGGCTAAAGCCTTCTTTGAGGGCACCAGCATCATAAGAAGCTTGTTGCTGCGGTCATCGGCCATCACCTTGCCTGCCCCCAAGGCTGCTTCAAGAGAAGGCTTGATGTCAGATGCCTTGGCGTACTTGACATCCGCGACCTCCAGGACCTCAGCCTCGACTATAGATGGAGGCGCTGTATCAAGCTTGATATCTAGCTCGCTGATAACCGACTGAGCCAGAACCAGCTCCGATGGATTGACCTTCAATATTAGCTTGTTGGTCCTTCCGTCTACGGTCGCCTTGTCAGGGCCCAATACGGAGGCTAGCGCTTTCTGGACGTCAGTGGCCTGGGCGTACTTCAGCTCTATGACCTCAAGCTTGGTCTCTTCCCTTGTTACAATTGTCGTGGCCAGTACCATGGCTTCGGAATCAAGCTTACTGACAGCTTCGGCTATCGCAGCATGCTGCGCTTCCGTCCCATAAGCCACCAGGCTGTTGTTCGACTCGATCACCTGAAGCTTGGCGTCAGCCGCCACAAGCCTCACCACGGATGCGATGTCGGTTGCCTTGGCGAACTTCGGGCTGTAGTATCCAAGCCTCATGGCAGGAGCAATCACTACCTGAACGGGAGCTTCCGCGACCTTTACGTCCAGCTCCTTAATTAGGGCCATGGCTTCGAGGCTCTTCACAGGGTCGACCAGCATCATGACCTTGTTGGTCCTCGAATCTATGGCTATCTTGTTCTCAGGTATCACCACGGTCAGGGCTTTCTTGACATCCTCCGCCCTGGCGTACAGAAGGTTCACTATCTCCAGCTTCTCCATTGCCACTGCAACAGCGGCAGGTCTTGGAGTCGCAGCATCGATGTTCTTCAGGAGTTCGGCAATCCTTGCATGCTCCTCAGCAGTCGCCTTTATGATGAGCGAGTTGCTGCTGGCATCCGCCTGGATCCTGTCCGCTGTGATGATTAGAGCCGCGGCAGGCTTCACTTCTGCTGCCTTGGCGTTTGTAAGCTGCAACACCCTGATTTCCACCGGTTGGATTGCCACGGCCTCTGCCTTCTTGACTATGTCCAGCTTCTCAATTATGCCCCTTGCGGCCCTTACATCGGATACCTTTCCTCCGGCAAGTATAGAGTTGAGCCTCGCATCCACAGCCAGCGTGGCATTAAGTAGCCCCTTCACCGCGTCATACACGCTCTGGGCCTCTGCGTTGGCCAGCTGGATGATGTCTATTGCTTCCTCTTCAGGCAGCACTGCCTTGGATACCGGGACAGGGATATCCACCTTTGCCAGGAACGCCTTGGCGAGGGCGAGATCCGCCTGAGTCCCCCTTAGAAGAAGCGTGCCGGACTTGTCGTCAGGCTGAGCCGCGATCCCGGGGACGGCGAAGGTAAGCTTGGATGCGGCATCAGAAGGAGCTATGTTGATGAGCTCGAACTTCTCTACCGTAGCCTTGTCCATGAGAGTGCTTACGCTTCCCTTGGGACCCACCATGATCGTCCCGTTGAGGTATATGTACTCCAGGTCGGAGACCGCGCAGATGATGTCCAGCGCCTCTTCTACGGGGACGCTTACCAGCTTGACGGTCACTTTCCCGGATACGCTGGGGCTTACCACTATGTTCGCCCCGCTTACATTGGCAAGCACGCGGAACACCTCTGCGAGTTCGGCGAACTTCAAATCAAGGCTGACTTTGGCGGGCGAGCTCGCCGCGTATGAGCGCGCACCTAATGCTAGAAACGCCATAACCAAAGTCAGGGCTATTATGGCTGTTATCTTCCTAGGCTTCAATTGGACTCACCCCCCAGGACGAATTCTTTCTGGAAACCCTTATAGGAAAGCGTCAGCTTGCTATCGTTGATCTTGGCGACTACTATGTCCCCGACAAGCACATCGCCCGGCCTTGCGCTGAATGTCTCCTGACCTATCTCTATGATCGCGTAAGTCTTGTTGCTCGCCCGAATGATGCCCGCATATCTTATCGCAGGCCACTCGGGTTCGGGCGGGAGAGGATCCGGCCGCAGGTCATCGAATGGGTCGGTCCTTCCGATGAAGGTTGAATTCAAAGCTGCATCGAACCTGTCCCCGGAGGTATCCTCAGCCTCCTTAAGGCTTAGGTTGAGTGCATCCCCGATCTTCTGCTGCTTCTTGTACTTCGCCTCGATGATCAGCGAATCATCCGTGTCGGGATTTGAAAGGGGCAGTATCAATGACACAAATCCCACGGAAAGCGCGGTCAAGATGATGATCAGCATGACTACGACGAAGATTATCTGGTTTCTGAGAGCTATCTTCGCCCTTTCGGCCGGTGTGAGGGGCAGCTTCACCGGTTTCTCGTCTCTTGCCGGTCTCTCTTTACTGGGCACTGCCACTTGCTACACCTCCCTTCGGACGGATGAAGAGGCTTAAGTTGCATACGGAATGCAATACATCCCTCTGGGTGGTCTCACCGAGCTCGTTGATGATGGCTTCAGACTGAAGGTCGAAGTTGAAGCTGGTGACTGCGAGCTTCCTGTTGAGAAGCTCAAGCGCGTCATAGAACATCTTGACCCCTGCGAAGCTGCCGGTAACCTCGATATAGGTGCCGACGTCTAGGAACCTGCCGAGGGGCTTTCCTTCGTTGAACCTCACGGAGTCGAGCTTGATGCCGGACCTCTTAGCCATCTCCTCGAGGTCCCTGATGAAGTACGCCAGCTTCTCCTCGTCGGCGATGAGCTCTTCCTCCTGCCTCAGCTCGTCCAAGGCCCTCTTCAGCGCAGCTTCCGCTTCCTTGGCCTTGTTCAGCTTCCTTAAGTCGGTCCTCAGCTGCATCTCCGCTGTCTGCAAGTCCTCTTTAGCCTTAACGAACTTCTCATTCTGCGGCATGAAAACGTAAACGACAAGGGCGGTCAATCCCACAAGAAGGAGGAAGACCGCGAGTATCTTCAGCGCCCTGATGTCTCTGGTGCCTAGAGGTGCCAAGCTCCTCACCTCCTTCTTTCGAGATTGCCCACGATAACGAAGTCGTCATACACTGCATCTGTCTCGATGTCGTCTGCTCTGCTTATCGTGCCAACCTTCATGTTCTTGAAAGCATCCGAAGATTCAAGCGAGAAAAGCGCCCTTGCCACCGATTGGTAGCTGTAGGTAACGCCTTTTACCGTCAGAGCTTCGGTCGCTGTCACACCTGCGCTGGTGAGCCAGACATCGGATGGAACCTTGGACTTGAGCGCTGCAAGCACCATTGCCGGACTGAGATGGGGATCTTCCAGCTTGATGACCTCCTGCATGAGCTTACCGATATCTATGGTCCTGGCTTCCACCTTAGCCAGGGTATCGACATCCGGCTTGATCAGTGCGATCGTGTCTCTGATCTCCTTGATTCTCTGCTCTGTGTTGATTATGGTCTGCCTTCTGAACGAGTAGAAGCCCGCAAGGCAGGCTATCAGAGTTACTGATATGATAATTAGCGCAAGCGCCAGCGGGCCCAGGGATTGCCGGATCTTAGGTCGTGGCGGCAGAAGGTTAATATTGTTCTTCACTCCAGGTCCACCCCCCTGAGTGCTAGCCCTACAGCCACTGACATGGTAGGAGCCAAGCCCTGAACATCAACCTTGTTCATTAATGCGCTTGATGGTCTCACCACGGTGTATGGGTCGCCAAAGCTTACCGGCAGGCCGGTCATGTCGCTCAGCATCTCTGCAAGGCCCTTAAGCTTGGATCCTCCGCCGGCTAGTATGATCTCCTTGACATAAAGGCCCTCAGCTTTGCCCTGAAGCTGAGCGTCGTGGTAGGTTATGCTTCTCTTGCACTCCAGGCATAGGCCCTTTGCCACATCATATGCACCTTCTAGAAGCGCCCTTCTGGAAGCATCCGCGACTGAGTCATAGTCTGCGGTGCTGGGCACAATATGCAGCTCTTCTATCTTCATCTTCTCCGCAGCGCTCTGAGTCAGGCCCATGGTGCTCATCACGATGTCCGTGAAGTGATTGCCGCCGATTTGCACAATCCTGGTCATCCTGAGGTGTTCGCCATTGCAGATGACAAGGTCTGTCGTGCCGCCGCCGATGTCTATGTAGGCTATGCTGCCGGATTCGTCTGAACCTTCAAGCCCGTAGGCGCGCATCATGCAGAACGGCTGGATGTCTATGCTTATCGGGTTCAGCCCTGCCATCTCCAGGGAGTTGGCGTAGCTTTCAACCTTGCTTTTCAGCGCCGCAACAAGCATGACTTCGACATCTGACGTGTTGTCGTTCAAAAGTGTAGTCGGATCCGGCATCACCACATCGATCATCGCATCCTCTGTAGGGAAAGGCAGATACTTGTCCGCCTCCCACTTGATCGCCTCGCGCAGCTCATCGTAAGGCATGTGCGGGAATGCCACAGGGCGGACTATCACATCTTGCCCTGCAATGCCGCAAGCTACGTTACGATTCCTGATGCCCGTTTCGCGCCATAGCTTTCTAACCGCATCCGTGACCGCATTGGTGTCAACTACTGATCCTTCCTTGACGGCATCGATAGGAGTCTTGCCTGATGCCATTGACGTTATCTCAATATTGCCGTGCACATTGGCAATCTCGACAACCTTGATGGTTGTCGTGCCTATGTCTACCCCTACCGATGTGGTGCCTTTCTTCATGGAGAGGGTTCTTGCTGGGCTCAAAAGCCTCACCTCCCATTGGGGATTCATACAATAACTGTTATATCATTCTATGTATACGGCTGTTTCCCTGCTAATTCTCAAAAAAACCTATGCAAAGGTATATTTGACAGGATTATACCGGCTGCGGCAAGGTAGGGCCCGAAGGGTATAAGCTGGCCTTTCTTTGCTTTGCCCAGCATAATCAAGGTATATGTCACCATGATGCCAAAAACCGATCCAAGAAACAATACCATCATCGCAGTGTACCAGCCTAAATACGCTCCTGCGGCGGTCATGAACTTGATGTCGCCTCCGCCCATCTTGCCTCCTGACAGCTCAGCCAAGACCCAAAGGAAACCGCCGCATGCTGCTATGCCCAACAAGGAGTTGAGAACTGAGTTCACCCAGGGAGCTGCCCTGACTGCCAATTGGAATGGCTGCGAAACCGCATCTGCTCTGAATGCGGCAGTAACCAAGAAGACGATCGTTGCCGGTATAGTGACCTTGTCAGGTATTATCTGAGTCCTGAGGTCGGTCAAAGCGATGATCAGGCATGCGCACATGAAGAAGTAGTGCAGAAAAGCCTCAAGGTTAAGCCCATGGCTCTTATATGCGATTATTCCCATAATCGCTGAGGAGAGCTCAACCAATGGGTACTGGATGCTTATCCATGATTTGCAGTGCCTGCACTTTCCTCCCAATGCAATCCAGCTCAATACAGGTATTAGGTCAATAGGCAATAATACCGTCTTGCACTCGGGACAGATCGAGCGGGATCCGCTCAGATCCAAATCGCCGGGAAGACGGTATATCAAGACATTCATGAAGCTGCCTATGACAAGACCCAGTACGATGATAAGCAATGATTCCATCTAGTTGTTGTGCTCAGCAATGCTGCAAGTGACTTCATACGAATTGATCACGAAAGTATAGCTTCCCTCGTCAGGACACACAAGGCTGCTTTCGTCAGAATCCCCGACGAACCCGATCTCATTGAAAGCTTGGGATAAATCGGCCATGCTTGTACCATAAGAGTAGCTGCTTAAAAAGTTGTACATCCTTGTCATTTCTATGGCTCTTTGATTCGCTAGGCAAGCTGATCTCCTTGCCCGTGACAATACGCTGGTATAGTTAGGCACAGCTATAGAAACTAGGATACCGATGATTACTACGACGATCATCATCTCAACTATCGTGTATCCTTTCTGGTCAACATTTCTCATTCTCATATAACACCTCTAAAGAACATATGGGGGAAGGCTAATCGCCTTCCCCACAACCTGGCTTAGTGACCAGCTTGATCGCAGGTTACATCACCCTCGTCGAAATCATATGCACCTCCAGAAGGACATACGATGTCTGCTGCATTATTCAGATACGGAGCCAAATCAGCAGCATCGTCAGCATGGGCAGCCGTATCTGCAAACAACAATCCATCCGCAGACTCCAGGGTCCTCTGATTCGCTTGGCATGTAGCTGCTCTTGCTCTAGCTACGAAATTATTGTAAGCCGGTACTGCGATTGCGATCAGGATGCCGATGATGACTATTACTATCATCAGTTCCATGATTGTGAAGCCTTTTTGATTCCTAACCTTTCTCATTTTACACCTCCGAAGAATAATAGAATAATTACACGAAGTTCGCTATACTAAACATTGGAACCATTATCGATGCCACCAATAGAGCCGCAATCCCGCCGATGAAAAGAATCATGATCGGTTCTATCATCGATGTTAAGGATTTCACCGCCATGTCCGTCTCTTCATCATAGAAGTCCGCCACTTTTGCAAGCATGGCATCAAGTGCGCCGGTCTCTTCGCCTATCGCAACCATATGCCCGAGCATCGGGGGGAATATCCCTGATTGCTTAAGAGGCTTGCCCAATCCTGAACCTTCCTTGACTCCTATCCTTGCTGCTTCAACGCTCCTTCTCATTACATAATTGCCCGAGGTCTTCTCGAGCAGCTCGAGCCCCTGAAGCATCGGCACCCCGCTGGCTACCATCATTCCGAAGGTCCTGGCAAACATCGCGGTGCTGCTTTTCCTGATCAGGGGTCCCACGATCGCCACCTTCAGGATGACCCTGTCGAACCAGGGTTTCAGAGGCTTTGTTACAAGCCACCTTATCAGGAGGACAGTGACTGCCAACCCACCGATTATCAGGTACCAGTAGGTCTTCATTATCTCAGCGGTGCCGAAGACCGCCCTGGTTATTGCCGGCAATTCCGCATCGAAGCTTTCGAACATGGACACGAATGCAGGAACCACGAAAGCCATCAGAATCACCACGGCGATTACCGCCACCCCTAAAAGGAATAAAGGATAGGATAGAGCTCCCCTAACCTTGCTTATTGTCCTGCTGTTGTTTTCGTAGTACTTCGCGGTCCTGTCAAGGACGTTATCCAAGGCTCCCGCTGTCTCCCCTGCCTCAACAAGGTTTGTGAACATCGGAGGGAATATCCCGGGATAAATCCTGATGGCGTTGGAAAATGATTCTCCCCCTTCCACCCTCTTTCTTACGTCGTTAACGACAGCCGCAACACCCTTCTTATCTATCTGTGCCGCTAAAACGTTCAGTGCGCTTACCAAAGGCAACCCCGCTTGGATCATCGTTGCCAATTGCCTGCTGATAAGGGATAGCTCCTTCACCGAGATCTTCTTTGCCTTGGGGACACCCTCGAGATTTGTGGCACCAACCTTCGTCGCTCCGCCCTGAGCTACGCTTACCGGGAACATCCCTTGTTGGCGAAGCCTGTCGATGACGGTCTGCCTAGAATCTACGTCCATCACACCGTCCACAGCGTGTCCTTTGGCATCCCTCGCCTTGTAGGTGAACTGCACCTTGGCTTCACCACCTCAAATTGCTTTGTAAAGGCTATCATTCATCATACTATCCGGAAAACCCTTTTTTCTGAAGTTTTATCCGCCGATCATTCTCTTAAGCTCGTCTTGGTCCACTGCCCTGTTGAACGCCTCCTCTTTGCTGATCCTCCTCATCAGGAACAGGTCTCTTATGGAAGCATCCATGGACTGCATCCCGTACTTGGCTCCGGTCTGAATCACCGAGTAGATCTGATGCGTCTTCCCCTCCCTGATCAGGTTCCTGGCAGCAGGAGTCGCCATCATAACCTCGACGGCAACGCATCTTCCGCTGTTGTCCTTGTTAGGCATCAGCTGCTGAGACAGCACCCCGATGAGCACCCCCGCAAGCTGGATTCTTATCTGCCCCTGCTGGTTTCCCGGGAACTGGTCGATGATCCTGTCGATCGTCTGTACCGAGTCGACCGTATGAAGAGTAGCCAGCACCAGATGCCCTGTCTCGGCCGCTGTGACAGCAATCGATGTGGTCTCGGGGTCGCGCATCTCGCCGACAAGGATTACATCGGGGTCCTCGCGAAGCGCAGCCCGCAACCCGTTTGCGAAGGAATCGGTGTCGCTTCCAATCTCCCTCTGGTTGACCATCGACTTCTTGTGCCTGTGCAGGTACTCTATAGGATCTTCGAGGGTGATGATGTGGCAGGCGCGGTTGTTGTTGATGATGTCGATGAGCGATGCAAGCGTCGTCGATTTGCCGCTTCCGGTCGGTCCGGTGACCAAAAACAGGCCTCTCTGCTTCTCCGCGATCGAGTTGACCACCGGCGGGATGCCCAGCTCCTTCAAAGTAAGTATTGCCGTAGGGATAGTCCTGAATGCGCCCGCTATCGTTCCCCTTTGATAGTAAATGTTCACCCTGAAGCGCCCGACGCCCGGGACAGAATAGGAAAGGTCCACTTCACCTTTGTTGTTGAGCCGCTCTATCTGGACCTCGTTAAGTATTGAGGTCAGAAGCTCCCTTACGTCCTGCGGCATGAGCCTTGGGTAATCCCCTATGGGCATAAGCTCCCCGACGTTTCTAGCAAGAGGAGGCAATCCTACTGTGAAGTGGACGTCCGATGCACCCATCGAATAACCTTTGGCCAGGATCTCGTCGAGATTCATGCGCTACCTCCTAAGCCCAATTGAGATCTGTTACTCAGCTATCGATGCCACCCTCAAGATCTCCTGCATCGTGGTTATGCCCATAGCAGCCTTCATCGCGCCGTCGACTATCATCGGTTTCATCCCGTTCCTCAGCGAAACCTCAATGATCTGGTCGGACGTAGCCCTTGCGTTTATGAGCTTTCTTATCTCCTCGGTCGTCACCATTATCTCGAATATTCCCGTACGGCCGGAATAGCCCAGGCCGTTGCAGAATTGGCAGCCTACCGGGTTATACATTGGCAGTGGTTCGGCAGGGTCGAAGCCCGACGTCGGGCCAAGCTTCTTTATCCAGCTTCTCCACACCGACAGGTCGGGTATGTACTCCTTCCTGCAATGCTTGCAGAGCACCCTGACGAGCCTCTGCGCCAGCACACCGAGTATCGAGCTTGATACGAGGAACGGTTCTATGCCCATGTCGACAAGCCTAACCGGCGCTCCGCAGGAGTCGTTCGTATGCAGTGTGGAGAGGACAAGATGCCCGGTAAGCGCCGCATTGATCGCGATTCCGGCCGTCTCGCCGTCTCTGATCTCGCCCACCATTATAATGTCCGGGTCCTGCCTCAGTATCGACCTGAGCCCATTGGCGAACGTAAGCCCCGCTCTGATATTGGTCTGCACCTGGTTGATGCCGTCCAGCCTGTATTCGACGGGATCCTCTACTGTGATAATGTTCAGCGCCGGATCCATTATCTTGTTCAGGCTGGCGTAAAGGGTCCTCGTCTTTCCCGAGCCAGTCGGCCCTGTGACAAGGATTATTCCGTACGGCTTGTCAAGAAGCACCCTCCACTGCTCGAGGTTCTCCGGCAGGAAGCCCAGCTGTTCAAGCTGCGTCTTCGCGCCCTTCTTGACCAGGAGCCTGCAGACGACCTTCTCCCCGTATATCGTCGGCAAGGTCGAAACGCGCAGGTCCAGCTCCTCGTTTTCGATCACCAGCTGTATCCTGCCGTCCTGGGGCACCCTCTTCTCCGCGATGTCCATGTTGCTCATTACCTTGAATCTTGACGCGACCGCGTACCTGAGGTTTCTGGGCAGCTTCATCTGCTCTCTCAGCATCCCGTCCACCCTGAACCTCACCAGGATGAAGTCCTGCCTCGGCTCGACGTGTATGTCAGACGCACCCTGCTTGAAGGCCTCCGAAATCAGCGAGTTCACTATCTTGACGACAGGGCCCTCGTCTCCGGCGATGTAGGCTGCAGAGTCCATGTCCTCGTCCGCTGCTATCGTCGAGACCCTCTCGTCTGAGATCGTCTTTATTATGTCCTCAAGGCCCGTGTCAGGATAATACCTGTTCAGGGCCATGCGGACATCCTCTTCCTTGGCTATGTACGGGATGATGTTCATTCCCGTAATTATCTTCACGTCGTCAATGGCGAAGACGTTGATGGGGTCAGCCATTGCTATCTTAAGCTTCTCCCCCGCTGTGTCTATCGGAACGATCAGGTGCTTCCTGGCGAGGGATGCAGGGACCATGTCCAGAACGTCCGGGGCTATTACCTTATCCTTGAAGGAGAACTTGTCTATGCCAAGCTGGCTTTGCAGCTCGTCTACGATGTCATCCTCCGATATCATGTTCATTGCCACGAGGACCCTGCCTATCCTCTCCTTGCTCTTGCGCTGCTCCTCAAGTGCGCTTTTCAGCTGCTCTGCGCTTATCTTGCCGCTTGCGACCAAGGCTTCGCCCAGCCTCATCCTCTTTTGAAAGGCTGAATAAGGCTGTTTTCCGTTCTGCTCTGGCTTCTGCTCCGTATTCTGATTCAGCTTATCCTCTGCCATGCCGAACCCCCTAACCTAAGGTTCATGGGGCCCTAACTAAGCTCCCAAATGGCTGCCATCCTGTCCAGTATGATATGGGCTATCTCCGCCTTGCCCATCCTGGGCAGGCTCTCCGGCTCGCCGGCGCCTGAAAGCAAGCTTACCAGGTTATCGTCGGAGCCGAAAGGCTGGTTCGCCGGCCCCACCTCATTAACAACAATTATGTCTAGGCCCTTGCTGATGTACTTCGCCCTTGCGTTGTCTATGGCATCGTCGGTCTCCGCGGCGAAACCTACCATTAGCTTCGAGCCCTTCCTCTTGGATAACGTCCTTAGGATGTCAGGATTCTCCTCAAGCTTCAGCATGAGTTCCCCTGAGCCGTCCTTCTTGATCTTGGATGCGCTCCTGTCCTTCACCCTGTAGTCGGATACCGCAGCCGTCGCGATGAAAGCATCGGCGGTATCGAAGCTCGCGGAGAGAGCGCTTAACATCTGCTCGGCAGTCTCAACCCTGATAGTCCTGACCGCGAGGGGGTCGTGCACTTCGGAAGGCCCCAGCACAAGGGTCACATCCGCCCCCCTTGCTGCGGCGGCTGATGCCATGGCGCAGCCCATCTTGCCGGATGACCTGTTGGCAATGAACCGTACAGGGTCGATGGGTTCCACCGTGGGCCCTGCCGATATCAGTATCTTCAGGCTTGAGAGCTTAGGCCTTCCGATTCCCAGGTATGAGTGCCTTACGACTTCGAAAACATCTTCAGGTTCTGCCATCCTGCCCGGCCCATCCGTTCCGCAGGCAAGCCTTCCGCTTACCGGCCCAGCAATGACCGCGCCCCTTGAGGTCAGCTTCCTTACGTTCTCCTGAACCGCCGGGTGGGCCCACATCGCATCGTTCATGGCAGGGGCGATCACAAGCGGTGAGCGGGACGCCAGAAGCGTGGTCGTCAGCATGTCGTCAGCTATGCCGTTCGCCATCTTGCCGATGAAATTCGCGGTGGCCGGGCAAACGACGGCAAGCTTTGCCTTCTTGGCCAGGGAGACGTGCCTTACATCCCACTCATCCGGCTCGTCGAACATGTCGCATACTACCCTGTTGCCCGTCAGGCTCCTGAAGGTGAGCGGTGCAACGAACTTCGTCGCATTGTCGGTCATGACCACGTGTACGTCAAAGCCGGCCTTGTTAAGCCGGCTTGCAAGTAGGGATGCCTTGGCAGCAGCGATGCCGCCCGTGATGCCCATCAGTATAGAGGGCCTTTCGCCTTCCTCAGTCATTGGCTTCCGCGCCGTCTTCCATGTCCGGGGCGGCCTCCTCGGAAGCCTCGTCGAATTCGTCGATTACCTCTACCATCTCGTCGGGGATCTCCGGAATGAAGTCCTCCGGGGCGGGCGTGTAGGATATCAGATCCTCTGCTATCTCCCTGAACGCCCTTGATACAGGCTTCTCATGGATCCAGTCCTCGTTCTCCGCGCCCGGGTTCTTGACGAGGTTCCTGGCTCGCTTTGCGGCCATCACTACAAGCGTATACTTGTTCTCCGCCTTCGGCATAAGCTCCTCGATGGAGGGCTTTATCATTGACATCTGATCGATCACCTCATGATTCTCATCTGGGGCTGTTCGCCCTTCGAAAGTATATTATAACATGACGGGGCGTCATTCCCGCATCTTCCTAAGACGCGAAACTTTCAGCCTCTCCGCCGTGATTATGCTCCTTACCATGCCGACAGCATCCTCAAGGCGCCCGTTCTCGACATAATAGTCATAGCGGCCTATCTCGCCCATCTCATGCTCGGCTTTCCTGATCCGCTCCTCAATGACCTCCGGCGCATCCGTGCTCCTTCTATGAAGCCTCTTCCTTAGCTCCTCCATCGACGGAGGTGTCAGGAAGATCAGGACGGCTCCGGGCATCTGGGCCTTTATCGCCGCAGCCCCCCTGCACTCTATGTCCATGACGACGTCCTTGCCCTCGCCCACCATCCGCTCGATGTATACCTTGGGAGTGCCGTACATGTTGCCGACGTACTCCTGGTACTCGAAGAAGAAGCCTTCCTCTGCCCTTCTTAGGAACTCGTCTCTTTCAAGGAAGTAGTAGTTCACTCCGTCAGCCTCGCCCTTCCTGGGCCTTCTTGTGGTTGCTGATATCGAATAACAAAGCCCGAGGTCATCCTTCAGGAGCGAGGTGAGAACCGAGTTCTTCCCCACCCCTGAAGGCCCCGAGATAACGAACAATATGCCCTTGGTTCGCTTAAGTCCCTGCATAGCCCCTACCTCGTGGCTGTACGCGGCTATGCCGCGGACCATATGGCTTACTTCTTCGCGAAGTGCTCCTTCAGGGCGTCCACCTGGCGGGTGCCGAGGCCTTGTACCCTGCGGTTCTCGTCTATTCCGATCTCGTACATGATCTTAGCAGCGCGGACTTTGCCGATTCTGGGCAGCGACTGCAGTACGTACGATACCCTCATCTTCCCGATCACTTCGTCTCCGGCCTTCTTCATTATCTGGTCGAGAGTAATCTTTCCCTTTTTCAGCTCTGCACGGATCTTAGCCCTTTCGGACCTTACCTTCTGCGCCTTCATGAGCGCCTTTTTCTTCTGCTCCGGTGTAAGCTTTGGAAGCGACATGATCAACACCTCCGCCTTTCTCTTATATCGCATCATCGGCGGTATCCCCGCCGTACGCGCCTACTCGATGTTCTGTATCTGCTCCCTGACCTTCTCGATATCGCTCTTCAGCTCAAGAACAAGGCCAGTTATCCTTATGTCCTGCGACTTGGAGCCTATCGTGTTGGTCTCGCGGTTCATCTCCTGAACCAGGAAGTCCATCTTCCTTCCGATGGGCCCATCGGCCCTCAGCATCGCGGAGAACTGCGCGATGTGGCTTCGTAGCCTTACGGTCTCCTCGGTGCAGTCGCACCTTTCGGCCATGAGGGCCGCCTCCTGGGCGAAGCGCTGCTCATCGACGGTCATCTTGATCTCCTCGAGCTTCTTCATGAGCTTCTCCCTGTAGGCCGGAGCCCCTTCGGGCATTATCCTCTCGATATCTGTAAGGTTCTCCTTGATCGTAGCGACCCTTCTTTCGAGGTCCTTCACAAGCTGCGCGCCCTCCGACTCCCTCATTGCGATAAGGCCGGATATGGCGCCGTTTGCAGCCTCAGATAGAAGAAGCCATATGCCCTCTAGGTCCGGCGGCACGTCCTTCAGGCTTATGACGTCCGGGAAGGAAGCAAGCCTTGAGACTCCTGCATCCGATTCCTTGCCGAGCTCCCTGGCCAGCTCGTCCAGGGCTTCGTGGTATGCCATGGCAAGGGCCTTGTCGACGATGACCCTCCTTGGGGCGCCTTCGAGCCAGTCCACGGTCACGTACATGTCTATCTTGCCGCGGTCCAGCCTCTCCGACAGAAGCCTTCTCAGCCTGTCTTCAAGCGCCGAGAACTCCTTCGGCATCCTGATGTTGGTGTCAAGGAACTTGTTGTTGACGGCCTTGATCTCGACAAGCACGTCTAGCGCGTCAGAAACCGTCTCTCCCCTGCCGTAACCCGTCATGCTCCTAGGCAATGGCACACTCTCCTGTTCAAAGCACAAATCACGACTATCATAGATTATCGCGCCTTATTTGTAAATGCATAACCCTGCGAGCTGGGATTTAGCTCTTTTTCCACTTCATTTGCTGGCGTTTGCCCAATCCCTAATTATGCTGTCATTATTCAACCTATACTTCAAATATCCTTCTTTGTCCGAAAGATTTGCTTTAAAATATACTTGAGAAACAAATAAAGGGCGCACGGGGCGCCCCTCGGAGGTATCCGATGAGGCTCGACGGCCTTTCCTTAAGGGAACTGGCAAAGGAGATAGACATACGGTTCAGGGGCAGCAAGGTCGACAGGGTGTCCGCCGTGGGAAAGCATGCGATATTCATAGCCCTTCAAAGGTCCGGCGGCATCTTCGTAAGCTCATCGCCCCTTGCTTCGCGCGCCCAGGTCATGGCGGGCGCCAAGTCGGAGCACGGGGCGGAACCCTCCTCCTTCGTCATGCTCCTTAGAAAGCACCTGGAGGGCGGAAGGTTCCTCGGCGCTTCGAGAAGGCAGCTGGAGAATGCCATAGAGATGACCTTCTCCTCCTGGGACGACGAGAGGATGGAAAACCCCAAGATGCTCCTTCTGGAAGCCTCGGGACCGGATTCAAACATCTTCCTGCTGGGGCACGAGGGCACGATAATCGGTTCCTTCAGGAGGGCACGGGAAGGAAGGGCTGACGCGCCCGGGCAGAGGTTCGAAGCCCTGCCGCGCTTCGAGCTTCCGGACGCTCTGGAATGCAGCAGGCAGGCCTTCGTCGCATCTGCCGTGAGGCGTGCGGCGGAGCTTCCCGGAATCACCCCAGCTTCGGCAATCTCGGGAGGGCTGTTCGGACTCTCCAGGGATCACGCGGAGGACCTCCTTAAGAAGGCGGGCTTTTCCGGCTCATCCGTGCCAGATGCGGCAGCTGCCGCATATGACGCCTTAAGGCTGAGGCAGGAGGAGTTTTCAAATCAGCCCTGGCCCTGCACTGAGGTTCCGACCCCCAAAGGCCTTCGCCCATCTTTCATCCTCGCTGGCAGGGATGAGGGGAAGCCGCCTTCGGCCTGCCTTGAGGGCATGCTGGGCGCAACAGAATCGGCCGAGCAGGCCACGAGGATAAGATCAGAGCTTATGAGGGCGGTGAACTCCGCGATCTCAAAGGTAGGCAACAAGCTGGAGGCAAGGCAGGCTGACCTGTCTGAGGCGAAGCGCTCCCACAAGTACCGCACCTGGGGGGATGCCATACTGTCTTCCATGCACCTTCTTGTAGGCGAGCTTCCCGAGAGGGCGTCTCTAGCCGATTATTCGTCGCCTGACGAGCATTCAGTGGATGTCCCATTGGACAGGAATCTGACAGCAGCCCAGAACGCGGAGAGGTACTACTCGCGCTACAACAGGGGCAGAAGGGCGGAGAAGGCGCTGATGCCGCTCATCTCGGCAGCCCGAGCGGAAGTCGATTACCTGGACGGGGTGAGAGGCTCCCTGGAGCGCGCCGAGGATGTGCAGACCCTTCAGGAACTGAAGCGTGAGCTTGCGATCTCCGGATACATCGCCGGGAAGGAGAAGCCCAAAGGGAAGGCCAAAGCGGAAAAGCCTGCGCTTCCTGCGCAGTATACGCTGTCTACCGGCCACAAGGCTCTTGTCGGCCGCAACAACATGCAGAACGACCAGCTTACTTTCGGCATCGCCAATCCCTGGGATATATGGCTTCATGTCAAGGGGGCTCCCGGATCGCATGTGGTGGTAAGGCTCGAAAGGGGCGAACAGGCTCCGGATTTCGCCATCGCCGAGGCGGCGAAGCTTGCTGCCGCGAACTCGTCCGTCAAGTCGGGCTCCAAGGTCGAGGTGGACTACACAGAGGCCAGGAAGGTGAAAAGAATGCCCGGAGGGCTTCCGGGCGCTGTCACATATACGGGGCAGAGGAGCGTCACTGTCGACCCTTCGGCCTATTCGGGAAAATGAGGAGGTTCTCCTCGAAGATCCGCTTCAGAATGAGATCCGGCCTTCTGCCGTCTGAAGAAAGATACATCCTGCCTCCCCTGGAGAACATCCTGCTGTTGAAACCGGTGCTGTCTTTCGCCATGGCAAGGATGGAGCCCTCTGCCTCAGCACCTTCCATAGGCGCTGGACGCGAGCGGATTATGCGCATAGGCACCAGCTCCGCCTCGTAAGGCATGCCCTTCCTCAGGCTCACCGTGGCTATCATGCTCTCCGTCTCCTCCTCACCCTCCTGGTCGAAGACGAAGTTTCCGAGCGAGTAGAATATCAGCGCTCCCTTGTAGCACTCTACGGGCTGAAGCACGTGCGGATGGTGTCCGAACACAACGTCAGCCCCCGCATCCACCAAGGCATGCGCCCTGTCTACCTGCGAGCTGTCCGGAAACCTCATGTATTCCTGCCCCCAATGCACCGAGACTACCACAAAGTCCGCCGACTTCTTCATGCGCCTTACATCCTCGGTCATGAACGATGTGACTGCAGGCGCCATTCCGGCCCTTGACTCTGTAGCCGCGAAGGTGAACCTCTCCGCAAAGGACCAGAATATGTCATGGAAGTCGGAGTAGGCGAGGAATCCGACCTTAAGTCCGTTCACCTCCATGACTTTGCCGCGCCTTGCCTCCGAAAGGTTGCGCCCGGCCCCGACGTGCCCTATGCCTTCGGCATCAAGATGCCCCAGGGTGTCGTGGAGGGCGTCCAGCCCGTAGTCCATGATGTGGTTGTTTGCGACCGACACTATGTCCATTCCGGCATCGGCCAGCAGCTTCAGGTGCTCTGGGCGGCTTCTGAACCAGATGCCCTTCCCCGATATGCGCGAGCCCCCATCCGAAACGGAGGTCTCGAGGTTCGCAAATGCGATGTCAGCTTCGGAGATAATGCTTGAGGAGCCCGAGAACGGCCAGCCTGCACCGAGCTGCCTCATCGCCGCCGCGACTCCCCTGTCCATCATGACGTCGCCGCAAGCTGCAATCCTGACCTCCGGTGAAGGAAGGTAAGGCCCTCCCTTTTCGAGAGAGGGCCCTTCAGCTATCGCGCCGGAACCTAACAGTGCGATTATCAATAACGCTGCGGCAAGCCTTGCCATATTCACTTACCTTCCGAACCGTGCGAATACCTCATCCACGTTCGCGACATGCCTTTCATATCCGAAGCACTCAGAGAGCCTCTCGGCGCCGAGCCTTCCCTGGACTTCGGGGTCAAGCTCGCAGAGCTTCCTGAAGGATGTGCCCTCCTCCCAGGCTTTGAGCGCGTTTCTCTGGACTATGGCATAAGCGTCGTCCCTCATAAGCCCGGAGTCGACCAGCGCAAGAAGCACGGTGCCCGAGAAGACCAGCCCACCAGTGGATTCGAGGTTTCTGAGCATCCTGTCGGGCCTTATGACGAGCCCGTCGATTATCCACCTGAACTTCCTGATCATGTAGTCTGCGATTATCGTCGAATCCGGGAATATCACCCTTTCGACTGAGGAATGGGAGATATCCCTCTCGTTCCAGAGCGCGATGTTCTCCATCGCCGCAAGGTGGTTTCCCCTCAGAAGCCTCGCCATCCCGCAGATCCTCTCGCAGGTAATCGGGTTCTTCTTGTGAGGCATTGCCGAAGAGCCCTTCTGTCCCTTGCCGAAAGGCTCCATCAGCTCGGATATCTCAGTGCGCTGAAGGGTCCTGACCTCGGTGGCGAACTTCTCCAGCGAGGAGCCGAGGATGGCCAGGGCGCCCGTGAAGGCAGCGTACCTGTCCCTCTGGATTATCTGCGAGGAGACCTTCGCCGGGACAAGGCCCAGCCTCAGGCACACATACTCCTCGACATAGGGGGGCACCCCGGCATAAGTGCCGACGGGCCCTGATATCTTCCCCACTGCCATCTCCTCGCCGGCGCATACCAGCCTCTGCCTTGCCCTTTGTAGCTCCGAATACCAGTTGACGAGCTTCAAACCCAGCGTAGTAGGCTCTGCGTGGATTCCGTGGGTCCTTCCGACCATCATTGTGCGCCTGTGCTCGGAAGCCTTGTCCAGTATGCTCTCCATGAGACCGTCCAGCCCCTCAAGGATGAGGGCGAGTGCCTCCTGGACGTTAACTGCCATCGCCGTGTCCAGCATGTCGGAGCTTGTCATCCCGAGGTGCAGGTGCTTTGCGGGCTCTCCGACCTGCTCTGCGACAGCGCTTAGGAATGCGATGACGTCATGGTTCGTGGTCCTTTCGATCTCGGCCACCCTCTTGGGGTCCACCGTAATGGGTTTCTTAAGGGCCTCGACGTCCTCAGCGGGCACTTTCCCTAGCTTCATCCACGCCTCGGCGGAGAGGACCTCGACTTTGAGCCAGGTCTCAAGCCTGTGGGCGTCGCTCCAAATGGCCTTCATCTCAGGATAGCCGTACCTGTCGATCATGACTTGTTACCTCCGCGTGGGTTTCTTAGGATCTCCAGCGCCCGGTTGAACTCCAGGCCCGGCTCCGATGTGAAGCCCATCCGCCTTCCATCCGACGGGTGGTTCAGCTGAAGCGCGACCGCGTGGAGCGCCTGCGAGCTGAGCCCCAGCTCTCCCGGTGCCCCGCCGTATTGCACGTCTCCTGCCACCGGATGCCCGATATAGCTTAGGTGAACCCTTATCTGATGCGTCCTTCCGCTTTCGAGCTTGAGCTCAAGAAGCGTGTATCCAGGGAATCGCTCGAGGACGGAGAAGCGCGTCACAGCCATTCTTCCGTCAGGCCTTGCCGCCATCTTCTTCCTGTCGGTCTGGCTTCTTCCGACCGGCACGTCTATGGTTCCGGAATCCTCGTGGAAGGCTCCCCTGGCAATGGCCCGGTATGTCCTTCCCATCCTTCTTGCAGCCAGGTCTGCCGACAAGCTTACATGCGCCCTGTCGTTCTTGGCGACCACGAGGAGGCCGGACGTGTCCTTGTCAAGTCGGTGCACGATGCCCGGCCTGTCGGTCCCTCCGACCGACGAAAGCGAGCCCTCCCGCCCCAGCAGCGCGTTCACAAGCGTGCCTGAGCTCCTTCCCGCCCCCGGGTGCACCGCAAGGCCCTTGGGCTTGTCCAAAACGATTATATCATCGTCCTCGTAAACGACGGCAAGGTCCATGCGCTCTGCAGCGATGCCGGACTTCCTCGGGGCTTCAGGATAGTCCGCCTCAACCATGTCGCCCTCCTCCATCCTGTATGCGGCCCTGGCCTTCTTCCCGTTCACCTTCACCCTGCCCTCGTCGATGAGCCGGGCAGCAAAAGAGCGCGAAGGGGTACAAAACCCCTTCGCAACGAAGATATCCAGCCTTGTGCCCGAATCTTCAGGCCCGGCCGAGGCGGTGCGGACCATATCAGGCCTTCGCCTTCCTCTTTCCGAGCTCTATGACCAGGACTCCGACTGCCAGCAGGAACGTTACGATCGTGAACACCTGGGTAAGGGTCAGGGGCGCGAAGTAGTCCCTGGGGCCGACCCTGAAGAACTCGATGACGAACCTTCCGGCGGAGTAGATGGCAACGTACAGGAACAGCAGCAGGCCTTTCAGCTTCTCAGACTTGTAGTAGAGGGACAACAGGATCGCGAACATCGCAAAGCCAAGTATGGAGGCATAAATCTGCGTCGGGTGCCTCAATATGGCATCGCCTGTTGTGGCAAGCGCCCACGGGACGCTCGAAGGAAGCCCGTAGCAGCAGCCGTTGGCAAGGCATCCAAGCCTTACGATGCCGTATCCGAGTGAAAGGACCACTGCGCCGACGTCTGCCCCGTCCGGGAAGCTGACTTTCCTGACCTTCGTGAAGAGCCAGCCGGTCAAAATGCCGCCGATTGCTCCGCCGATGAACGACAGGCCACCGTCTCTAAGATAGAGTATGGTGATCGGATCTGAGCTGTACTGGTCGAAGTTGAGGAATACATAGAGCAACCTTGCCGTAAGTATCGAGACTATGCAGATGATGAGGGCGGCATCGATTACCGTATCGCTCTTAAAGCCCCTCTTCCTGCCGATAATGGCCGCGATGACCGTGCAGAGCACGAAAGCCACCGCAAGTGAGACTCCCCATGTCAGGATCGGGTAGCTGCCGATTTGAAAAAGGGTCGGGAACAATGGAACTCCTCCTCTCGGTTATGAAGCGCGGAATATTGCGTAGATAAGCACCAATGAGCCTAGAACAAGAAACGCGTCCGCGAAGTTGAACACCTGGAAAAGAGGGATCAGCGGCACCTCGATGAAGTCGATCACGTGCCCTATCCTCACCCTGTCCACGAAATTGCCCAGCGAGCCTGCCAGGACCACAGCTGCCGCACCGCGCACCAGCGGCCCCATGGACCAGATCGCCCTCCAGAGAAGGGTCGCCCCCAGCACGGTGGCGACGGTGATCGCCAGCATAAGCCAACGCCTTCCGGAAAGGATGCCGAACGCAGCTCCGTCGTTGAATACCAGCGTAAACCTGAGAAGCCCGCCCAGCGGCGTAGGTATCGTGCCATAAGGCTCGATGAGCTTCAGGGCGATGAGCTTCGTAGCCTGGTCGAGCAGCACAAGTACCGCCACGATGGAGGCAAGCCACCTGTAT
Organism: uncultured Clostridia bacterium; assembly: GCA_964545975.1. Taxonomy (GTDB): domain Bacteria; phylum Bacillota; class DTU025; order DTU025; family MWDF01; genus MWDF01. The sequence continues at coordinate 83 of CAZJHY010000004.1, read as the reverse complement.
GCCTTGACAGGCGAGTAAGCGCCAGCTCCTTTTCCGTTTTCACATGGATTAGATTCTATCACACGCTTGCCTGCCCTTCAATA
>CAZJHY010000003.1:0-102899 GCA_964545975.1 uncultured Clostridia bacterium | reverse complement strand
ATGCGGTGGGCTTGACGTTGGCGAGGGTGTTCCTCATCGCCGCTATGGACTGCGGAGCCACGAAGTAGATGAGCGGTACCTGATCGGATACGATCAGCTGCCACTTCTCATAAATGGCCGCGCGCTTTGCAGGATCGACCACCTTGACGCCATCGTCGAATATCTTGTCGATCTCAGCTTCCCAAGCGGTGGCGGGCTTCTCCTGGACTGGGTTCCACATGTGGAGTCCGCCGCTGCTGTGCCATACGTTCCTGCCGTTGTTGGGCTCTACCGATCCTGTGAGGCCGATGATGATTGTGTCGAACTCGAAGGTATCCATCAGCTTCTCAACCAGGGTGTTGAAGGTGTAGGTCGTCGCCTTGGCGTCGATGCCTGCCTTCTTGAGGTCCTCTACGAGGATGTTGGCGATCTTCATGCGGTTGCTGTTCTCGCTGTGGGTGGTGACGTCGAACTTAACCTGACGGCCGGTCTTGTCGACCAGCTTGCCATCGACGTACTTGAACCCGCCGGCGAGGAACATCTCCTTGGCCTTATCAAGCGAGTATGCGTACTGGGTCACCTTGGTGCTCAGGAACTCCTTGTTGGGAGCGGATACGGGGCTCCACTGCGGTTCGGCAAGTCCGGCATACACCTGGTTGATGATGGTGGCCTTGTCGACGAGGTGGGCGACGCCCTTCCTGAAGTTCTGGTTCATGAACCACTCAAGCTTCCAGGGCTCCTTGTCCTTCGCGAAATTGGGGTTCCTGGGGTTCATGTTGAACACCACGAACTCTGTCGAGAAGGTGGCGCCGAGGTTGTAAAGGGTGAAGTTCTCCTTCTTCTGGAGATCCTTGAATGTCGCATAGTCGGTGTTCTTGATTCCGAGGATGTCGGTCTCGCCTGCGCGGAACTTCAGGGTCTGGGTCTCGAGGTTCGGCACCAGCATGCGGACGTACCTGGTTATGTACGGCAGCACTTCGCCCTTGCTGTTCTTGACCCAGTAGTTGGTGTTGCGGGTGTAGACGACATACTCATTGGGCTTGTAGGTCGACATCACGTACATGCCGGTTCCTACGATGTCCCTTACGGGGGTGTTGATGCCCCATGTCTCGTTGAACTTGCCGGCCTTCCAGGGGGCCTCAAGCTTGTGCTTCGGTATGATCTCTATCATGATCTGGCGAAGCAGGGGCGCGAAGGTCGAGGGAAGCGTGAACTCGACGGTGTAGGCATCGAGCTTCTTGTACTTGAGGTACTGGCCGTCGATGGTCAGAACGTCACGGGAGGAAGTCTGTATGTTCTTGTCATAGATCACGTCAAAGGAGAACACCACGTCATCCGCGGTCATCTCCTTGCCGTCCGAGAACTTGACTCCCTGCCTGAGGAAGAATGTCCAAACGAGGCCGTCCTCGCTGAACTTCCAGCTCTTGGCGAGGCTGGGGATTACTGCGGTGGTGACGCCGTCGGTCGAGGTGAGGCCCTCGAATATCGGGGCCAGGATGTCGGTCGACGAAGTCTCGGCCGCTGTAACGGGATTGAAGGTCTTAGGGTCGGTAATCTGAGCAACTACCAGCTGGCCGCCGAAGGTGCCCACTGGCATCTCGCTGACCTTGTACTCCGTTGTTGCGGCCATTACCGGCAGCATCAGGGAGCCGATGAACATTAACGCCAGGAAAAGGGACACGGCTCTTTTAATCATCCTTGGAACGCCTCCTTCTGTTGATTGGCTCTGCATATACTATCTTCTCTACTTCGAGTAGCCGCACACGCTATAAGCCACATATGACGAATTCTTCAAGTTCGCCTTAATTCCTTCCGATTGCTTATTTTTGATTATGCTATACTTGTCTGACTCAATAGTCAACAACATCGTTCCTACTTCATATAGTATAATTTAAAAGAGCATTATGCAATGCGGTATACATTATCCAGAGGGACGGTGCTATGCAGGACCATTACTACTCCAAAAAGCCTGCTTCGGAATCCTCTCCAATCGAGATCCGATACTCCTATATGGGAGCAAGCTTCAGGTTCATGACAGACTCGGGCGTCTTCTCCAAGGATAAGGTGGACAGGGGCACTGACCTGCTGCTTGAAGCCCTGGAGGATGAACAGAGCGCCTCCTTCATGGACATGGGCTGCGGCTACGGACCCGTAGGCATCTGCTATGGGGCCACGCATAAGGGAGCTCTTGTGCACATGGCCGACATCAACGAGCGGGCCTGCGCCCTGGCTCAGTCTAATGCGATGCTGAACGGAGTAAAGGCTATAGTAAGGCAATCCGACGGCTTCGCTTCTTTTTCGGAGGCCAGATTCGACTGCGTGGCGATGAATCCGCCGATAAGGGCGGGCAAGCAGATGATAAGGGAGCTAATGATTCAGGCTAAGGGATCCCTGACCGATGGCGGGCGGCTATATGCCGTGATAAGGACCAGGCAGGGGGCTGCCAGCCTAAAATCCTTCCTTAACGAGCTGTTCGGAAACTGCGACGAACCCGAGCTTGGCTCGGGCTATAGGGTGCTGAGGTGCCGCAAGGCATGAGAGCGACGATCTGAGAAGGTGGTCTTAGGTGGCTGTGGCTGCATATACTGGCATTCAACAGAAGAAAACCAGCATAACGCTAATATCATTCGGGTTTAAATACGGGGTGCCGGATGACGTGGAGTTCCTATACGACGTCCGTTCCCTGAGAAACCCCTATTATGTCCCGCATCTGAAGAGCCTTAACGGCAACTTTACTGCCGTTGCGGACTATGTAATGGAGGACCCGCTCTCCGAACCCATAATCGGACAGGTCATTGAGATGGTCAGGATGACCGACGAGAGGTATCAGGAGAGAGGCCGCGGATGGCTGGTCATAGGCTTAGGTTGCACCGGCGGAAGGCACAGGTCGGTGGCGGTAGTCAATGAGCTCAAGAAGAGGCTGACCTCCCTGGGATATCCAGTAGATGTCCTGCACAGGGACATCGACAAGGAAATCGACGCCTATTACGGGCAGGATCCGGCATGGACGGGCTTTAAAAGGAGCTATGCCGAGGAGAGCAAGGGAAAAGGCCTGAGGGTTGCCGCAATCGGAGGTGGCACCGGCATGCCGGCAGTCCTTAGGGGCCTCAAGCATTTCACCTCCAACATCACCGCCATAGTCACTGTGACTGATGACGGCGGAAGCTCGGGCAGGCTAGTTAGGGAGCTGGATATGCCTCCTCCCGGGGATGTCAGAAACTGCATACTGGCCCTTTCTAACACGGAGCCTTTAATGGAGAAGCTGTTCCAGTACAGGTTCATGGCGGAGGGCGATACAAGGGGCCATCCGTTCGGGAACCTCTTCCTTGCCGCCATGACAGACATCACCGGCGACTTCCAGGAGGCGATAAGGGAGTGTGCGGCGGTTCTGTCCGTAAGGGGGGAAGTCGTGCCGGCCACGATGAGCCTTTGCAGACTCAAAGCTGAGATGGCAGACGGCAGCGTAGTCTACGGTGAAAGCCATATAAACCGCTACGGCTCGGCTATCAAGAGGCTACATATCGAACCCGGGGATGTGAAGGCCCTTCCGACGGCGATAGCGGCAATAATGAACGCCGACATAGTCATAATCGGCCCGGGGAGCCTCTATACCTCGATAATAACCAACCTGCTCATTCCGGGTATAGCGGATGCTCTTAGGGCGACGAGGGCGAGGAAGGTGTATGTCTGCAACACAATGACGGAAGCGGGCGAGACCAACAAATACACCGCTTCGGACCACGTCAAGGCTATGTTCGACCATGCCGGCGAGGGCATATTCGACACGATTATCGTGAACAGCTCCGAGATACCCAGGGCGTTGTTGGACGCATACGTCAAGGAGGGCGCCTCGCAGGTGAGATACGACAGGAAAGCGCTGGACGAAACCGGACTCGAGGTGCTTGAGGCCGATGTGGCATCTGCCGGCGAGCATTACAAGCACGACCCAATGAAGCTCGGCAAGGCAATAATGAGCCTTATAACCTGATGGGGGATTTCTGATGCTGCCTTACGAAAAGATGAAAGACGAACTGGTCAGAATCGCCGATGAGGAATCCTGCTGCAGGTCGGCTGAGCTTTCCGCACTGGTCAGGGTGAACGGCACGCTGATCTTCTCCGGCGGCAACAGGATCAAGCTGATGCTGAAGGACTCCAGCGCCGCGGTGGCAAGAAGGACGGTGTCGCTTCTAGCCGAGGCAGGATGCAGGGAAGTCGAGCTAGTCGTAAGGATGAGGCAGCGGATACACAAGAGCAACTCATACATAATCAGGATCAACTCGGACGAGAAGGCGAGGGAGCTTCTCACCGGCCTTGACATATTCGGAGGCTCAGCCCTCACCAACGAGGTTCCCAGGGCAGTGCTTAAGAAAAGGTGCTGCATGAGGGCATACCTGAGGGGGGTGTTCCTGGGTGCCGGATATCTGGGGAAGCCGGCTTACGGGCATCACCTTGAGATAGCTGTGGAGAACCTGGAGTTCGCGGAGTCCGTCATGGGACTTATGAGGAAATTCGACATGAAGCCCAAGGTGATAGAAAGGCGCGGCTACTACGTGGTGTACCTAAAGGACGGAGACGACATCGTGCAGTTTCTGAATGTGGCGGGCGCCCATTCCACGCTCCTGGATTTCGAGAACCAGAGGGTCATGAAGGCAATAAGAAACGAAGTGAACAGGATAGTCAACGCCGAGCAGGCGAACCTGGGGAAAACCATCGATGCTTCCGTGGGGCAAGTCGATGACATCAGGTTCCTCATCAGGGCGATAGGCCTTATGAGCCTCTCCGCACCATTAAGGGAGGCTGCTGAGGCGAGGCTGAGGAACCCGGACGCAACAATAGCCGAGCTTGGCGCAGGCCTCGAAAGGCCCATAGGCAAAAGCGGCATGAACCACAGGCTCAGGAGGCTGTCAAGGCTGGCCTCGGAGCTGCGCCTGAAGCAGCCTTTTAGTGAAAGTTGACACTTATTTGATATCCCCATATATTTAACTACATTGGACATTCTAGCAAGCGGAGGTGAAACGCCTGTTTAGGCGGAAAGAATGATGAAGACAAGAATTGGAATCAACGGTTTCGGGCGCATCGGGCGCCTTGTTCTCAGGGCGGCGCTGCCATATGAGGACCTTGAGATAGTGGCAGTAAACGACCTCTTCGATTCAGCGACGAACGCACACCTGCTGAAATACGATTCGAACCACGGCACCCTGTCTGCTGAAGTCAAGGCAGAAAGCGATTCGATTTCGGTGGACGGCAGGAAGGTCAAGGTCTTCGCTGAGAAGGATCCTGCGATGCTCCCCTGGAAGGACCTGGGAGTAGACATAGTGATCGAATCCACCGGCATATTCACCAGCAAGGACAAGGCGGTCAAGCACATCGAGGCGGGAGCAAGGAAGGTCATCATATCGGCTCCTGCCAAGGACGAGGACATCACCATTGTCATGGGCGTGAACGAAGGCAAGTACGACCCCGAGAAGCACAATATAATATCGAATGCATCCTGCACGACCAACTGCCTTGGACCCGTGGCCAAGGTGCTCCTCGACAGCTTCGGCATCAAGAGGGGCCTCATGACGACTGTGCACTCCTATACGAACGACCAGAGGATACTGGACTTGGCCCACAAGGACCTAAGGCGCGCAAGGGCCGCAGCCCAGTCGATGATACCTTCGACCACAGGCGCCGCCAAGGCCATAGGCCTGGTTATACCCGAGCTGAAGGGAAAGATGAATGGCTATGCGATGAGGGTCCCGACCCCCAACGTGTCGGTAGTCGACCTGGTCTGCGACCTTGAGAGGAAGGTGACGGCCGAGGAAGTGAACGCTGCTTTGAAGGCCGCCTCCGAAGGAAGCATGAAGGGAATACTCGGCTACACAGAGGAACCGCTCGTATCCATAGACTTCAACGGCGACGCCCGCTCATCGATAGTGGACGCGCAGAACACGATGGTCGTCGACGGGGACATGGTGAAGGTACTCTCCTGGTACGACAACGAATGGGGTTATTCCAACAGGGTAGTGGACCTCGCCAGGTTCATAGCCGCCAGGATGTAGGAAGGCAGGTACCGGGATGGCTAAGAAGAATATCAGCGATATAGACGCCAAGGGAAGAAGGGTGCTCGTAAGGGCAGACTTCAACGTCCCGCAGGACTCCACTGGGGCCATCACGGACGACAGGCGCATCAGGGAAGCCCTGCCAACGATAAAGAAGCTCACATCAGACGGGGCCATGGTGATACTTTGTTCGCATCTGGGAAGGCCCAACGGCGAGAAGAACATAAAATACTCGCTGAAACCGGTCGCAGAAAGGCTCACCCAGCTGCTGGGCGCAGAGGTGAGGCTGCTTAACGACTGCATAGGTCCCGAGGTGGAAGCCGAAGTCGAGGCATTGAAGCCGGGCCAGGCCGTCCTGCTGGAGAACGTCAGGTTCTATAAGCAGGAGGAGGAGAACGACACTGCTTTCTCAGAGAAGCTGGCCAAACTGGCGGACATCTTCGTGATGGACGCCTTCGGCACCGCGCACAGGGCGCATGCGTCCACAGAGGGCGTATCGAGGATAATCCCGGCAGTGGCGGGCCTTCTCGTGGAAAAGGAGCTCAGGATAATGGGCGGGGCGCTGTCTGACCCCAGAAGGCCGTTTGTGGCCGTGCTTGGGGGCGCCAAGGTCAAAGACAAGCTCGCCGTCATAGAGAACCTCCTTGAGAAGGTTGACTCGCTTATCATCGGAGGCGGCATGAGCTACACGTTCCTTAAGGCCCAGGGCCACTCCATAGGAAAATCGCTCCTAGATGCCGAAAGGCTCGAGTACTGCAAAGGAATAATCGAAAAGGCGAAGGAGAGGTCAGTGAGGATCCTTCTTCCCACAGACCATGTATGCACGACCGACATCAACGGCGGAAATGGCTGGGTTCAGGTAGATGCGGTAGACGTGCCCGAGGGCTTCATCGGTGTCGACATCGGCCCCAAGACGGCAGTTGCCTACGCATCGGAGATTGCAGGAGCAGCGACAGTAGTCTGGAACGGACCGATGGGGGTCTTCGAGGTTAAGGACTTCAGCGCGGGCACCTTGGCGGTAGCAAAGGCGCTGGCTGAATCGAAAGCCATCACCATAGTGGGGGGCGGGGATTCGGCCGCAGCTGTAGAGAAGCTGGGCTTCGCCGACAAGGTGACGCATGTATCGACCGGCGGCGGGGCATCGCTCGAGTTCCTGGAAGGAAAGACGCTTCCCGGAATAGCCGCCCTCAGGGACAAGTAAACGGAGGCATTTGAATGCGCAGAAGGATAATCGCCGGAAACTGGAAGATGAACAGGGGAGTGGATGCTTCAGAGGCTCTTGCAAGGGACATAGCCGCAAAGGTTTCAGAATTCGCGGGCAAGGTCGACATAGTCTTCTGCCCCACATTCCTCTCGCTTAACAAAGTGGCGGAGGCGATAAGTGGAAGCGGCATCGAAGTCGGCGCCCAGGACTGCTACTACGAGAACGAAGGGGCGTTCACCGGCGAGGTGAACCCAGTTCTCATAAAGGATGCAGGCGCAAGATACTGCATAATAGGCCACTCTGAAAGGCGTACGCTGCTTGGAGAGACGGACAGGGCAGTGAACCTGAAGGCGAAGGCAGCATTGAGATCTGGGCTTATCCCCATCGTGTGCGTCGGAGAAACCCTTGAGGAGAAGCAGGCGGAAGATACGCTAGGCGTAGTCTCCGGACAAGTCCTGCGGGCATTCGCAGGCATTTCAGCCGAGGATGCAGCAAGGTGCGTGATTGCCTATGAGCCTGTGTGGGCGATAGGAACAGGGCTGAATGCGACAGCAGAGGCGGCACAGCAGGTTTGCTCAGCCATAAGGGCTGCGGTAAGAGCATCGCACGGGGATATGGCTGCAAGCCTTATGAGGATACAGTACGGAGGCTCGGTGAAGGGCGACAACATCGAAAGCTTCATAGCCAAGCCGGACATAGACGGGGCGCTGGTAGGCGGAGCGAGCCTGAAGCCTGACGACTTCGCAAGGATAGTGGCAGCTGCGGCAAAGTGAAAATCGATTACAAAGGAGGGCCCTCCATCAGGAGGGCGTAAAGAAGAATGGCTACGATAATCGACGTATTCGCAAGGGAGATACTCGACTCCAGGGGGAACCCGACGGTCGAAGTGGAAGTAGTCTTGGATGACGGCACCTATGAGAAGGCCGCTGTGCCTTCGGGCGCGTCCACGGGAGCGCACGAAGCAATAGAGCTTAGAGACGGCGACAAGGCGAGATACAACGGCAAGGGAGTGCTAAACGCCGTAGACAACGTTAACGACATAATCGCCGACGCGATGATAGGCATGGATCCGACGGAGCAGGTGGTCATCGACAAGGCCATGCTTGAGCTGGACGGGACACCCAACAAGTCCAAGCTGGGCGCAAACGCCATACTGGGAGTCTCCCTCGCAGTCGCAAGGGCGGCAGCCGCTTCGGCCGGCATCCCGCTGTTCCAGTACATAGGCGGCTCGAACGCGAAGGTTCTTCCTGTGCCGATGATGAACATACTAAACGGCGGCAAGCACGCCGACAACAACGTGGACATCCAGGAGTTCATGATCATGCCTGTCGGGGCTTGCTGCTTTGCCGAGGCCCTCAGGATGGGAGCCGAGGTTTTCCACGCGCTGAAGTCTGTACTAAAAGCGAAGGGCCTGGCAACCGGAGTGGGCGACGAGGGCGGCTTCGCACCGGACCTCGCATCCAACGAGGATGCCTTGAAGCTGATAATCCAGGCGATAGAGAAGGCAGGCTACAAGCCCGGCGTCGATGTCGTGCTGGCATTGGATCCCGCTTCCACGGAGTTCTTCGAGGACGGGCTCTACAAGCTGACCGGGGAAGGCAAGGAGTTCACTCCCGCTCAGATGGTCGAATACTACAAGGGCCTGTGCGAGAGATATCCCATAATGTCCATCGAGGACGGCTTCGCCGAGGACGACTGGGAGGGCTGGAAGCTTGCCACCGATGTTCTCGGCAAGTCAGTGCAGCTGGTTGGAGATGACCTCTTCGTCACCAACGTCGAGAGGGTAAGAAGAGGCATCGAGCTGGGAGTAGCCAACTCCGTGCTGATCAAGGTCAACCAGATAGGCACTCTGACCGAGACCCTGGATGCCATAGAGACGGCAAAGAGGGCAGGTTACACCGCGGTTATATCCCACAGAAGCGGCGAGACCGAAGATACGACCATCGCCGACATAGCTGTGGCAGTCAACGCCGGATTCATAAAGACAGGAGCTCCGTCAAGATCGGAGCGCGTCGCGAAGTACAACCAGCTTATGAGGATAGAGGAGCTTCTGGGGGATGCTTCCGAGTTTCCCGGCAAAGAGGCCTTCTATTCGATAAGAAGGAACTGATGGAACTGAAGCCGAAGGGCGAGGCGATGCCCGGTACGGAAGAAAAGGCGGCGCTGGCCGGCACGAAGCCGATGCCTGCGCCGGCTTCTGTCATCCTTAGGGCCCAGAGCAGATACAGCATGCTGGTCACCGACCTCGACAACACGCTTCTGGACGAGGAGAAGAATGCCTCCGCTGAGGACCTCGCCGCAATCAGAAGGCTTACCGACGCAGGCTTCCTTTTCACATTCGCCACGGGAAGGGGCCCGGGCTCGACCGGCAGGTATTTCGTCGAGCTTGGGGCAAACGTGCCGGCGATAACCTTCAACGGCGCAAGGATAATGGACTTCGCCTCCGGCAGGGTGTTGTTCAACGCCACGCTTAATAGGGAGCCGGCGATAAGGGCGATTAAGCATGCCAAATCATTGGGGCTATCCACAATCGCCTTCGGTGCCGAAAGCTGCCTTACGGAGAAGGCTGACTACTGGAAGAGCTATTACGAGAAGGCCACCGGCGCAGAATGCTTGCTTGTAGATGACCTTGCCGAGCACTCTGCAGCGCTTCCTTCAGGCATGGAGCTGACGAAGCTGATCCTCTTCTCAGAGCCCGAGAGAAGAGACGAGATAGTGGGCGAGTTCACCAGGGCATTTCCGGAGTTCCATACGGTTGGCACTACACCGAACTATACGGAGATTCTCCCCTTCGGCATCTCAAAGGGCTTCGCCCTGGAGAAGCTTGCCAAATATCTTGGCGTGGAGCTGGGTTCGATCGTTGCAGTCGGGGACGCACCCAACGATATTGAGATGATAAAGTGCTCAGGGCTGGGGGCTGCAGTCGCCAATGCAGACGATGTCGTGAAGGCATACGCCGACATTACTGTGAAGCAAGCGGGCAAAGGAGGCATCGCCGAGCTTATTTCCATAGCTTTCGGGCTGTGATCCCTTGCAATGGTTGAAATCAGTTGCTAAAATGAAGTTTGTATAAAACAGTTAGGGGGGCATCCCGGTGGAGATACTCAAAACAGTTCTGATAGTAGTGCAGTTCCTGCTGGCAATAGGCCTTATTACGATAGTCATCCTTCAGCCCGCCAAGGGAGAGGGCCTTGGCTCGATAGGCGGAGGATCTAAGCTCTTCTTCAGCAAGAGCAAGGGCTTTGAAGCGGTGCTCGAGAAGGCGACTACTTGGGTGGCGGTAGCCTTCATGGTGACGTCCTTCCTGTTCATCTTCACGAAGTAGGGAAGGGTCTGACAACGTAGGAATTCGCCTCGCAGCCCTTGCGAGGCTTTTTCATCTGATTCCGGAGGGAGCATGGGCTTGATGGACAGGCAGACTGCGATGGCCTTGTTAAGAGAGAACGTGAAAAGCAACAACCTTGTCAACCATATGCTGGCTACGGAGTTCATCATGAGGTCCCTCGCGGAGAGGTTCGGAGAGGACCCCGACAGGTGGGGTATCGCGGGGCTACTGCACGACATCGACTACGATACGACGGTTGCAGACATGCACCGGCACAGCAGGGTAGGTTCTGAGATGCTGAAAGCCGAGGGCCTTGACCAGGAGATATGCCATGCGGTGCTAGCCCATAACGGAGCCCACGGCGAGCCTAGGGCAAGCTTGATGGACAAGGCGCTTCACGCTGTAGATCCTTTGACCGGGCTTATTGTTGCGACTGCGCTCGTGATGCCGGGAAAGAAGCTGGCATCCGTGACGGCAGAGAAAGTAGTGAACAGGTACAGGGAGAAGGCCTTTGCCAAGGGGGCAAACCGCGAGCAGATAGCAAGATGCTCTGAGCTGGGAATGAGCCTTGAGGACTTCATAGAGACGTGCCTTTTGGCGATGCAGATCAGGGCAAATGAGATAGGGCTGTAGGAGATAGGAAATGAACGGTCAGGAAACTGAGATCAAGGTATTGGCGACAAACAGGAAGGCTCATAGGAATTACTCCATTACGGAGACCTATGAGGCCGGTGTCGCACTGACCGGCACCGAGATACAGAGCCTCAGGCGCGGGAGGGTGAATATCGCCGATGCATGGGTCGAGATAAGGCAAGGCGAGGCATACCTGCTGGATGCGCACATCTCTGAGTGGGAGTTCGGCAACATCTTCAACCACGAACCCAGGCGGCAGAGGAAGCTTCTGCTGCATAAGGCCGAGATAAGAAGGCTCGACCAGAAGGTAAGGGAAAGGGGCTTCACCATAACCGCCCTTAAGGTATACTTATCCCGGGGCAAGGCGAAGGTGGAAATCGGCATAGGAAAAGGAAAGACGGGCCTGGACAAGCGCGAGGACATAAAGGAGCGAGACATCAAGAGGTCCGTGGACACCGCCAGGAAGGGCGGGAGCAGGGGAGATTCAGACTGGTAGGATTCGTTAATAGATGTGGGGGGCGATACGGTTTCGACGGGGAGTGCCGTGACAGTCTAAGCGAGCCGAGTTGTCCGATTACTCGTTAATCAAGCGGAACAACACAAACGCCAATAACTACGCTTACGCTGCTTAATTAAGTAGCCGTCCGAAGCGGTCCCATCCCGGAGGGCCGCAAGGGCGCCAAATAAACCGGGGATGCTCCCGCTGCAATTCTCGGAGCCGCGGGAAAAGATCATCGAGATAGCCGAGGGGAAGCCGGCCGAAGGGCGTCTCTAAGGCGAAGCTTAAATCGACGGCTACGCTCGTAGAAGGGGCTGAAGGGGCCTTTTCGGACCCGGGTTCGACTCCCGGCGCCTCCACCAAATCTGATAGTGCAGAAGAAGGGAAGCTTTATATGCTTCCCTTCGCACATGTTTGCTGGAAATGACGGGTCAGAGAAGCCCTAAATGGGCAGTGAGAATGACGGTTTTCGGATTATCCGAATGCCAGTTTCATTAGTTACGGCAGGCTCATCCCTAAAACTTGTGAATGCACCGCCGGATGGATTATTATTAATTAGTTATGGGTCGGTCGAAACCACCAACAAGAAGCACTGATAACGAAGCTGTTAGCACCTTATGTTAAACCAGGAGGTACCCGATGGGCGAGGCCAGCAACCGGAACGCATCCATGCAGTCAATCAGGGAAAGGATAAAGTCAATCATAGCTGAGGTCCTATGCTCTAGTGCAGGAGAGATATCCTATACGGACAATATCTCGGAGAAATTCGGACTTGATAGCCTGCAGGCCATGGAGATACTGGCGAAAGTCGAGGACGAGTACTCTATCCTCGTACCGGATGACAAGTATTCAAAATGCAAGTGCGTTGACGAAATCGCCCTTGCCGTGGCTCTCGAGCTGGGAATCGGGGCTGAAGAACCGGTAGGTTCCCAAACCCTATCTGGTTATGTGAAGAGAATAACGGACTTTTCCGAATCAAGGGAGTATGCGGCTTTCTGCGCCAGGAAGAAATCCGTGGAAAACCTCGGCAATCCATATTTCGTGAAGCATGACTCAACGATAGGTGACACTTCGATTGTAGGCGGAAGATCGGTGCTTAACTTCGGCTCCTACAATTACATCGGGCTTTCAGGCAATCCTGAGACCGTCAGAGCCGCGCAGGATGCGGCAGGCAGGTATGGGACCTCTGCGTCGGGAAGCAGGCTGCTTGCCGGCGATAAGACTCTTTACAGGGAGCTTGAGAGGGAGATAGCAGACTGGAAGCACACAGAAGATGCGATTGTCATGGTAAGCGGGCATGCGACGAATGTAACGACCGTCGGCTGCCTTTGCAATGAGAGGGACCTGATATTGTACGATGCCCTTTCGCATAATTCGATAACCCAGGGAACGCTGCTTTCCAAGAGCCCGTCAAAATCATTTCCCCATAATGACATAGCGGCGCTGGAGGTACTTCTAAGGGAGCACAGGGGCAGATACGAGAAAGTCCTTCTTATAGTCGAGGGCGTCTACAGCATGGACGGCGACATCGCACCCATACCGGATTTCGTGCGACTGAAGAAGGAATATGGGCTTATCCTTATGGTTGACGAAGCTCATTCTACCTGCGTAATAGGCGAGCACGGGAGCGGAGTTGACGAGCATTTCGCCCTTGCCCCCGATGACATAGACATTAAGATGGGGACGCTTTCAAAGGGCCTGGGCACCTGCGGAGGGTATATCGCAGGTTCGTCGGCGCTTGTCGAGTGGCTGATGTACAACGCCCCCGGTTTCGTTTTCTCGGTAGGAATAAGCCCTGTTCTAGCTGCGGCGTGCCTTGCCGGCATCAGGCACATCAGAAAGGACAACACGGCTGTCAAAAAGCTTCACGCGAACATTGACTGCTTCATGAAGGAAGCTGAGGCGCGGAACCTTGATACAGTGCTTGCAGGAAGGACGGCGATAATCCCCGTGCTTGTAGGTCCGGATGAGGATGCCTTCGCGCTCAGCATCAGGATGCTCGAAAAAGGGGTCTTCGTCCCTCCGGCAGTCTATCCGGCGGTGCCGATGGGAAAGTCCAGGCTGAGGTTCTGCGTGTGCAGCGGACACAGCCCGGAGCAGATTGAGAAAGCGCTTGATCGCCTGATGGAAACCGCTGACGAGCTGGGAATCATACTTCCGGTTCCGGCCACGGGCATACTTTAGCAGGCAGTACAGAGACCTTTAAGAAGGGGGTGCCATATGAAAGCAGAGGAGCTGTCGCTATTAGCCAGCGCCCTTTCCGACACCAACAGGATCGAAATACTCAAGATGCTCGCGGGCAAGGAGCTGTGTGCCTGCCATATCCTGAGTTACTTTGGCATATCGCAGCCAACGCTATCCTACCACATGAAGCTTCTTGCGGAATCAGGCCTGGTGAGCGCATCAAGGAGGGGGAAATGGACCTTCTACTCAATCTGCAGGGACAGGATCAGCGACTTCGCTGAAGCGATAATGGAGATCCCCGAGGAAGCGATCGAGGACATACCTGAGATGGAGTGCAACGACTGATCACTTACAGCAAGAGGTTTGCGAGTATTGCGATGGACAAGCTTTAGGGCGCAACAGAAGCATTCAGGCAACAAGCATTCTGGAAGGAAGTGGCCTAGATGTCTTACTATGCCAAGCTAAAAGGCAGATTGTGCTTCCTGTCTCCCGTTGACCCGGGGGACTATATGAAGTTCGTTTCCTGGGTAAACGACCTTGAAAGCAGCCTGGGCATGATATTCCTTTCCTCGATCATCGGAGAGGAAAGGGAAAGGGAGGTGATGGAGAGGCTCTCCCAGGGAATGAACTTCACCATCGTGGATCTTGCCTCCGGAAAGGCAATCGGCTCTTGCGGAATACCGACCATCGACGACAGGAACAGGCACTGCGAAGTGGGCATTTTCATAGGTGACGGGGCCTTCAGGGGAAAGGGTTACGGCACAGAGGCTCTCGGGCTTCTATGCGAGTTCGCGTTCTCCGTTCTCAACATGCACAGCGTGGCCCTAAGGGTGTACAGCTATAATAAGCCTGCTATAAGGTGCTACGAGAAGGTGGGTTTCAAGCATGCAGGGAGCTTAAGGCATGCAAAGCGCATCGGAGGCGCCTGGCATGATGAGCTTCTCATGGACATAATTGAGGAAGAATACTGCTTCGGACAGGTGATGGAAGCGGTCAAGGCAAGGCAGGCGCTTGATATCTGATGTCGAAGACTTGGACAATGACAGCGGAAGAGGAGGCGGCAAATGCCATAACCCATGGGGTGATGGCTTTGCTTACGATACTTGGAATACCTGTGGTGGCCGTGAACGGCTACATTGAAGGCGGCACTCTCTTTGCTTCTACGAAAAGCATCTTCATGATGAGCATGTTCGGGATGTTCCTCACTTCCTGCCTGTACCACTCGATGCCCCCGTCTGGGGTTCACAAGAAGGTCTTCCGTCTGCTTGACCACATCTTCATCTACGTTGCTATAGCGGGCAGCTATACCCCCATGGCCATAATCGTAATAGGCGGCTGGCTTGGATGGTCGGTTGTTTTGTTCCAGTGGGCTCTGGTGATATTCGGGGCGCTATACAAGAGCCTGTCCAAGCAGGCCGTACCTAAAGTGAGCCTCACATTCTACCTCCTGATGGGATGGACCGCCGTAGTCCTGTTGCCATCAATACTAAGGAACGCAGGTTTCGGGTTACTTATAACCATTCTCGCCGGCGGGCTTTTCTACTCCGTTGGCGCAGTGTTCTACGCCATGAAGGGCTTCAAATACCATCACATGGTCTGGCACATACTTATCAACCTGGGTGCTGCATCCCATTTCGTCGCCATAGTATTCCTGATTTGACGTGCCTAGCCGATAACATGAAGGCTCCCGTCGGGGTATGCTTGGGGCAGTACACTGGTCCAGGCGAATCTGCATCGCCTTCATGCTATTATATTCCCGTGGAGGTGTTACATGATGAAAAGGACAACTGCCTTGATCGCTGCAGCAGTGCTGCTCATGCTGACCGCTGTGCCGATAGCTGACGCTTACAATTATAAGTCGCACAGGGCCATAGCTGCGGAGGCATTCCATACCCTCGCAGTGTACTGGCCTGATGAATACAAGGATTACCAAAGCCTTAAGGGCTCAAGCCCTGAAGCAAGGTCGGCAAGGCTGAGGACCGCATCCTTCTATGAGCTCGACAGCGCGCAGATGAGCATAGAGGAAGCGCCTGAAGTCGACAACTATAACGACGTGGAACTTGTCAAAGTCAAGTCGAAACCTGACAACCCCCATATCGATGAGGATTTTGTATCGAACGATGTGCCGTCATTCAGCTACGGGAGCTCCAACTTCACTTCCTTCAACCACTTCATAGACATTAAGAAGGGCCCTGGCATATACGATGATTATGACGGATACTCGTTCGAGAGGGGCTCAGCCAAGGAGGGCGGTTTCCAGAAAGCTACGGATGCCGCTACGAGCTTCATAGAGAGGCTCTTCGCTTGGGTAACAGGCTTCTCAGTGGACAAGGGGATAACATGGTGGTTCAGGGACAACTACGTCCACGTATTGGGGCAGGAATGGTACAGGGGATGCTCCCCGGCGATGGAGCGCTACTCCTATCCGGAGACCAGAGGCAAGTTCTCAAGCAAGGAGGAGGAGCTGAAAGACAGGTTCCCGAAATCCAGTCCCGGAGGAGGAGAAGGGGAGGGGATACCGTTCTCGGTGTTCATGCCCTTGGACAACCTTGCCAGGTACTGGTACGAGAACTTCTTGCGCACAAAGGACCCCGTGGCGATGGGCGCAGTACTGCACGCTGCTGCAGACGCATGCATCCCGCACCACTCCTCCGGCTATTCCGGCAATTGGCATACACAGTATGAACAGGACATAGAGGATAGGATATCCAAGTGGCTGTCAGCGGAAGGATACTCCCAGTCGGTCAAGGACCTTGCGGATGCCTGGTTCTGGCTCGATCCCGATCCCCCGTCAACTCTAAGGGGAAATGAATGGAATAGAAGGCCGGCGATCAATTGGGATATCGATATACTGGTAACTTGGCTTGCCCTAAACAGCTTCAAGTCGTACTGGGAAGTATATGGGGAGTTCAAGGACGGCTACATCCTAAATGAGGAAGATGCCCAGGGCCTGACTAAGCTTGCCACTGCAATGAGCCTTCTGATCATAAGGAAGGCAACCGCGGAGATCTACCTTAAGTAACGAGCTGCTATGAAAAAGAGAGCCCGGGCATTTCGCCCGGGCTCTCTTCTTTGTGAAGGTCTCTTACTTCGTGGTGCAGTTATAGAAGTACTTGAAGCCGAACGGGGACACGATTACTCCCTGCAAGTTGGTCTTCTTCAGATACTCGTCTGTGTAGAAGAAGATCGGCGCTGCCACGGCTTCGTCCATGATGATCTTCTCAGCCTGGTGCAGATAAGTGTAGCGTGTCTTGGGATCAGAGGTGCTGGCTGCGGCCTTGGCGAGCAGCTCGTCAAACTTCGGGTTCGAGTACTGGCCGTCATTGTTGCCGTTGCCGGTCGCGAACAGGTCCAGGAAGGAGGTCGGATCGTCGTAGTCGGCGAGCCAACCGTTGCGGGCTATCTGATAGTTGCCCTTGCGGCGCATGTCGGTGAACACGTTCCACTCGACATTCGAGAGCGTTACGTCGATGTTGAGGGCCTTCTTCCACATCTGCTGAAGGGCCTCTGCTATCTTCTTATGGCCGGTGCTGGTGTTGTATACGTACTCAAGCTTAGGGAAACCCTTGCCGTCCGGATAACCGGCTTCAGCTAGGAACTTCTTTGCCTGCTCTACGTTCTTGGCATACTGGCTGGGATCGATGAACTTCGACTCGGGTTTCTGGCTGAAGTCCTTATTGTCAGAGTCGGTGATACCAAATGCGACCATAGCGTTGGCAGGGAGGGCGCCACCGCCGCGGACTTCCTCGGCGATGTACTTGGTGTCTATCGCATACCAAAGCGCCTTGCGGACGAGGACATTGTTGAGCGGGGCTACCTTGACGTTGAAGGAGACATAGTAAGTTCCGATTGTCGGAGCTACGTTATACTCAGGCAGCTTTATTACGCTCTTGTACTCGTCGATCGGGTAGGTGTCGATGAAGGAGAGCTGGTTGTTCTTGAATGCTGCAAATACTGCGTTGTCGTCCGAGAAAAGCTTGAAGATGAGCTTGGGGACCTTCACGCTGCCCTTGTCGTGATAGTAGCCGTTGGCGACCATCTCGATGACGTCATCCTGCACCCTCTTGGAGAGCTTGTACATGCCGTTTGACACGAACTTCTTAGGATCGAGGGTCCACTTGTCGTTGGGGGTCCCATCTGCGTTCTCGACGATGTCCTTGCGCACGGGCATAAAGGTCGGGAATGCGAGGAGGGACTGTAGGTAAGGAACGTTGATCTTCATGGACAGGACTATCGTCTTGTCATCCTTGGCGACGGTCTTGGTGAGGTCAACGTTGTCGGTGATTAGGTACGCATAAGGTGAGGCTGTTGCTTCTGCTGCCGCGCGCTTCCAAGCGTACACGAAGTCGCCGGCCACCAGCTTCTTGCCGTCGCTCCAGAAAAGGTTATCCTTCAGCGTTATCGTCCAGGTCTTACCGTCGGCTGAAGGTACTGCGGACTTTGCGACTCCTAGCTTGAGGGAGCCGTCAGCGGCGTAGGTGTAGATTCCCTCAAACAGGTGGCCGATGTAAACTGCGCCGTCAACAGCCGAGTTCAGAGCCGGGTCGATTGTCTCGGGTTCCGAGCCGACCGACACTGAAAGAGACGCGATAGGCGCTGCCGTCACGAGGCCGGTGAGGCTCGCAAAGGCGAGGATAAGGGTCAATAATAGTGCGATCCTCTTCATTGTTTCTCCTCCTTGCTATTTGAACGCCTCAGGGCGTTTCAAAACTCTTAGTATTATTTGATAAATATACTCGGATTCCTACTTCTTGTCCAACAAATAACATGCACACCAATGTCCCGGGCCGACTTCCTTGAGTTCAGGGTCGGCTTCACCGCAGATCGGCAATGCATATTTGCAACGCTGCCTGAACCTGCAGCCGGGTTTAGGGTTAATCGGGGAGGGGACATCTCCTTCGAGCGGTACCCTCTTTCTTGTGCGGCTTACCTTTGGGTCAGGTATCGGTATCGCGGAGAGCAGCGCTTGAGTATATGGATGCAGCGGGGACTTGTAAAGTTCCTCAGTATTCGTAATCTCCATCATCTTGCCAAGGTACATGACGCCCACGTTGGTCGATATATGCTTGACAACTGCCAGGTCGTGAGCAATGAAAAGGTAAGTTAGCTGCATATTCTTCTGCAGGTCCTCGAGCATGTTCATTACCTGGGCCTGGATGGAGACATCAAGGGCAGATATGGGTTCGTCGCAGACTATGAACTCGGGCGTTACGGCAAGTGCCCTTGCGATTCCTATTCTTTGCCTTTGTCCACCTGAGAATTCGTGCGGATATCTGCTTCCATGCTCTGGCGAAAGTCCGACCAGGCATAGGAGCTCATGTATCTTCTCATCCCTCTCTTTGCGGGTCCCAGCCATCCTGTGAATGTCCATCGCCTCTGCTATGATGTCGCCTACTGTCATCCTGGGATCTAGGGATGCATAGGGATCCTGGAAAATGATCTGCATCTTCCGTCTTAATGGGACCATATCGACCTTCGTTATATCTTGACCATCATAGATTATGTGACCTGAGGTGGGCTCATGAAGCCTAAGCACCGTACGCCCGACCGTGGTCTTACCGCAGCCTGATTCCCCGACGAGTCCGAAGGTCTCCCCTTTGTTGATGGTGAAGCTGATATCGTCCACGGCATGCACGAACCTGGTGGGCTCGAGCCAACCTGCCTTGACCGGGAAAAACTTCTTAAGGTTCTTTACTTCAAGCAGCTTGCTCATCTGCACACCTCTTTTCCGTCGTCGGGGGCAGGTACGAAAGGTTTATCCTTGATTTGATCATGCAGCAGCCAGCAGGCTGCCCTGTGCTTATCGCCCAGTTCGAAGAAGGGTGGCTGATTATCGATGCAGATCTTCATGCAGAATTCGCACCTTGGGGCGAAGGAACACCCGGCGGGAGGGCATAGGAGGTCAACCGGGGTGCCCTCGATGGGTACAAGCCTTTCCTTCTTGTCAAGGTGCAGCCTGGGGATGGACCTTAAGAGCCCCTTAGTGTAGGGATGCCCTGGTTTATCGAAGATGTCAAATATCGATGCCTCTTCAACTACCTTGCCCGCATACATGACAAGTATCCTGTCGCATACGTCCGAGATTATCCCAAGGTCGTGCGTTATCAGAATCACCGACATATTTATCTTCGTTCTCAAGTTCTTAAGCAGGTCAAGTATCTGTGCCTGTATCGTGACGTCCAACGCTGTCGTAGGCTCATCGGCTATGACAAGCTTAGGGTTGTTTGCTAGCGCCATGGCTATCATGACCCTCTGCTTCATCCCTCCGGAGAACTCATGAGGATACTGCCGCATCCTCTTCTCAGGAAATGGGATCTCCACCAATTCGAGGAGGTTGATGGCCTTTCTTCGAGCTTCCTTCTTTGATATCTTCTCATGAACCAGGATAGCCTCAATGAGCTGGTTTCCTATTGTAAAAACAGGATTCAGGCATGTTGTGGGATCCTGGAACACCATGGAGATATCGCTTCCCCGGATCATCTGCATCTGTTTCTCAGGGAGCGACAGCATGTCCTTGCCATCAAACTCTATAGACCCGCTTACGACCCTGCCGGGAGGTGTAAGAAGACCGATAAGGGCATAGACCGATACGGATTTTCCTGACCCGGATTCGCCTACTATGCCGATGACCTCTCCTTTGTCAAGGTCCCAGCTAATCTCCCGCACAGCCTGCACTTCGCCGGCAGGCGTGAAGAATGATACTTTCAAATCTTTCAGATTAACAAGATTTCCCATTTTATCTCTCGCTTCCTGCCGTCTGGCTACTTCTTCATCTTCGGGTCAAGAGCATCGCGCAGTCCGTCTCCAAGCTGGTTGAATGCGAGGATTATGAGAGCGATGATCAGGGCCGGGAAGAGAAGCCTGTAAGGATAGGTGTATACCCCGTTCATGGCATCGGATGCAAGGGAGCCAAGAGATGCCATGGGAGCCGACACCCCAAGTCCGATGAAGCTGAGGAACGATTCGACGAAAATCGCTGAAGGTATTTGGAACGTAGCTGTGACGATTATTGGCCCGATGCTGTTAGGGATCAGATGTCTAATAATAATCCTCCTGTTGCTAGCACCAAGCGCCCTAGCCGCAGTCACAAACTCCTGCTCCTTGATCTGCATCACCTGCCCGCGAACCATCCTGGCCATACCGACCCAATATAGGAGGGCGAAGGTGAGGAAGATCGATATCAGGCCGGGTCCGATCCCGGCAAGGCCGCTAAGCACGCCGCCGGATTCGAAGAGCTGGGTAAGGGGATCTTTAAGGGTAACCGAAAGGAGTATGACAATAAGGATGTCGGGCACGGAATAGAGGATCTCAACGAACCTCATCATGATATTGTCGACCCAACCCCCCATGAGGCCTGCTATAGACCCATATATCGATCCAATGATCAGGATTATGAATGTCGCAATCAAACCAACAAGAAGAGAGATCCTGGTTCCTATCATCACACGGACCATAAGGTCCCTACCAAGACCATCCGTTCCCATCCAATGCCTGGCGTTAGGCGCCAAGTCCACATCCTCGCGTATTTGCTGCTCATAACTATAGGGCATCAGCATGGGGCCTATGAACGCGAATACAAAGACCAGCAGAATAACCACTATGGATGCCATGGCAACCTTGTTTCTCTTAAGTCGCCTGCTGGCGTCCTGCCAGTAAGAAGTCGATGGTCTCATGGTCGCAAGCTGTACTCGTTCCGACTTTGGAACGGGTGCGAACATCTCTGGGTCGACCTGCATGCTAAATGTGCTCTTATTCATTCCGCACCCTCCTTTACCTAAGCTTGATCCTGGGGTCGATCAAGGGATAGAGTATGTCGACCACGAGGTTCATGATGATAATGAAAGCCGCCAGGAAAATCGTGGTTCCCATGATCATCGGATAATCCCTGGCGTTAATCGAATCTATGAAGAATTTTCCGAGGCCGGGTATTGTGAATATTCTCTCGACGACGAAGCCGCCTGAGAGGATATATGCGGTAAGAGGGCCCAGATAGGTTACTACAGGCAGTATCGAGTTCTTCAATGCATGTTTCCCTATCACGATCAACCTGTTAAGCCCCTTCGCCTTTGCTGTGCGGATGTAATCCTGGCTGATGACATCCAGCATTGAAGATCTCGTCAGTCTCGTAATATAACATGTCGGATAAAGAGACAATGCTATGCAAGGCATGACGTAGTTCTTCCACGAATCAAGACCGAAAGTAGGCAGTATAGGCCATAGAACTCCGAAGACAATGAGAAGTAGCGTTCCAATTACGAAACCGGGAACCGCGATGCCGAAAGTCGTGAACAGCATGATAAGTCGATCAAGAAGCCTCTCATGGTTCAATGCTGCAAGGCTGCCCAATGGGATACCCAATGACACCGCGAAGACCAGCGCGATAAGGCCAACCTTGGCAGAGATAGGGAACTTGTCCGAGATGATCTCATTGACCGTCCTGCCCTTGTATTTGATGGTGGGTCCGAAATCGAACCTGGCCACGTTCTTCATGTATGTGACGTACTGGTCAAGCATCGGTTTATCCAGGCCGTACTTCTTGTTCAAAGCCTCAATTACACTTGGGGGAAGGCCCTTCTCCGAGTTAAACGGGCTTCCTGGGACGAAGCGCATCAGCACGAAGGTCAGCGATGCGATTAGGAATATCGTGACCACAGCCGATAGTATGCGCCTAACTATGAACTTCCACATATGCCCAACTCCTTGGATTCTCGTCGGCTGACGATTTTGCTACAAACTTAATGATAATACACCTTGCCCTATAAAAGTAATATATTGTGCTTAGTAACACTATCAGCGCCTGTTCCGGCAAGACGAACTACGACTCTGACTACAGCTTCATGAAGAAACGCTTATCTATCATATCGGACATAATCAGATCCCAGAAACGGTAGACCTCCTGCCCAAGCCCCTTCTCCTCATATGGTTCGGAATCGAGAACCATGCTGCAAGCCGATTCCATGTCGAACTCAGGCCATAAAGGAAGCCCTTCAGGGGAGGGTGCCCCCAGTTTTGCGAAGGTTGTCCAGTAATCGCTGAAGAGCCTTGCCATGTTCCTCTCCTGAGGAGGAAATGCCGCATTATCCACTACTCCAAACATGTAAAGCACGTCGGATGAATGGAAAGCGCCGATTCCTGCGGACTTCAGGAGCTTGCCTGCATATGAGAAGACGTACCTGTATGCTTTGTTCCCTGCCTTAGAGTGCAGGAAGGATGCGAGTGAGGAGGAATACGAAAAGATGCAATCCCCAATCAGGGTAGCGAAAGCCCTGCCAGGCAGGGACTTGTCGAATGGGTAACGTTTGATTATGCTTTCAGAGTGCTCACCGAAGTATTTCTGAAGGATTTTCAGGTATTCTCCCTCGCTTCTGGGCCCTTCAGAGGCGATTATACCCATCTCATCAGAAGTTGAACCCACGATGAGGGGGACACTCATCTGCTTACCGGCACGCCAGACATCCAAAGGCTGATCCTTGAACAGGTAACCGTCTATGCATAGAAGCTCAAGGGTGCTCTTTGCAGGCATCATGCCGTCATTCGACGGTGTCATCCTCAGAAGCTGCTCCCAGCTAAGGGACCTCAGGGCATCCAGGGAACCTGGGCCGTCTGCTATTCCCTGCTTGCCTGCAGTACTCATCCAGAAGCGGCTAGCATCCTCTTTCGTCTTCAGGTTGAAAGGAATGGCGCCGCTTTGCGCGATGGCTGCCTTATAGAGACCTTGCGACAGGGGTGAGGACATCAGGGCAAGTACGCTTACCGCTCCCGCTGACTCGCCGAAGAAGGTAACGTTATCAGGATCGCCGCCGAAAGCCGAGATGTTGTCCCTTACCCATCTTAGTGCCGCTATCTGATCCAGCAGGCCGTAGTTTCCGTATGAGCCTCCAGTAGTTTCGTCAGCTAGATCCGGATGACAGAAGAATCCGAAGACCCCCAACCTGTAGTTGAACGTGACGACAACGACCCCTTTCTTCGCAAGGTATGCGCCGTTGTAGAAGGTTTTTGCCGCCGAACCAGTAAGAAACGAGCCGCCATGGACATATACCATGACAGGAAGCTTCGAATCCTGGCTTTCTGCCGGAGTCCAAATATTCAGGTACAGGCAATCCTCATCGAACGTCTCAAGCTGTAGGTCAAGGTCAGTGGAAGCGGGATAAGACGGGCAGCTGCTTTTGAAGTTGTCGCATAGCAGAGGAATCTTCCATTGATCAGGGTTCTCGGGGGCTTTCCACCTCAAATCTCCAATCGGCGGAGCGGCATAGGGTATACCTTTGAAGACTCTATGTCCGGTGAAAGCGAGCGCACCGATAACTGGCCCGAATTTGGTCTGCACAACTAGCGGAACCTTACCGGACGCCTCTGAAGAAAGCATAATAAATACCAAGAGCAATGAGCAGACCAAAAGTGCCTTCAGCCTGCATCGCATGGGATGGCACCTCCTAAACAATTCTGATTATAGCACTATGATGCGGCATACAGCACTGTATGAAAGTTCAGGAGATGCCTTGAGCGGATGCTATCGATAGCGCCGAATCGCCGTACCTCCTTCTGATCAGGTCGATGGCTGATGTAAGCTCCAGAATCTTTCTGTCTTCAGGCAGCAATGGAAGGTCCAACCCTGCATCTTCAAGGGTTGAGAGGCTGCTGAGGCGAAAACCGATCAGCCTGACTCTCGTCCCTGGGGAGAAGATGCCCCTGAAAACCCTGAGGGCCTGTTCAGCTGACTCAAAACCAGTGTATATCGCCTTTTTGAGTGTAGCAGACCTGTTAATGGTGGTAAAATCAGGGGCTCTCAGGATTATCGTGAGCGTCCTTGCGCACTGCTTGTGCCTTCTCATTCTTGAACTAACCCTGTCTGCAAGGTAGAAGATGCAGTGCTCCAATGATTGCTGGTCATCTACATCGTAAGGAAGGGTCATCCTGCATGAAAAGCTCTTCGGGGGCAGTTGGATATCCTCTTCGACGCTGTCTGCCGTGCCAGAGAGAATCGATCGAATCAAGCTGTGGTCAAGCCCCATCTGACAGAGGACCTCCTTCGGGGCATGCCTCAGTTGGCCGAGCGTGCGAATTCCAGACAGGTGAAGAAATGCGGAAGTCGCCTTCCCGATGCCAAGCAGCCTTTCGACCGCGAAGCCGTCCAGCGCCTCCGGCAGATCCTCCGGCAGAAGCACGGACAATCCCCTTGGCTTCACTATCTCTGAGGCAAGCTTTGCTAGCACTCTTGTGGGGGCAAGGCCGACAGATACCGTAATCCCAAGCGCGGATTCGACCCATGAGGAGTAACCGGCAAGTGTCTCCCGAGCTTCACTGTATGTTCCGCTGAAGTCAGCATAGAACTCGTCTATCGATGAGCTTTCGACATCCAATCCCATATCAATCAACCGGTTTTCCATCCTTCTATGGACGGCCAAGTAATAATTGAAGTCCCCGCCGACAACAATTGCGTTAGGACACAGCTCCAACGCCTTTTCAGGAGGCATGCCGGCTTTGACTCCCATTTTCTTCGCAGGATATGAGGCGGATGAGACGACGCTTCTTGAGCCCGGAGGGCCCGAAATGAGTACGGGCAACCCGCGAATCGATGGATTTCGAGCCTGCTCGCATGAGGCGAAGAATGCATCGCAGTCCAGCAGAGCCTTAGGCATTGCCCATCAGCTTCCTTTTTAGCGCACGGGCGTTTCTCGCAGCCTTGCCCATGTGGCAGTTGTTCATGTATATATAAGTGTCACTTGCCGCTTTCTCAAGCTTGTGTATTCCTGGAATCCACTCATCCAGCTCGTCTTCGTTGTATTCGTAGTCATACCGGTCCTTGCCGGGTGCCTGCGACCACCAATCGCAGGCGTTTCGGCCATGGAAGCGCAGATATGAGAAGTCAGCAGTCACGGCGACCAATGGAGGAAACAAGCCCGGGATTCGTGGCTCGTCTACACAGCACAGGGCAGCCCCCAGCCGTCTGAGCGAATCGAGGGCAGCCTGATTTGCCCAGGAATCGTTTCTGAATTCTACGGCAACCCTCATGCCTGAGAAGTTTGCCACTATCATTTCAAGCCTTGCCATGTTTTGTGCGTTCATCTTGAACGACCATGGCAATTGAACCAGTACTGATCCCAGTCTTCGAGCCTCTGCAAGGGGGATCAGGGCTTCCGCGAACTTCAGAGCATTCCTGGAGGCTTCTTCATCGGTTATGCTTCTGTCATGGGTAATGGATTTGTGAGTCCTTACAGAGAATGTAAAGCCGCAAGGGGTTCTCTCCACGAAACCTGCCATCGATTTCTGAGTCGGCATCGCATAGTAGGTGTAATCCAATTCAACCGTGTTGAACTCACCGGAGTAGAATCCAAGCATCCCTTCGGCTGCTGTGCCGGAAGGGTAGAAAGTTCCAATCCAGTCTTTATAGCTGAAACCTGATGTTCCTATGTGAAGCATTCGCACCTCCGGAACGTATGTTCTATTTCGATTCTACGACGCCTGGCGTGCTTGTCAACATACCTTGGAATAATATGTTATTATGGCGCCAAGGGGGCAGTATCAAGGCTAGTTCTCGGCACCGGAAAGCTCAAGCCCTCCGGATGTTAATACGGACGACAGCATCACCTGAAAGGATATCTCATGGCTGATTTGAAGCTTCTTTGTACAGATATCGACGGAACATTGGTGACTGAGGACCATGCCACAATACCCATGCCTAACCTAGCTGCCCTTCAGATGGCGCAGGAAAAGGGGATAAGAGTCGCTCTTGTATCCGGAAGGGGCATATACAGCCAGTCTCCTTTTATAGAAAGGCTGGGACTGGATGAGCATAAGGGGTTCCTGATTGCCTTCACAGGTGCGCGCATCGTAGAGGCGGATACGAAAAATGAGATATTCAGCCTGCCCATAAGCATCCAGGATGTTAATGCGCTTCATGATTTCGTGAGGCCATTTGACCTTGACGTGATGCTCTACGACGATGTCGAGGGCGTCATGCATGCAACAAGGGATAACGAGTATACAAGGTTCGACCAGAAGGTCACGGGAATGGAATTCCGGGTTCTCAGAAACCTCGACTCAAACATAGGATTCACATTATATAAATGCATTATTGCAGGCGAAACTGAGCGGATGGACGCCTGCTTGCCTGTCATCAGGGACAGGTTCTCGGACCGGTTCAGCATTACAAGGTCCTCTGGCTTCTTTGCTGAGTTCAACCTTTCGGGTGCGACCAAGGGAGATGCCATGGCCCTTGTCTGCAGAAGGCTGGGCATTGGCGAGGATGAAGTGCTGGCCGTGGGCAACGGCGAAAACGACGTCTCTATGCTTAATAGAGCCGGCATGTCGGCCGCACCGGCGGATGCGATGGAGGAGGCAATTCGCGCGTCCAAGTACGTCTGCAGAAGAAACAACAGCGAGGGGGCGCTTGCTGAGGCCATAGGATACTATTTGGGTGATGGTGAAATATTCTAGTCATTGTTGCATAATGTAGTCAAAGTCCAATTATATACAAGGAGGGAAACCAATGCGCAAGGTCCTATCGCTGTCTTTGGCGCTCATGATAATCATAGGCGCCGCTATGCTGGGCACAGCCGCGGAACCGTCCGGCAAGCTGTCAGTCCTGATCATCATCCAGGAGGGAGAAGGCAAAGCCGTAATAGAAGGCTTCAAGAAGCTGTATCCCAAGGTGGCAGTCGATTCCCTGAGGATGTCAGCATCCGAGGGAACGGCAAGGATCAAGGCAGAGAAGATCGACCCTACTTTCGACATTATACTGGGCGGCCCGTCTGACAACTTCGAGATTCTCAAGAAGGAGAAGGCGCTTCTTCAGTACAAGCCTGCAAACGCGAAGGAGATACCGGCTGACTACCAGGATAATGAGGGATACTGGTATGGCCTGTATGTAGGCCCCCTCGCAATCGCAATCAACACCAAGAGGTACCAGGAGAAGGGCTACAAGGAGAAGCTGGGCAAGGACTGGAGCCAGATCACCCTTGACGACCTCACGAAGGTCGTGGCCGCGAGCGGAATCAAGGACGTCACCGTTGCCAACCCGAAGTCCTCGGGAACCGCGAAGATGTTCATCTCCGGCCTGTGGCAGTACTACAACTCAATCGGCCTGGACGGCAAGGCAAAGACCAAGGAGTGGTACAAGGCTCTGCATCCGAACGTAGGCAACTACCAGACCTCAGGAACCGGCCCTGTGAAGTCGGTAAGCCAGGGCGAATTCACATTCTGCATCACCCCGATGCATGACGTCTACCTCTACAAGCTAGATAACCCCGCCATAGGAGTTGTCGAGTTCAAGGAGGCCGGCTGGGAGATCGGCGCGGTAGGCGCCGTCGCAAACTCCCCGAACCAGGTCAATGCCAAGCTGTTCATGGATTACCTGACTTCTGCAGCAGCCGGGAATGTCCTTTCCAGCTACTCCCAGAAGATTCCCTGCAACTCCAATTCCGATGGCCCGACAGTCGGCAAGCCTCTCTCCAAGACCGTCTACTTCAAGGCGTACAACTACGATTTCACAACTTTGAAGGATGCCGAGATCAAGGAGCTTTTCAGTGAGATAACCGGACTATAAGAAGCACAAGACGACAGCGGCGGGCGTCTTCCGCCCGCCGCTTTTTACGAAAGTAGGGGACTGAAATGGAACAAGCCCCCGTCAGGGAAAGAAGGGGAACAATCGACCAACTCAGGGGGATACTCAGAGACCCGTCGCTGCTTGTGATGATGCTGATTGCATTTGCAATCATCGCGGTCTTCATAATCTATCCTCTCTGGAAACTGATGGCGAACACAACCCTCGAAACGTGGAGGAACTTCTTCATCAAGCCGACATACGGCAGGGCATACGCAAGGACGGTATACTCGTCCCTTCTGTCAGCCTTCACCGCAACTGCGCTTGCCTTCCTGTACGCATATTCCATTGAGTACACAGAGATTAAATTCAAGAAGTTCTTCAGATTCATCGCCTTCCTTCCGATGCTGGCTCCGTCATCTATGACTGGCATGGCATTCATCATGCTGTTCGGAAGGAATGGACTTCTTACGACGAAGCTGATCGGAGTAGAGGTGGAGATATACGGATTACCCGGCATATGGCTTGCACAGACCGTTGCTTTCTTCCCAATGGCCTTCGTGGCAATATCGGCGGTGCTGAGGGCCATCTCTCCCAACATAGAGATTGCCGCACAGAACCTCGGGGCCAAGGGTGTACGCCTGTTCAGGACGATAACGCTCCCCCTGGCTGCTCCCGGGGTACTGTCAGCGTTTCTTCTGGTGTTCATCAACGCGATGTCGGACTTTGCAAACCCGAAGCTTCTTGGAGGGCTTTTCGTAACCTCGCCTGTGCAAGCATACGGGGTTGTTACGGGAGACGCAGACTTCGGCATGGCGGCGACGATCTCCGCAATGCTTCTTATCCCATCCCTTGCCATTTTCATCGGGCAAGCTTACATAATGGCGAAAAAATCATTCGTGACCGTCACCGGAAAACCTGTAGCTGGCCTTCGCAGGATATCGATGAGCAAGGGGGCGGAAGTGGCGGGCCAAGTATACGTCATGTTCATAGCGGCGCTGTTCTTCCTGGTGATAGGAGTAGTCGCCTTCTTCGCGTTTGCGGACCCGAAGGCATATTATGCAGGCAAATTCGTGCTCACATTCAAGGGTTTCGCCGAAACCATGCAGTTTAACGCCTATACATTCAGAAACTCGCTGATAATAGCCGCCGCCGCGGGAATACTTGCTTCCGTGGTCGGGCTTCTGCTGGCGTTCCTGAACTCCAGGAAGGAGTTTCCAGGCAAGCGGATACTGGATTTCTCGGCGATTCTTCCCAACACGCTGCCGGCGACGTTTCTGTCACTTGCCTTCCTCCTCTCGTTCCAGAGAATGCTTATGCTAGGGCCCGTCCCGATACTGCCGAAGCTTACGAAGACGATATTCATAATGATAATCATACAGGCGGTGCGTCAGCTTCCCATCGGTTACAGGAACGCCCTGTCGGGCTTCAAGCAGATTGACAAGTCCATAGAGGAGGCGTCAACGAATCTGGGTGCCAACGTAGGGAAGACCATTGGGAATGTAGTGCTTCCGATGCTGAGGCCGGCATTCATCTCGTCAGCGGTCTACAACTTCATCTCCGCCATGATTGCCGTATCGGTCATCATCTTCGTCGTCACCCCGCAGTGGAATGTCGCTTCCATAGTGGTGTACAGCAGGGCGGATTCAGGTTATTACTCAGAGGCCGGAGCGATGTCCGTGGCCATTATGGCGATAATCCTCGGCACGCTGTGGCTGGTCAACTTACTGTCGCGAGGAAAGATCAAGGTATTCGATTGATGCAAGGGGTGACACGCGTGGATAAGTATCTTATTGAACTCAAAGGCATACATAAGGTGTTCGGCACCAACACGGTGCTGAATGACATCAACGTGGGTTTCGAAGAGGGGCGCTTCGTCACCTTCCTTGGTCCTTCCGGTTGTGGTAAGACAACGCTTCTCAGGACCATCGCAGGATTCTATACGCCGGACAAGGGTGAGGTGTGGATAGACGGCAAGAGGGTAGACATGCTGCCTGCCCATAAGAGGAACACTCCAATGGTCTTCCAGGAGTACGCCCTCTTCCCCCATATGAACGTCTTCGACAACGTGGCATATGGCCTTAGGTTGCAGAAGATGGGCAAGAAGGAGATAACCGAGCGAGTCGAGGAGGCCCTGTCGCTTACCAACATGCTCCAATACAAGGAAAGAAACCCGAACCAGCTATCGGGAGGGCAGCAGCAGAGGGTGGCGATCGCAAGGGCGATTGTCATGCGCTCCAAGATACTTCTGCTTGATGAACCGCTTTCAAACCTTGATGCCAAGCTGAGAGAAAGCGTAAGAGTGGAGCTCAGGATGCTGCAAAGGCAGCTGAACAGGACATTCATCTATGTGACCCACGACCAGAGCGAAGCGCTCGCTATGTCCGACGTCATTGTTGTATTCAACAAGGGCAGAATCGAGCAGGTAGGCTCACCCATGGATGTGTATTTCAAGCCGGTAAGCAAATTCGTCGCCGACTTCATCGGAGTGTCGAACTTCCTTGAAGGTAAAGTGAAGGTAGATGGGAAATCCATAGGAATCGAGCACGCGGGTACGTTCTTCTGGGCGATCTCCGGCGGTGGGTTCGGCACCGGAGACCACGCGGTCTTCTCGATCCGCCCCGAATCGATAACAATCTCGAAAAGCATCTGCTCGCAGGACGGCTCGTCCTGCCTTTCAGTGAGCATCCTGCAGGGCATGTTCATTGGAGAGAAAGTAAGATATGTGGCAAGGGATTCATCGGGCAAGGACTGGATAATCGACAAGCACGACACTCAGGAGATCCTATCAGGCGAGGCATACCTTTCGATACCTCCTGACAAGGCGCACGTTATCAAGGAGTAGCTAGATAGCAGGTTGCGCAGGCTCCCCCGCAATGCTCTTTGCGGGGCCTGCGCCTTGCTTTGCTGAACAGGGAGAGCTGTTTGATGAAGAAGCTGATCATTGTCAGCGGCGCCATGGGAGTGGGGAAGACCAGCACCTGCGCTGCGCTCTACAAGATGGCACCACGGACCGCCTGGCTTGACGGGGACTGGTGCTGGCTTATGAATCCCTGGGATATGTGCGAGGAGAACAAGCGCATGGCCATGTCGAACATCATCTGGATTCTTAGGTCGTTCCTTCTTAACACCACCATTGACAATGTGGTTTTCAGCTGGGTCCTTCATAGGAAGGAGATAATCGAGGAGCTGCTTACCGGCCTAGATGGCCTTGAATACGCTCTGAGTGCTTTCGTACTTACCTGTTCTCCGGATAACCTGGAGGTCAGGATGACAGGCGACGGAAGAAACAGGCAGCAGCTGGAAGACAGCCTCGACAGGATGCCGCTGTATTCAGCGATAGGCTGGCCTCTGGTGAATACGGATGGAATCGACTGCGTGACTGCAGCTCAAAGAATCGCCCAACTCTCAGGTATGTGCCAATAACAAGGATTGTGCCTGGATAGCTTGACAATTCGCATCATCTAGCATCATCGAAACAACCCCTCATCCATAAGTGCGAAGAGAACTATGCCTGATGGCGAGCCATCGTCGAATGCCATTTCGATAAGATAAGCAGAGCAAGCTCCATGCTTGAATTTCGAAGCAGAATGCTAATTGGGAAGCCATCAAGTAAGGCTGCTTGTGAAACGGACCGGTGCAGCTTGACTGCCCAGGACACTATTGTTAGTTTCGCTGGGCTGCAGCGCGCCTCTTCCTTAAAGGAAGCGGAATATCCTTAGAATCGATAAGGCTTGGATCAAGTCAACTCGATGCTTCCTCACCAGAAGTTGTTAAGGGTGCAAAAACCGGCATGATTGCTATAATGGTAGAAGGCGACAGGGAGACGATGGAGCCAGCAATCCATCAAGCCCCTGCGGGAGACGTCATAGGGTTACGTGAAGCCTTAGCCCGGTTATGGATAGGATCCAAACGAGCCGTTGAACTGGGACCGGCTTGGAAAGCCCTCTGTTGGTAAAATCGAAATCGGGTAGAAATCGAGGATTGGTGAGAGTGAGATACAGCAGTAAAGCAGCTAGGATATCTTTGATGATCATCGCTTCCCTTCTTATGACGGCAACTTTCGCCGATTTGGCTCAGGCAGCCCCGGAAAGCCTGGTAGGCAAGCCTGCTCCGTTTCTTGCTTACAAGGACAGCCAGGGCAATGAGGTGAAAATCGGCGATGGAAAGGTAGCCATCGTGTATTTCTGGCAGACCAACTGCGCCGCGTGCTCAACCATGATCCCCTTACTCAACAGGCTGTATGAGGATTATGGGCCAAAGGGTCTCGTCGTGCTCGGCATCGGGGTAATGGAGAGCGTCTTAAGAAGCGAGAAATATCGGGCCGATAAGGGGCCAAAATACCCTCTCATACCCGACCAGCAGGGTAAAGTGACGATTGGTTTCGGTATCAACCTGACGCCCAGCGCATTTGTAATAAGGCCTGATGGCAAGGTTGCCCTGTTACTTGTCGGTTACAAGCAGGCGGACGATGCGGTATATGAGGTAAATGTAAAAGCCCTTCTGGGCCTATGATGGGGGGGTTCCTGATGAGGTGTAGACCGTGGGCGGCAGCACTAGTCGCGCTAGGAGTAGGCTTGGCCCTGATGGTCGCAGGGGGAATGAACGGAGAGTTCACCGCCATCCTCCTTAATGCCAAGATACTCTGCCTGTCCTGCATCGGAGTCCAGTAGATGGCAGGATACGAGAGGCTCAGGACATATGTTCAGGCTGGGGCTGCCATACTTCAGAACTCTTACTTCTTCAAGGACCTGAAGTTCTGCCCGACGCCGGCATTGAACTGCTATGCATGCCCTCTGGCAGTCACAGCTTGCCCAATGGGAAGCCTGCAGAACCTGATAATCAAAGGGTACCTTCCTCTTGCCATAATAGGCTTCCTTGTAAGCGCAGGTGCGCTCATCGGTCGTGCCGCCTGCGGATGGCTTTGCCCGTTCGGTTTCATCCAGGACCTGCTCGCTAAGATCAAGGTGAAAAGGATCAGCATATCGAATAATCATGGCTGGACCAGGTATGCCGTGCTTCTGCTCCTGGCGGTACTGGCCCCTATGTTGGTGGGACAACCCATGTTTTGTAAGGTCTGCCCTGCCGGCACGCTCGAGGCGGGGTTGCCCCTCGTCATCGGTGACCCGTCGATAAGGTCAATGGCAGGCCTTCTTTTCGCATTGAAGGTGGTCATACTTATCGCTGTCATAGCAGCGGCGATTTACATCAAAAGACCCTTCTGCAGGTTCCTGTGCCCTTTGGGAGCCATCTACTCTCCATTCAACAGGATCTCTGCCCTTCAGATGAAGGTTGGCTCAAGGTGCATATCATGCGGCGCGTGCAAGAGCGTCTGCCCCATGGACATGGCGATATACAGGGAGCCCGCCAGCGGGGTATGCATTAGGTGCATGGCGTGCAGCAGCTGCGCTGCTGTTGGAGCTTCCTTCATGGGCAAGGAGCTTATCAAAGCGGACAGGGAAGGCAAGATCGCATGGGCCGCCTTCAAGAGACAGGAGTGAGTGATTGAGCGCTTTCGTAGGTGAGCAGAGGATAGGCATCGATGAATCGGGGAAGGGGGACTACTTCGGTCCCCTGGTGATAGCAGCAGTGCTAGTCGGGCCAGAGGATGAGCCCTTTCTTAGGGAAGCCGGGGTCAAGGACTCGAAGAAGCTGTCTGACGCAAGCATCGCAAGGATATCGAAGGAGATTGCAGGAAGGTGCCCTTACTCAGTCGTAAGGATAGGCCCTCAGAAATACAACGAGCTCTATGACAGGATAAAGAACCTCAACAGGCTACTTGCCTGGGGTCATTCGAGGGCGATGGAGAATGTGCTCGACAAGTGCCCTGGCTGCAGGATGGCAATTTCCGACCAGTTCGGCGATGAGGCCTTCCTCAATAGCGCTCTGATGAAAAGGGGCAGCTCCATCAGGTTGGTACAGATGCCGAGAGCTGAGGAGGACGTGGCCGTAGCGGCCGCATCCATAATAGCGAGGGCTGAGTTCGTCAGGGCGATGAAAGCCCTTTCGATTGAAGCGGGCATTGAACTGCCCAAGGGGGCATCAAGCCCGAAGGTGGCGGAGACAGCCATAGACATCATTGGCAAGTACGGGCAGGACGGGCTTGCACGCTTCGTGAAGATGCATTTCAAGACGACCAAGCAGGTTCTGGCTGCAGCTAGCGAGAAGGCGGGGGTTTGAGAAGCATGATTTTAGACATTTCCCTCATCATCATTGGTTTGGTCGGGCTCACATTCTCGGCTATGCTGGTTCGAGCCGCCGTCTACGAGCCAAAGAAGCTTAGGATTCCGCAAATGGCAGAACCGGCGGGCCTCGAATGCCCGGAAGGAGCGGAGGAGAGGCTCGCCGGCGCGCTAAGGGCAAGGACCATCAATCTTAAGGGGGGAGCCGAACCTCCTGCAGAGGAGCTCGTCAGATTGCATCGTCATCTGAAGGAGAGCTTCCCTCTATGCTTCGGAAAAATGCAGGTCAGCATCCATAACGGTCATTCGCTGCTGTTAAGATGGCAGGGAAGCGAAGCAGGATTGGAACCGGTGCTTATGATGGGGCATCTTGATGTAGTCCCAGTTGAGGACAGCACAGTCGGGCAGTGGAAGCATGAGCCTTTCTCCGGTGACATTGCTGATGGTTTCATCTGGGGCAGGGGCGCTCTTGACTGCAAGAATGTTGTGCTCGGCTTGCTGGAGGCCGCAGAAGCCCTGCTGGAGTCGGGATTCGTACCGAAGAGGACCCTTATGTTCGCCTTCGGGCATGACGAGGAGACCGGAGGCGTGCATGGAGCTGCAAGCATCGCGGAGGCCTTAAGGGCTGAGGGTGCCAGGCTGTACATGATACTGGACGAAGGTGGAAGGGTTGATTCTCCGGGCATCTTCACTGGATGCTCGAAAGAGGCGATAGTCAGCGTGGCCGA
Source organism: uncultured Clostridia bacterium (assembly GCA_964545975.1). Taxonomy (GTDB): domain Bacteria; phylum Bacillota; class DTU025; order DTU025; family MWDF01; genus MWDF01. The sequence goes on along the minus strand of CAZJHY010000003.1, from coordinate 67,579 downwards.
GAAGGGATATGCCTCGTTCAAGCTTGAGGTAGACATGCCGGGGGGCCACTCGTCGCGCCCAGCCAAGGCAAACGCACCAGCAATCCTCATAAGAGCATGCGAGAAGGTGAATTCGCATAGCTTCAGGGCTGACATAGGAGGCCCCTTCGGAAGGCTGTTGGCTTCAGCAGGACCCTACATGGGCTTTTGGAAGAGGCTGGCCTTGGCTAACTTATGGATAACGGGACCGTTCGTGAAAGCGTGGCTGTCATCGGATCCGCATGTAGGAAGCCTCACCAGGACGACAGCCGTCGTGACGATTCTCAGCTGCGGCGTCAAGGACAATGTTATCCCTGCCCACGCCGAGGCAATAGTGAATACGAGGCCCGCTTCTGGCCAGGATCCCTTGATGGTGATGGAGGAGCTTGTAAGGGCCATAGGCGACAAGAGGGTCAAGGTTACGCCGATAGGCGTGCAGATCCCCCCTTCCCAGCAGGCTCACCTGGATGATGAGAGATACGGCCTCCTATCGGGCCTCATCGAGTCGAGATTCCCTGGAGTGGCCCTGCTTCCGGCAGTTCTAACGGGCAGTACGGACACTAAGCACTACGCTGACATGTGCGATGCCGTCTACAGGTTCGTGCCGATCGAGCTGCCGCAGGAGGTATCGGCGGGAGTGCACGGCATAAACGAGAGGGTACCTGTCGACAGCTACCGGACGATGATATGCTTCTATATGGAGTTCATGAGAAACGCCTCCTTCCTGGGGGCTTGATTTCGGAGGTGTTTGACTTGGCAACCAGGACGAAGATATCAGACAGGGTCGATTACATCGGTTCGCAGGACTGGGACCGCAGGCTTTTCGATTCGCTGATACCGCTGCCCGACGGGACGAGCTACAACTCGTTCATCGTGAAGGGCAGCGCTGCTACCGTGCTCATTGACACAGTGGACCCGAAATTCACTGCAGAGTTCATGGACAAGATCTCCAGCGAGAGCAGGATCGACTATATTGTGGTGAACCATGCCGAGCAGGATCACAGCGGAAGCATCAATGTAGTCCTCGGGGCGCACCCTGAGGCAACGGTGCTCTGCTCAGAGAAGGCCAAGGACCTCATAATGACCCATCTGCATACGCCGGAGGGGAAGATCAGAGTGGTGAAGGATGGGGAGGAGATAAGCCTTGGAGACTGCACGCTTAAGTTCGTCTACGCACCTTTCGTTCACTGGCCGGAGACCATGCTCACATACCTCGTAGAAGAGGCGATGCTGTTCTCCTGCGACATGTTCGGCTCCCATATAGCATCCTCAGAGGTGTTCACCTGCAGGGGCCTTGAAACTTACATCGAGCCCTGCAAGAGGTATTATGCAGAGATCATGATGCCGTTTGCCCCTATAGTCAGGAAGAACCTGGAGAAGGTGAAGGCACTTGGAGTGAATACGATATGTCCTAGCCATGGGCCATGCTGGACTTCACCGGATTTCGTCATCGGATTGTACGCGGATTGGCTGAACAAGGGACCTGAGAACCTCGCCCTGATACTTGACGTCACCATGCACGGAAGCACCAAGGCAATGGTGGAGAGGCTGACGGACAAGCTCTCCGAACATGGCGTCAGCGTGACCAGAGTTGAGCTATTGGAGGCGGACCTGGGCAGGATAGCCATAGACCTTGTTGATGCTTATACGATTATCGTAGCTACGCCCACAGTGCTTGCCGGTCCGCATCCGGCGGTGATAACCGCAGTGGCGCTGGCGAACGCGTTGAAGCCCAAAGCGAAGCTCCTAGCCGTCCTAGGATCTTATGGCTGGGGAGGAAAGACCCCTGAGGTGATTGCCTCCCTTCTTGGCAACCTATCCTCAGCTGAGCTGTTGTCCCCTCTTATGATTAAGGGGCTCCCTGACAATGAGGGCATGAAGGCTGTGGATGAGCTTGCCATGTCCATCGCCAAGCGGCATTCTGAAGCATTCCCTGGAAAGGTGAGGGGCTGCAGCAACAGGTAGGATGTAGTTATCCCCATAAGGAAAGCAAGCGGCTGCGATCTTACGATCACAGCCGCAAGTCATCCGTTGCGGCCGACGGCCGCTTAATCAGAAGTCTCAGGTGCTGCCTGCAGTTGGCAATGATGTATCACAGCCTTCAGCTAGCTTTTGGTTTGCCAACGCCAAGGCATTGTAGTTGCTGGCGACCGTGCTGCGCACCCCAAGGGGATCTACCTCCGCGAATCCATCGTATGCCTTCAGCATTTCGTCCATATCCTCAGCTGTGGCCGAGCCGGCTGGCCATATGAGCCTCATTGACAGATCCTCGGGGTTAATCAGCAGTGCATAGTCCAATCCCAGAGGCTGCGACAAGATGAATGACTGCTCACCGGAGGAATACCCGGAGTACCATCTGTAATGTGCGACAACCATCGCTTTCAGAATAACCTCATTAAGCATCGAGTAATTCGCATTGAAACCCCTTATGAGCTCTGCTTTAACTAGGGCTTCGGCAAAATCCCCGGACGAATCGGCAAGGCTGCAGTAACCGGAGGATACGACCATGATGCCTGAAGCAACCTGCCTGTCATCCTTCGTCTCCTCCAAGATGTAAATACTAAGCAGGTGCTCCTTGGCGCCGGTTGAGCCAGGTATGCAGCATGGAAGCATGAAAGGAGCCCCTTCGAGCGCGGCATAGCCGTTCATGTCCGTTATCCTGTCGTAATACTGAAGGCCCATAGTCTTTGCCGCGCTTTCTATTTCGGGCAACTGCTGCAGCGAGCCAGAAGGCCAGGAAGAATATCTGAAGGCCTCCCCCAGGTCAAGGTATGCCCTTGGCAGACGAACAACAGGGGAGTCGGATGCCAAGATCGCCGCAGAGAAAGCGAAAACGACGACTAACAAATAAGCGAGTAGTCTCTTTATAGCCATGCACCCTCCTTTTGCACGAATCATACCACATCGGAATGGGAAAAATTAAGCCCCGGCTTCGACCGGGGCTCTCAGTTCAGATGCCGTTTGGTATTAGACCTTGGGACCGGCGGCAATAATCTCGGCCGTGGCGTCTGTGAACCGTGCGAAGTTCTTGATGAACCTTGCCGCAAGATCCCTCGCAGTCCTGTCATACGCTTCTTTATCAGCCCAAGTGTTCCGGGCATCAAGAAGCTCTGAGGGGACGCCGTTGCACTGCTCAGGTACCCAGACATTGAAAACGGGGTGCAGATGGAATTTCACCTTGTCCAGGGAACCGTCTAGTATCGCAGTGATTATCGCCCTGGTTAGGTTGATATCCATCCTTTTGCCTATGCCATACGGACCGCCAGACCAACCTGTGTTGACAAGCCATACGGTGGAGCCATGCTCCCTTACGCGGCTTGCCAGCATCTCGGCATATTTGACAGGGGAGAGGGGAAGGAAAGGTTCGCCGAAGCAGCTCGAGAAGGTCGTCTGCGGTTCGACTATTCCGCGTTCGGTACCGGCTAGCTTCGATGTGTAGCCGCTCATGAAGTGATAGCTTGCCATGTTCGGATCAAGCTTTGCGACTGGCGGAAGCACGCCGAAAGCGTCGGCCGTAAGGAAGATGACGGACTTAGGATGGCCTCCTACGCTGGGAGTCACTGCACCCGGTATGTAATCCAGGGGATATGCGCCACGGGTGTTCTCAGTAAGAGCCTCTGAGTTGAAGTCGGCCAGCCTGCTCTCCTTGTCGATAATGACGTTCTCCAGCACTGCACCGAACCTGATGGCCTCCCAGATCTGGGGCTCCTTCTCCTTTGAGAGCTTGATCATCTTTGCATAGCAGCCGCCCTCGAAATTGAAGATGCCCTCCTTGGACCAGCCGTGCTCGTCGTCGCCTATGAGGCTGCGGTTGGGGTCTGCGGAAAGCGTGGTCTTCCCTGTGCCCGATAGCCCGAAGAACAGGGCAGTGTCGCCGGATGAGCCTTTGTTGGCCGAGCAGTGCATCGAGAACACGTCGGACTTGGGCATGAGGTAATTCATGACAGTGAAGACAGACTTCTTGATCTCGCCTGCGTACTGGCTTCCTGCGATAACAACGATGCGCTTCTTGAAGTTCAGGAGAACGCATGCTTCCGAATTCGTGCCGTCCACCTTGGGATCGCAGAGGAAACCTGGTGCCGCGATAACCGTGAAGCCGGGAGTGAATCCCTTCAGCTGCTCTGCCTCGGGCCTAATGAACAGCTGCTTGACGAACAGGTTCTGCCATGCGTACTGGTTGATGAAACGAACAGGAAGGGTATGCCTTGGGTCAGCGCCGCAGAAGGAGTCGGATACGTATACCGGCTTGTCCTCCAAATAGGCAAGGACCTTGGTGAGGATACTCTCATACTTCTCCTCGCTGATTGCCGAATTGGTTTTACCCCATGCTATCTCATGCTTCGTCGTCTCCTCATCCACCACGAACTTGTCGTTGGGCGACCTTCCTGTGTACTTGCCGGTGCTGACCACAAGCGCCCCGGTAGACGAAAGGTAGCCCTCTCCGGCTGCCAGTGCGTGCTCCACGAGCAGCGGTGTCGAGAGATTGTAGTAGAGTTTCGAGCACTTAATCCTGTCTATGCTCGAATCGAAAGCCGATTGCATGTCAACGCCTCCCTTATGTATTCTGTATACACCTAATTATATCCAAGCTGATATTTTTTCGGAAGTGCGTTTATAATAGAAAGAGACGGTAAATGGCTGGTTCAGCCTATTGTGTGAAGATAAGTACAATGCGAGGTGTGCGGAATGATCAAGACAAACAGGGACAAGGTAGTAATGATAAGCGTCCAGGGTGCAGTGGCTGCTCCAGTCACAAGGCTTGCTTACCGAGTGTCAGCGGAAGGGGAACCCTTCATATTGCCCGGCACAGGAGGAATAACCTACAACGTGCTTGTAGGAGACTCATGCTTCGGTTGGGCAGGCGACCATGTTGAGCCAGGCGTCTCGACATGCGCGGACATAGACAAGCGCTCAGAGGGCAAAAACGCTGGTTATAACACATATGCATGCGTCGGGAACAAGGCAAGGGTCATCTCCGGCGATGCCAAGGGAGCCGAAGGCGTTGTAGTTGGCCACCACGGCGGCATCGAACACGTGATGATAGACTTCCCTCAGGATGTGATGGAGAAGCTCTGCATAGACGACAAAGTGCTGATAAAAGGCTACGGACAGGGCCTTGAGCTAACCGATTACCCAAGCGTGAAGGTCATGAACCTGGACCCGGACCTCCTTGACAGGATGGGCATAACCGAAAAGGGGGGTAAGCTCAACGTCCCCGTCGCAGTAGCAGTGCCAGCGAAGCTAATGGGCTCCGGCATCGGGACAAGCAACTGCTACAGCGGCGACTACGACATCACGACAACAGACAGGAAGCTTGTGGCCGAGCTGGGAATAGATAAGCTGAGATTCGGTGACATCGTAGCTATAACCGATGCCGACAACAGGTTCGGAAGGTCATTCCTCACCGGGGCGGTGAGCATTGGTGTGGTCGTGCACAGCGACTGCCTGCTTGCTGGCCACGGGCCCGGCGTTGCGACCCTGCTTACAGATGTGGAGGGCTTCATCACTCCCATAGTGAAGAAGAACGCCAACGTCGGCGCATACTTGAACCTCGGCAGGTACAGGAAGTAGGACGGAGGTGCGCCCCATGAGCGCTCGTAAAGCCGCTGCGGCATTAATGGCGATGCTGGTTCTGGCCGGGGCGGCCTATGCCGCCAACAAGTACTTCTACCTAAGTGACCAGCTGAACACCGACATCACGATAACGAAGGGGGAACTTGGCGCGCTTCAGCTGACTGCCTACTACAACAACACAGGGTCTCTTACATCGAAGCTTGTGCGGCAAAGCGTAAGGGCATACCTGAACTCCCTTTCGCTGGATGTCTTCGTAGATACCGCCGTACAGGATTCGTGGCCTGTGCATACGGGAGGGAGCACCTTCTCAATCTCCGACGCAGAGCTGAGCTTGGCATACATAGAGGCGGGAGAGGCAGTGCTGGGGTGGGTGAATAGGTACTTCCCGGACATAAACATAAGGGCTGTGAACATAATCTTCACGATAAAGGGTTTCAAGCTGGGGACTTACCAGCAAGGGAAGTTCACGATCCAAAGGTAGGGGGCTTAAGGCCCCCTTTCCGCAACCGAATCCACAAGTGCGCGTCGGCCTAGCGGCCCCTGGTTTTGCTGGCCGTATGCGATTCGGAGGGGTGCTCGATGAGGATTATCGACCTCAACAGCGATGTCGGCGAGTCCTTCGGCGCATTCACAAAAGGATGCGACAGGATGGTGCTCGAATCCGTAACAAGCGCGAATATCGCCTGCGGCTTCCATGCGGGCGACGCCGGCACTATGAGAAGGACAATGGCTATCTGCAAAGAGCTTGGCGTAAAGCCTGGCGCCCATCCGGGATACCCTGACATGCAGGGTTTCGGAAGGCGGGAGATGTCCGCTACCGCCGAGGAGATAGAGGATTACTTGATCTACCAGATCGGAGCCCTGGATGCCTTTGCTAGGTCGGAGGGCCTCAGTTTAAGCCATGTGAAGGCGCATGGAGCCCTTTACAACAGGACTGCCAAGGATGAGCAGGCAGCCATGGCAGTTGCCAGGGCTGTGAGATCATTCGATCCAGGCCTGATACTGGTAGGCCTGGCGAACTCCCTCATGATAAAAGTCGCAAAGGACATGGGATTAAGGGCAGCTTCCGAGGCCTTTGCAGACAGGGCCTACAATACTGACGGCACGCTTGTTCCGAGGGCCATCCCTGGGTCTGTGATTCACGACAGGGAGAAAGTGGTCGAAAGGGCTGTGCGGATGGCGTCAGAAGGCGTAGTGCTCGGAGTAGACGGAAAGGCCATAGAGCTGGACATAACCACGATCTGCCTTCACGGAGACACCGAAGGCGCGGCAGTGCTTGCTTCAGACATAAGAGCGGCAATAGAAGCGCTCGGTGTCAGGATAGCGCCGATGAATGACGTACTCGGAGGTGCCGGCATATGATTGACTACTCCAAGTCAACCCCTCAGCAAGTCCGCCTTGCCGCGAGAAAAGGGCTCCTAGGCACTCATACTTCGGGCATGGCAGAGGGTTTCGTCCAGGCAAATCTTGCGGTGCTGCCGGGAAAGCTAGCATACGACTTCCTGCTGTTCTGTATTAGAAATCCCAAGCCCTGCCCTATTATCGAGGTCGGCGGCAAGGGTGAGTACCTGACTAGATTCATAGCAGACGGAGCGGACATAAGGACCGACATACCAAGATACATGGTGTACAGAGACGGCGTGAAGACTGAGGAACCATACGACATCGTCGAGCTCTGGCAGGATGACTTCGTATACTTCCTTCTGGGCTGCAGCTTCTCCTTCGAACGAAGGCTGATGGCAGGCGGAGTGCCGGTAAGGCACATCGAGATGGGGACGAATGTGCCCATCTACATAACCAACCTGCAATGTCGCCCGGCAGGCGTGTTCCACGGACCGTTGGTCGTCACAATGAGGCCGGTGCCCGGAAGGCTGGTGACAAGGGCGGTCGAGATAACGGCTGCGCTTCCTGCGGTCCACGGCTCCCCTGTATATATCGGAGACCCGGCCGGAATCGGAATAAAGGACCTTGGCAGGCCGGACTTCGGCGAGCCTGTGACAATTAACCCGGGAGAGGTGCCTGTGTTCTGGGCTTGCGGGGTGACCCCGCAGGCTGCCGCACTGTCAGCCAAGCCGGAGATAATGATAACCCACAGCCCCGGGCACATGTTCGTGGGAGACATACCGGACGATAGGATCCAGGAGTTCATCTACGGAGCATAGGTGGTAGGAATGGGATATCTGCTCATTGCGCATGCCTCCGACGATTCCATTGTCATCAGGTTCAAAGACGAGATTTCGCCAGCTGTGGCAGGCGAGGTCAGGCTTGCACGCCTTGCAGTGGAAAGGCTTAGCCTTCCGTGGGTAACCGACCTGGTGAGCTCCTACAATGAACTACTGGTCGTTTACGACAATTCGGCCGTGGGGCCTGTTGAGGCACTGGCGTGCATCGGACGGGCTGCATCTTCAACGGCAGATGACGTCCAGTCCGAAGCGATAGTCACCGAGATTCCCGTATGCTACGGGGACGAGTTCGGCCCGGACCTCGAGTTCGTGGCAGAGCACACGGGGCTAAGCAGGCAGGAGGTTGTCAACATCCATTCCGACAAGGACTATCTGATATATATGATTGGCTTTACCATAGGGTTCCCATATCTCGGGGGGATGGATGCAAGGCTAGAGACCCCGAGATTGCAGTCGCCAAGGCAGATGGTGCCGAAAGGCTCGGTCGGCATTGCCGGCAAGCAGACAGGCATCTACTCGCTGGATACTCCCGGAGGCTGGCAGATCATCGGAAGAAGCCCTGCAAGCCTTGTAAATCTCGACCGGACGCCTCCTGCGGTGCTCTCAGCCGGAGATTTCGTGAGATTCAAGCCCATAACAGCGGAAGAGTACCGGAAGCTTGCCGAAATGGGGCAGGAGGGAAGCCTTCGGCTGAAGTCATACCCCTTGGCGAAGGTGCCTGAATGAGCGCCCCTTATCTGAGGATACTGAAGCCCGGCCCTCTTACGACTGTCCAGGACCCTGGAAGAAGAGGGTTCATGGCATGGGGAGTGCCGGAGTCAGGCGCAGCGGACGGATTCTCCCTTAGGGCTGCGAACCTGATTGTCGGAAACAGCGAAACGAGCGCGGCGCTTGAGATCACGCTTGGCGGGTTCAGGGCGGAGTTCATCCGCGCCGCAGTGATAGCCTTGTTCGGAGGCTCATGCCCGGCAAATCTGGACAGAATGCCGATAAGGGCGAAAGAGGCCTTGCGGGTTGAGGCAGGCGCAATCCTTGATATTGGCACCATCTCCAAAGGAGCCAGAGTCTACCTGGCGGCGAGGGGAGGAATAGACGTCCCTCAGGTTCTTGGTTCCAGGGCTACCTACCTTAAGGCAGGCCTCGGAGGATTCCAGGGAAGAACGCTCAAGGCTGGAGACGAGCTGGCTTTCGGCCCGCATGAGGAGGGCATCCCTCTGTTCAGGGCTAAGGAAGGGGTTGAAGCGCCCGGCCTCGAGAGGTCGGAGGATGGCACCTACCGATTAAGGGTCACCCCTGGAACGATGCCTGAGCGCTTCGAAGAAGGGGCGCTTAGGAAGCTTACTGAATTCGAATATTCGGTGAGCCCTGAATGCGACAGGATGGGAGTAAGGCTCATCGGACCGGCGATAGTGCACACGAGGGGGGCAGACATACTTTCGGGCGGCATTGAACCGGGGGCAGTGCAAGTCCCCGGGTCAGGTTCGCCGATAATCCTGATGGCAGACCGCCAGACGACTGGGGGCTACACCAAGATCTGTTCGGTGATTAGCGCGGATAGGCCGAAACTGGGGCAGCTTCGACCTTCTGACAGGGTCAGATTCAGCGTGGTCGATATCATAAAGGCTCATGAGGAGCACTTGCGGCAGGAACTGATGCTTGAAGGCTTGATCCTGCCTTTGGCTGCCGCAAGAAGGTTCTCACTTAGGATAGGGGGGGAGACCTTCGCTGTCGAAGTGGAGGAGGTAGGATGAGCTTCATTGAAGGAATAGACGGAAGGATGATGGTCTTCGCCCATAGGGGGGCAAGCGGCGCTGCGCCTGAGAACACCATGGCAGCCTTCGAGCAGGCTTCGGAGAAGGGTGCAGACGGCATCGAACTGGACGTTCACATGAGTGCGGATGGCAAGGTCGTGGTCATCCACGATTCCCGGCTTGAGAGGACATCCGACGGCTCAGGCGAGGTGGCCTACATGAACTACGCCGAGCTGGAGAAGTTCGACATGGGGGCCAAATGGAAGGGAAGCCCCTGGGGATTCCAGAGGATGCCCCTCCTTGAGGAAGTCATAGACCTTGCTAAGTCGACGGGCATGGCGCTAAACATCGAGCTGAAGGGCTATAAGGCGAATCCGGGGCTGGCAGAGGCTTCTGTGAGGATAGTGCAGGAGAAGGGCTTTGCAGGAAGGGTCATATTCTCATCGTTTGACATAGGTCAGTTAAGAAGGACGAGGGTGGCGCTGCCCGAGGCAAGGCTCTCATACATCACATTCTTTCCACCTCAGCCCCAGCTGGGATTGGCTGAAGACCTCTGGGGATGCCATCCCAACCACTCTCTTACCACCAAGCTTTCCGTAAGGAAGTGGCAGGAGGCCGGCATGCACGTCCAGCTGTGGACGGTAAACTCCAAAGAGGCGATACTAAGGGCGATTAGAATAGGGGTGGACGGGATAATCACCAATCACCCGGCGCTGGCCCTTAGCATAATAGAGGGAAAGATCAGGTAACATAATTGTAAAGCGGGGTGCGAGGATGAAGATCAATTACGGCAGGCTGTTCCTTCTGGGTCTGGGCTTCATGTCGATATCTCTCTCATGGGCCGTGTACAACGCCTTCGTGCCGATATTCCTGGACAACGCCCTTCCCGCCATGACCTTCAAGGGGCTGGCAATCGGCTTCATCATGACTTTCGACAACATCGCGAGCATCACTCTTCAGCCCTACTTCTCCGCAAGGTCGGATTCGACTTGGAACAGCTTCGGAAGGAGGATGCCATACCTTCTGATAGGAATGCCGATAGCGGCCATCGCAGTGGCCCTGATACCTGTCGTCAAGTCGAACCTGGCACTAATGATAGGCTCCATACTTGTGATGAACATATCGATGGCGGTATTCCGGGCCCCCACGGTCGCACTGATGCCTGACATAACGCCGGTAGCCCAGAGGTCCAAGGCAAACGGAGTCATCAACCTCATGGGTGGGCTTGGCGGGCTGATCGCCTACTTCGTCGGTTCGAAGCTGTACGATGTGCATCCGGCTGTCCCATTCGCCATGGCAGGAATCGTGATGCTTCTTGTGCTCGTGATACTTAAAGCGTTCATGAAGGAGCCGGAGGTCGCAGAGGGCAGGCAGGGCGACGAGAAGCCCGTAAGCATATTCGAGGCGCTGAAGGAGGCGTTCGCGCCTGAGAAGCGCAGCCTGCTGTTCCTGCTCCTTGCAATCATGTTCTGGTTCATGGGATGGAACGCCCTGGACACGTTCTTCACGCTCTACGCAAAGAACGTCTGGAACATCAAGGAGTCCACCGCGGCACTCTACCTTGGGCTTGGAAACGTATCGTTCCTCCTGTTTGCAATTCCTTCGGGCTTTCTGGGCAGCCGCTTCGGCAAGAAGGCGATAATCACCGCGGGCATAATCTGGCTGACCTGCGTGATGACCGTAATGACCATCTTGAGCCTCACTGGAGCAAACCAGGTCGGCCCAGCGGTCATGGCCCTTCTCGTGGCAGCCGGCATAGGCTGGGCGCTCATCAACATACATTCCTTCCCGATGGTGGTAGAGATGACGACATCGTCTAAGACCGGAGCCTATACCGGCCTCTACTACTTCTTCTCTGCCATGGCCATGATCATCTCCCCGCCGCTGTTCGGCATCATCAGGGACATCGTGGGGAGCATGTACCCGCTCTTCCCATTCTCAGCGGTTTTCTTCCTGCTCGCATTATGGAGCTTCAGTAAAGTAGGCGCGCAATAGGTTATAATCTTTAGGTGTGATTAATCTTTGGGGGTGTCCTAATGAAACTGATGATTTCGCTTCTGGGTTTCGGAAAGGTCGGCAGGCAGTTCGTGAAGCTTGTTAGGTCGAAAGAGCAGGACATCCTCAGTTGGCACGGCATCGAGGCGCAGTTCGTGGCGGTCTCCTCCTCAAGGGGCTTCATCTCAGATCCGACAGGCCTGGACATAGACGTGCTGACAGGCATGGCGATAAGGGAGGAGAACCTGGCCGAGCACCCTCTGTTCGTGCCATACGACCAGAAGAACCGGATAGACGGGTCGCTTCCCGAGGTATCCAGCAAGGACTGCGTCAGGGTGCTTGTCGCAGCGGCGTCCTCCGACTTCCATACAGGAGAGCCTTCGCTTTCGGTCATGAAGTCCGCGATATCAAGAGGCTGGCACATCGCGAGCATGGAGAAGTCGCCCCTTGTTGTCGCCTTCGACGAGCTGACAGACATGGCGAAGAAATTCGGAGTGAAGATCAGGTATTCCGGCGCTACCGCTGCCGGTCTTCCCGCCATAGACATCGCCAAGATCTCGCTTGCCGGATCTAAGGTGCTTTCTATAGAGGGCATACTCAACGCCACCACAAACTACGTGCTTACGCTTATGAGCGAGGACGGCGTATCCTATGAGGAGGCACTTTCTATGGCGAGGGCGCACGGTTATGCCGAACCGGACCCCACAAGAGACGTAATGGGAATCGACACTGCCATGAAGATCCTTCTGATCGCAAACGCGGCCATGGGCTGCAGGAAGAAGCTGTCTGACGTGAAGATCACCGGCATTACCCACATCACTCCCAGGGACGTAGCCAGTTGGGCAGTGGAGCAGAGGACGCTGAAGATGATAGGGAAGGCCTGGAGGGAAGACGACGACGTGAAAATCGAGGTCGCCCCTATGGCCGTTCCATACTACGACCTGTTCGCCAAAGTCAACGGAAGCGGCAAGGCAGTAAGATTCGTGACAGACCTTTTCGGGGAGCTTGTGCTGTCAGTCCAGGAGGGCGGCCCTGTTGCCGCAGCCGGCTCTGGCTTCAAAGACATCCTCAACATATTCAGAAGCCTGCAGGGTAGGGTATAGCCGGAGGTATAGATGCCTATCAAGGAAGACAGGAAGTTTGCCAACAGCCTTAGGGAGAACGACATAGTGACTGGAATCTACCAGGTGGTGGATGCAAGGATCATCAAGAATTACCTTGACCTGAAGCTCGGCGACAAGACCGGAAGCCTTCCCATGAAAGTTTGGGACTGGAGAGAAAACGACGAGGAGCTTGGATTTTTAGCAGTCAAGGGCGAGAAAGTCCGCCTGAATGGAGTAAGGGTCGAAGTCTTCGACGGAAGAGTCCTGCAGTTCGCGGCAGCAAGGCTTTCGGACATAAAGAGAAACAGGCTGGTTTCGCCGGTTCTCCCTGACAGCTATGACGAAAACGACTTCGTGACGAGCTCGGACAGGAGCGCGGCAGATCTAATATCCGATATGAACGGGCTGATAGCAAGCGTGAAGAACCCCCGCTATCGAAGGCTCATGGAGCACTTCCTGACGGATTCGGGCGGGACAGGGGCGCAGTTTTCCGTATGGCCTGCCGCCGTCGGACAGCACCACGCATACAAAGGAGGGCTCCTGGAGCATTCCGTGAACGTGGCCAAGCTGTGCGACTTCCTGGCATCCAACTACAGCCACATAGACAGGGATCTGATAATAACCGGCGCACTTCTTCACGACATCGGCAAGCTCAGAAGCTATGAAAGCGCGCTAAACGGGACGAAGCCGGAGATGTCGCTGGACGGGATATTCCTTGACCATATTGCCGCGGGCTGCTCGATGATAGAGGAGGCAGTGACCAACCTCGAAAAGGACAAAGGGATCTTCGGGACAGGTGAATGGGACCCGATGGAGAAGAGGCTCCTTCTGCACCTGGTCCTCGCCCACCACGGCGAGCTTGAGTGGGGCTCTCCAGTAAGGCCTGTTGTAATGGAAGCGCAGCTTCTGCACTTCGCCGACAACACGGATGCATGGGCCAACCGCTTCGAGCGGGCTATCGGCTATGCATCGGAGGCCGACAGGGGCTCCATGAAGAAGCCCGATAATCTGGACAGGTTCATATACATCCCTCTTAAGAGGGATTAAGCTGGAAATTGCATATTGTTGCATAAGGGGCTTCACAAGAATGCCCCTTATGTTTATAATTAACCTATTATCGTCATGGAGGCGGGAGAGATTACGACATCAGCGCAGACAAACGAAACCGCTTCAGCAAGGCCCGGACAAGCGTCCGTTTCAAGGGCCTTTTCCTCCATGGCATCCATATCGCTTCAGAACCGAATGTGTATGCGCGGCTGATGTCCCTCGTCAAGAAGCGCGTCGATTGACGCGCCGGGGCCGGCAAGGGGGCATCAGTGCAAAGCCGGGATCTACGCTTTAGGCGCAGGCCTTCTTTTAGGCTATGCGTGCCGTAAGCCAGGATGCCATGCCGGCCGTATATTGTTGCACGGATGGTGATGCACTTGACGGGACATGAGGCGATAATCCAGTTCATAGGGGTAACTAAGACCTTCCCACAGAAAGGGGGGGTCGAAAACGAGGTGCTGAAATCCCTTAACCTTTCAATAGGAAGGGGAAGGGTCTTCGGCATCGTTGGGCTGTCAGGAGCGGGCAAATCCACGCTTATAAGGCTCATCAACCAGCTTGAGAGGGTAACATCGGGTTCTGTGCTTGTCGACGGGCAGGACGTCACGACACAGCACAACGGAGACCTTATTAACCTCAGGCGGCACATCGGCATGATATTCCAGAACTTCAACCTGATGAAGAACGCGAGTGTCAGCGAGAATGTGGCATTTCCGCTCAGGATCACCGGCTACTCCAGGGACTACATAAAAGCGAGGGTGGCAGAGCTGTTGGAGCTTGTAGGGCTCTCCGATTATGCCGAATCATTTCCCGCAAGGCTATCCGGCGGGCAGAAGCAGCGAGTGGCCATAGCGCGCGCGCTGGCCCTGCATCCGGATATACTGCTGTGCGACGAGGCGACCTCGGCGCTTGATCCGAGAACTGCCAAATCCATATTGGACCTCCTTAAACGCATAAACAGGGATATGGAAGTCACTATAGTCATAGTCACACACGACATGGCGGTAGTAAGGTACGCATGCGACGACGTGGCGGTGCTAGACGGCGGCGACATAGTCGAACAAGGGGCGGTCGCCGAGGTCTTCGCGAACCCCCAGTCAATAATCAAGGGCTTCCTTGAAGGGTTCGGAGGTACCACGGCATGATGATATACTCCTGGGCGGAGCTCATTTCGTCCTTCAAGGTGCTCTTCGGAGAACCGCTTCTAAACACCATGGCGATTACTCTGGGATCAACCCTTATTGCATGCCTCGGCGGCATACCTTTGGGCGTTTACCTGGTGCTTACTTCGCCCGGCTATCCGCTGGCTGCCGGCAGGACTTACGGGGCTTTGTCCTTCGTGATCAACACGATCAGGTCCATCCCCACGATAATACTGGTGATCCTGCTGTCATCGCTTCTCTACTTCAGGTACTCGATATACCGGCCGACTGACCTTGCATTGCTTGTGGAAGCAGTCATGATGTGGGCGGTAGCGGCCACGCCGCTTTGCGCAAGGCTTGTCGAATCAGCCCTGAAGGATGTAGACAAGGGTTTGATCGAAGCCGCCCTTGCAAGCGGCGCGCGCACAGGGCAGCTTGTCAGGAAGGTGATGCTGAAGGAAGCGAGGCCAGGTCTAATCCTCGGCATCACCACGCTTGCCATCACGATACTCGGCACAACGGTCATGTCGGAGACAATAGCCATAAGGACGGTGGCATCCAGGGCCGTGGTAAGAGCCACCATAGACAACGACGGTGAGTTCATTGTATCGGGGATAATCGTCCTCGCAGCCATAATCACGCTTATCCAGTCAGCCGGCACCGCGCTTTCGAGGCGGGCCGACAAATCGAGATGAAAGAGGTGCAGGAAATGAGAAGGAACGTAATATTGCTGGCTATACTGGCCGTGCTGCTGATAGCATCTTTCGCCGAAGCCAAGGAACAGATAATACTGGGGACCGTGGTAGGCATACAGGAGAGCCTTACTAACGAATTCATAGTGCCGGCGCTTCAGAAGAAGGGCTACGATGTGGAAGTGAGGGTATATACATCGTTCGGGCTGAATATCAACACTGATACGGTGCAGGGCAAGACCGACGCTAACTTCTTCCAGCATGAGCCCTACCTGAAGACCGACTCTGCGAACCTGCCCAAGCTGTCCGTTCTCTGGCCGGTGGCATCGTTCAAGATGGGCCTGTATGGTGCAAACTCGTCTCCTAAGGACGTCACAGGGGGAGGACGCGTCGGAATTCCCAACGACAAATCCAATCTCCAGAGGGCGTTGAGGCTTCTTGCGAAGGAAGGCTACATAGCGTTGAAGCCGACATTCGGCGCTGACGTCACAGCTGACAACTTCAAGTCATACATCGATAGCGGCTCGCTTAAGGCAGACGATATCATAGCCCTGGACCAGCCGGGATTGAAGGCGGGCTTCCGCACAAGGTATTCGGCTATTGTTGTCTCAGTCGCAGTTGCATATGACCCGGATCCGGCGAAGTCGCTTTTCAAACTGGTTATAGGCAGGGAGGACAGCTCCGTGACGGACGGCTTCGTGAACATCTTCGTCTCTAGGGCGTACGACGAGAAGGGGACTGACGCATACTCCAAGAAGATGAATGATCTCAAGGAAGTTCTTAAGGGACTGACATCTGACGTTGGGTTCCTTAAGATCCTCAGCGACAGGTATGCCGGCGTGGTTTATGTTCCCGGCAACTGAGCTCCAGATACTAACAGCGCACTGGCGCCTTCCTGAACAGGGGGGCGCCTTTTCTGTCAAGGCATGCGGGCTTTATTATTACATCATGGCGCTGTATCCTATATTTATCCAGCCGAAAGGCTCTTGCAGGAGGAGAACATGGCAGCCGATACTAGCTCTGAGCTCAAAGGCGCGCTGATCTACCAGATATTCGTGAGGGACTATTCGGAGGAGGGAACGTTCGACGCTGTGACTGCGGACCTTCCCAGAATCAAGTCCCTTGGATCGGACATCGTGCACCTGCTACCTATTCATCCTATAGGGGTTAAGAACAGGAAGGGTACTTACGGATCACCCTATGCAATAAGAGACTACAGGGCGATAGACCCGGCGTATGGGACTGAGCAGCAGTTGAAGAAACTTCTGGACAAAGCCCGTTCGCTGGGGATTAGAGTTCTCATGGACGTGGTCTACAACCATACGTCGCCGGATTCGGAGCTGTTCAGAAGGCATCCTGAGTGGTTCTACGACAAGGATGGAAAACCCGGCAACAAGGTCGGGGACTGGTGGGACATAATCGACCTCGACTATGAGAAGGGCGGTACGGACCTTGAAACAGAGCTGATCGACAACCTTGTCTTCTGGGCGAAGTTCGGATTCGACGGTTTCAGATGCGACGTCGCTTCCCTCGTGCCGAAGGGCTTCTGGCTGAAGGCCAGGAAGGCAGTATCAGAAGTGAAGCCGGGCGCCATATGGCTTGCTGAATCGGTTCACGCGGACTTCATAAGGCAGCTTAGGCGGCAGGGTTTCAGGGCCCACAGTGATAGCGAGCTTTATGAGGCCTTCGACATCTGCTATGAATACGACATCCACGACAGGTTCCATGACTACGCCTACCGCAAAGGAAGCCTGAGGGCTTACAAGCAGGCGCTTAGATTCCAAGAGGCGATATATCCCGAAAACTTCGTGAAGCTCAGGTTCATAGGAAACCACGACTTCGAAAGGCCGGCAGCTCTTTTCAAGGACAGAGGGGTGCTGGAAGCATGGACGGCCTTCACCTTCTTCAACAAAGGTGCGGCGCTCATCTACATGGGAGATGAGACTTTAACTGACCATAGGCCGAGCCTGTTCGAGAAGGAGCCTGTTGACTGGTCTAAGACCGATGCGGCGCATGTGGAGCTCATAAGGATGCTTGCGGCCATGAAGAAGCTGCCATATCTCACCGAATCCAGATTCTTCGAGGTAGCTGAGGACAATGACGAGGATTGCATTGTGGCATACCATGAACTTGCCAACAGGAGGCTTTACGGTATCTTCAACATAGGAAGGGGCAGGCAGGAGGCGGCAATCGACGTGCCCGACGGCGAGTATGCGCCAGTGCTCGGGGGCAAGACTACAGTGAAGGCGGGCAAGGCCAAGACGGACTCTCGCTTCTCCATATTCGAGACGATATTATAACCATTGGCTTAAGTGGTATATATACTATTATCCGTATATATGGATAACTCTATTGAATAACCGGAGGCGGCAGCCTCCGGTTTTTTATTGGGCAAGAAGGAATCAAGAGGAGAATGTATAATAATATATGAATATATAGATAGATAACGAGGTGCCTAATGAAGAACCTTGTCCGGGCATTAAGGGCAATGGCTGACGAACCTAGGATGACAATACTGTCAGTGCTTTCCATCAGGGGAGCGGTATGCGTAAGCCATCTGCAGGAGGCGATGAAGACACCTCAACCAACGGTCTCGAGGTATCTTTCCATATTGAGAAACGCAGGCCTTCTGGAGTCTGAAAGGCGTGGGCAGTGGGTTTACTACGGCCTGAGCCACGATGACGGTTCGCTTGTAATGGAAATGATCCGAAGAGCTTCCGAGCAGCTGAAGGACACAGCGAAGATCAAGCGGATCATGGAGAGGCTTGACAAGCTGGAGCAGCAGCCACCGTTAACGGAGGAAAGCATTGCCGTTCAGCCCAAGGTAAGACCCAAAGGAGAGAAGAGGGCTGTCAGAAAGCATGAGAAGGCTGCCCGTGAGGAAGAAACCCCAGCAGTTGAAGTCACGGAGGAGAAGCGGCAAGAGGTGGCAGTAACCCCAGTGGCTTTGGAACCTGCAGAGAGCATGCCTGAAGAAGAGGTCGCGCAGCAGAAGGAGCCCTCAGAGGAGCCATCTTTCCGGCATGAGGTGATGGAACCCGACAAGGTTGATGAAACGGACAAGGCTCCTGAGTCTGAGGGCAAGAAACGAGCCAGGAGGAAGCAGCAGCAGCTGCCAAGCCTGTTTGATTTCTAGCAGGTTCATGGCTACGGCAGGATAATACCTGATAAATCCCTTAAAGATGCAAGAAGCGGCCTTCCCGGGGAAGCCTTGGGAGATCCTAGAGCTTCAGGCCTGTATATTTCCGAGACGACCGGCCTTATAAGTGGTATGGCAAGAATGCTCGATATGAGATAAGCCTCGAGCTCCTTAGCAGACGAACTCATCGAAGCAAAGGACGCTGGATAAACGATCTCGTCAACCCAGACCCTCACATCCCCGTTGGTGGCAAAGCCCGCAGGCGAAGAACCGGATGTGCCGATGGTTCCATCGCGAACAAGGCTCCTGAATGCTGGCTGCAGCCATACTGCGGCCACCATTGCATCATATGCCTGAGCCTTCCTTGCTGATGCCAGTTCAGCGGCTGTCTTGGGCAGGGTTATGCTTACTGATGCGCCCTTTCTTTCCAGCCAGGATTCGACCATTAGTGCGGACAGCATCTCAAGCGAGGACCGCTCCGTGCTTGCCACCAGAAGGTTAATCTTCTTGCCAGACAGCGAGTCTGGCTGAGCCTGGGATGATGAAGGCGGGACCTGGGGGAAATACATCCCTTGGGCGACAGATGCATTTCCCTGCAGCGTCCTAAGCACCAAATAGGATACGTCCAGGCTTGCCAGGACTGAAGACCTGGCTTTGATGTCAGAGAGAAGCGCGGATTTCTGGTTAAGAAACAGGGCAATAACGGCAGGGGCATCCGACTGCCAGCTTACTCCCCTTATGGAGGCAGCCGGTTTCGGAAGGCCCGTCTTAACGTAGTCAAGCTTGCCCTCAGAGTATGAGGACAGCATCGCAGCCTCGTCTTGAAAGCCTGTCACGATGACCTCAGCATACCCGGGAAGCCTGGGAGAAAGCGTGCATGAGCCCTCTTCTGCATTGCTTATGGAGTATGGCGGAGCACCAGCTCCTTCGACCGTGCCTCCAGGGCCTGCCGCCCATAAAGGCGCAAAGGCGAAAATGTTCCAGAATGCGCTCGGGTCGTCCTTCATAAAGAAGGTAATTGACGATTCAGGTTCGCTGAATGAGATCCTGATGTTCGAATCTGCAGGAATCCTGGCAGCAAGGCCGGGCATTATGGTATCTATCCTGACCGTGCCATTGCCGTCCGGGTCAAGCGAACTGGATAAAGGCACTTTGACAGTCCCCGATTTCTGGTCGAACGACGGCCAACCGGAGGCGATCAAAGGCGAGATTCTGCCGTCTGCTGCTGAATACCTGTATAGCGAATCGCATACCATGGAAAGCAGCAGGTCATCTGCCGATGTAGGCCTCCTTGTGCCGTCGAACGCGGCCACCTTTCCGACGATTCCCACCCTTAGCTGCTGCGATGCGGCAGATAAGGGTAAGCTCCCTTGTGCCAGCGCGCACAGGGCGGCGATAATAAGCAGGAGGAAGGCTCTTCTTCTCATCGGCAACCTCAAAAGGATGGATATGCGGCAGCCTGATGCAGGCAATGCGAAGATGCCGCCGCTAGAGTAGAATATAACATACATTAGTTATTGCGGAGGTTAACATATGAATAAGGCAAGCTGGAAGCCGGGGACGATGCTCTGGCCGCTACCTGCGGTCATGGTAACATGCATGGGGACCGGAGCTGATGCGAAGGCGAACATCATCACCCTTTCGTGGGTTGGGACGATAAACTCGGACCCTCCGATGCTGTCGATATCGGTCCGTCCGGACAGGCATTCATACGCCCTCATTGAAGAGACAGGGGAGTTCACCGTGAACATACCCTCGCTGGCGCAGGCGAAGGCGACAGACTACTGCGGCTGCGTTTCTGGCAGGAACGAGGATAAGTGGGCGAAGACAGGGCTTACCCCGGGCAAGTCGCTCAAGGTGAAAGCGCCCGTCATAGCCGAATGCCCGGTAAGCATAGAATGCAAGGTGCGCCAAAAGGTGAACCTTGGCTCGCATGTGATGTTCATGGCAGATGTGGTTGCAGTCCAGGTGGATCAGGCGCTTGTAAACGAGAAGGACAGGTTCGCACTGGAGAAGGCAGGCCTATTCGCCTACGCGCACGGCCATTATTACGCACTTGGCAAGAAGCTGGGAAGGTTCGGTTTTTCTGTGAGGAAGAAGCCCGTAAGGCAGGGTGCTAGAAGCACGGCAAGGCCCGCGAGAAACCCCAGGATCTCCGGCAACACCGGAATCAAGCAGGCTAATAAGCCAAAATAGCCCTTGCCGGGGAACCGTCCTCGGCATCGACTTTCAGGGGAAGGGCGATCAGGAAAGATTGCCCTTCCCCGACCCCTTCAAGGTTCAGGCCCTCTAGTATCACAGCTCCTGCGCCAAGCAGCATCTGATGGCATAAGAGGCTTCCGCCCTCGTCCATGCTCTGAGCCTCGGTGCCTGCTAGCTTGAGGCCGCGCCCGATCAGCGAGGCAAAATCGAAGGCGGGTGGCACACGCCCCTTGATGATCAGCCTTACAGGGCGAAATGATTCGTCGGCAAGCAGAGACAGCAGTTTATGGGCCGATACAATCTCGCAAGGGCCCACCATCGACGAGAAGTCGCACCGTTTTGCCGCCCCTTTGAGGATATGTCCAGGGAAATCCATATGCGTGCCAGTATGGGAACCCATCTTGATCTGAGTTACCCTGTAGCCGTGAGTGGAGATCTCAGCAGCCGGAGAGATGCTTACCTCTGGATCTCCGGGCCATACTCCCATACCGTCTTTCACCTCTGCGCTTATGTCCACATACCTGCTGAACATGGCAACCTCCGTCGATTCGCGCCAAATTGAATAAACATCGCCCATAATCCTGTCGATATGCTTTAATAATACTTGATTTAAGGAGACGGCGCAGCCGACAGAGGGAGGTACCCTATGGACTTGAAGCTTTTCAGCCGCAATACCATACTATCCACAGAGGTGGCCCAGGCCTTGCAGGAGGGCCAGCCCATATGTGCATTGGAGACCACAATACTGAGCCACGGCCTTCCGAGGCCGTTTAACCTTGAGGTTGCGCACCGTGTCGAGCAGTCGGTGAGGGCAGCAGGAGCGGTACCTGCGACCATCGGACTCATAGACGGGGTGATCCACGTAGGACTTGAGGAGGAGGAGCTGGAGCATGTTGCCCTTGACACGGGGTCGGTGAAGGCTTCGCTTAAGGACATTCCTGCTGTGATGATAAACAGGAAAACAGCAGGCTGCACTGTCGCCGCGACCATAGCCATAGCAAGGGCGGCAGGCATCAGCGTGTTCGCCACGGGAGGGATAGGCGGGGTTCACAGGGGGGCGGAGGAGACTTTCGACGTATCTGCGGACCTTCCTGCGCTGGCGGCAAACGACATAGTAGTCGTCTGTTCCGGTCCAAAAAGCGTCCTGGATGTGGGAAAGACGGTCGAGTACCTGGAGACGCTCTCAGTTCCGATAGTCGGTTACATGACAGATACCATGCCGCTGTTCTATCTGCGCAAAAGCCATTATAAAGTAGATTTCAATGCCTCCGGGCCTGATGAGGTCGCCAGCTTTGCGAAGTTGCGCTGGGCGCTTGTGTCGGGAGGAATACTGGTAACGAATCCCGTTCCCCAGGATGCCGAGATGGATACCGTATCTTTCGAACGCATCACGAGAGAGGCGATGGAAGAGGCGGGGAAGAAGGGCATAAGCAAGGCAGAGGTAACCCCGTTTCTTCTGGATCACATCCACAAGCACAGCGAGGGCATGTCATTGAAGGCTAATGCCGCGCTCATCGAGTCGAATGCAACCGTCGGGGCGAAGATCGCCGTGGCTCTCCAGAAAGCATAAGCTTAACAGCGTTTACTCCGAGAAGGGGCGGTTTTAATGCCCCTTCTCTTGTTCTTCACTCCATGCTGGGCGATTGTACTCCTTGTAATACATTGGGATATTTTGCACTAATATAAGAACAATGTTCATTATTTGTGATTGTTTTAGCAATCGCTGATATAATACGCTTTGAAAAAGTGAAAAATGGCACTATTATATCCGAGCTGAGATAACGGCACCTAAGTGGCGGCGCGAGATATGGAGGTAAGGAAAATGGCCTGCGAGGAATGCAAATGCAAGGAGAAGATCACAAAGGAGCAATGGGAGGTCCTTGGCTCGATCGTAGCTAAGCACAGCCAGAAGAGAGGATCTCTCATACAGTGCCTGCACGAGGCGCAGGAGCTCATCGGTTACCTGCCGATGGATGTGCAGAAGAAGGTGGCGGAAGGCCTAGGCATCCCTGTTGCCGACGTCTTCAGCGTAGTCTCCTTCTACACGCTGTTTAGCACACAGCCCAAAGGTGAGCATGACGTATGCGTCTGCCTGGGGACTGCCTGCTATGTCAGGGGAGCCGACTCCGTTCTTGGGGAAATCCAGAGCGAGTTGGGCGTAAAGGCCGGGGAGACGTCAAAGGACGGGAAATTCAGCCTGAATGTCGTCAGGTGCATGGGGGCATGCGGTCTGGGACCTGTGATAAGCATCGACGGTCAGACACACGGAAGGCTCAAGGCCGACAAGATCAAACCGCTTCTCGAAAAGTACAACTAGCTGCAAATATTGGAGGTACGCATATGTCGGGCTATAAGTACGAGGTACTTGTCTGCGGCGGCGCAGGCTGTCTGTCATCGGGTTGCCAGGAAGTGAAGGAAAGGCTGGACACTGAGATAGCGAATTCAGGCCTCGGCGGCGCAGTGAAGCTGACCCTTACAGGATGCATGGGCCCCTGTGGACTTGGACCTTCGGTGATGGTCCAGCCGGGGGGCTTTTTCTATCAGAAGGTGAAGCCGGAGGACTGCTATGAGATCGTCTACGGTCACCTGCTTGGAGCAAGGCCGGTCGAAAGGCTGATGGTTAGAGACCTTAAAGAGGATACGGTACAACCGACAATCGCGGATATACCATTCTTCAGCAGGCAGACCAGGATCGTATTAAGAAACTGCGGGTTCATCGACCCTTTGAGCATAGACGACTACATCGCAAGGGACGGCTACTCGGCGCTCAAGAGGTGCCTTGCGGGCCTCAAGCAGTCGGAGGTCATAGAGAACGTTAAGAAGTCGGGCCTAAGAGGAAGGGGCGGGGCAGGCTTCCTAACCGGGCTGAAATGGGAGTTCACGTACAAAGCTGAGGGAGACGCCAAGTACGTTGTATGCAATGCCGACGAGGGTGACCCGGGCGCATTCATGGACAGGAGCGTGCTTGAAGGAGACCCCCATTCTGTGATCGAAGGTATGGCGATCGCGGCCTACGCCGTAGGAGCGAAACACGGATATGTATATGTAAGGGCGGAGTACCCGCTTGCTGTAAGGAACCTCGGCATAGCCATCGATGAGGCAAGAAAGTCCGGACTTCTGGGGAAGGATGTGCTCGGCAGCGGATTCGACTTCGACCTTGAGATAAGAGTCGGCGCAGGGGCTTTCGTTTGCGGCGAGGAGACCGCGCTTCTTGCCTCCGTCGAAGGACGAAGGGGAGAACCCAAGCCCAGGCCGCCGTTTCCGGCGCAGAAGGGCCTGTGGGACAAGCCTACGGTGCTGAATAACGTGGAGACTTACGCGAACATCGCCCCGATAATACTCAAAGGATGGGAGTGGTTCGCCTCCATCGGGACCGAGAAGAGCAAGGGCACCAAGGTATTCGCACTTGCCGGAAAGATCAGGAACACCGGGCTTGTGGAGATACCGATGGGCACCCCTCTCGGAGATATCATCTACGATATCGGCGGCGGGATACCGGACGACAGGAGATTCAAGGCCGCGCAGACCGGAGGACCCTCCGGAGGGTGCATACCGTCGCAGTATCTGAACACGCCAGTCGACTACGAGACCTTGAAGGAACTGGGCACAATAATGGGCTCCGGCGGATTGATAGTGATGGACGAGGACACCTGCATGGTGGACCTTGCCAAGTTCTTCCTTTCATTCATTCAGGACGAATCCTGCGGAAAGTGCTCGCCGTGCAGGATAGGGACCAAGAGGATGCTGGAGATAGTCGACAGGATAACGAAGGGCAAGGGGCGCGAGGGGGACATCGAGCTCCTGCTCGAGCTTGGAAACATGATCAAGGCCACATCCCTTTGCGGCCTCGGCCAGACAGCTCCAAACCCTGTAGAATCGACGATAAGGCACTTCAGGCACGAGTACGTGGATCACATAGAGAACAGCCGCTGCGAGGCTTCCGTCTGCGCCGCCCTGTTCGAAGCCCCATGCAAGAACAGCTGCCCTGCGGATGTGGACGTGCCCAGGTACATAGCGCTCATGAAAGAGCGCAGGTTCGCAGATGCAGTAGAGATGATAAAGAGGACGAACCCCCTGCCTGCCGTCTGCGGAAGGGTATGCGACCATCCGTGCGAGGTCCACTGCAGAAGGCGCGACACCGACGAACCCCTTGCCATAAGGGCCCTGAAGCGCTTCGCGGCTGACTATGACATGGCGAATCCAAGGCCTGTTCCACCGATTGCAAAGACCGGAAAAAAGGTCGCGATAGTCGGAAGCGGGCCGGCGGGCCTTACTGCTGCCTACTATCTGGCGCTTTCCGGCCACAGCGTGACCATATATGAGTCGCTTCCTGTTGCCGGTGGCATGATGGCGGTGGGGATACCGGCCTACAGGCTCCCCAAGGATGTGCTAAGGCACGAGATCAAGTCCATAACGGACCTGGGCGTGAAGCTTGAGCTTGGCATGAAGGTCGGCACAGACATATCCCTGAAGACTCTCATCGAGACGTGCGACGCCGTTTATGTCGCAGTAGGCGCCCATATAGAGCAGAAGCTAGGCATAGAAGGTGAGGATGTGCCTGGTGTCGTGTCCGCGATAGGCTTCCTGAAGGACGTCGCCCTCGGAAAGAAGGTCAGAATCGGCAGGAGGGTCGCTGTGATCGGTGGCGGTAATTCAGCGATAGACGCAGCTCGGACTGCATTAAGAAGCGGCGCTTCCGAGGTTCACATAGTATACAGAAGGCTGATGGCCGACATGCCAGCAGAGAAGTCCGAGATAGCAGCCGCGATGGAAGAGGGCGTGAAGTTCCACTTCCTGTCAGCTCCCGCCTCGATTGCCGAAGCTGGCGGAAAGCTCGCCCTGACCTGCGAGCAGATGAAGCTTGGGGAGTTCGACAAGTCCGGCAGGAGGAGGCCCAAGTCCACGGGTGAGTCGTTCGTGCTTCATGTCGACAACGTGTTCGCCGCCATTGGACAGAGTACGGACAGAAGCTTCGCGGAGGGCCTTCCGGAGCTTTCCATGACTTCATCCGGAATCGTGCTTTCGGACCCTGAGACAGGGGAGACTAACATCGACGGGCTTTACGCGGGGGGAGACTGCTCCACCGGGCCCTGGACCGTCGTCGGCGCAATAGGCTCCGGCAGAAACGCAGCCAAAGCCATCGACCGCAGGCTTGGAGGAAGCTGGCATCTGAAAGCGGACGCACCGGTCGATAGGAAGCTTATAGGGGAAGTGAACGAAGACCCCACGCCCAGGGTTGTCATGCCGGAGCTTCCGGCCTATGAGAGAGCCCAGTGCTTCAGTGAGGTCGAGCTGGGATTTACCCTTGATGACGCGATACGTGAGGCTGCCAGATGCTTCCAGTGCGACGTCAAGGAATAGGGAAGGAGGCCTGAAGCATGATAAACCTTAGCATCGACGGCAGGAAAGTTGCTGTGCCCGAGGGCACAACCGTAATAGAGGCGGCAAGGCAGGCTGGAATCAAGATCCCCTCGCTCTGCTACCTTAAGGGAATTAATGAGATCGGGGCATGCAGGGTTTGCCTGGTGGAGATCGAGGGGGCAAGAGGCCTTGCGACCAGCTGCACCACGAAGGTCTCCGAAGGAATGACAGTAAGGACGAACACACAGCTTGCCAGGGAGGCAAGGAGGACCGTCCTTGAGCTTATCATCTCGAATCATCCATTCGACTGCCTCAAGTGCGTAAGAAGCGGGGGCTGCGAGCTGCAGCAGCTGGCACAGGACATGGGCATAAGGGAGATCAGGTATGAGGGGGAGAAGTCGCATCACGAGACAGACAGGTCGACCTTCTCCCTTGTAAGAGACCCTGATAAATGCGTGCTCTGCAGAAGATGCGTCGCAGTCTGCGCGAAAGTGCAGGGAATCGGCATAGTCAATACGCAGGGTCGGGGATTCGACACGGTTGTAGCGCCCGAGTTCGAGCTTCCGATGGGCTCCACTTCCTGCGCCATGTGCGGGCAGTGCATACTCGTCTGCCCGACAGGGGCGCTGAGCGAAAGGGATTCCACTGGCGAAGTCCTGAGGGCAATCAACGACCCCAAGAAGCATGTCGTCATACAGACGGCTCCTGCCGTAAGGGTCGCGCTCGGCGAGGAGTTCGGCATGGAGCCCGGATCGCTTGTTACCGGCAAGATGGTCGCGGCATTAAGAAGGATCGGCTTCGACAAGGTGTTCGACACGGACTTCACCGCAGACCTTACGATTATCGAGGAGGGGACTGAGCTCATAAGAAGGGCGCTGGACGGCGGTCTGCTTCCAATGGTGACTTCCTGCAGCCCCGGCTGGATCAAATTCTGCGAGCATAGCTACCCGGAGCATCTGGGGCATCTTTCCACCTGCAAATCGCCCCAGCAGATGTTCGGGGCCCTCGCCAAGACGTTCTATGCGAAGAAGGCCGAAATCGACCCCGCAAGCATATTCAGCGTCTCTGCCATGCCCTGCACCGCGAAGAAGTTCGAGTGCGAAAGGCCGGAGATGGCAAGCTCGGGCTACAAGGACGTCGACGCCGTCCTCACCACCAGGGAGATCGCAAGGATGATACGCCTGGCAGGCCTTGATCTGAAGGCCATCGAACCTGAGGAATATGATGCGCCCTTCGGGATTTCGACAGGAGCCGGCGTGATATTCGGTGCCACAGGAGGCGTCATGGAGGCAGCTTTGAGGACTGTCTATGAGTTTCTGACGGGCCAGGTGATCGAGACGGTTCCGGAGTTCCTTGAGGCACGGGGCATGCAGGGCATAAAGGAGCTTTCAGTTAAGCTTCCCGAGCAACTGGACGGACCCTATGCTGCGCTTTCCGGAGTCGAGCTGAAGTTTGCCGTGGCTCACACCCTTGAGAACGCCAGAAAGGTGATGGATCTGGTGGCATCAGGAAGCGCCCCGTGGCACTTCATAGAGATAATGGCATGCCCCGGAGGATGCATCGGAGGCGGAGGGCAACCGATCGGGACGGACCTGGACAGAAGGCTCATGAGGATAGCCGGCACTTATGCTGCGGACAAAGGCCTACCTCTGAGAAAGTCCCACGAGAATCCTGCAGTAAACGAGCTGTACAGGGACTACCTTGAAGAGCCCCTGGGGCACAGGTCCCACGAGCTGCTGCACACAGAGTACACACAAAGGGGCAAGTAGAAGAGAATGAGGGGCAGCCCGAAAAAAGGCAGCCCCTCAGAATCACTTTAGGGGCTATCTTTTTCCTGCGAAGAACCTACTTAAGTTGTCCGGCAGTATGAACTCAGTCTCCTTGTCAGCAGCAGGCTCTGGCGAATAGGCGGCGCGCAGCAGAGCGTCCACTATGAGGGCCTTTGGTGCAGAGCTATACGTGCGCCCCCTGAAATTCCATACCCTGCAGGTGACATCCTGGCCGCACAAGCTGCTGCAATCCTCACAGCAGGTCTCTTCGACCGCTTCGCAGATATCCCTGCCGTTCATCCTGATTGTGGGTGACGCAGAGAACCTGAGCCCAATCGCCTGAGCTTCGCTTTCCACCTTGGTGGAAGCAAGGCTTACGGTAATTCCGGATGCCTCCAGCACAAGGCATGCCTCCTTTACAGCTTCGTTCAGCGCAAGGAAGGTGTCAGAGCACCTTCCGCATTCATCTAGGTCCAAGTAGAGATACTCAACCAATATTGCCTTCGTGGCTGCATCTTCATCTGCGCAGCAGCCGCATGAGCAGCCGCAACCCTTGTTTTCTTCCATCTTGACCCTCCTGTCGTAAGGCTGAACCTTAGAGTCCATTATGATAGAATTGTAGTGCATCCGGTATAAGAGCGCACGGAGGTTTTGCCATATGCACCTGTTCGAGGATTTCAAGGTAAGAGACGGCTTGTCCGTGCACCTGTGGCCGACAAGGAAGTTCAGGACCTCTTACCTCCAGATTTACCTGCACTGCCCCCTAAACGACGAGACAGCCACATTCTTCAACCTACTGCCGTCGGTTCTCACAAGGGGAACTTCCGAGCTTCCGGAGACCATCGAGCTGAACAAGAGGCTGGACATGCTCTACGGGGCATCATTGAGCTCCAATTTCTCAAGAAGGGGAGAAAGGGGCCTTGTGACGTTTACAGCAAGCATGCCCGACATAAGTTGCGAGGGCAGGGAGCCTGTCGTGCACCTTGCCAAGCTCCTGTCTGATGTGATGTTCAGGCCTCCTTTGGACAGAGGGGGCCTTCTAAGGCAAGACTTCATCGCCCAGGAGAGGGCTGGGATTATCAACGACATCGCTTCGATTAAGGACGACAAGGATGCGTGGGCCGAATACCGCTGCGTGGCGAACATGTGCAAGGATGAACCCTACAGCGTGCACGCCTACGGCGACGAGGAACTGCTGAGAAGAATCGGAGCAGAGCCTCTTACATCATGGTGGTCCAACGTGATGCCCAACCTGCAGGCTGACATCTTCGCCGTAGGCGACTTCGAGACCCTGGAGGCCCTTGATGTCATATCAGGCGCATTCGGCGGATCCTTGACCTCCTCAGCGAATCCCGGCCCTGCCGCGACCGTGTTTGCCGCGCCTGATGCCCCGATGGAGGTCATCGAGACCGCAGACACAATGCAGGCGAAGATCGTAATCGGCTGGAGGGGGGTCTCACGCTGGGCGGACGACGACTATGCCCAGCATGCGCTCGCCAACCATATCTTCGGGCAGTTCCCGCAGTCCAAGCTCTTCATGAACATAAGGGAGAAGGAGGGCCTGGCATACAGCGTGGGATCGAAGCTTGAACCGACCAAGGGCCTAGTCTTCGCCTTCGCAGGCGTGGAGAGATCCAAGGCGGGTAGGGCTGCGGAGCTGATGCTCGGGCAGCAGCGTGCCATTGCGGCAGGCGACATAACCGAAAAGGAGATATCCGACGCTAAGAAGAGCCTCGTGACCGGCATCAGGATGGCAGCCGACAGCCCGCCATCGATCTATTCGCGCGAGATGACGGGAATCGTAAACGGCAAGCGCCTCAGCATTGAGGAGGCCTGTCAGCGGATAATGGGATGCACCGCAGGCGAAGTGGCTGAGGCCGCATCCGCTTGGAAGCCCGATACGATCTTCAAGCTTATGCCAAGCGGCGCTGAAAGGGGGGCAGGGCTTGATGCATAAGGGGATAAGGCCGATGGAGAAGGCCGACACGAAGGTTCTGCCGTCAGGCCTGGAGGTCGCCGTGATAAGAAAGCCCGGCTTCATAAGGAAGTATGCTGTGCTTGCCACCAGGTTCGGCTCCGAGGTCACTGACTTCAGGTTCGGCACTGACAGGGAGGAGTACGAGCTTCCTCCCGGGACCGCCCACTTCCTGGAACACAAGCTGTTCGAGCAGGAGAAGGGCAACATGGAGGAGAGGTTCTCCGAGCTGGGCGCAAGCTCGAATGCATTCACATCGAGCGACATCACCGGCTACCTATACTGCACGAACGAGAATTTCTACGAATGCCTGGGCCTGCTGTTCGAGCTCGTCTACAAGCCCGTCTTCTCGGATTTGGGGGTGGAGAGCGAAAGGGACATCATAAGGCAGGAGATCATGATGACCAGGGACGACCCTGACTGGATGGGCTACAGGACGCTTCTTGCCCTGATGTACAAGGACCACCCCATAGCCATCGATCCTGCCGGCACTTCGGAAAGCATCGGGGAGATAACTCCGGAGGTGCTGTACGCTGCGCATGATGCCTTCTATTCGTCCGACAACATGACGCTTCTCGTGGTGGGAGACCTGAATGCGGATGACGTCTTCGACGTCGCCGCGATACTTGAATCCAAGGTGGGGGGAAAGCCAGGACAGAAGGTTGAGGTTAAGCTGAAACCTGAGCAGATTCAGGTGGGAAGGGCCGAAGGAAGGCTTGACATGGATGTCGCAAGGCCGATAATGTGGTTCGGCTTCAAGGATGACCCCGCGTTCTTCGGCAAGGATGCAGCGGCGAGGCGCATGGCGGCATCGGTGCTTGCGGAAACGCTTTTCGGCCCCAGCTCGGCTTTGAACGACTCGCTATACACTTCAGGGATCATAGACGACAACTTGTCTTATGACGAGCACTACTCCCAGGAATACGGCTATGTGAACGTTGTGGCGGCCACGAACAGGCCAGATGAGCTGAAGGAGTTGGTCATGGCGGCAGTTGGCGAGGCAGCCTGCGGCAGAATCGACGGGGAAGCCTTCGAGCTTTCAAGAAGAAGGCTCATAGGCGCCCAGCTTAAGTCGTTCGACTCGGAGGAGTTCATCGCGTACGAGTTCCTCGTGGACCGCTTCAGAGGTTTCGACCTGATGGAAAGGCCGTCGCTTCTTGAAAGGACCGGCCTTGAACAAGTAAAGGAGGTCGCCCGTTTGATATTCGCTGCCGGGCAGTCATCCGTGCTTTCAATCATGCCGACCAGGACTGAAGCGGAGGATGGAAGATGAGCGGAGGCGCAAAGGCTGCAGAGACAGTGATAGTCCTTATGAGGCATGGGCAGACCGAGCACAACCACAAGGGCATATTCCAGGGCAGGCTTGACGCGAAGCTGGACGCAACGGGCATGAGGCAGGCTGAAGACGCTGCAAGAGCGCTCGCCGCAGGATCGTTCGCCAGGACCTTCGATGCCATATATACCAGCCCGCTTTCTAGGGCAAGCCAGACTGCAGACATCGTGGCGGAGGCGCTGGGCACCGAGGCCTTGAGGATGCCCTTGCTCATGGAAATAGACTGCGGCCTGGTCTCAGGCCTCTCGGTGGACGAGGCGAGGCTAAGGTATCCCGTCGAGATGGACCGGTTCGCCGAAGGATGGTGGACAAGGAGGTATCCGGAGGGGCAGAGCCATGCAGACTATGAGAGGGAGAATGTCCTTCCGGCGCTTAAGAGGCTTGCATCGATGCACAGGGGCGGGACGGTCCTCGCCGTGACTCACGGAGGATTCATAAGGACGGCGGTGCTAAACTGCATGGGCTTCAGGGATGAGAGGCCGTTTCTCAATCAGAGGCTGGACAACTGCGGTTTCACGACTGTCGAAGCTCCCGCCTCAGAAAGGGAGGGCCCGTTCAAGGGAAGGCTCCTTGAGTTCAACCTCCTTCTCTCAGCGCAGGAGATGTGCACCGAGGATGTCTATACCAAGGAGGCCGGCCTGAGATGACTAACCGAACCACAGCGGTATATCTGGTCAGGCATGCAGCCACTGACTGGAATGAGCAAAGGCGCTGGCAGTGCCTGGACGACAGGCCCATAAACGACAGGGGCAGGCTTCAGGCATCATCTGTTGCCTACGAGATAGCCTGCGAGCATAAGAGGCACCCTTTCGATGCCCTCTATTCAAGCCCGCTTACAAGGGCCCTTCAGACTGCGGAACCTATTTCCGCAGCAACCGGCCTTTCCGTAGTTCAATCGCCATTCCTTCGCGAGCTCGACTGCGGCCGCCTGTCAGGTTTGAGCTACGAGGACGCAAGGAGACTGCACCCGGACTTCTTCGGAAGGCTGGATGAGGATTGGATGGAGGTAGCATACCCTGGAGGGGAGAACCACAGGCAGTACTGGGATGAGGCGGTAGGCCCCGCTTTGAGGATGCTTATGGAGAATCACCCGGGAGAAAGGGTGATAGCCGTAACACACGGCGGTTTCATCAGGGCGGCATCGATGATGGTTATGGGCATGCCTGTCAAGAGGGCTGCACGCGGGATGGCGGTGGACAACTGCGCGTACTTCCTGCTTGAGCTCGAGGGGGCGGATGATCTCGGCAGGGCGGTAGGCAGGGCGCTCAGGCTGAACATATCCGTTCATCTCAGGAGGGACGGCATACCTACATGAAGGTGAGGACCTGCTGCCCGCACGATTGCTTCGATGCATGCGGTGTGGTCGCTGAAGTGGATGAAGGAAGGGTCATAAGCGTGGCAGGGGCACCTGACCACCAGGTTACATCAGGCTTCCTTTGCGGCAAGGTTTTCCGTTTCCTTGAGAAGCAGTACTCGTCCCAAAGGTTGCTTCACCCCATGGTAAGGGAGGGTTCGACCTTCCGAAGGATCGGTTGGGATGAGGCGCTGGACATCGCCGCGGGCAAGCTCATGGAGGCGAAGCTCAAGGGCGGGGCCCGCTCGGTGCTGACATACACCGATGCCGGCTCGATGGGGTATCTCAAGTCGCTGGATACGAGGTTCTGGCACTTCTTCGGGGGAGCGACGGTGGCTTCCGGATCTCTCTGCAGCGCTGCGGGGCTTTCTGCCTTGGCCTCGGACTGCGGTGAGGTGGGGCAGCACGACCCATCGGACATACCAAACAGCAGGTTGATAATCCTCTGGGGCAGAAACCCCATGGTGACTAACATCCACATGGTCCCTCTGATCAGGAGGGCCAAGCAGAGCGGCGCAAGGGTCATCTTGATAAACCCCATGCCGTCCGAGTCGGCGCCTCTTGCCGACAGGCTGGTCCTTCCGAAACCGGGAAGCGACGGGGCGCTCGCGCTGGGGATGGCTGGGGAGATCATTAGGAACGGCTGGCATGACGTGCGCTTTCTGGCCGATAAATGCGAAGGGTCGGAGAGGTTCATAGAAGAGGCGCTGAGCTGGAGCCTGGAGAAGACGGCGAAGGTTACCGGGCTCGAGCCTTCGGAGATTGCTTCGCTTGCCTGCGAATATGCCCACACGCGGCCGGCGTCCGTATGGCTTGGCCTCGGCATGCAGAGGCATGCAGGCGGGGGCAACGCAGTAAGGGCGGTCAACGCCCTAGGAGCGGCTGCAGGTCACATCGGCGTAAGAGGCGGGGGCGTCAATTACGCGAACCGGGCAAGCAGGAAGCTCAACAAGCTGGGGGGATTTGAAGAGCGGGATGATGTTCGCATCGTATGGAAGGGGACTCTTGCAGAAGACCTGGAGAACCTATCGGATGGTCCTGTGCTTGCGGCATTCACCGCAAGGTGCAATCCGCTCCTGCAGGCGGCAGACAGCGGAAGGCTCAAGGCGCAGTTTGACAGGATACCCTTCAAGATGACAGCAGAGCACTTCATGACGGACACCGCAAAGGAGGCGGACCTGGTGCTTCCCGCAGCCACCTTCCTCGAGGAGGATGAGATCTACTACTCATACTTCCACAATTACGTAGCCCTGGCCAGAAGGGTGGTAGAACCTCTCGGCGAGGCGAGAACCGATTTGGATATCATCTCAGCGCTGGCTGAAAGGATGGACCTCGGGGGAGGGTTCGGAAGAACCGCGCTGGAATGGGCGGAGTATGCGCTCCAGCCGATGAGCGCTTACGGGATAGGCTTTGGCCGTTTCCTTGAGGAATGCTGGGTGAGGTTTCCCGCACCGGAAGTCTCCTGGGAGGGCGGAAGGTTCAGCACCGAAAGCGGCAGGATGCGCATAGGCGTACCGGAATCCCCGCGATATGTCGAGCCTAAGGAGCTGCCGGATGGGAAGATGCCGTTTTATCTGCTGACGGGCGCCCACAGGGACAGGCTGCACTCGCAGTACGACAATATCGCAAGGACGGATTCCGCTCATCTGCCGGAGGTGTTCATGCACCCTGCTGCAGCCGGAGCGAAAGGGCTATCCGAAGGCCAGGAAGTATCGGTTTTCACGAGACAGGGTTCTATGGTATTCTCGCTGAGGTTCGATCCGCTGATGAGGGAAGACCTCCTGTATGCGCACCACGGAAGGTGGATGGGCAGAGGCGGTGGGATCAACAACCTGACGAGGGGTTATTTGGCTGACATGGGCGGGCAGGGCGCGCTGTACGACTGCGCGGCAGGCATACGCCCGGCGGAGGTGCAGGAATGAGCAGGGTGAGGATCATCGTGAACATGAAGGCCGGCAGAGGGAAGAGCGGCCACACTTTCCCGCAGTTCACCAGGGCTTTACAGGAGCAGGGCATTGACTTCGACGTACAGGTGACCCAGAGGCCTGGCCATGCAGTGGAGCTGGCCCAGCAGGCAAGAGATGAGGGCATAGGGCTGGTGATCGCGGCCGGAGGCGACGGCACCTACCATGAGGTGATGAACGGCATCACCGACAACGGAAGGATAGTCAATCCGATGACTGCGATGGGCGTGGTCACCAGCGGCAGCGGGTGCGATTTCCCCAGGTCGATTGCCATGCCAAGGGACGACTGGAGGGCCACAGCCCTGGTCATAAAGGCGCAGAAATACAAGTATGTCGACCTGGTCAAGGTGACCTTCACAGGGCCTTACGCCGCAAGGGAGACCCGCGCATTCCTAAACGCCTCTAACGCCGGCCTTCCCAGCGAGACTATACAGAACGCGGAGTCGTTCAAAATACTCGGCGGCAAGGCAGGTTACCTTCTTGCCGGGATTAAGACCCTTCTTGCTTACAGGAACAAGGACCTGAGGCTGACTGTGGACGGCAAGGAGGCATTCAACGGGAAGGCTGTCATGGCGACCATGGGAAACGGGAGATACTGCGGCGGAGGCATCATGTTCACTCCCAATGCGGATCCCTTCGACGGGCTTCTTGACTGTGTTGTAATCGGCGACCTGAACGTCTTCGAGGTCCTAAGGGAGATACCTAAGATATACAGGGGAGGACATCTGGCGAACCCGAAGATAAGGCAGTTCAGGGGAAAGCAGATGAAGCTCGAATCTAGGCTTCCGCTGTATGCGGAGATGGATGGGGAGCTCCCCGGGACGCTTCCAATGGAGTTCGAAGCCATTCCTGAGGCGCTCAGGATACTGGTCCCCTAATGGCCGAGAATGTGAACAATGGGGCAAAGTCGGCCCCCTAATGGTATAATAATCCTTGGTTGCCAGCCAATCGGAAAGGCAGCCATGTAGCGGAGGTGCTCCGATGTCTGTTTGGGTGGTTCTTGGTGCCCAGTGGGGCGACGAAGGCAAGGGCAAAGTGGTGGATTACCTGGCCGGGAAGGCTAAGCTGGTCATACGTTACCAGGGCGGCGACAATGCCGGCCATACGGTGATAAACGATTTCGGGAAGTTCGGCATGCATCTGATCCCTTCCGGGATATTCAACCCGGGGGCATATAGCTTGATCGGAACCGGTACGGTGGTTAACCCGATTTCATTGCTTAAGGAGATGGAGCAGGTCAGGTCGGCGAACGTGCCGCTCGAAAGGCTCATAATATCCGACAGGGCTCATCTTGTGCTGCCGTACCACCTTGCGCTTGACAGGGCGGAGGAGAAGTACCGCGCTGCCCTTTCCGGCAAGGAAAAGATCGGCACTACGTTAAGGGGCATAGGCCCGGCATACTCCGACAAATCGGCAAGGTGGGGAATCCAGGCCGGCGAGATGATTGACTGGGCGCACTTCGTAAGGCGCGTCAGGACCAACCTTGACAGGGCTAACCTGATGCTGAAGCACATATATTCGGAGCCGGAGATAGATTTCGACGCCATGATGAAGGACCTGGAGCCTGCCTGCAGGCAGATAATCCCGCATATAGCTGACAGCTTCCCAATGGTGAAGAGGGCGCTTGACGAGAACTGGGAGATGATACTCGAAGGGCAGCTGGGTGCGATGCGCGACCTGGACTGGGGGACCTACCCTTATGTCACTTCGTCGAATCCGATAGCAGGAGGCGCTTGCTCGGGAGCAGGCATACCCCCGTCAAGGATAGATGAGGTAATAGGAGTGGTGAAGGCATACTCGACCTCAGTGGGCGAAGGACCTATGCCGACCGAGCTGTCTGATGAGACCGGCAAGGCATTCAGGGACATCGGCGGCGAGTACGGGGTGACAACCGGAAGGCCCAGGCGCTGCGGTTGGCTGGACCTCGTGGCTCTCAGGTATGCCGCAGAGCTCTCGGGTTTCAATGCAATAGCGGTCACCAAGCTGGATGTTCTGGATACTTTCAAGGAGATCAAGGTCTGCGTGGCATACGATATAACAAAACCGGACGGCACGAAGTTCAGGTCCGAGACTGTCCCTGCTGCCTACCTTATGTCCAGGGCGGAGCCAGTGTATGTATCGATGCCGGGATGGCAGAAAGATACCACCGGCCTTAGGGCCTGGGAGCAGCTGCCCAAGGAGGCGAAGGACTACCTCAGGTTCATGGAGGAGAGAATCGGCGCCCGGATCATGCTGGTCTCGGTTGGAGCCCGGCGCGAGCAGACGATATTCGTTTAACATAACTCTAGGGAGGTAAAGCCAATGAGCCCAGACAAGACAGGTGAGCTTCCTGTCGAGATTAATCAGAAGTGGTGCAAGGCTTGCGGAATATGCATAGCCATGTGCCCCAAGAAGGTGCTTGAGGGAGACGAGTGGGGCAAAGCCTTCGTCGCAAGGCCAGACGATTGCATCAAGTGCCAGACCTGCGAGATCTTCTGTCCCGACCTTGCAGTCAAGGTGGTCGCCTTGCGCAAGGCGAAGAAGGAGGCGATCTGATGAACGAAAGGCTTAGGCTTATGCAGGGCAACGAGGCCTGCGCCCTTGCTGCCGCTATGGCCGGCGTTAGATTCTTCGCTGGCTACCCCATCACGCCCTCCACTGAAATCGCGGAGCAGATGTCCGAGATGCTGCCCAAGCTGGGCGGCATGTTCATCCAGATGGAAGACGAGATAGCCTCCATGGCGGCGATAGTCGGCGCATCGCTGGCGGGACAGAAGTCCATGACCGCCACATCAGGGCCGGGCTTCTCGCTTAAGCAGGAGAATATCGGCTTTGCGGCATTCACCGAGATTCCTTGCGTGATCGTCAACGTCCAGAGGACAGGCCCCTCCACGGGCCTTCCCACGAACACGGCGCAGGGCGACATGATGCAGGCCAAGTTCGGCTCTCACGGAGACATTCCGGCAGTCGCCCTGTACCCGTCAACCGTGCCTGAAATCTTCGACATGACGATCAAGGCGGTGAACATATCCGAAACGCTAAGGCAGCCGGTGATACTTCTTCTGGATGAGATAATCGGGCACATGAGGGAGAAGATACAGATACCCACCCAGGAGCAGGTTGATGCCATGGTGGAGAATAGGCCGAAGCCCAAGAAGGGGCTCGACAAATACCTGCCTTATGACTCGAGCATGGGGGACGTTCCTCCCCTCGCGGCGTTCGGTGATGGCTACAGGTTCCATGTGACAGGGCTCTACCACGACGCATCGGGATTCCCGACATCCAAGCCAGCCGAGGTGGAGAACAAGATCAAGCGCATACACAGGAAGGTCGATGCCGCCAGGAAGGACATCACCTTCCTTCGTTACGACCAGATGGATGACGCGGAGTACGCGATCATCTCATGCGGTTCTACCGCAAGGTCTGCCAGAAGGGCGGTCACGCTTGCCAGGGAGAAGGGAATCAAGGTCGGAAGCCTGCAGCTTAAGACCATATGGCCATTCCCGTCCGAGGAAGTCGGGGAGATATGCGGCAGGGTGAAGAAGGTCATAGTGCCCGAGATGAACATGGGCCAGCTGGTACTCGAAGTCGAGAGGGCCGCCATGGGAAGGTGCAAAGTCGTCCGCTACAACAGGGTTGACGGCGACCCGCTTACCCCGGAGGAGATACTCGATACTCTGGCCAAGGAGGTGGCCTGGTAATGGCGACTGAAGTATGGGATCTGATCAGAGGGGAGAAGCTGCCTCACATATGGTGCCCGGGCTGTGGCCACGGCACGCTGATGAACGCTCTTCTGAGGACTCTTGCCAAGCTTGAGGTCAACAAGGACGACATCTGCGTCGTATCGGGCATCGGCTGCGCATCGCGCCTTCCCGGTTACCTCGATTTCAACACCCTTCACACCACCCACGGCAGGGCCTTGGCGTTCGCAACCGGAATCAAGCTCGCCAACCCCAAGCTTAAGGTCATAGTGGTGTCCGGAGACGGGGACGCTTCCGCGATAGGCGGAAACCATCTGATCCATGCGGCAAGGCGCAACATGGATATAACCCTCATCTGCATGAACAACAACATCTACGGGATGACAAACGGCCAGTACTCACCAATGACGCCTACGGACATGCTGGCGACTACCTCCCCGTACGGAAACCTGGAGAGGAACTTCGACCTGTGCAAGCTGGTCGAGGCATGCGGGGCGAACTACGTGGCCAGGGCGACAGCAGCCCACCCCAGGAACATCTCAACCTATATCGAGTATGCGCTGACCCACGATGGTTTCAATTTCGTGGAAGTGATGACCCAGTGCCCGACCTACTACGGCAGGCGCAACAAGATGGGCGGACCGGTCGAGATGCTGAACGCCTTCAAGGCCAACACGGTCCTCAACACTGCCGCGGTAAAGCTTCCACCCGAGCAGGTGGCGGGCAAGATACTAATAGGCGAGTTCGTCAAGAAGAGCGAGCCCACCTACCTTGACAGGTATGAGGCGCTGGCCAAGAAGCTTGCAGGAGGTGTGAAGCCGTGAGGAAGGAACTGAGACTGTCAGGTTCGGGCGGGCAGGGTCTTATTACCGGCGGAATAATCCTGGCCGAGGCAGCCATGAGAGACGGACTCGAGGCGGTTCAGACTCAGAGCTACGGTCCTGAGGCAAGAGGCGGCGCCGCGAAGGCGGAAGTCATTCTGAGCGACACCGAGGTTGATTATCCCAAGGTGTCCTTCCCCGACATAGTACTCGCAATGACACCCATTGCATGCGACAAGTACGGCTGCAACCTGAAACCCGGGGCGAAGCTTGTCGTAGATGAGGACCTTGTCCCCAACGCGCCGGATTCCAAGCACTGCTACAAGCTTCCCATCACCCGCATCTCCAAGGAAGTGACCGGCAAGACCATCTCCGCAAACATAGTCGCAATCGGAGTACTAAACGAGCTCTTCAGCCTCGTAAGCCCGGATAAGCTGGAGGAGGCGGTGAGGATGAGGGTTCCGAAGGCATCGGTGGAGGACAATATCAAAGCCCTGAACGAGGGCATAAGGATAACCAAGGAGAAATTCGGAGCCAAATAGGGATGAAGGACCTGCTTCATGGCAGGTCCTTTTTTAATACCCAGAAAGAACACCTTCCCTTGATGCAGCACTGTATAATTGAATTGCATACTGTATGCGGAAACGAGAGGAGTGGTACTGTTGGACCCGGCACTATTCTCCGCAAGGACCGCAAATGTCTCCGCAAGCATCATCAGGGAGATTCTCAAGCTGACGCAAGGAAGCGACATCATTTCGTTCGGAGGGGGTTTCCCCTCGCCGAATTCCTTCCCGGTAGATGATATGAAGCTCATCAATGAAGAGCTCCTTTCCAAATATGGCAGGGAGATCCTCCAGTACGGCACCACGGAGGGGTTCGGCCCACTAAGGGAGATTATTGCAAAGGAAGCATCAAACCTTGGCATAACTGCGACGAAGGATAGCGTCCTTTTGACGACCGGAGCTCAGCAGGTAATTGACCTTATGGCAAAATCCCTGATTGACAAGGGCGACGCTGTGCTGGTGGAGAATCCCACATTCCTTGCAGCCCTTAACGCCTTCAAGATGTATGAGGCGAGGATAATCGGGGTTGAGACGGATAATGACGGTATGATCCCCGAAGACCTGGAAAGCAAGATCAGGGAGAACTCGCCGAAGCTCGTCTATGTCATACCCAACTTCCAGAACCCGACCGGGATTACCACATCGGAGGGGCGCAGGAAGTCCATCATGGAAATCTGCGGGAAGGCCGGAGTTCCCCTGCTGGAGGACGATCCCTACTCGCTTGTAAGGTTCGAGGGCAGGCGCCTTCCTTCGATCACGTCCTTTGATAGATGGGGCGTCGCGGTATACGCAAGCAGCTTCTCCAAGACTGTATCGCCAGGGATAAGGCTCGGGTATGCTATCGCCAGGGAAGACATAATGAGGAAAATGGTTGTAGGGAAGCAGACCACGGATGTCTGCAGCAACAACCTGGCGCAAAGGGCAGTCTACGAGTTCATGGCCAGCGGCAGGTTCCACGAGCATATCAAGGACATAGTGGCCGAATACAAACCAAAGCGCGACGAGATGATGCACCTTATAGACGAGGGCTTCCCCGAGGGGACATGGAGGAGCACGCCGGAAGGCGGACTCTTCATTTGGGCGGTTCTGCCTTCCGGAATGAACACCGAGGAGCTGCTTAAGAAGGCGATAACTGAGGCCAAGGTGGCATACATCCCCGGAAGCCCGTTTTTCATAGAGCCCGAGAAGGGCACGGACAAAATGAGGCTCAACTTCACTAATGCCACCATGGATCAGATACGTTCCGGAATGGAAAGGCTCGGAAGGGTGCTCAGGGAAAACGCCTGAGCAGAGGGCAAGAAGCATATTCGGCGGCGCCGTAGCGGCGCCGCTTTGCTTTGCGGTATGTTCAACGCAGCATACAAAAGTATAAAATAATAGTTGATGCAAAAAACTATGTATGAGCGCGGATCACGTTTCATGCTGATGGCAGGCTTTTCTGCCATCCTGCTGATTTTTGCCCTCTCATTGCAGGCGTCAGCAGAGGCACAGGCCAGGATGGATGTGACCGGTTTCGGCGCAACTGCCTCCTATCAGCTGCCCATTGAAGGCGGGCAATCCTACATACCGGTGGATGTCTTAGCCAAGGCCCTAAGGCTCGGCATAAGCGAAGACGGCATCTACACTGTGCTCAGATGGGCAGGCAAATCTGTGAAAGTCGCAAAAGGCACGGTCTATCTGGGGCAGACGGCCCTGCCGGCACCGGTAACGGAAATCGGCGGCAAGCTCTGCTTTCCTGTGAAGGGGATAACTGCCTTCGGTGTCAGATTAACATACGACGAGAAGACCGGAAACTCCCAGGTCAGCATACCCAGATCGCAGATCATCGGCATGGGCAAGCTCCCAGGCGACGGCCCCTCTGTCTACTATGTTCAGCTTACTTGGGCTCCGTCGAAGGTGGACAGCTTCGTCCTATCGGCGCCTGACAGGCTGGTCATAGACCTTTCGGAGACCATAGTCGACCCTCAGCAGAGCAAGGACCTGGCCGCAGCCGAGGCTACGAGGATCAGGGCGTCCATGAACAAGCCGGGGGTGGCCCGTGTAGTCCTCGAGCTGACGAAGGCGGGCGCCGGCGGGAAGGTCTACCAGGACAAGGACGATCCGACGCTTATCAAGATCTCATACCCGGCAAGGGTAAACTCGATCAAGTACTTGGAGGGGCTGGGCACAGCTGGTTACGAGATAAGAGGGACTGCCGGCTTCGCCTATTCGTCTCTTGAAACCTCGGAAGAGGGACTCAAGGTCTTCATGCCCGATTTCGTACCTGACAAATCGCTTCAGGTGTCCGGAAGGGGCTATAGGATAGTCGAATCAGGAACCTTCGGAAGCCTCGTCCAGCTGGATCCTATGGGGATGGTGCCGGGCGAACCCACCTTCGAGGGTGTCCTTATGACAATACCTTTGAGGAATGCCATGACTGCAATCAGAATCGGCATGGAGGGTGCACTTGTAATACGCCTTGAGTTCGCTGCCCCATTAAAGGGCTTCACGGCACCTGAGCAGACGGAGATGGGCAAAGCCAGAATAACGCTCTCAAATGTTGCGGCTGTAGTCCCTATCGTGCTTGAAGGGCTCTCCGAAAACGGGGTATCCATCTCCCTTATGGAGGATGCGGATGGATCTTCGAATCTCATGCTTTCGGGGCTTCCATCTGGAATCAAGTCAGCGACGGCATCGGAAGACGGAAAGATGCTGACTTTGTCATTCGGGGGAACTGTAACAGGGGTAACGCTTATCGAGGACACAAGGGTTACCAGGGCAACGTTCACGTATGCTGGTCAGACGGCGGAAGCCCGCCTGGAAAGCGGTCAGGACGGAAACAGCTTCCTGCTTATTCCCGGCGTGACCGGAACGGGAAAGGATATCAAGAAGGCATATGAGCTTGCAGGCAAGGGAGAGCTTACTTGGGAGAGCACGCCAGAGGGACTTGCCGGAAGGCTTCAGCTTGAGGAAGGGTATTTCCCCGTGTTAAGGCAGGGCAAGGGCCTGGGCACCGCAGTGCTGGACATCGGGCTGTCCATCCTTGGATATGAGGTGCAGAAGTCGGAAACCAGCACTAAGATAATAATAAGCTCGTCAGGGGAAATCCAGCCGGAGGTATTCCGATTGAGGGAGCCGGACAGGCTCGTAATAGACCTGCCAGGGCACGTAGACGGCATGCAGCGCTCCGAGGAGCTTTCTGATTCCGGCACCGTAGTCAAGGCAAGGTCGGCTCAGAACACCATAGGGGTCGCGCGCATGGTTTTCGACCTGACGGGCTACATGGGGCATACATGGTCTCTGGCGGAAGATGGCAGCACTGTGGTAATCACGCTCGCAGACAGGCTGTCCGGCCTGAAGGGCCGCCTTATTATGATTGATCCCGGGCACGGCGGCACAGACGGTGGAGCCATCGGAAACGGACTCATCGAGAAGGAAATCAACCTGGACATCGCCTTAAGGCTGAGGTCCCTTCTTGAGGCTCAGGGGGCGACAGTTGTTATGACGAGGTCGGCGGATTCCAGAGTGGAGCTTACGGAGAGGTCCGCGATGGCAAACCTTATTCTGCCGGACGCAGTCGTTTGTATCCATGCAAACTCAGTGATATCGGAAGGTCCGAACGGAACAGAGACCTACTATTTCAACACGGAGGAGCTGAGCCGGGAGCTGGCATTGTCGGTTCAGAAGTCGCTTGTAGACAGGATAAAGCTTACAAGCAGGGGCATCTTCAGCAAGGACTACCATATGGTGGCGGCCACGCTGTCCCCGGCCATCCTTGTCGAGGTAGGCTTCCTGTCGAACAGGCAGGATGCCATAATGCTCGCTGACTCTGCCTTCAGGCAGAAGGCGGCGGAGGGGATATTCGACGGAGTCGCCTCATACTTCGGAGGGACAGCTCAGGAGAAATGGGCATCATATAAGGAAACGCTGCTCTCAGTCACCCAGTCCTACAGGTTCGGCACAGGCAGCGCAGGCTGGCCGGGGCTCATGGTCTACGAGCCATGGGTACCGGAAAAGCCACTGACGGAGGTTAAGGACGGCATGCCGCCTGTGGCAGCCCCGGCTAAGGAGCCTGACCAGGGCGTGATAACAAATCCATGATTTCGGGGGATGATCTAATGGGTATAACAAGAGACGGCGGCAGGAAGGCCGCTGAGATCAGGAAGATAGGATTTACCAGGAATTTCATAAGCTCGTGCCCGGGATCGGTGCTTGTCGAAGCAGGTCGCACCAGGGTTCTGTGCACAGCCACCATTGAGGATAAGGTC
Organism: uncultured Clostridia bacterium; assembly: GCA_964545975.1. Taxonomy (GTDB): domain Bacteria; phylum Bacillota; class DTU025; order DTU025; family MWDF01; genus MWDF01. Next base: position 23,666 of record CAZJHY010000003.1, on the reverse strand, counting down.
CCTCCCCACGTCAAGGGGACAGGCGAGGGATGGGTGACCGCGGAGTACTCGATGCTTCCGCGATCGTCTGCGCAGCGCGTGGTCAGGGAGAGGTCCACCTTGAAGACCGGTGGCCGCACGCATGAGATACAAAGGCTGATCGGCAGGTCTTTGAGGGCTGTGACCGACTTGAAGGCCTTGGGAGAGACGAGCATACTGATCGACTGCGATGTCATAGAGGCGGACGGAGGCACGAGGACAGCGTCCATCAACGGTGCTTTCGTGGCATTGGTAGACGCTATCGCAAACGACCCAAGGTGGAAGGAAGGGGCGCTTCCTGTGAAGGATTGGGTAGGCGCGATAAGCGTCGGCATTGTCGGCGGCGAGCTTCTCATGGACCTGGACTACAGCGAGGATTCCGGGGCGGATGTAGATATGAACCTGGTAATGACAGGTTCGGGCGGGATAGTCGAACTTCAGGGTACGGCTGAAGGGGAGGCATTCTCAGAGCGTGAGGCGCAGGCGCTCACGAAGCTTGCCGGGAAGGGCATACTGCGGGTGATTGCGGAACAGCGTAAGGCGCTAGGCGAGGGCCTGTCAGGGAGGATCGGCAAGAATGCCATATAAGATGGTCATAGCTACAGCCAACAGAGGTAAGCTCGCCGAGGTTGTGAGGATACTTGGCGGAGGCTACGAGCTCCTCACAATAGATGATTTCGAGGGGATAGCAATGCCTGAGGAGGACGGGAAGACCTTCTCCGAAAATGCCGCAATTAAGGCCATCGCCGTTTCCAGGCAGACAGGCCTTCCATCACTGGCAGACGACAGCGGCCTGGCAGTAGATGCTCTGGACGGAAGGCCTGGAGTGCATTCAGCGAGATTCGGGGGCCCTGAGGCAAAGGACGACAGGGACAGGTACATGCTGCTTCTAGGCATGATGGAGGCAGTTCCGGAGGATAAGAGGTCGGCAAGTTTCGTAAGTGCGGTTGCCCTGGCTGCGCCGACAGGCCTTGTTGGCGTTGCAGAAGGCAGGTGCGAAGGCGCCATAATCCATGCGCCGAGAGGGGATAACGGTTTCGGATACGACCCGATATTCGTCCCTGAGGGCAAGGACAGGACGTACGCCGAGTTATCCGCATCAGAGAAGGATGCCATAAGCCACAGGCGCAGGGCGCTGGAGGCGCTGCTTCCAACACTGGAATCGTTCTTCGGTCGATGAAACAGGGTATATGCTTGAAGGAGCTTGTGTTATAATAAAAAATCGCGGGGCGTAGCTCAGTTTGGCAGAGCGCATGGTTTGGGACCATGAAGTCGCAGGTTCAAATCCTGTCGCCCCGACCATAGTCATAGGGCCGCAAGGCCCTTTTCATTTTCTAGACAGGTGCCTTTCCAGCACGGCAAGGCCGAAGAATGCGGCATTGAACATCACGATTGTTGCCCCGGCAGGCAGGTTTAGCATGTAAGAGACAGTGATTCCAAGCACTACGGAGCACACTGAAAGCGCGACAGAGACGTACATGGCAGCCTTGAAGCCCCTTACGAGCATCAGGGACGTGACGGCGGGCAGGATCAAAAGGGCTGAGACGAGCATGATGCCAACCATCTTCACCGACAGGACGACAACAGCTCCGGTCATCATGACCAGGACCTTGTTGACCAGGCCGGTTGCTATGCCTGTAGTGCTCGCATACTCCTCGTCGAAGGTCGCCGAGAAGAGGTCGTAATAGAAGAAGTATATGACGGCAAAAACTGCCACCGACATTGCCACCGATACGATGAGCTCGCTGTTGCTTATGGTTAGGATGTTGCCGAAAAGGTAGCTCATAAGATCGACGTTGAATCCGCCTGAGACGCTTGCCAGTATCACTCCCGCGGATATGCCAACTGCCGATACTATGCCGATTGCGGCGTCGCCGAACAGCTTCGTCCTTTCGGTTATGGCGAGTATGCCCAGAGATCCGAGCATGACTATAGGTATTGCCGCATAGAAAGGATAGACCCCAAGCAGAAGGCCCAGGGCAATAGCCCCGAAGCTTACATGGGAGAGACCGTCTCCTATCATGGACATCTTCCTGAGGACGAGGAACAGCCCTAGAAGGGCGCATAGCGCCGCAATGAACGAACCTGCCAGAAGGGCCCTCTGCATGAAGGCCATACCTAAAGCCAAACCCATGATATCACCTGTGCCTGTGGCAAATAATGTGCTGGTAGAAACCGCCGAAGTATTCGTTCATCCTGTCCGACGAGCAGAACTGCTCGAAGCTGCCGTAGAACACGAGCTCAGTATCCAGGTATAGAAGCTTCTTCGCATGCTCCCCGATGTTTCCGGTGTCGTGGGTGATCATGATTATCGTTATGCCGTCGAGCTGGTTCATCTCCTGTATCAGCGAGTAGAAAGATGCCCTGCTCTGCGGGTCCAGGGCCGTGCTGGGCTCGTCGAGTACTAGAAGCCTCGGCTTTGAAACGAGGGCCCTTGCCAGGAATACCTTCTGCTGCTGGCCTCCGGAGAGCTCGGAGAGGGTCTTGCTGGCCAGTGACGAGATGCCCAGCCTCTCGGAGATTTCGTCTACTCGTGCCATGTCCTTGCGAGTTATAGATTTCGGAAGACCTTTCACGGACAGAAGGCCGAGGGAGACAACCTCGCGCACCGATGCGGGGAAGAGAGGGTTGAATGTGTTGGTCCTCTGCGGCAGGTAACCGATGAGGCCCCATTGCCTGAACCTGCCGTAAGGGGTGCCGAAAAGCTCTATGCTTCCCGAGCTGGGGGGCACAAGGCCAAGGATGACCTTGACCAAAGTCGATTTCCCGGCGCCGTTAGGCCCTGCCAGCCCTATGTAGTCACCTTCGTCCACATCGAAGGTGATGCCCTTGATTACCTCCCCCTGGCCGTAACCGGCGGAAAGGTCCCTGACGTCGATGATCTTCGCCAACTTATCCTCCATAGCCTAATCCTGTCTTAAGACTCTCGAGCGTGCGCTCCATGATATCCACGAAGCTCACGCCTGCTTCGAAGTCCTCCTTGGATATGTTGTGCCCTGCGTGCAGCATCAGCATGGAAGCTCCGGTCTCCTCCGCAATAGCCTTGGCTGCCCTGGGCTCGATAAGCTCCTCATAGAAGATATAGCCGGTTGCTTCCCCCCTCAGAAGCTCCGCAAGCTCCGACATCTGCCTGGGACTCGGCTCAGTATCGGGCGAGAAACCCTGCACAGCTGTATATTGCAACCCATAACGGTTTGACATGTAGCCGAAGGCATAGTGGCCTCCGTGCACTATCGTACGGGTCGAAGCCCCATTAACGGCCTCGAAGAACCTCGTGTCGAGCTCCTCCAGCCTGAGGCAGTAAGCCTCCGCGTTGTCCAGGTAGAAATCTGCGTTTTCCGGGTCAAGCCCAGCCATCGCGCCTGCAATCCTTCTTACAATGTATTGCGCGTTGGTGAAGTCCAACCAGATATGAGGGTCATTGGCATGCTCATCTTCATTGGCAGTGCCGCCCTTGGCATGCTCGTCCTCCTCTTCTGTCCCCTTCAGAAGTACCGGCACGCCGTACCCGGCCTCCAGCACAGAAGCCTTGGAGCCTGTGCCCAATGAAGATACGAGGTCCAATGCCCATGGCTCCATCTCGGCTGATGTATAAACGAACAGCGAGGAATCCGCAAGCGTTGCAATGTCGCTGGGCTTCGGCTCGTACGAATGAGCCTCCAGGCCCGGTGTCAGCAGCATTATGACCTCGGCTTTATCACCGCATACGGCCCTAGTGAAGTCATAAACCGGGAAAATCGTGGTGACGACCTTAAGGCCATCGGAGTCGCCCTCGCGTCCCCTGTTCACAAGCAGATAAACGGATACTGCTGCTACGACCAGAACTATGAATGCGATTAGCAGCCTACCTCTTGTTCTCATATTTACCGCCCTTCTCCCTGAAGCCGTGCCCTACGTGCGAACCATCGCAGAATGGCATGTTCGAGCTCTTGCCGCACCTGCACAGTGTGACTCTGTTCCGAGTCTCATATTCCGTCCCGTCGGAGGATTCTATCGGTATGCCGCATTTCACCCAGAGCGGTCCCGAGCAGCCGGCAGCGGGGTCCTCAATAACGGAGATTTCCCTCTCTAACTTAGGTTCAAGAGGCTCGAAGGTGTCCCTGTCATAGACAACGAGCCTTCCTGAGGGGCAGTCGGCGGCCTGCTGTATCGCTATCGCCCTCGCCCTGGGGTCGTTAGACTTCATGGCGAGCTTCCATGTGCCTCCATAGCTGTCACAGAACCTCGCGCCAGCGCAGAGCTTCTGCTTGTCCGTTAAAATCAGGTTTGGCCCCTCGAAGAGCTCGACATCTTCTATATACGGGTCGTTGCCTGCAGTCTCTTCGCCGAGGAATCCCGCCTCGGAATGAGAACCGTCGCAAAACGGAGCGCGTGAGCTCCTTCCGCACCTGCAAAGGCTGTAAGTATCAGGGGTGGGGATGGTCTCGCCATCCTGCCACTTGAGCGCCTGGCCTTCCTCGTTGCTTATGATCGTCTGACGTCTAAGCCTCAATCGGCCATAAACTATGTATGGACCGCCCTTGACTATCTTGATCCTCGCAGCTTTCCTGCCGGTGGTGTCCTCCGCCATGCCAAACCCCCCGGAAATCAAAGGTATTAACAATTAAGTTTAACACAATACGCAAGATGCCGCCTTCAGCGTGCCCATATGCCGTCCAGCCAGGCAAGGGCTTCCGAAATGTCAAGGTCCTCTGACGCCTGCTCGATAAGAGGCAATGACTCGATGTCGTCAAGGCCTACCGAGCTTCCTTCAGGGAAGCTGCTGTTAACCCTCATGTATCTTCCTCCCAGGGCTGTCCTGCACTGATACTCGGCTATTCCTGACTGGGCGTCCATGAGAAGGGGAAGGATGAAGGGCGACCATTCGATAAGCCCCCACCCGGAGGAATCCTTCTCTATGTAGCGAGCATTCCTGATTGTCCCTATAGAAAGAAGCCTTACATCCTCATCAGGGCGGCCTAATGTGCAAAGTGCGTTTCTGGCAAGGGAGAACGCGCACATGGAAGGGTCGTTAACGGCGACACCCCCGTCGATATAGCCGTCAACGGAAGGGAAGTAGGTCGGCGCAGCGCTTGTATAGAGGGCGACTTTCCAGCACAGGGCCCCCATGTCTCCTGTCTTCGCGTCAAGGTTGTGGAAGAACTTGGGGCCCCAGCTCCTGTCTGACGTATTTGCGCCCTTCCTGTCCAGGCAGAAGGCGACAGCAAGCGCCCACTTCCTCATATCCGCCATCCTCATGCTCCCGAACCTGGCCTTCAGCATTCTCACAAGGCCCTCGTTGCTGTAGCGGGGGCCGGCCAGCGCGCTGTTTCTGATTCTGCCCGCGAAGTTCTGTCTCGGAAAGATCTGTCCGGAATGCGTCCTGAACATGTCTATCAGCTCATCGAAATCGAGGCCTGCGGCAAGGGCAAGTGCGATGATGCCTCCGACCGAGGTCCCGGCGAAGAAGTCGCATGAGGAGATGAACCCAGGCCTATGAGCTTCGAGCCGCTTTAGGACGAGCAGCGAGAAAAGCCCCCGTATACCCCCGCCGTCGAAAGACAGTATCCTCAATCCGCCACCTCCGAATAGTGAATGAAGGTTTTTTCGATGCCGAGTGCAATTTTTCCTATCAAATGGAACATAAAGGTATCGACCTTCGTAGAAGAAAGCAAGGCATTCTCCAAAACATGGGCACTCGGCTTAATCCGTTGGGTAAAAGTAGGCTACAATGTAACAGAGGTGATTCTGATGTACAGTAGGCGCATCGCACTTGCTTCGGCTGTGCTGATGGGGGCGCTTCTTCTGGGAGGCTGCTATCAGGAGCTTGCAGTGAGGGAGTTTTCCAAGGCCGGGCAGCAGAACCTCGAAGGATGGCACCTTTTCCCATTCTCGGATTTAAGCTTCACTGAGGGAGGAATGGCCCTAGGCAGGGCCACTTTCAGCATTCCGCTTGAGCTGGACGGAGATTTCGAGGTAAGGATGGACATGAAAGCTGATCTTTCAGGGCAGGAGCTGCCCGAGCTTGGCTTCTGCCTGTCGAGCGAGAAGATCTATATGTCGCCGCTGGGCACCAATGCGGTGATTAGGACTGAGCTGTCCAACAGCGGTGGACGATATGAGGCTTACAGCGTGAACTACGTTGTGAAGCAGCAGACCTTCGCATCCGGAAGTGAGCTGCTTCCCGGATTCAAGCCGGACGGGAATAATTCAATCGTGATATGGCGCAAGGAAGGCGAGTTCGGTTGGTCGGTGAACGGCAGGAAATCGGGACCGTTCAAGCTTCCCGCTGAGCTTTCAGGCAGGGTGTACATGCACTTCAACATCAATGCGGGATCATCGTCCGAGCAAGGGTTGACCATAGTTAAAGTGCGCGCTTCCGGACCCAAGGACAGCGCAAGGACCTGGTAGCGATGTTCGACATAGTAGCGGCGCTTTTCCTTACGGCAGGGGCGCTTCTTGCTGCAGACCTGATGCTTATCGCGTCAAGGTCCGGAAGCACGATAAAACCGGATTGGAGGACGGCAGTGATTGCCGGAGCTTCCGCGATGGTGGCCTCGGAGCTGCTGTCGTTAGTGACATGGCAGTTCATTGCATGGACAGCTCCAGCTGTAGGAAGCGCTGCGGCTGGCTGGATGAACTCCCTTGCGGCACCGCTTATCGCTTCGCTTCTGGCGGCGGTCATCATCAGGAAGAGGTTCGGAATGAAATGGAGGAGGGCATATCTTGCCGCTGTTGCGGGCACAGTGCCCGCCTTCCTCCTGTATTCGATCTTGTTGGGCGTTTTCGCGGGATATCAATACTAGAAGGGGAGTGGATGCAATGACTAGGAATTTCAGGCTGTTTCTAACATGCGCCGCCGTCATGGCATTGGCCCTCGCTGGAGGCTGCGCTCCTGTGAAGGTGGCGAGCATCGATTTCACTGAGGACGGCTATGAAGCCCAGGTGGTAATCGAGGAGGATGACACCTCAGCTCCGGGAACTGACAGCGCAGAACCTATGGCGCCGAATTACTACAAGTGGGAGCACCAGCATGGTCTGGTCCTGAGAAGGGGAAGGGTCTACACCAAGGACGCATATCTTGGCAACTTCAAGGCAGTGCTGAAAGTGAGCATTGTCCTAGGCGAGGCAGCGGTGCCCCAGGGAGCTTCAGACGGGTTCATCATCGGAATCGGCTTCAAGGAGCAGTCGGAGGCGATAATCCCGAACTTCTTCAAGGCTGTGCAGTTCTACGGAAACCACACCGACCTTACCGACAGCATAGAGGCATACACCGTCTTTCCACACATGCTATACGAATCCGCGGTTTCAGTCTTCGACTCAGAGATAGAAGATGTGAAGCCTTTCGTGACTGAACTTATGCCGGGCCTTGTAATTGGAGCCACCATGGAAGAAGGGGAGAACACCATAGTCATCGAACGCACAGGCGGCACCATAGAGGTGAGGGTGAACGAAAGCCTGGTTGGAGAATATGAGAGCGAGTACATATTGCCCGACTATGATATCGTGAACCTGCTCTTCGATAACCTTAATCCCGACCTTCCGATAAGGATAGGGGTGTTCTCCGCCTGTGCGCACATAGACGGAAGCACTGATGAAGGAGTGTTCCTTCAGTCGCTTGACATCTACGCTGACGAGGTGGTCACCGATTAGGAGAGATCCGCTCTTTGCGTATATGAAGATGCTTCAATCCTATGGTAGCTTGCGGTGTACCGGCTATACGCACTATAATAGTTAGGTAATATGAAAGGCAAGGAAGGGGACAAGTACCCGGACCCGTCACCGCAAGGGATGGACCGCCGCTGATTGAGAGCGGTCCTCGGCATGAAGGCCCGAAGAATTCACCCCGGAGCCTCCGCCCCAAACCTTCAGGGGATTAAGGCAGGACGCAACCCAGCGTTAAAGGGGACGGCGCAATACAGGCGAGGCGCCATAAGGGGGCCATAAGGCCAAATTGGGTGGTACCGCGGAAGCTGCAACTTTCGTCCCAGGAAGATGCAGCTTCCTTTCTTTTTACCTGAAGGGGGAGTGCAGATGAGCCAGGATGTGGACAGGATAATTGAATCTGCTCTGGAGCAGGTGAGACTATGTGCAGATCCCGTGCAGCTTGAAGAGCTGAGGGGCAGCATCTTAGGGAAGAAGGGGGAGCTTACAGCCCTGCTTCGCAGCATGGGTTCTCTTCCTGCCGATGAAAGGCCGGTGTTCGGCCAGAAGGTGAACGATGCAAAGTCGAAGATAGAGTCGGCGATTACGGATAAAGGTGCCGAGCTTCTGGCAGTGGCAAGAAAGCAGCGCTTTGAACAGGAAGCGCTGGATATCACCCTTCCGGGCCGTATACAGCAGATAGGAAACCTCCATCCGATATCGAAGGGCTTCGAGGAGATCTGCGACATATTCGTGCGCATGGGCTTCGCAGTGGTGGAAGGACCCGAAATCGAGACCGACTTCTACAACTTCACTGCGCTCAACACACCTCCTTTCCATCCTGCAAGGGATGTACAGGACACGTTCTACATAACAGAGGGCATCCTCCTGAGGACGCAGACCTCACCCCAGCAGGTAAGACAGATGGAAGCCCAGGAACCTCCGGTTAAGGTGGTGGTGCCAGGGGTCGTCTATAGAAGAGACCAGGTGGATGCCACTCACTCCCCGATATTCCACCAGCTGGAGGGGCTCTATATCGACAAAGGGGTGACCTTCGCCGACCTTAAGGGGGCGCTTGAGGTCTTCATCAAGGCCTTCTACGGCGAGGACAAGAGGGTGAGGTTCAGGCCGCACTACTTCCCGTTCACTGAACCGTCCGCAGAGATGGACGTATCTTGCTTCGCATGCGGCGGCACCGGATGCAGGATATGCAAGGGCGAGGGCTGGATCGAGATACTGGGATCAGGTATGGTGCATCCCAACGTCCTAAGGATGGCGGGATATGACCCGGAAGTATATAGCGGTTTTGCCTTCGGCATGGGGATAGACAGGATAGTCTCGCTGAAATACGGGGTTGATGACCTCAGGCTATACTTCGAAAACGATGTGCGCTTCCTTGAGGCGTTCTAGGAGGGATTGGCATGCTGGTACCCGTAAGGTGGCTTAAAGACTACGTCGACATAGACATGGGGGCCAATGAGCTGGCAGAGCTGCTGACCATGACAGGCACCAAGGTGGAGGCGGTCACAGTCACCGCTGAGAATGTAAGGGGCATCATCTCCGCCAGGATAGAATCAATCGGGCCCCATCCCCGTGAGCCCAGGCTTAGGGTAGCAAGCCTTACTACGCCTCAGTACAGGTTCAGGGTGGTTACCGCGGCCACCAACGTCAGCACCGGCGATATTGTGCCTCTCGCCGCACCTGGTGCGGTGCTTGCCGACGGCAGGGAGATAGGAATCGCTGATTTCGGCGGCATAAGCTCAGAGGGGATGATGTGCTCTGCCATGGAGCTTGGCATATCCGATGACGCCGAGGGGATAATGATACTCTCGGAATCTTGCCTTACAGGGCTTGACCTGGTGTCCGTCCTCAACCTTCAGGATGAGGTGCTGGAGCTGGAGATAACGCCAAACAGGCCGGACTGCCTGGGGATATTCGGCGTTGCAAGGGAAGTGTCCGCAGTCACAGGCTCCCCTTTGAAGTGGCCTGAGGTCAGCTATCAGAAGAAGGGGGAGCACATATCCGCCTTCGCCCAGGCTGCAATCCTGGACCCCGAGTACTGCAGCAGATATGCCCTGAAGCTTTTCAGCGACGTGAAGGTGGCCCCCTCACCGCTTTGGATGCAGGTGAGGCTCAGGGCTGCAGGCATAAGGCCGATCTCCAACATCGTGGACATAACCAACTATGTGATGATAGACGTCAACCAGCCTTTGCACGCCTTCGATTACGACAGAATCGAGGGAGGGCGGATTTCAGTCAGAAGGGCCGCGAAGGGAGAGGCAATAACCACGCTTGACGGCCAGTCCAGGCCGGTAGAGGAGGGCATTCTCCTCATATGCGACGCGGTGAAGCCTGTGGCTGTGGCAGGGGTAATGGGCGGTGCAGAAAGCGAGATAGGAGTCAAAACGAAAAGAGTGCTCCTAGAAGCGGCGAACTTCCTGAGGCAAAGCATCTGGCGGACATCCAAGACGCTCAAGCTTAGGACCGAATCATCATCCAGGTTTGAGAAGGGGCTGGACCCGGAGACAGTTCCCCTGGCCTTGAGAAGGAGCGCAAACCTTATCACACAGATGGGGGCTGCAACCGTCAACCCGGGAACTATCGATGTCAATTATTCAATGAGACCTGTAAGGACGATCTCAACGTCCAGGTCCTGGATATCGGGCAAGATAGGCACAGACTTGGGGTATAGGACGGAGGAGTATCTGTCGCGCCTGGGCTTGGCCGTGGAAGCTGAGGATCAGTCGGAAACCCTACTGGTGTCGGTCCCATCATGGAGGGCAGATATCACCGAACCGATCGACCTTGTAGAGGAAGTGGCCAGGATACACGGCTACGACAGGCTCGATTCCAGGGTGCCAACCAACACCAAGCCTTCAAGCTGGACAGATGAGCAGAAGGCAGAGAAGAGGATAAAAGCGGCGCTAACTGCCATAGGAATGCACGAGGCCATGACATACAGCATGGTACCCAAAGACGAGTCCATCGGCATGAGGCTCGATCGGAGCGAAAGGCAAGCAAATCCGATATTGGTAATGAACCCGCTTTCGGAAGACCAGGTGGCAATGAGGACCATGCTGCTTCCCTCGCTCCTGAGGGTAGCAAGCATCAACCACAGAAGAGGCGCGGTTGGCGTCAGGATGTTCGAGGTCGCGAGGACTTATCTTGCCCCGGAGGGCGGTATAAGCACCACGGACCTGCCCAGGGGGGCAAAGCCCGCTGAGGAGAGCAAGGTGCTTTCAGGCGTAATATCGGGCAACGTATCGGCAGGAGGCATGGAGAAGAACTGGTATGCCAAGGAGAGAAGGGCAGACTTCTATGATGCCAAGGGTGCCTTAGAGTCTCTGATGCAGGCGCTGGGCATCGAAGATTGGGAGATGATGGCGAGCGAGGCTTCCTACCTCAGGCCGGGCAGGGCAGCAGACATTTACGTAGGAGGATACTTCGCAGGGTCATTCGGCCAGATCCACCCAGATACTGCGGAGCATTTCGAGGTGCCTCCGGATACGGTCGGGTTCGAAATCGCGCTTGAGCCAATCCTGGCCATGATAAGAAGGGACATGCGCTTCAGGGGCATACCCAAGTACCCGCCGACGACAAGGGATGTCGCCATAATCGCCGACAAGAGGATCTCTTCCGATGATATCAGGGGGGCAATAATCGGCGCCGCAGGCAAATACCTGGAGGCGGTAAGCGTGTTCGACGTCTATGAGGGGCCAGGGGTGCCCAAGGGTTCAAGAAGCCTGGCCTTCACGCTTAGGTACAGGGCTTCCGAAAGGACCCTCACCACTGAGGAGGCCAACGCACTCCATGAGGCTGTGCGCAACAAGCTGGGCAGCATGGAAGGCATAACCTTAAGGTAGGCGAAGAACAGGAGGGCAACCGCGCGGTTTTTCTCCACATTTGTTGCCACGTCCTTGCGCTGGTGTTATGCAAGGACGTATAATTTACTCGTTACTTGCGATGAGGTGATATGCGTTGACCGATATCATAATGTGCCCACTGAGCTACGGTGCCGACAAGGCAGGCCTTGAGCATGGCCCGACGCAGCTGATGGGACGCTACCCTGAGCTAGCAAGCAGGATAAGGTTCATAAGCGTAGCCAGGAAACCGGAGAACTTCTCCTCGGCCAACCTCAAGTTCGTGAATACGATTGCGTCTACGTGCACTATAGTTGCCGAGACCATAAGCTACTCAATCGGAGAGGGGCATATACCGATACTCCTTGGCGGGGACCATGCGCTTGCGATGGGGAGCATTAAAGGGGCCCTTGACCATTACGACGACATAGGTGTCCTCTGGGTGGACGCCCATGCTGACATGAATACGCATGAGACCACGCACTCCGGCAACATACACGGCATGCCGCTTGCAGCACTCATGGGTTACGGGCATCCCAAGCTGACGGGTCTGCACAACGACCTGAAGGTGGATCCCTCAAACGTCGTCCTGTTTGGAAGCAGGGACGTCGAGGAGGGCGAGGCCGATTTGATCGCTGTGACCGGCGTTCACGAGTTTCCCTTTGACTATGTCGAGAAGGTCGGCTTCGACGCAGCCCTTGAGGGGGCTTTGGATTACCTCTCCGGCAGGGTGAAGCACCTGCACCTGTCCCTTGATATGGACAGCATCGACCCAGAGTACATCATGGGAGTGTCAACACCGGTTCCGGGCGGCTTCAAAGTCGCCAGCATCATAGAGCTTATCAAGAAGGTCCTCGATAGATTTGAGGTAACCTCCATAGATATCGTAGAATATAACCCCCTGCATGACAGGGGGGAGATTACCCTTGACACGATGGTAATGCTGGTCAGCCTGATCGAAGGCATGCTTCTGGAGAAATACGGGGCGAGTTAGCTCACTGCCTCGCCTTCTCCAGCATGTTCTCCATATCCTGCCAGGTCATCATACCTACTTTGTAGTCTACGAGCCCTCCGCCTTTGAAGGCGAAGGTCGTAGGGTAGCCCTGAATGTCGAATAGCTGCGCGGCTTCCCCCTTAAGGTCGAGAAGCACGGTAAGCTCAGTGAAGCCCATTTCCTTGATGTATTCCCTTACGACGGATTCCTTCTCGTTGACGTCGATTGCAAGGACGCGACCGATGCCTTCTTCCTTCATCTTCCGGTCAAGCTTGATGAGGTCGGGCATCTCCCTTTCGCAGTAACCGCACCAGGTGGCCCAGAAGTTCAGAAAGAGTATGCTGTCCGTATACTCGGTGAGCCTAATCGTAGCACCGTCCAGCTCCAGAAGCCGTACATCGAGGTCGGCGAGCGTCACCGCATCATTGCCTGCCCCTCCATTGCTGTCCTGCTCAACCTGCCTGTCCTTCCTGTATAGGTAGTAACCGTATACCGCAGCCGTAACGACGACTGCAAGGATGAAAAGCACCGCCAGCTTCCTCATAGGATGACCTCCTTTTGATAAAGCATAGCAGAGCCGGCTCATAGTGGAAAGGCGACCCGGCAGGGCAAGGAAAGGGAGGGGTTGCCCCCTCCCTTGAACGATTAGAAGTTCTGCAGGTAGTTGTCCAGCTCCCACTGATGGACGACCTGCTTGTAGGTCTTCCACTCCTGGAGCCTGCCGCTTCTGTATTTCGTGTATATGAAGTCTCCCAGAGCCTCCCTTACGACGGGGTCAGCATCCATCTCCAGGAGGGCGTCTTTGAGAGATCCAGGGAGGTTCTCTATGCCTTCGCATGCCCTCTCATCGTCAGACATATGGTAAAGGTTCTTGTTGCAGGGGGAAGGGGGATTCAGCGAATTGTTGACGCCGTCCATTCCGGATGCGATTATCGCAGCAAAAGCCATATATGGGTTGCATGAAGGATCGGGATTTCTCAGCTCAACCCTGGTGCTGGCGCCACGTGCGGCGGGAATCCTCACCAGCACGGACCTGTTGGCGGTCGACCATGCGATGTATACCGGCGCCTCGAAGCCCGATACCAGCCTCTTGTAGGAGTTAACGAGGGGATTGGTTATGGGAGTGAAGCCCTTTGCGTGCTTAAGCAGGCCCGCCACGAAGCTTCTTGCCGTCTCCGATAACAGGAATTCGCCATTGGGATCATAGAAGATGTTCTCCCCGGCCTTGGAAAGCGACATATTGCAGTGCATTCCGGATCCTGCTATGCCGAAGATGGGCTTGGGCATGAAGGTTGCGTGCATTCCATGCTTCTTTGCTATCTGTTTGGTCACCATCTTGAGGGTCACGACCCTGTCGGCCGCAGTCAGCGCATCAGTGTACTTGAAGTCCACCTCGTGCTGGGAAGGGCCGCACTCATGGTGCGCAAGCTCTATCTTGAAGCCCATCTCCTCCAGCGTGAGGACTATGTCGCGCCTGACCTCGTCAGTGTAATCGGCAGGCGTCAGGTCGAAGTATCCGGAAAGGTCCACCGGCTCGGCAGTCGCCTTTCCCAGGCTGTCGGCCTTAAAGAGGTAAAATTCGCACTCCGGTCCTACATTCACCGAGTAGCCCTGCTTTGCGGCCTTCTCCAGCTGCCTTCTGAGCATCAGCCTGGGATCGCCTTCGAACGGATCCCCGGCTTTCGTGCAGATGTCGCAGATGACCCTTGCCACCGTAACTTCGCCGTTGCTCCAGGGCAGGATGAGGAAGGTGTTGAGGTCAGGCTTAAGATTCATGTCAGACTCCTCAATCCTTGCGAAGCCTTCAATTGACGATCCGTCGAACATGATCTGCCCGTCCAGAACCTTGCCCAGCTGGCTTACAGGGACCTCCACGTTCTTCATGGTGCCCATCATGTCCATGAATTGCAGCCTGATGAACTTCACGTTCTTTTCCTTGCATAGCTTCTCTACATCTGTCCTGTCATAATTCGTCATCCTCAACCCTCCTTCTCGATATTGTCTGCGGCATGCGCCTCTCCGCAATAAACGATAAAAATGCTAATACAGCCCGGGCATCAAGTCAATAATTATTCCGATTGTATACAATGACGAACGGGGATTCGCCGCTTTTTCCCATGTAATCGGAGAGATCTGGGAGGAATCAGGAATGAATATGCAGATGACTTGGGACAAAAGCCGATATCCGCTGCAGGAGAGGGCGGTTTATGATATTTTATTTATAGAATAGAAGCGGGTGATTGCATGGTAGACACTCAGGTCAGCAAGACAGATCGGAAGACTACCGTCCAGGTAAGGATCATGGGCGAAAGCTTCCTCATAAGCGGCAGCCAACCGGAGCAGATTGTGAAATCGCTTGCGGAGGAGCTGGACGTCAAGCTTAGCGGCGCAAGGAAGCTGATGCCAGCGGCGGCTCAGCACAGGGTGGCGATATCCGTTGCCCTTGAGCAGCTGGCTGAGATAAGGGCCCTTAGAAGGCACTGCGATGAGCTGCTGGGAGCGTTCGAGAAAGCAGAATAGTAAGAAGGCTCGGAGGTGTGATGATGCAGAGTTTCGATTGGCTGAGCATAGTGTTCACAGCCCTTCTGGTAATCGCGCTGCTTAGTGGCCTAAGAAGGGGATTTTTCAAGCAGATAGCCGATATAGCCGGTATTCTGCTTGGCTTCCTTCTTGCTTCGAAGTTCTATGTCCAGGCAGGCGAGTGGCTATCGCAGTTCACCGGGCAGTTGAATGAGAAGCTGCTGTATGTCTTGGGGTTCGTGCTTGTATTCGCCCTTACGGTGCTCGTCATGGAGATCATCGGGTTCATCCTCTCCAAGGTGTTCTCGCTTCCGGGCCTGAACATCATCAACGGGCTTGCAGGGGCGGTGATAGGGCTCTTCATAGGCTCCGTGTTCTTCGGGATAATCCTCTCGTTGCTGCTGGCATTGGACATTCCTGCGCTAAGCTCAGCGATAGAGGGCTCCCTGGTGCCCTATTACCTGGTTAACTGGATCAGTTGGGCCTACAGCGCCTTAGGATACACGCTTCCGGAGCTAAAGGACGCAATACCGTTGTTTAAAGGCTTCGGCGTATAGCCTGAATGCAGGTAATACCGGCGCAGGAGATGGGAATCTCCTGCGATTTCATGGAGGAGACACATTTGGACGAGAGAACTCTCAGGGTGCTCGAATGGAATAAGGTCCTGACCGAGCTGTCGGAATGCTGCGCAACAGAGCTCGGAAGGCTGCATTCGGAGGCGCTCTTGCCGTACGGGGACAGGCTTCTGGCTGCTGAGGCGATGAGGGAGACCACATGCGCCCGCTCTTTCCTTGATTCCGGAAGGCAGCTTCTTTTTGCAGGGGCTAAGGACATCAAAGAGGCAGTGATCAAGGCAGACAAGGGGATGATACTCTCAGGCATGGAGCTTTCCTATGTCCATGGCCTGATAAGCAGGGCAAGGGCTGTCAAAAGGCAGCTTGCTGCCTTGGATGAGCAGTTTGTACCCCTTAAGGAGCTTGTCTGGAACATAAGGGAGAAGAGGGAGCTGGAGCAGGAGCTTCAGCAGGGCATAGGTCCCTCCGGCGAGGTGCTTGATTCCGCAAGCACGGAGCTGGCAAGGCTTAGGGCCAGGATAAGATCTCTGAATTCCAGGCTTCGAGACAGGCTTGACGAGCTTGTCAGGAGGCCAGAAATCGCAAAATACCTGCAAGAACCGATTGTATCACTAAGAGGCGGCAGATTCGTGGTGCCGGTGCGCACCGAGTTCAAGAACAGCATCAAGGGGATTGTCCACGACCAGAGCGCATCGGGTGCCACAGTGTTCATAGAACCCCTGGTAATAGTGGAAGCCAACAACGACCTGAGGGAGGCGGAATCCGCCGAGGAGGCGGAAGTCGAGAGGGTGCTCTCAGCGCTGTCCGCAAAGGTCGGCGATGCGGCTGATGACATCGTGCTGATGGTAGACAGCCTCGGAAGGCTGGACTTTGCGATTGCAAAGGGCAAGTACTCGCAGATGAAGGACGCAACGGAGCCTTCATTCTCAGAGGAGATGAGGTTCAGGTTCGAAGGCGCGAGGCATCCCCTGTTGAAAGGGGATGTCGTGCCGATAGACGCTTACCTCGGGGAGGGCTTCAGGGCGCTTGTCATAACTGGGCCTAACACAGGAGGCAAGACGGTGGCGCTTAAGACGATGGGGCTCCTGCAGCTGATGGCGCAGGCGGGCCTGCACATACCCGCCCTTTCGGGAAGTACTGCAGCCGTGTTCGGGTCCGTGTTCGCGGACATTGGCGACGAGCAGAGCATCGAGCAGTCCCTGTCCACTTTCTCAGGCCATCTGACGAACATAGTAGGGATACTGGAGAAGGCGGACGAGTCTTCGCTGGTGCTACTAGACGAGCTGGGGGCGGGCACCGACCCCGAGGAGGGCGCCGCCTTGGCTATGGCGATACTTGAGAGGCTTTACGAGGCTGGCGCATCCACGGTATCCACCACGCACTATAAGGAGCTGAAAGTTTTCGCCCACCTAAATCCCGGGATGAGGAATGCCTCAGTCGAGTTCGACGTCGAAAGCCTGAAGCCCACTTACAGGCTTATGATAGGAATACCCGGGTCCTCTAACGCCTTTGCAATAGCCGAGAGGCTCGGTTTGAGCAAGGGGCTCATCCAGAAGGCAAAGTCGCTGGTCGGAAGCGGAGACCGCAAGGTCGAGGATATGATAAACAGCCTGAGGAGCGAGTATGAGTCAGCCGCATCCGCCAGGCGTGACGCCGAGATCCTGAAGAGAAGGGCAGAGGAATCTGCCGCTAAGCTGGCAGAGGAGCTGGCTAAGGTTAGGTCTGAGAAGGCTGATGCCATGGCCAAAGCCAGGTCAGAGGCAAGGGAGATAGTCTCCTTCGCAAGGCGGGAGGTCGAGCAGACCATTTCTGAGCTGAAGCAGAAGGGTGCGCAAGACGGAGAGGCCTCGAAGCAGGCCAGGAAGACGGTGGAAGCGCTAAGGCAGCTCATAGATGAGAGCGACAGGGCGGATGAGCAGGATGATGCCTTGTCTGAAGAGACAATTGCCCAGCTTAAGCCCGGTGATGACGTAGAGGTGCTGCCTTCAAGGCTTGCGGGAACGCTTCTGGAGATTTCGGGAGGCAAGGCCAAGGTGGCAGTAGGTTCAGTCAGGACCGAGCTTCCGATATCCAGAATCAGGAAAGCCAAGCCGAAGAAGCCTGAAAGAAGGGCGCTGCCTGAGGCGAGGCATTCAGAGATCGGCAGGCAGATGGCCCAGAACATATCCTTCGAGCTGGACCTGAGAGGAATGAAGGTCGAGGAGGCTTTGGAATCTCTGGATAAGAAGCTGGATGATGCCATACTTGCGGGCATCCCTATGCTGCGGATCATCCATGGCAAGGGTACCGGAGCGCTTCGGGCGGCGGTAAGGGAGCGTCTGGAAGGAAACGGAAACATCGAGTCGTTCAGGCTTGGTGCCGAGGGAGAAGGCGGCGACGGGGTGACAATAATCAAGTTCGCTCAGTAGGAGGGGCAAATGGTCCGCTTGAGAGAGAAGAAGCTGTTTCTTTTGGACATGGACGGGACCATATACCTTGGCGACAGGCTCTTCGGGTGCACACCGGGCTTCCTTGAGGCAGTAGGCGGCATCGGTGCAAGGAGCATATTCCTTACTAACAACTCCTCCAAGAGCGCGGACGATTACGTGAGGAAGCTAAATGGGCTGGGCATTGCCTGCGACAGGCAGGACCTGTTCACATCAGTCGAAGCCTCCGCAATCTACATTAAAAGGGAGCATCCAGGCGCTAAAGTATATGCCGCGGGAACGAGAGCCATGATAAGGGAGCTCTCCAGCTTCGGAATCGATGTAACGGAAGAGCCGTCTGAGAATGTGACTGTAGTTTTGCAGGGATTCGACACCGAGATGACCTATGCAAAGGTCAGGGATGCATGCAGGCTCATCGACAGGGGCGCCTCATTTCTTGCCTGCAACATCGACAGGGTCTGCCCAGTAGAAGACGGTTATATACCCGATTGCGGCTCCATCTGTGAGATGATTGCCTCTGCCACGGGCAAAAGAGCCCACTTCCTCGGTAAACCCCAGCCCGAAATGATAACGGGGCTTCTGTCAAAGCTCGGAATCGAACCTGATATGGCAGTCATGGTGGGAGACCGGCTATACACCGACATCGCCTGCGGAATCAATGCAGGCGTCGATACCGTCCTGGTGCTTTCGGGTGAGACTTCAGAGAGTGAAGCAAACGAGTCGGTCATCAAGCCAACTTATGTAGTTAGGGATGTAGGCCGGCTGGCTGAAATGCTCAAGTAGCATAGCCTGATTGATTATAGATGCGGGGCCGCTCAATGCCAGAGCGGCCCCGTTACCTATTGATGCAGCTTGCAGCTGGTCGAGTCTATCGGCTTCGAGTAATCTGGGCTTCCGTCGTCAAAGGCCTCGTAGTACTTCGTGCCGACCCTCGCGTACCTGTAGATGGCGACAGCATCGTCAGGGCACTTGTCTGTGGCGAACTGGCCGGATTCAGTGCATACCCTGACAAGCGCAACCTCAGGCTTAGGCGCGTGTAAGGAGCAAGTATCCTGCGGTTCGGTGCCCCTTATGAATACCTCGTTGATGACCTTGTCCGCAGGGCAGGAGGGTGAAGCAAGCTGCCCGCTTGTAGCGCATATCTTTACTCCCGTCCTCACTCCCGCGGGCGCTACGAACTTGGAGACCGGCTTGT
The DNA here is from genome assembly GCA_964545975.1 of uncultured Clostridia bacterium. Lineage (GTDB taxonomy): Bacteria > Bacillota > DTU025 > DTU025 > MWDF01 > MWDF01. The sequence continues at coordinate 4,455 of CAZJHY010000003.1, read as the reverse complement.
CGGCGAGCACCTGCTTCATGAAGCCTGCCCAGACCCTTGCGCAGTAGTTGCTGCCGATCCTGCCGATTTCAGGATATATGAGGGGCTTCACGGTGTCCTCGCCAATCCACACTGCCGCTACGATTTCGGGGGTGTAACCGATGAACCAGACGTCGGTATCATCGTCTCCGGTGCCGGTCTTGCCGGCTGCAGGCCTTCCGATGTAGGCGACTTTGCCCGTTCCTGTCGGGCTGCTTATGACAGATTCCATGATGTTCGTCATGATATAGCTGAGGTTCTCGTCCAGTACGACTTCCTTCTTGGGTGCGGCCTTCTCAAGGAGTTTCCCGTCGTAAGACTTGATCTCCCTGATGAAGTGCGAATCGACTTTTATCCCACGGTTTGCCAGGATGGCGTATGCCGAGCACATCTCGATCGGAATGACCCCTTTGGTCTGGCCCCCAAGCGTAAGAGCAAGGCCAAGGTCGTTCACGCTGCCTGAGGTGACAAGAGACGTTATGCCCATCCTGCGCGCCATCTCGATTGCCTTCATGGGTGTCATCTGGTCAAGAAGCTGCACCGCTATGGTGTTCTTGGATTGGGCCAGAGCCTCTCTGAGCCTCATCGGCCCGTCGAAGGCATTGTTCCAGTTGCTTGGAGAGTAGACTTTTCCGTCCGGCATCTTGTAATCGATCTTCTTGTCTTCAAGGATTGATGCGGAAGTATAACCCATCTTAAGTGCCTCGAGATACACGAAGATCTTGAATGTGGAGCCGGAGGATCGGGTTGCTTCCGTAGCCCTGTTGTACTCATCCTCGCCCCTTCCGCCAACCAAAGCTAAGATCTCGCCTGTCCTTGGGTCGATTGCAGTGAATGCGTACTGCGGGTAGCTTATCGTCGTTTCGCCCTTCTTGACCGTCTTGGCAATCGGGACCTTCGATACGAGCTCGCTTTCGGCGACCTTCTGGTAGTTCAGGTCGAAGGTGGTGTAGACCTGCATGCCTCCCTCGTAAAGCGCCTCCGAGCCATACTTCCCAAGGAGGTAATCGCGCACCATGTAGATGATATAGGAGTTGGCCTTGGAGTACTTGCCCTGGCCTATGAGCTTGACTTCCTCTTTCTTGGCCTCGTCGGCCTGCTCCTGCGTTATATAGCCGTACTTGACCATCTGGTCCAGCACGAGGTTCCTTCTGCTTATCGCATTCTCTAGGTTCTTATAGGGGCTGTACACAAGCCATCCCTTGGGAACACCCGAAAGCAGCGCTGCTTCCCCTAGCGTCAGCTTGCTGACCGGCTTTCCGAAGAAGAGCTGGGATGCCGCCTCGACCCCGTAGCAGCCGTGGCCGAAGTATATGGCGTTTAGGTAGAACTCGAGGATCTCGTCCTTCGTGTACCTGCGCTCAAGCTGGAAGGCGTAGAACACCTCCCATATCTTCCTGCTGAGGGTCTTCTCGTGCGAGAGGAAGACGTTTCTGGCCAGCTGGACTGTGATTGTGCTTCCTCCCTGTTCATTGGTCATGTTCGTGATGTCGTAGACTAAGGCGCCGATGATCCTGGTGACATTGATGCCCTTGTGCGTATAGAAGGTATGATCCTCTATTGCGATGAATGCATCCTTCAGATACTGGGGCATCTCCGACAGCCTCCTGATATCCCTGTTTTCTATCAGGAACTTCGTAATCACCGCCCCGTTCCTGTCGTATACGACGGTAGGCAGGGCATGCTTTACCTCAACGTCTTCCACGCTGGGGGCATTCTTCATGTAATCTGTAAGTATCACCGCAACGGCAGCGCTGCCTATGAGAACAACGATTATGCCGAATACGGCCAGCCAAGTTAATAGCCTTATCACGGAGAAGCCCGACTTCCTCTTTCCGGCCATCTCTACCTCCGCTTCCTTCGAGAAGTCATTACCATATGATTATACACCATATATTAACTATCAAGCCCGCGGGCTGGTTCCCGCAATCATGCACATGGATAAATCGAGCTTTTATGCAAGCAGTGTTCATCGGAGCGGGCTATGGTGGTAAAATAACAAAAGATGCTACTTTCAGGAGGGCTTAGATGAGACTTTCAGCAAAGGAACAGCTTGATACTATACTCAGGGGATCAGCTGAGGTTATATCCCCCGAGGACCTTCTGGAGAAGTTCAAGAAGTCGGAGAAGACGGGAAAACCCCTCGTCGCCAAGCTTGGGCTTGACCCATCTGCGCCCGACATTCATCTTGGGCACACCGTAGTGTTGCAGAAGCTGAGGCAGTTTCAGGAGCTCGGCCACATAGCAGTGCTAATCATAGGCGACTATACGGGCATGATAGGAGACCCGACAGGCAAATCGGAGACGAGAAGGCAGCTTACAAGGGAGGAAGTCCTTGCAAACGCCAAGACGTATGAGCAGCAGGCGTTCAAGATCCTCGACAGGGAAAAGACCGTCATCAGGTTCAACTCCGAGTGGCTGGCTCCCCTGAACTTCGCGGATGTAATAAAGCTTGCGAGCAAAACCACGGTGGCAAGGATGCTCGAAAGGGATGAGTTCGAGAAGAGGTACGAGGAAGGCCGCCCAATAGGGGTTCACGAGTTCTTCTACCCTCTCATGCAGTCATATGACTCGGTCGCTCTTGAGGCGGACGTTGAGCTGGGAGGTACTGACCAGAAGTTCAATATCCTCATGGCGAGGAACATACAGAAGGATTACGGGCAAGAGGCCCAGTGCTGCGTCTTAATGCCGCTTCTTCCGGGCACGGACGGCGTGCAGAAGATGTCAAAATCCCTCGGCAACTATATCGGCATCAATGAGCCTGCCGATGATATATATGGGAAGGCGATGTCTATACCTGACGAGCTTACAATGATGTACGTTAACACTGTAACAAGCTTCTCTCTTGACGAGAAGAGGGGCATGGAAGAAGGCTTGAGATCGGGGGCTCTGCACCCGATGAAGGCAAAGGCGATGCTTGCCCACCAGCTGGTGCTGCAGTACCACGGAGCCAAGGCCGCCGATGATGCCCAGGATGGCTTCGACAGGGTTCACAGAAATCGGGAGACCCCTGAGGAGATGCCGGATGCAAAGATTCCGGCAGGAATTCTGTCATCAGGGCGCATCACCGCAGCAAAGCTCGTTCATGCTGCCGGGATGGCTCCGTCGGTAGGAGAGGCGAAGAGGCTTATTGAAGGCGGAGCCGTGAGATATGACGGCGAGAAGCTGGCAAAGCCGCTGGATGAGATTGAGGTTAAGGACGGCGCAGTCCTTCAGGTAGGTAAAAGGAAGTTCGTAAGGACAATGGTCGGATAGCGGTCAGCCGCACGGCTTCGGGAGGTGTTCTCAATGGCATTGGCAAGTGGGAAGGTAGTGCTGGAAAAGGCCAGCCAAGGTTATTACGCTGTAGGCGCGTTCAATTTTGTGAACATGGAGATACTGAAAAGCATAGCTGCAGCCGCTGCGGAGGAGAAGTCTCCTGCCTTGGTCTGCTGCTCAGAAGGGGCTATCAAGTATGCAGGAGTGAAGACTCTGGTTGCAATGGCGGAATCAGAGGCGGAGGCTACAGGAATGCCGCTGGTGCTGCACCTTGACCACGGCAAGGAATTCGACGTGATCATGCAGTGCATAAGAAACGGTTTCACATCCGTGATGATAGATGGATCACATTATCCTCTGGAGCAGAACATTGCGGTAACGAAACGCATTGTTGAGATAGCGCATGCAGCCGGAGTAAGCGTTGAAGGCGAGCTCGGTAAGCTCTCGGGGATAGAGGATAATGTCTCATCGAGGGAGTCGATACTCACCGACCCTGCAGAGGCGGAGCGGTTCGTCAGCGAGACCGGGGTCGATTACCTTGCCATAGCAATAGGCACGGCCCATGGTCCAAAGAAGTTCAAGGGGGAGCCTATACTGGAGATCCCTCTTGTGGCGGAGATAAAAAAGAGGATAGGCATACCCCTGGTCCTTCACGGGGCATCATCCGTTCCTCCGGAAGTGCTGCAGAAGGGCATTGCATACGGGGCGAAGTGGGAAGGATCAAAGGGAGTGCCGGAAAAGAGCATCGAGGAAGCCATAAAAGGCGGGATCAACAAGGTAAATGTCGATACCGACATAAGGATGACCTTCCTTGGGCAGATGAGGCAGACGATGTCCGAAAGACCCGAGAGCGTGGACCTTAGGGATATCTTCAAGCCTTGCATGTCTTCTGTCAAGGAGCTAGTCAAGAGCAAGATGCGCCTGTTTGGAAGCTCGGGAAAAGCCTGGTAGACCCAGATGTTTGGTGCGCGGCATGCTTGCCGCGCTTTTTTTATTCGCAGGCGGCTGCTGAAGTGAATGATATGCCTGATAAACAATACTGTGATGCCTTTTAGGAAAACAAATTACGCACTTGCAAACCCGTCCGAATCTTTGGTATTATACCTATTGCCTCACCTCGGTGCGGCGGCTCTTTGAAAACCGGGAATAAGGAAGAGAGAAGAAGTAGAGGCAGAGAAA
>CAZJHY010000002.1:0-103366 GCA_964545975.1 uncultured Clostridia bacterium | reverse complement strand
CTTTTTGGGAGGGTATAACCTTGAGAAAGTTCAGAGTGAACGTAAACGGCAGCGCTTATGAAGTAGAAGTCGAGGAGCTGGGAGCCGCAGCTGTGCACTCCGCACCTGCCCCCGCACCCGCATCCGCCCCGGCACCGAAGCCGGCGGCCCCCGCACCTGCACCCGTACCGGTTACGGCACCCAAGCCCCAGGCAGCACCCGCCGGAGCCGGCGCGGTGACATCCCCGATGCCCGGCGTCATCAAGGACGTAAGGGTGAAAGTCGGAGACAAGGTTACTCCCGACACAGTGGTGGTGATACTTGAGGCCATGAAGATGGAAAACGAGATCTTCGCGGGCGTGAGCGGAACGGTAACCGCGGTGCACACTTCAAGGGATGCATCGGTCAACACCGACGAAGCCCTCGTCACCATCGGATAATACCTGAAAGGGGCGATCCCATGCAGGCCTTGCTCGATTTCTTCAAGACGACCGGTTATTACGCGATATCGTGGCAGCAGGCTCTCATGATACTGGTGTCCTGCGTGCTGCTTTACCTAGCGATAGTGAAGAAGTTCGAACCGCTTCTTCTGGTTCCGATAGCCTTCGGCATGCTGCTGGCAAACCTCCCCCTGGCGGGGCTCATGGACGGGCCCACCATGGTGAAAGACCTCTTGGCTGATGGGAGCGCCGTGGAAAGGGTGCAGCCTGGAGGGCTTCTCTACTACCTTTACCAGGGAGTGAAGCTCGGCGTATATCCTCCGCTCATCTTCCTGGGCGTCGGCGCGATGACAGACTTCGGCCCTCTCATCGCAAACCCGAAGACCATACTGCTCGGAGCGGCAGCCCAGCTCGGAATATTCACAACATTCCTCGGAGCGCTGCTTCTCGGCTTCAACCCGCAGGAGGCGGCATCCATCGGAATCATAGGCGGGGCTGACGGCCCCACGGCAATTTATCTCACTACCAAGCTGGCGCCCCACCTCCTGGGGCCGATCGCCATTGCCGCCTACTCGTACATGGCGCTGGTACCCATAATCCAACCTCCCATCATGAGGGCCCTAACGACCAAAAAGGAGCGCATGGTGGTAATGGAGCAGCTAAGGCCGGTCTCGAAGTTCGAGAGGATAATCTTCCCGATAATCACTACCATAGCCGTCGGGATGCTGGTCCCGTCAGCCGCCGCGCTTGTGGGCGCCCTTATGATGGGCAACCTCTTCCGCGAATCGGGAGTAGTCGAAAGGCTGTCCAAGACGGCGCAGAACGACCTCAACAATATCATCGTCATCTTCCTTGGAGTCACAGTAGGGGCCACAGCATCAGCGGAGAGGTTCCTCACTGCTGAGACCCTCAAGATAATCGCGATGGGCCTTGCGGCATTCGCGGGAGGCACGGCAGGAGGAGTCCTTCTGGGTAAGCTTATGTACTGGCTCACCGGCGGGAAGGTGAACCCGCTCATCGGCTCAGCCGGCGTATCGGCAGTCCCGATGGCAGCAAGGGTGTCCCAGGTAGTAGGCCAGAAGGACAACCCGAAGAACTTCCTTCTCATGCATGCGATGGGACCTAACGTAGCAGGGGTAATCGGCTCGGCCATAGCTGCCGGCATACTCCTCTCGCTTTACGGCGCAAAGTAGCTGAAGCACGCCCGGGCTCATATAGCCCGGGTATTATTTTGCATGTGAGCTCTCGACAATTTTGATGAGCCAGACGCGTATGTCCGACTCGGGAGGCGCAATTCAGATGCAGGCATTGGAGATCTTCAAGTCGATAACATGGCAGATGGTGGTCATGTGGGCCATCGGCGGCATATTGATCTACCTGGCAATCAGGAAGGAGATGGAGCCGGCGCTGCTTCTGCCCATGGGCTTCGGGGCCATCCTGGTGAATCTCCCGCTTTCAGGGGTGCTCACACAGATTTTCGAAGGCGGGGCCGAGGAGGGTATCATCGACCTCCTGTACAGGGCCGGCATCTCAAACGAGCTGCTGCCCCTTCTGCTTTTCGTCGGAATTGGCGCCATGATAGACTTCGCCCCGCTGCTGTCCAACCCAAAGATGCTCCTGTTCGGGGCGGCCGCGCAGTTCGGCATCTTCTTAACGCTTGGCCTGGCTTCCCTGTTCGGCTTCGCACTTAAGGACGCCGCCTCCATCGCAATCATCGGAGCGGCCGACGGTCCGACGTCGATATTCGTCGCCAACTTCTTCAGAAGCTCCTATACGGGTGCCATCGTCGTGGCGGCCTATTCATACATGGCTCTGGTGCCAATAGTGCAGCCTCCTGTGATTAGGCTGCTAACGACCAAGAAGGAGCGCCTGATCCGCATGCGTGCCGCCTCTGCCAACGTCAGTCGCACGACGAGGATACTTTTCCCCATCATCGTGACTATGATATCCGGAATCGCGGCTCCCAGATCGGTTGCCCTTGTCGGTATGCTCATGTTCGGCAACCTGATACGCGAATGCGGAGTTCTTGACAGCCTCTCCAAGACGGCCCAGCAGGTGCTCGCGAACCTGGTCACCCTGCTTCTGGGCATCTCCGTGGCCGCAAAGATGAGGGCAGACCTCTTCGTGAACCCGCAGACGCTCATGATAATGGGGCTTGGCCTGATTGCATTCGTGTTCGACACGGCGGGCGGAGTGGTGTTCGCGAAGATAATCAACCTGTTCACGAAGAACAAGGTGAATCCGATGATAGGAGCTGCCGGCATAAGCGCCTTCCCCATGTCGGCAAGGGTAGTCCATAAGATGGGCCTCGAGGAGGATAAGGGCAACTTCCTGCTGATGCATGCGATAGGCGCGAATGTCTCGGGCCAGATCGCCTCCGTTATAGCCGGCGGCATGATACTGAGCCTGATTGCCCGCTAAAGGAGGTGCGATTGTATGAACGTTGAAGCTATGGTTGCCACCCTCCCCATCGCCGCAAAGGGCATGGCGGGAGTGTTCGCCGTGATCCTAACCGTCTGGGCTTCCATTGCCATACTTGTGAAGGTATTCAGAAGGTAGGACAGGGCAAGGAGGGTTTCATAAGTGCAATATCGGATTATCGGGAGCCCGGCGCTTATTTGATGCGCCGGGCTTTGGAAAATTGCTATCATTAGTACGGAGGTGCCATATGAGAGAGCCGCGCAGCGTCTTTAAGGACCTGGAAAGAAGGCTTGGGATTGACAGGGCTCTGGTTGAGTGCGTACCAAACTTCAGCGAGGGACGCCGCAGGGAAGTCATTGACGAGATTGTGGCATCCATGTCCTCTGTGTCAGGGGCTAAGGTTCTGCACGTTACATCGGACCAGGATCACAACAGGACCGTAGTGACCATGGCGGGAAGCCCGGCTGCAGTGGCGGAGGCGGCACTTTCCTCAATGGAGGCGGCTTTAAGGCTTATCGACCTCAGGGTCCACAGAGGCGAGCACCCCAGGATAGGAGCCACGGATGTGGTGCCCTTCGTCCCCATAAGCGGCATCGGAATCCTTGCCTGCGCTGAGATCGCCTGGGCGGTCGGGGCGCTTGCCTGGTCTGAGCTCTCAATACCGGTCTACTTCTACGAGAGCGCAGCCAAAAGCCCCGACAGGAAGAATCTTGCCGACATCAGAAAGGGCGAGTTCGAGGGATTGTGCGTGGAAGCGCTGGAGAATCCCTCACGGCGCCCGGATGTAGGAGGCCCCGGCCTTCATCCGAGCGCGGGGGCAAGCGTTGTGGGGGCAAGGCAGTTTCTGGTTGCGTACAACGTGAACCTAGCTACACACGATGTAGCCATAGCCAAGAAGATAGCGAAGGCCATAAGGGAGAAGGATGGGGGCCTGCCTCGGGTGAAAGCCCTTGGCTTCATGATAGAGGAGAAGGGCATGGCGCAGGTCTCGATGAACCTCGTGGACTGCGACGTCACGCCGCCGATTGTTGCCCTTGAGGCGATCAAGGCTGAGGCTGCGAAATACGGCGTAGAAGCATCCGAAGGGGAGCTTATAGGACTTATTCCGCTTAAGTACCTGCTTAATACCTCAGCCAAGGCGCTGATGCTGCCGGAGCTTGCCGAAGAGCAGGTCCTTGAAGCTCTTCTGTGGAGGAAGGACTGATATGGAGGATAGCAGACCGGAGATTCCGGAGGGAATCGCCGACATGACGCTAAGGGAGCTCTGCGAGGCGGCCTCCGACACTGACATAAGGCTTGCTCCTGCTTCGGTGGCGGCAGCTTGCGCTGCGATGGGAGCGGCTTTGCTGTCGAGAGCGGCGTGCGCATTCGATCCTGAGTCGGCAAGTGACCGTGACTCCTCATGCTTCAGGGCGAGGCAGCTTTGCACAGAGCTTCAGGAGCTTGCCTCAAGGCTGGATGCCGCAGACGAATTCGTACGCTCATTGGGCGACAAGCCTTCCGATGCCGCCCTGTCCGTCGCAGCTGATGCTTCCCTCGCCCTGCTTGAGGCATCCTATTTCGGCCAGTCGCTGGCGCTGAAGGCGGCAGATGGCGCAAAGAGGGAGTTCTCCATGGACTTGGCCGGCGCATCCATGATGCTTGACGCGGCGGCAGGCAGTTCCCTCATCTGCGCATCGTTCTACCTGGCGGACATCAAGGACGCCGATGCGGTAAGAAGGTCGGAGGAGCTAATCTGGGCAATCACTCATGACAGGGTCGGGGCCAAGAAGAAGGTTCTGGATGCCTCCGACAAGCTTATTAGAAGGCAATAGACGAACAATCTCGTAAAGTAGGTGGTCACATGAAGCCAAGGGACATCGCTTACGGAGCCGTGCTCACGGCACTCGGGATTATGATACCGGTCTCCTTCGGGCAGTATCTTAGGGTTTTCATTCCCCCGTTCTCAGCTACGCTCGCCTCGCACGTGCCGGTGCTTCTTGCCATGCTGATATCCCCAGTGGTCGCCATAATGGTCGGCTTCGGTACGGCGGTGGGTTTTCTCATCTCATACGGAGCCACGCCTGTTGGCATAATGATAACGGCAAGGGCCGCGACGCATGCGATCTGGGCCTTCGCAGGCGCGCAGATGATAAGAAAAGGCGCAAGCTTCCAGTCGGCGCTTGCTGCGACGTGCCCCCTTCACGGCTTCCTTGAGGCGGCGGTGATAACAATCATGGTTTCATTCTTCGGCTTCTCCCTGACAGGTGGAACCGGAATGACATCCAAAGATGCCACCTTGCTTACAGCGGTGCTCATAGTCCTGTTCGGGACTATGGTGCATCATGCCGTGGACAGCGTGATAGCCTGGGCAGTGGCCAAAGCCGCAAGAAGGCTGCCCGCCGCGAAACATAGCTGAGATGGATCCTGTTGCATGCAGCAACAAGCACTGGTCGGAGTCTGCAGCTGTAGCAGCGTTCAGGAATGCAGATGCGGCGAAAGCCGCCATCCTGGCGACAGGTTGCAGCGAGGCCGGGCTTGCCATAATGATGAGAAAGGGCATGCCGCTAGCCATAAGCCTTGAGGCCGTGCCTTTGAAGCCCGCGATACTTATCAAGCAGGAGGCCATCTCCGCGGGAGGGGATGCAGCCTACTCGGGGAAAGTCGCAGCGCTTTCGTGCGACAGAACCGACATTGTACTGCTTCTTTCCGAGACACTACTCCCCCGCTTCATCTCAAAGCTCGAACGACAACCCTTCGGCTTAAGAAGGCTGGCGGCGAAGCTTGCGGGCATGGTTCCGACCCTGGCACAGGGAAGGCTCCTCAAGTTGAGGGATAGATCCATTGAGCTCGGAAAAAGGCCGTACGTGATGGGCATACTGAACGTCACCCCGGACTCCTTCTCTGATGGAAGCCTGCATTACAGCTTCGAGGATGCCGTAGCGCACGCCATTCGGATGATTGATGAAGGGGCAGACATAATCGACGTCGGAGGAGAATCCACCAGGCCAGGCTCTGGCGCTGTGGACGCGCAAGAGGAGCTCAGAAGGGTATTGGAGCCCGTGAGATACCTTGCAGAGAATACCGATGCCATAATCTCGGTGGACACCATGAAGCCTGAGGTGGCCCAAGCCGCGCTTGAGGCAGGCGCTCACATGATAAACGACGTAAGCGGGCTTTCCATGGGCCCGGGCATAGCTAGATCCTGCGCGCAGTACGGTGCAGGCCTTGTGCTTATGCACATGCGCGGGACTCCGGCCAACATGATGAGGCATACAGAGTATGGGGACCTTCTTTCAGACATCTCGTCAGAGCTGCTCCAAAGGGTGGACACTGCGCTAAGCTCAGGCGTGGATGCTTCATCGATCCTTCTTGACCCAGGCTTCGGCTTTTCGAAGACTCCCGAGCAGAACGTAGAGCTTCTGATCAGGCTTGCGGAATTTGTGAACCTGGGTTATCCGGTGCTGGTCGGTTTGTCCCGGAAAAGCACCATAGGGCTGCTTGCTGACGAGAAGGTAGCATCGCGGCGCGTCTTCGGAAGCATTGCCGCCCTTACAGCCGCGATTATCGCAGGAGCCGACATAGTGAGGGTGCACGACGTCTATGAATCTGTCCAAGGCGCGAAGGTCGCGTTTGCACTCAGGAAATCGTAAAGGTGGTATGGGCATGCCTTTCATGGAAACCGGACGCATAAGCCTCAACTCCATGAGGTTCTACGGCTACCACGGCTGCCTGCCGCAGGAAAGGGCCGACGGCCAGCCATACTTCGTGGACGTGGATTTCCACCTCTCCCTGGAAGAGGCGGCCAAGCATGACGACCTGTCTAAGACCATCGACTACGCTCCCGTCTACGAAGCCGCCAGGCAGATCGTGGAGGAGACAAGGCATGATCTCATAGAAGCGGTCGCCTATGAGCTCGCGAAGAAGCTCATGGGGCTGTATAATCCAGTAAGGATAGCTGTAAGGGTCAGGAAGCCAAAGCCGCCCGTCGGCGGCTTCGTGGAGTATGCAGAGGCCGAGGTGGTGCTTACCCGTTAAGGGAGGCAACCGCAGGCAGGTATCTGCCAGTTCGTATAGAAGAGATAGGCAAGAGGCTAATAAGAGACGATATCGCGGTGCGAACCGTACTCCGTGCCTTAAGGACGCATGATCTGGTCCGGGCATGGAGCCCGGACTATTATTTTCCAGGAGGTCGGCATGACCAAGGGGATTTGTGCAAGCGGACAGGCGGGGCGAAGGGTTGCCGTGGTAGGCTGCGGAAGGGTCGGCACCGCGCTTGCGGTAAGCCTTTGCAGGGCAGGATATGAGGTCAGCGTCCTTTGGTCGCGGGACAGCTTCAAGGCGGCGAGGATCGCCCTTGAGTGCGAAGCAAAAGGTGCTAAGACGCTTAGGGACGCGGCCCTCGGGGCAGACTACATATTCCTTACAGTCATTGACTCCGTAATCGCCAAGGTGGCCTCGGACATGGCTTCCGAGCTGGCTTCGGGAGCGGACGGGCTGGCTTCAAATGGGAAATGCTTCTACCACATGAGCGGGGCACTTGCCTCTGATTCCCTGTCCCCTCTCAGGTCTCTGGGCGGTTCCTGTGCCTCTTTGCATCCGCTTCAGACCTTCCCCGACGTGGATATGGCGATAAGGACCCTTCCGGGCTCGCTGTTCTGTGCCGAGGGCGATGAGAAGGCCGTTGTTGCGGCTGAGGCTATAGTCCGAGCCATGGGGGGAGGCTTCCGCCGGATCGAAACGGCGATGAAGGGGCTCTACCACGCAAGTGCCGTCATGGCTTCACCCCTTCTGATGGCGCTTATAGCCTCAGCAGCGGAAGGGATGCTGGCCTGCGGGCTTGACATCGAATCGGCGCGGGAGGGGCTTTCAAGGCTTTCCGCCGCCACAGTCGATGCCTTCGTGAAATTAGGCCCTGAGCTGGGGCTTACTGGACCTTTCGTACGAGGCGACGCCGTCACAGTCGACAGGAACCTGGCGGCAATCTCGGAGCATTGCCCCGAGATGCTGCCCATATATTTGGCGTTGGCGAAGAAGGACCTCGACATAGCAGAGAAGGCCGGCACAGAGGCAGGCCGCCTGGATGAGATAAGAAAGACGATGGAGGTATATGAGGATGTCATACGCCGCTGACAAACCGATGAAGAAGGTCACAGTGAATACGATAAGGGACATGAAAGTCCGTGGTGAGAGGGTAACCTCCCTGACCGCATACGACCACTCTATGGCAGTCATGTTGGACAGGGCGGGAATAGAGATCATATTGGTGGGAGATTCCGTGGGCAATGTCTTGCTCGGCTATGACACGACAGTGCCCGTCACGATGGAGGCGATGCTTCATCACGTCTCCGCTGTGGCAAGGGGCGTGAAGAGGGCGCTTGTCGTGGCAGATATGCCCTTCATGTCATATCAGGCCTCCGAGGACGATGCAGTGAGAAACGCCGGGCGGTTCCTTAAGGAGGCGGGCGCTCATGCGGTCAAGCTTGAAGGAGGGGCGGAGGTCGCCGGGCTCGTAAAGAGGCTGGTCTCAATCGGCATCCCCGTTCAAGGCCACATAGGCCTCACCCCCCAGTCGGTGAACACCCTGGGAGGATACGGACTGCAAGGAAAGACCGCGCATGCCGCAAAACGCCTGATTGAAGACGCCATCGCCCTAGATAAGGCAGGAGCTTTCTCGATAGTGCTGGAGAAGGTGCCCGAGCAGCTGGCAACGGAGGTGACTAAGAGAGTGTCGTCATCCACCATCGGAATCGGCGCGGGTCTGGGCTGTGACGGCCAGGTCCTGGTTACATACGACATGCTTAACCTCTGCTCGCTGGATATGGTGAAGCCCCGCTTCGTGAAGATATATGCAGATCTAGGAAACCAGGCTATGGAAGCCATAGGCAGGTATGCGGCCGATGTGAAGTCCGGCGCCTTCCCGACTCCGGAGAACGGCTTCAGGATGAGCACCGAGGAGGAGCAGGAGCTAAGGGGACTTCTTGGATGAAGGCGCAGGACTGCAACGATTGATTTTGGAGGGTGTCATATGAGGATAGTAAGGACGATTTCGGAGATGAGGGGCATATCTGCCGCTGCAAGGCGGGAGGGTAAGCTGATCGGGCTCGTGCCGACGATGGGAGCTCTGCATGCCGGGCACATCGAGCTTGCCCTCAAGGCAAGGTCAGAATGCGACATCGTCGTGATGAGCATATTCGTTAACCCCATCCAGTTCGGCCCAAACGAGGATTACAAGGCTTATCCGCGAACTCTTGAGGCGGATGCGGATAAGGCTAAGGCGGCAGGCGTCGACTACGTGTTCGCCCCCTCAGCCCAGGAGATGTATCCGAAGGAGCCTCTTACCCATGTCGACGTGGACAAGCTGACGCAGCATCTCTGCGGAGCCAGCAGACCTGGGCATTTCAGAGGAGTCGCCACAGTAGTCGCCAAGCTCTTCAACATAGCAAGGCCCGACAGGGCATACTTCGGAATGAAGGATGCCCAGCAGCTGAGGGTTATCCGTCGCATGAACGAGGACCTGGACTTCGGAATTGAGATCATACCCGTGCCCATAGTAAGGGAGAAGGACGGACTGGCGATGAGCAGCAGGAATGCTTACCTCTCCCCCATGGACAGGGAACGCGCCGTTGTGCTGTCGAGGTCTCTTAAGCTGGCCCAGCAGATGGTGATGAAGGGAGAGACGAGCTCTGCTGCCATAAAGGAATCCATGGAGAAGCTTATACTCTCCGAGGTGCCTGATGCGGGTGTGGATTACATAGAGGTGGTAGATGACGACACGGTGCAACCTGTCTCCATGATAAACGGCCCTGCCCTTATAGCTTTGGCGGTCAAGATCGGGTCCACCCGGCTTATTGACAACGTGACAGTAAGACCATGACGGAAGGCAGGCTTAACTGGCAAGTAATACGGCTTGGGGAAGTCGGATCCACCAACACCGAGCTTAAGGCCATGGCAAGGGGAGGCGCCCCTGAGGGCACGGTGCTTGTCGCCGATTCTCAGACCGGAGGGCGCGGAAGGCTGGGAAGGTCCTGGCATTCCGATGGCCCGTGGGGTTTATGGGTTTCTGTGCTTCTTAGGCCTAAGGCCGAACCTGAGCGAGCCCCGTTTCTGGGCATGGTCTTGGCGCTTGCCGCGGCAAAAGCGTTAAAGAGGCTCACAGGGCTCAATGCGGGCATTAAGTGGCCGAACGATGTCGAGGTCAATGGGCTTAAGGTGGCGGGCATACTTCCGGAGGCGGGCACGGGTCCGTCCGGCCTGGAATGGGTGGTGCTCGGACTTGGCCTAAACCTCATGAACCCTCCTTCATCCTTCCCCGAGGAGATAATGGGGCGCGCATCCAGCATAGAAGCCTTGAGCGGCGTCCGGCTTACAAGGGAGGTCTCCCTTGACGCCTTGCTCGATGAGCTCATGCCGTTATACTCGTCATTTCTTGATGGAAAGGAAAGCGAGCTTGTCAGCGAAATCAGTTCGAAGAGCACAATAGAGGGAAATAGGATAACGGTGACGGCTGGGGAGAGCTGCTACCCTGCGACAGCCCTTAGAACAGAGCCATCCGGAGCACTTTCAGTCATGGACGACGAGGGGAGGCTCATCAGCCTCCTCTCCGGAGAGGTCAGCATAAGGAGGTCTTAGCTGTGGACGAGCTATTCATAGACGATGTGATTTCTATTCCGGCAATGAGCTGCCAGGCTTGTGCATCAACCATTAAGAGGGCCCTAATGGCCGTGCCCGGCGTCAGGTCAGCAGAGGTGGACCCTCTGCTGAGGAAGGCTGAAGTGAGTTTCAATCCTTCCAAAGTAGAGCTCGGGAAGCTTATCGAAGCCATTGAAAGGGCCGGATACGAAGCCTTCCCAGGTTGAGAGCAAACAATCCAAGAATGAAGCAGGGCCCGCGGCGGAAACCGCGGGCCCCAGTTTTCCTTATCCTATCGGCTTATCACTTGCCGGGCATCGAGGTGAAACCGATAAGGTCGTTCCACCACTGCGGGAACGCTGTGGTCTTGAGGTTGGTCGAACCGAAGACGTACTTGCCGAGGAGCTTGTCGCCGAGAAGCAGCCAGTCCTCATGCCATGCGACTGCGGTCGAGTATGCGAACTCCTGGATCATGCTCAGAGCGGCCTTCGGATTGGTCTTGTAGAGCTCTGCGGCCTTGTCCTGGAGTGCGGGTACCATTGTGTACAGCATATCCATGCGGGGCTGCCTGAAGTCCTTGATGTCCTTCGAGGCTGCGTTGTACTTGAGGGTAGCGATCTCCTGCACGTAGGTGTTGGCCCACCAGCCGGAATCGCGCCTGAACTCCTCATAGCGGCTGCCTACCTGGTAGAACTTCGGCAGGCTGGTCATCGACGCCCAGAGGGGGGTCAGGTAGGTGGTGTCGGGTGCGCCATAACCGTACCAGACTACGCCCTTGATTGGCTCAGGATACCACGCCTTGGTCTGGCCGATCATGAGGTAGCAGGTCCTGTGCATGTTGATGGTGCGCTCCCAGCTGCCGCCGCGGGAGTCGGAGTTGGGGTACCTGAGGGGGTTGCCCCAGGGTCCTGCGGCCGCGCCCTTGGTCATGTCATACTCGGTTCCCTGGTAGTAGTCGGCCTTTATGTTCCATACGTCCTGTACGGACAGAAGGCGCTCAGGCTTCACAGAGAGGGGGAACCTCTTGTCTGTCGATACCAGCTTAAGCGACGGCGCTACGAGGTCGAGAGCGCGCCACTCGCGGCGGGTCGAGTAGACTCCGTTGTAAGGTGCGTAGTTCTCCCAGCAGAGGAAAGGCTTGCCGGCCTTGGGGTCGAACCAGCCCTTCTCCGTCGCGAAGGAGATGAGGTTGGGGGATCCGAGGTAGTTGGCCGGATCGTTGAGG
Organism: uncultured Clostridia bacterium; assembly: GCA_964545975.1. GTDB lineage: Bacteria > Bacillota > DTU025 > DTU025 > MWDF01 > MWDF01. Next base: position 91,690 of record CAZJHY010000002.1, on the reverse strand, counting down.
TTGACCTCGCCGATTCTCGCCCTGTTGGCTGCCACGAAGAAGTGGTCGTCTGGCATGCGTACGGCTGCCCATATGTCGCGGCCGTATGCTTCGAAGATCCATACTTCCTTGCCGTCAGCTATATTGATGGTCTCGCCGGGGCCGAGCCATCCGTACTTCTCGATCATGGCGCCCATGACGAGGACGGCCTCGCGGGCGGTCGCTGCGCGCTCAAGAGCTATGTCCTGGGCGAACCAGCAGTCGACGACTCCGGGGCTGTTGGAAACCATTGTTGCGTAGATGTCCTTCTCACGGGCGGTCACGCGGTCATAGCTGAACGTGGCTTCGCCCATGGAAAGTCCGACTTCGTTCATGAAGGAGTAGCGTGAGTGCAAATAGGTGTAGGTCTTCTTGGGCTGCGCAAGATCTGCTACAACCATCGCCTGGCCGTTCCTGTTCTTCGTGTAGTCCACGTTAGGCCAGTTGCTGTAGTCGATGTAGTCATGGCCGTCGATGACTAGGGGCCTCGTGGCGCCTTCCTTCTGTTCGCCGCCCTTGAGTATCCATAGCCTGAAGTCCGCGACTGTCGAGTCGTCGTTGTGGGTGACCATTGTTGACCCGTCGGTCGAAGCCTTGGTGCCCACTGCCACGATGGTGCAGGCGTAGCTTACTGTGCTAAGAGCCAGCAACGCTGCCATGGCAACGACGAGAATCAGAGCACTCCTCTTGAATCTCATAATCTGTGTCACGCTCCTTATGTAGATTTTGTAGTCCGTACGGTACAGAATGTCTTCCCTACCCCCGTAACTATGGCTAGTCCTGACCATCTTCTCCCGGCCGGTCTTAAGACTTTACCATGAATATTATACTTGAATTTGCCTCTCATTAACATGCATCATTTCAAGTACAAATAACCTATCATCCCAGTTATAAGGGCGATATCATGCTGCAGTCCCGGTCTGGCCGTCATTGATTGTTCTCTCCTCCCCGCTCAAGCGCAAAGAATGCGAGCATTCTTCCACCCCATTGAAACTGTTCCAAGATTTGTCTCTTATGCAGGGCGATCGTCTTAGCCCGCTGCATCTTTGCATAATGAAGCCCGGACATGGAATGCGGATTCCTATTGTATCGCCCACGATGCAGGAATTCCCTCAATTTGTGATAAAATGTTGATATGTATGACAATTATGCATGGGGGTGTCAATATTGAAAGATCAGGTCAAGGAGACGACCGGAAAGTGGTACAGAGAGGTTTATGAACCCTCGGTCGCCGACCCCAAGAGGAAGGAAAGGCGCGAGGTCTTCGAGACAGGCTCCGGCATCCCGGTAAAGCCCCTCTATACCCCGGTGGACCTGGAGGACAAAGACTATACGGGAGAAATCGGCTTTCCGGGCGAGTTCCCCTTCACAAGGGGCGTGCAGCCCACCATGTACAGGGGCCGCTTCTGGACTATGAGGCAGTATGCAGGCTTCGCCAGCGCCGAGGAGTCCAACAAGCGCTACAAGATGCTCCTGGAGTCAGGCCAGACCGGCCTATCCGTCGCCTTCGACCTTCCCACGCAGATCGGATATGACTCTGACCACGAACTCTCAGCCGGTGAAGTCGGCAAGGTAGGCGTCGCGATAGACTCCCTTGCCGACATGGAGACGCTTTTCAACGGGATACCGCTCGACAAGGTGTCGACTTCGATGACGATTAACGCCCCAGCCGCAGTCCTGCTGGCAATGTACATAGCTGTCGGCGAGAAGCAGGGCGTAGCCTCCAAGGACCTGGACGGCACAATCCAGAACGACATACTGAAGGAATATGCGGCGCGCGGCACATACATCTACCCGCCCCAACCATCCATGAGGCTCATAACCGACATTTTTGCATACTGCAAGGACAACGTGCCCAAATGGAACACGATATCCATATCCGGCTACCACATCAGGGAGGCCGGTTCCACCGCGGTGCAGGAGGTTGCATTCACGCTGGCAGACGGCATCGCCTACGTCGAAGCAGCGGTCAAGGCGGGCCTGAATGTAGACGATTTCGCTCCAAGGCTCTCGTTCTTCTTCAACAGCCACAACGAATTCTTGGAGGAGGTCGCGAAGTTCAGGGCGGCCAGGCGCCTGTGGGCGAAGATAATGCGCGACAGGTTCGGCGCAAAGAATCCCCGCTCCCAGATGCTCAGGTTCCATACCCAGACCGGCGGGTGCACTCTTACGGCGCAGCAGCCGGACAACAATATCGTCAGGGTGACCATACAGGCGCTCGCGGCGGTGCTCGGGGGGACGCAGTCCCTGCACACGAACTCCAAGGACGAGGCTCTTGCGCTTCCTACCGAGGAATCCGTGCGGATAGCCCTTAGGACCCAGCAGATAATCGCCTACGAAAGCGGAGTCTGCGACACAGTGGACCCTCTGGCAGGCAGCTATTACCTTGAGGCCCTGAGCGACAGGATTGAGAAAGAGGCAGCCGGCTACATCAGCAGAATCGATGAGATCGGCGGAGCCGTGCGCGCCATAGAGCAGGGCTTCATACAGCGCGAAATCGAAGACTCCGCCTACAAGTACCAGATGTCGATAGAAAGCGGCGACAGGGTGGTAGTTGGGCTCAACAAATTCCAGATAAAGGAGTCGGCGCCAAAGGGCCTGCTGAAGGTGGACGAGGCTGTAGGCAAGGCGCAGTGTGCGAAAATCGCCGCAGTGAAGGCCAGAAGAGACGGCGGAGCGGTCGAAGAGGCCCTGAAGAAGCTCGAGGCCGCTGCCAGGGGTACAGACAACCTCATGCCGCCCATACTTGCAGCCGTGAAGGAGTATGCGACTCTGGGCGAAATCAGCGACGTGCTTAGGAAAGTGTTCGGCGAATACAAGCCGGCTGGAATGTAAGGAGGCTGGATTATGGACAGGAAGATCAGGGTACTTGTGGCCAAACCGGGCCTCGACGGACATGACAGGGGTGCGAAGGTAGTCGCCCGCGCACTGAGAGACGCCGGGATGGAGGTTATCTACACCGGCCTCAGGCAGACGCCCGAGCAGATCGTAAACGCCGCAGTCCAGGAGGATGTTGACTGTGTGGCGCTTTCGATACTTTCCGGCGCGCACAATCACCTCTTCCCGAGGGTAGTCGAGCTTCTGAAGGAGAAGGGAGCAGATGATGTGCTGGTAATCGGCGGAGGCGTTATTCCGGACGAGGATATCCCCGGACTGATAGCAGGAGGGATAGCAGGCGTCTTCACCCCGGGGACTCCGACTGCGAGGACGGCTGAGTTCATCCGCGGGAACATCAAGAGGAAGTAGGATGTGCCCTTCCGATATAGAAACAAAGGTAAAGAGCCTGGTTCAAGAGGCGACGTCTGGTGACGTACGTTCCGTCTCCAGGCTAATAAGCCTCGTCGAGAACGAGGACCACGGCTACAAGCTTGCTTATTCACTGCTGTATCCGCTGACAGGCAGGGCTAGGGTTATCGGCATCACCGGCCCTCCGGGCGGCGGAAAGAGCACCCTCGTGGACAAGTTGGCAATAAGGCTGAGAGAGCGCGGGCACAAGGTAGGCATCATAGCCGTCGACCCGACATCCCCGTTCACCGGAGGCGCGGTGCTCGGCGACAGGGTGAGGATGCAAAGGCATAATGCGGACCCGGGCGTCTTCATAAGGAGCATGGGCACACGCGGCCACCTCGGAGGCCTATCCAAGGGCACTTCTGCTGCCGTGGACGTGATGGACGCCGCCGGATACGATTACGTGCTTATAGAGACTGTGGGTGTCGGCCAGTCGGAAATCGAGATCTCCTCGCTCTCCGATATGGTCATATTGCTCAATGTGCCCGGCCTCGGAGACGAGATACAGATCATTAAGGCAGGCATAATGGAAATTGGCGACGTTTTCGTGGTCAACAAGATGGACCGCTCGGGTGCGGACCGCACGAAGGCTGAGCTTGAATATGCTTTGGATCTTGGGCACGAGCTTCCAAGGCGGCCTAAGGTCCTTATGACCAATGCCGAGACCTCGGAGGGCGTTGACGAACTGGTAGAGGAGACCGACGACTACTACGGCTGGCTCAAGGAGACGGGGCTTCTGGAGAAGAGGCGCTTCAAGCATTCGGAGCTGGTAGTATCCAGGATACTTGCCGACAGGCTCCTCAAACGCCTCAGCTCGGAAGGCGAGGGCGGGAAGGCAGCCCATGACCTGTATTCCAAGGTGGCTGAAAGGCAGATGACGCCCTTCGATGCCGCCGAAAGGCTTTTCAACGCAGTGATTGATGAAAGGGAGGTTCAGCCATGAGGGCCTTGAAAGTGGACCATATCGGAATTGCGGTCACTAACCTTGAGGAAGGTGCGAAGATGTACGAGGCCATGGGCCTTAAGATGCAAGGCACAGAGGAAGTCGCGGAACAGAAGGTGCGCGTCGGCTTCTTCCCTGTCGGCGATACTGAAGTGGAGCTGCTTGAAAGCACCGATCCTGAGGGACCCATCGCCAAGTTCATCGAGAAGAACGGCGGAAGGGGCGGAATACAGCACCTGGCGTTCAGGGTGGACAATGTCGCAGAGGCGATCGAATCGCTCAAGGCGGCCGGAGTTCCGATGATCGACCAGGCGCCCAGGTACGGAGCCGGAGGCGCGAAAATCGCGTTCATACATCCGAAGGCGACCGGCGGAGTGCTGATAGAGCTCTCCGAAAGGGAATAACTAGAAGGAAACGGCACCCCCCGGACTCAACCGTCCGGGGGTGTCTTTTTAGCGCTCGTTGCAGCTTTCTCTGAGTATGCCCTCCATCTTGGCGGAGAATCGGACAATCTCAGCTTCAGCTTCTCTCGAAAGCCCGACAATGTCGTGGAAGTCAGGTTCTTCGGCAATAACCGCCTCAACTATCGAATCAATGCCCGGGGCGATCCTTGAAAGCTTGTACCCTCCCAGGTCCCTCCCCTTCATGAGTTCTATGCACTCGGCCTGGATCTTCCTGTTGATTCCGGCAAGCCAAACCTCCAGCCTGTCTTCCTCGTGAAGATATACCACCGCAAGCTTGAGTTTCCTTTCGCTTAAGAACGCCGGAGTAAACGAGAAGTACGTCATATCCATATAGCCTTGATAAAGCGAACCTGCTGAGAAATCCGGGTGGTTTGAGGCCATCATATCCCTCAGGTCTGACATGAAAGACATTATGCCCCTGTATGCCCGTTGAATGCTTCCGGCCTTCAGCTGGCGATTGTATTCCCTGATGTCCTCGCTTAGCGAACCCATGCCCTTCGTCTCCCCCACGATCCCCTCTCCTACCTGCTCGACTCCCATTCCTCCCGCGTTATCTCATATAGGTCCACTTTCGCGCCGGCAAAAAGGGCTTCCCTAACATACCTCATCCCCAGCGCGGAAAGAATCGCTACGGATCTCTTGTTCTCCCTCTCCACGGTCGCATTGACCTTTCCCAGGCCAAGGGACCCGAAAGCATGCTTCAGGCAGGCGCGGGCGCCTTCAAGCGCATACCCCTTCCCCCAATGCCCTCTTGCCAGCATATACGCTAGGCAATCGTGCGGGGACCCGTCAACCGACTCTCTGATTATGCCCATCTGCCCGATGAAGCCTCCCCCGTAAACCAGCTCCACTGCCCAGTAGTCGTAGCCGGGCTCACGGTACGCTTTCATGCATAATCCGAGCCATTTTCGTGAGGACTCCATATCTAGAGGCCCTGAGCAGTATCTCATCACCTCAGGATCGGAAAGAAGTGCGGTCATGCCAGCAAGGTCGTCCCCGTCAAGGTGCCTGAACAGAAGCCTTTCCGATTTGAACAGCGTACTCATCGCAATCCCTCCGGCAGACAATATTCTACTCATCTATGTTTCTAAGGCTCCCTTTGGCAGCGAAGGCATAGCCATGTCTGGCAAGCTCATCCCAGAAGGAAATCCTCCGCGGGTTCTTTGCTGCAGGTCCATTCAGGCTCGGCTGCTTTCTGGAGCAGTCGGAGATATCGCTCTCCCTAAGCTCCATTTCCTTTTGAATCTCAGCAATCATGCCCATACCCTTCTCCGAATTAAAAAGGATGACCGACACTCCCAGCTCATCCCTGAATTCGGGGAATCTCCGGCCCAATCCCCAGTAGTCGCCTATCGTGATGTCCGAACGCCTTCTCCTGCACGCATAGGGGCATTCATAACATGAAGGCCTCAACACGAGGTTTGAAAGGAACAGCCCCTTCAGAAGCTGTGAATCCTCCGAGGAGCTGTCCTTTGATCCGTCATCGAAGATTACCTCCTCCCTATGGCTGGTCCAACCGTACTCCTTAGGGCGGCATCGATAGCTTGACGCCCTCTTGCCATGCAAGGATTCCAGATGGCCTACATGCTCATTAAGCAGCTTGACGCTGTATACCCCGTAGCAGATCAGGTCCACCAGCAGGAGGCCCTTGCAATCCGCGCCAATAAGCCCAAGGAATCTCTTCAGTGCATCCGCCTGGCAGGGAAGCCCGGTGAACATGGTTGGAATGCCTGCTTCCAAATCGCTTGCCACCCGGTTGTGTGTGCCCCTGGCATCGCTTTGAGCATACTTTGATTCGCGCAAGCTATCCCTTGCTGCTGTATCAGCGGCCCTTGCGTGCCTTACGAGAAATCCGCTCTCCAGCTTAGCCCCGTATACTACCCCGCCATCTGCCAATACAATATCCGATATTGCGGTGAACGCACCGCCTGATGTGCTCCCCAGCCGCACCTCGCCTTTCTTGTGCTTTGCAGCGAACACTTTGGGCTCCTGCAGGTTTTCCGGCATCTCTCCTGCTTTGATGAAGGCGCATGCCCTCCTGCATAGCCCGCAGTCAATGCAAGTCGAAGCATCGATGAAAGGATACAGGAAGCCCTCTTCGTCCTCGACCATCGATATGGAACCGGATGGACAGATATCAGCGCAAGCTGCGCATCCGCAGCAGCCTTCTTTTACGTCGTATACGCTGTCCATTTACCATCAGCCTCTCTTGAATGGAATGACTCGCGGGTTTGTATTGGCTTCGCGTTCCGTTCACAGCCTTACATGACAGTACTTTCACCCGTAGTGGCATAAATTCCTTCCTGAGCCTCTCTATTGAAGGATTCGGAGAGGCAACATTGAATAAACCTTTGTCAGCCAAATATGGAAGGACCGGAGGCAAATATGAAAAGAACTAGTATTATTGCGATAGTTGCCATTCTCGTGGTTTTTGCGGCGTCAGCAGCATCGTCGGCAAAGAACAACTCACTGAGCCTCACAGGCTCGTTCGGTTCGACGCTCCTCGGCCTTGAGTATGAGAGGCGGATCGGGCACTTCGGACTGGGCTTAGAGGCATCCACGCTATTGAGCTTCCCCTATTATGAGGAGATCGAAGCATTGCCTCTGCGCGTCAATGGCCTTGTCAGATACTACCTGGGCGACATCTCCTGGATAAAACCCTATGTCTCGCTTGCCCCCGGGGCATTTTTCTCATTCTTTCCGGTAGAGCCTGCAGGTTACGACTACAATGTGGCTTTCAACATGCATGCAACTGCCGGAGTCGAGATCACCCCCGGACCGTTCAGGTTCGCGCTGGAGGCCGGTTATGAGTTCATCGCGGTCTTCCTGTATCCTGAGCCCGTCTCAGAAGGCTGGTTCTTCATGAAGGGGGCCGTTGGGTTGAGGTTCTAGTGGGAAACCGCTAGGTTAGATCGCAGAAGAGGAAGCACGGACCCGACTCACGTCGGGTCCGCATCATTTCTTATAGTTCGTTCAGATGTTCGAAGTAGAATGACTCCGGCACGTAGAATGTGCTGCCCTTCACTCCACGAAGTATAAAGCGCCTGAAGTACATCACATCGCTGGGCATCCTTTCGTTCCCCTCGTCGTCCGGAGGAAGCTCGGATTCATAGTGACCGCTGTCGGCCGTAACATCCACGGTCACAAGCTCGTTGGGTTCGATGTCCAGCTCAAAGCTCTTGTACTCCCTGGCATTTATTAAGAGGGTGATGGTGTCGCCGCGCCTTGAAAGAGTAAGCCTGTTGATGCCGTTCATAATCGTGCCGGTATCCTCAGTGCGCTCGATTACCTCCTGCCCCTTGAAGAGGACGGCAAGATGCGGCTCGGTCGGTTTCTCGACAGGATTGTTCCTGAGGAAGAAGAACCCGAGCTCTGTAGGAGGCGGACAAGCCGCAGGCAGCGTGTAGTCGTCTCCAAGGCACGGCACATTCAGGATGTTGATCATAAAAACGAAGAAACCGTTCCAATGCCCGTCATCTGCCCCTGATGGCTTGCAGTCAAGCTCGAACTCCATAGTGAAATCGAAGTCATTGATGAAGGCAAGCGGTGCGATTACCTTGTAGTTGTGCATCGAAAGCCCCTTGCGCGGCACGAAATGGAACCCGGTCGCCAAGCCCTCATCATGCCCGGGCCTCAGGCTCGATGCCCCCCTCCAGCTTAGTACCGGAGTAGCAACGAAGTCGTCCACCCTGGAGCTTAACAGGAAGCACCCGGATAACATAGATACCATGACCAGAAGACATGCAGCTAAAAGGAACCTTCGAGATTTCATTGCCTTTACCTCCCTTGAATTCGCATTATTGTCATCAGAACCGATGTAAGTCCTGTCCCCGGATAGGATTCTTATTTCATTTATAGAATCATATAATCAGCATTTTTTCATTAATAATATCGCGACTGGAGGCGAACCTAATGAGAAGGTCCTTTCTTAAGGTGTTCTGCCTCGCTTTAATTGCCTGCATCCTAATCTTAGCATGCGCATCGTCCGACGTATCCGGTTTTTTGGACTTCAAGTCTGAGATCTCAGGCTTCGTGCAGGAATCCGGAATCGCCAAGGCAGTAGGTGCCGCGCAATCAATACTGACCAAATCAGCGACCAGCGGCATCGCCGTCATCAACCGCTTCAAAAGCCCTCTGGAAGTAAAACTGGATGAAGAGATGAAGGCGGTCGCCGGCGAGCTCAGCAAGCTCGCACAGGCGATGATCTACATAACAGGCCCGCAGATCAAGGCCGCCTATGACAAGATCAGGTCGGCATTGGCATCCATTCCCGATGCGGAGATAGGCTGGAGCTTCCCAGGAGGAAGGTTTGAGGCTTTCAAGCGGGGAGGATCTCTTGCGGTGATGGGTATAATGAGAGCATCCGGAAGCAGGCTCATCGTAGGCATCTCGAACTCCGACCCTCTTTGCGATTACGCCGGAGGCAGGCTTTCAAATCCCACCCCCGGCCTTCCCTACGCATTCATCGACATCACCGGAGGCTTGTACTCGTCCTTCCAGGCAAGGATGCCCCTGGTTGGGGGCCTCCCGCTTATCAGGGCCTCTTCATCGATGGAAATCGGCGGTCAGCTGTTCAGCATCGACCTGTCCGCCTTCGACTTTGTCCCCACCAAAGTCGAATGTGAGATAGGACTCGGCATTGAGGCCACCTTCGATGCCGAGCTCATGCTTGAAGGAGAGCTGGAAGGCAAGCTCTGCTACGAGTGCGAGCCTCATAAGGCCACGGCGTTTGCCAGGCAGGCCATGGAGGCGATGCAGAGGTCGGCGCCCATTAAACCCGGCATGGAGGTTGACGCAAGGACGGCCGCAAATATGCTTTATGCCGGCTTCAGGCAGGTGCTCTCAAGCATAACCGCCTCAGGAGACACGCTTGGTGAAGTCGGCATCCAGGTCGAGCTTACGGCAAAGGCCGGCGTCGGGGCGGCTGACACTTCCGCAACCGCAGGAAGCCTTAAGGCAGGGATAGGCTTCATGCTGCCGGTAGGAGACGCGGCGAAGCTGACCGTAGCCGTCATAGGAGATGTCCTTCAGGCAGGCATGGACTCCCTTCCATATATTCAGAGGTATGCGACATATAGGTCCTTCAACGATCCTGAGGCAATCGGAAGGGATGCCGCGGAGCTAGAGCGCATCCTGGCAAACCTTGCAAGAAGCGGCCTGTCCAAGGCCTTGGCTGCTTCATCGAACTCCAAAGCGAAGCTTGAAGTTGCATTGGACGCGCTTGGCGAGGGGAAGTCCGATTCCGCCACTTCGCTTCGCATGTTCGGGATAGAGGCTGAGATTCCGGCGGGTCGAAGCATTCAGTCAATTTTCAGGACCGATTTCGTCAATGAATGCATCAATGCGATAGTCTATATAATCGACCGGATCTCCCCTAAGGGCATCTCCGGAAGGCGGGCGGCACAGGAACCTGACTGGAACAGGCTGCTTTCAGCAGTCCCGGCTGGCACGCTGCTCGAACTGGAGCTGAGTCCGGGCATACCCCTTATGACACTTGAGGCCAAGTTCCCCCTCTCCTCAATGGCGGAGACCATAAAGGCGGGAGGCTCTTCCGTAATCGAACTGCTGGCATCGCTTCCCGAGTGCGTGCGAAGCGGCAACTTCACGCCGCTCATGAAGAAGGCCGCCGGTTCATTTGCAAGCCTGACATCCAAGGCAGTCACCGAATTCAAGAAGGATTCCACATTCACGCTTAAGCTCGGCGGTGGATTCGACGTCTCCTTGGGCGCCGAAGCTGCAGCGGAAATCGGAATCGGAGCCAAGGCATTCATCAAGACCGACCTAGAGCTGCCCTGCGTTTTGGCAGGAAGCAAGTACGACAGCGCAGGCAAGGACGGCGAGGCTTCCGTGGGCCTTCTGTTCGAGTTTGAAGGCGAGGGCAAGGTCGAGCCCGGAGAATTCGTAGAGGTGGAGGCCTCAGCGGGGGTTGATACCAAGCACAAGTTGTTCAACGTTACGTTCCGGGAGGTGGACAGCAAGCCAACCTCACCTGTTGAGGTCATCGTAGCAGGCTTCCTTGTCACATCCTACAAGGGTTCCGTGGCGCAGGACGGGTCATTGAGCGGCTCAGGGAAGCTTCACCTTCCTATCGGCGGCACGGTCGATGCGAGCTTTAAAACCGACAAAGCCGGTAAGGTGCTGTCCGGCAGCTGGAAGGGGACAGTCAGAATAGCCGAAAGGACCTTCAGCATAGCTTCGGGGAGCCTTAAGGATGATGGGCTGCACTGGTCTGCAAACCCCGGCCTTCCCTTCATGCCGGCGTCGGCCTCGATTGACATGAGGTTAGGCCCCGACTTCGAGCTGTCGGGCCAGGGCACAGCCACGGCAAGCCTGCTCGGGGTGAGCCAGCAGTATGCAGTGGGCATCGACCTTTCTACAGGGCAGTTCTATGGAAGTGCCAAGCAGTCGGTGAGAATCGGCCCCTGGGCCTTTGCCAACGCAGACTTCCGGTTGGATAACTCCGGCATCACAGGCTCAGGCGACCTCGTCATGCCGGGCGGGACGACCACACGATGGGACATCAGCGTAAGCAGCGACGGCACAATCAGCGGAAGCTATGCTAAGGATTTCAAGATAGCAGGCTGGTCGCTGGCAAGGACTCAGCTTGCGATCGGCAACACAAAGATCACGGGTACAGGATACATTAAGCTTCCCGGCACCGCGACCGAGATGCAGTACGGTATAACCATAACATCGGACCTGAAGCTGAGCGCAAGCTGGGCAGGCTCGGTCGGGTACGGCTCATGGACGCTGGCCGAGGCGGCAGTCACGGTGACCGATGGCAGCTTCTCCGGAAGCGCCAAGGCCGGCATACCCGGAAACTCGAGCATCGCCTTCGGCCTCAGCGGAACACCTACGAGCTTCACCGCGACAGCAGCCCAAAGCCTCACGCTTCTCGGGTACAACCTCACGAATGCATCTCTTTCGCTCAGCACGACGAAGATCTCCGGCAGCGCTTCAGTGTCGCTGCCTTCTGGACCAAGCGTGAGCCTGGCATTCAACATCACACCTACGTCCTTCTCCGGGACTGTCACGCAGGATCTCACGATTATGGGATGGACCTTCACGACGATGAAGCTCACGATGACGGATACATCGTTCACGGGCGCCGGCAAGGTCGACCTGCCCGGAGGAAGCAAGGCCGCGGCAAACCTAACATTCACCCCCACGACGGTCACAGGAAGCGCAAGCCTCTCCTCAGGCAAGCTCCTGAGCTGGACGTCAACTTCCATAAGCGTGAGCTTCAGCAACAACAGCCTGGTCGGGACGGCAAGCCTCAAGCTTGGCACTACTCCGTCGTTCACTCAGTCGTTCAACGTAACCATAACGCCGACCGGCATTTCCGGCTCCGCCACCGTCGCCGGGCCCACCCTGATGGGCTGGACGCTTGCGACAGGCTCGCTGACATTAAACGGCCTTGCCGTCACGGGGACCCTCGATATTACTGTGCCGGGAATCGCCAAGACAAGCTATCTCGTGGATGCCTCACCTACCAAGCTGGACATCACATACGCCGGAAGCATCACGGTAATGGGCTATGACGTGACCAATGCGGACCTTAGGATTGCCGGTTCCACGATGACAGGAAGCTTCAAGCTGGCCGTCCCCGGGCTGACGTCGACCCAGTTCACCGTCGCTGCCAGCACCACTAAGTTCGAAGCCACGGCGACTGGCCAGATAACGGTGTGCAGCTGGGATGCCGCGGAGGCCTCCCTCAAGCTTGCCAACTCGGCGATAACAGGTACTGGCAAGATAGACATCCTGGGAGTGAAGCCGAACTTCGACTTCACCGTGACTCCGACCGGAGCTTCCGGCAAATACGAGCAGAACATGGACTTCCCGCTGCCCGGAGGAAAGAAGGTGACTATCGAAAACTGCAAGCTCACGCTTGACACCGCAAACGGCATGAGGGGAACCGGAAGGCTTAAGCTCGCGAATGTGACTCTTGCAAACGCGGACTTCGGCATCGCAAAATCCGGCAGCATAACGGGAATCGCCTATCTGGGGCTGGGCGCAAACAACGTGAAGTGCAACTTCACCCTTACATCAAGCTCGATTTCGCTGACAGGCAGCATGTCTGCGAGCGCAAGCTGCACCGTGCCCGTTCCGCTCATATCCGACCCCACGTTCTCCCTTTCCGCGACTGTCTCGGTAGGAATCCAGAACACGAACGAACTCAAGCTCACCGCTTCAGGGACAGTGGACGCGCCAGTAATCGACCCCAAGTCGGTAAGTGGTTCAGTAGACCTTGCAACTGGCAAGTTCAGCGTCAGCGTCGTCGGCTACAACCTCGAATTCGACCTGTTCTAGGTGTTCTTCATGTGAAAAGGAGGGGGTTGCGCATACTGTGCGCAGCCCCCTCCGGTTTATCGCCAGCCTTCCCTTACGCTCCGTAGGCCTTCCTGAACTCGGCAACAGCCCTGCCGGCATCGGCCTTCATCCCCATCTCGCTTAGTACCTCTCCGATAAGAGTGATGGCCTTCTCCAGCATCTCAGGGGTGGTGCTTCCCATGTGTCCAAGCCTGAACGCCTTTCCTGCGAGGGATGCGAGGGCGCCTGCGACTATCATGCCGCGCTTGGCGAGGGCTGCCCTGAATGCCGCGTCGTCCGTGCCCTCGACGTGCCTGAAGGTCGTAAGAGTCGGCGCTTCTATGCCGGATTCGGCAAGGGGCTTGAGCCCGTATGTGGCGAGAGCCGCCCTCACTGCCTTCCCATATGCCTTGTGCCTTGCGTAGCGGGCTTTGAGCCCCTCGGCCATTACAGCTTTCATGCCTGCCTCGTATGCGTAGATCATGTTCACGGCTGGGGTTGCGTAGTACTTGCCCGGGTTCTGCATGACGGGCGTCCACATGTTGATGTCGGCGTAGTATGCGCTCACCCTTCCCAATGCGGCCCTCGCCTCAAGCGCCTTCTTGCCGAAAGCCACTATCGCAAGTCCCGGTGGCACTCCGATGGCCTTCTGGCTCCCGGTGAGCACCAAGTCGATCTTATAGGCCTCGTTGCCTGCGTAAGCTCTGGACATGTCCTCCTCTATAGCCGCTGTCGCGCACACGCCGTCAAGTATGAGAAGGGCGCCGCTCTTCTTGATGACGGGGACTAGCTTCTCCAGGTCTGACTCGACGCCGGTAGACGTGTCGACATGGGTGACTGTGACGGCCTTGAAGCCTCCCTCGGCGAGCTTCGCCTCGACTTCCTTCAAATCGACGTGCTTGCCCCACTCGGACTTGATCGCCTCGGCCTTGATTCCGAATGCCTCGGCAAGCTGGATGAACCTGTCGCCGAAATAGCCATGGCTCAATACCAGGAGCTTCTCCCCGGGAGCTACGGTGTTCACAATCGCAATCTCCATCGAAAGCGTGCCGGAACCCGCCACCACGAATACTTCCCCGTCGCAACTGAACATCTGCCTGGTCATTGCGAGGGCATTCTTATAGATCTCGACGAACCTGGGGTCGGTATGGGCGCGGGTCTCTCCTGATAAGGCATCGTACACTTCGTCGGCTACCGGAGTCGGGCCCGGTATCAGCAACATTTCCTTATTGCGCATCTTTCTTCCTCCTAAGTTTATTGAAGCCAGCTCCAAGCCGGCCATATTCGGCAACACATATGATTATGCTTCAATCACTGCCCTTGTTCAACAGGCAGGACGGCTTCTATGCCCCGCAAACCTTGCAGTTGTCCTTCCTCTGAAGCTCCATCGTCTCGAAGGCGCCGGTGTAGAGGTCGAAATATATCAGCCTACCGGACGGGAATCCGGTCCTCCCGGCGGCAAGGAACTTCACAGCTTCCGCAGCCATGATGGAACCGACAACACCGGCAGTGGCTCCAAGCACCGAAGGGGGCTCCCCCTTCTCCTCTGACTCGTCGGGCAGAAGGCATGCCCTGCAGGGGCCGATCTTCGGTTCGAAGAAGCCGACCATGCCAGTATACCCTTCAACCGACCCGTCGATATATGCAGTGCCGGTCTTCCTGCAGGCCCTGTTTATCACCTGCCTTGCATGGGGGTTGTCAACGGCGCCCAGCACTATATCGTAGCCCATTATTAGCTCCGGCGCGTTCTCGTCCTCCAGCCTTAAGGCATGCACCATGGCCTTCACCTCGGGGTTCAGCTGGGTTATCTTGAATGCGGCCGAGGAGGCCTTCACTTCACCTATGTCCGGTGTGAAGTGCAGAATCTGCCTGTTCAAGTTCGAAAGCTCGATTACATCGGAATCGATTATGCCGATTCTGCCCACGCCCGCTGCGGCGAGGTAGTAAAGAAGCGGCGAACCTATGCCTCCAGCTCCCACTACGAGCGCGCCCGAATTTGCCAGCCTGCCCTGCGCGCCCCCATCGAAGCCCGGAAGGCCCCGGTGTCTGTCATATCTGCCCATGCCACACCTCCGCGATGTGTCTTCAGCTTCAGAGCCGCCCTTTGGTTGGTGCAATGGGCGTCCCCATGTATTATTCTATCAGTAAGGCGCCGATTGGTGTCCAACTTACCTGAGCATCAGGAGGATTATCATGCCCAAGGGATTGATCTCCGACCCGGCTGACAACATAGCGACCATGCTGCAAGACGCGATAACCGGCGAGGAAGTGCTCGTGGCCGGCAAGGCGGGTGTTTCAAGTTTCTCGGTGACGGCTTCCACCAATGTGCCGATGTACCACAAGATCTCTCTTGCGGACATTCCCGAGGGCGGGATCATAAGCAAATACGGAAATCCGATGGGAGTTGCTACGAAGCCCATAGCAAAGGGCGAGCATGTGCACATACACAACATAGCAAGCCTTAGGGCCAGGAGGAATTCCTGATGGCAGGCGATACGATAATGCTCTACGGGTATAGAAGGCCCGACGGAAGGCACGGCTTAAGAAACCACATGGCGATCATCCCTGCTTCAGTCTGCGCAGGCGAGGTGTCGTCGCGCATCGCCGCCGCTGTGCCGGGCGCTGTCGCGCTCGTCCATTCGAACGGCTGCTGCCAGATGGGGGAAGACTACGCTCAGACGGCAAGGACGCTCATCGGCATGGGGACCAATCCCAATACGGGCGCTGTCCTTGTAGTGGGACTCGGCTGCGAGGGCATGCAGCCCTCGCAGCTCGTAGAGGGCATAGCAAGATCGGGGAAGCAGGTTGAGCTGGTTATCATACAGGAATGCGGCGGGACTGACGGTGCGGTCGCGGATGGCATCAGGAAGGCAAGGGCTCTTGCTTCCGGCATCTCGGACATGAAGCCGGAACCTTTCCCGATATCCGAGCTGGTGCTGGGGCTTGAATGCGGAGGATCGGACCCCACGTCCGGGATAGCCGCCAACCCTTCATTAGGAGTAGCGTCGGACATGCTCGTCGCAGCGGGCGGCACTTCCATACTTTCCGAGACCACTGAGCTCATAGGCGCGGAGAGGATACTTGCGGCAAGGTGCTGCTCTGATGAGACCGCGCATCAGCTTCTTGGGATTGTCGACGACGTCGAGAAGCGGGCGCTTGCGATGGGATCGGACCTCAGGGGCACGCAACCCACACCAGGAAACATCAAAGGAGGCCTTTCAACGATAGAGGAGAAGTCCCTGGGCTGCATCCTGAAGGCAGGAAAGTCCAGGATGATGGGCGTCCTCAAGTATGGTGAGGAGCTTCCTGAAGGAGCACGGGGCCTCTACATGATGGACAGCCCGGGCCAGGATGTCGATTCCATGATCGGCATGCTCGCAGGAGGGGCTCATATAGTTGTCTTCACCACCGGGCTGGGCACCCCGACCGGGACTCCCATTGCGCCGGTCATAAAAGTGACAGCCAACGGCAGGACCTATGAAAGGATGAGCGGCAACATCGATATCGACCTGAGCCCCGTCATGGCCGGGGAGATGACGCTGGACGAGGCCGGAGCCCTGATCTTCTCCGCGATGGTCGAATCCGCAAGGGGCAAGCTCACCAAATCAGAGATTACAGGCCACAGGGAGTTCGGCATATACAGGGTGGGCCCCACCTTCTGACGCCGGACCGCCGTTTAAGGCTCGCTGCCCGTCCTGCTTAGAAAAGTCGGACGGGCTTCTTCTTTGGGCTGCGGGTTCAGGCAGCTTCTCATCATGACCTGCCTGGTGAGTTATGCCATGGCATTATCGCTGACCAACAACAACTCATCCGATTCTTCTTGCCGCGCGGTTTTTGTGCTGTTAAAATATATATTCGCCGCTTTGTGGCGAAGGAGGCCGGCATGCTAGGCTCTAAAGTTTACAACAAGATCAAGCCGCATATAGCCGACAAGGCCTTCTACAAGCGCACCCTTTCCGTGATGATGCCCATAATGGCGCAGCAGCTCATAACAACAGTGGTGAACCTTGTGGACAACCTTCAAGTCGGGCAGCTCGGTTCGCAATCCATAGCAGGAGTCGGCATCGCAAACCAGTTCTTCTTCATCTATTCCCTTATGCTCTTCGGCATAGCAGGTGGAGGAGGCCTATTCGTCGCGCAGTTCTGGGGGGCAAGGGACAACGACGGCATGAAGCAGTCCTACAGGTTCATGCTCATCTCGTCATTTTTCGTCTCCATAACCTTCATGCTTCTTGCCTTCTTCGGCGCACCCAGCATAATAGGCTTTTTCACCAAGGATGCTGGGACGATATCGGAGGGTGTCGCATACCTTAGGGTGGTCTTGTTCACCTTCATGCCGACTGCTTTCAGCATCTCTACGGCAGGATCCTTCAGGAGCATCGGTCAGGCCAAGGTGGCCATGCTTCCTTCGATAATTGCCGTATTCGTCAACATGGTCTTCAACTATATCCTCATATTCGGCAAGTTCGGTGCCCCGAGGCTTGGAGTCCAGGGCGCCGCATATGCGACCATTCTGGCAAGGCTGGTCGAGATGACGCTGCTCTACATTGCTATGCGCAAGGACACTTGCGCGTTCAGAAGTTCATTATCCCGTATGTTCAGGGTGAAGCCCGCCCTATTCAAGACCATACTAATCAAGTCGCTTCCGCTCATAGCAAATGAGCTGCTTTGGTCAACAGGCGTTACTATGCAGTTCAAAGCCTATTCCACGCGTGGAGTGGTCGCGCTTGCTGCACTAAATATTATGTATGCTGTCAATAATATCTTCTTCGTGGTTACCGGCGGTCAGGCGACGGCCATCTCCGTGATAATCGGGCATGCGCTCGGGGCCGACAGGCTGGATGATGCCCGCAGGGATTCAAGGAGGCTCATAGTATTCGGGATGATGATCTCAGGTTGCCTGATGCTGCTGCATATAGGCTCCGGACTTGCTGTGCCTTCGATCTACAATGTGACTGATGAAGTGCGCACGACGGCAAGGATACTGACCTCGCTTTCAGCGTTCATGATGCCGATCTACCTAACCAACGCGAGTTTCTTCTTTGTGCTTAGGTCGGGCGGGGACACGAAATCCGTGATGCTCATGGACTCGCTGTTCACATGGTTCATCACGGTACCATATGCCCTTGCGATCGCATACTTCACCAAGGTGACTCTGCTGCAGCTGTTCCTGCTGGTCCAAATCACGGAGTTCGTGAAGCTTACGATAGCTTACACGCTGTTCAGGAAGGAACGCTGGGTCAAGAACCTGACTACCGGCGCAACCAGCTAGGAGGCCCTCAGAGGGCTTCCTGGCGCTGTCTTTGTCTCTCAGCACCGACATAGTGAATATTCGCATAAAGGTGCGCACCCGGGCCTCTTGTGGTATATTTCTACAAAAGCCCGCCGGAAGGCGGATAGATATGAGGTCGCCGGAATGAACTACGCTTCCTTCTTCTCGTACACGATGCTGCAGATCATCACGCCAGGGCCGAACAACATCATGGCGATGAACAACGGAATAAGATACGGCGTTGCAAAGAGCCTGGGCTTCAATTTCGGGGTCTTCGCCGGACAGACCATGAACGTGCTACTGGCTAGCCTGTTCAGCTCATACCTGTATAAGCTGGTGCCGCAGGTGAAGCCCTTTGTTACCTTCATCGGTGCAGCCTACATACTTTATCTTGCATGGAGGACATGGAGTTCGAAGCCCCATTCGAGTTCGGGAGGGGCCAGCATCCATACCTTCCTTCCGGGGCTTGCCGTCCAGTTCATAAACCCCAAGGGCATACTGATGGCACTTACGGTGGCCTCGGTGTACATAACCCCGAACTTCACCGCCACGCTTCCGATCATCGCGCTTGCGCTACTGGTCGGAGCCATGTGCATAGCATCAACGCTCATCTGGGGAGGCTTCGGTGCGCTGTTCCAGTCGTTCTATGAGAAGAACTACAGGCCTGTCAACGCCGTGATGGCGATGCTTCTTCTGTACTGCGCGGTGTCGCTTTTCCTGTAGAAGCTTGGGGAATTGTACGGACTTAATGAAAAGAGGCCCATCTTCGCAGACGGGCCTCTTTTCCATGGACATGCCGCCTTCTCAGACTACCGCCGGCTCCACTATCATCTCGCCTCTTTCAAAGCGCCTGTAATCGAGCATAGACATGTCCATCGACGATTCCCCGCAAGCGACCATCTCGGCCAGAAGCTTCCCTGTGAACGGCGCGAGCATGAAGCCGTGGCCGGAGTAGCCGCAAGAGATGAAGAAGCCCTCGACTTCGGTCCTTCCGAGAAGAGGCTGCCTGTCCGGCGTCATGTTGTACATGCCTGCCCACTGCCTTACGACCCTGATGTTCCTCGTTCGGGGAAGGAGCTTGGTGAACACGCTCGCCATATGGCCGAGGAAGTCCCACGAGACATTGTTGGCGAAGTCCTGCGGGTGCCCTTCGGGGCTGCATCCGCCGATTATCGAGCCATGGGGCCTCTGCTGTATGTAGTAGTTGCCTGAGAAGCTCATGAGCATTGGAGGGCACACTCCCGGATCCACCGGCTCGGTGATGAGAATCTCATGCCTCTCCGAGAACACAGGAAGATTGACGCCTGCCATCTTGCCTACCACCTGGGAGTAAGGTCCCGCGCAGTTTATGACAGCCTTGGTCCAGACGGTGCCGTTGCTGGTAAGCACCGATTCCACCTTACCGCCGGCCAGGTTAATGGCTTGCACCTCGGTGAACCGCGCAAACTCCACGCCCAGCCTCTTGGCTGCCTCTACATAGGCGAAGGTGGTTAGGAACGGGTCGGCGTGCCCGTCCTTGGAGTGGAAAGTGAAGCCTACCGCATCCTCCGCCCAAAGGCCGGGGCAGATTTCATATGCCTCCTCTTTGGTCACTGTTCTTGAGCCAATGCCGCACGAGTTCTGGAGGCACACGTTCCTCTGAAGCTGTTCGAACTCGCTTTCCTTATAGGCGACCATGAGGTATCCGCATTGATTGAGGCCGATATCCATGCCCAGCTCTTCCCTGAGGTTTTCGAACGTGGAGAGCGCATTGGCGGCGATCTGGCAGTTCATGAGCGTTCCCCACTGTGCCCTTATCCCAGCGCCGCACCTTCCTGTCGATCCGCCGCAGATGGTATCCCGCTCTACGACAAGTATGTCCTTCACGCCCAGCTTCGCAAGGTTGTATGCTGTCGCCGCCCCATTTATGCCGCCGCCTATTATCACCACGTCGGCCTTCGTCATCATTTGCGGCCACCATCCTTACATGTCCCGGCAAGAAGCCCTAGCTTGATGGGCTTCGCAGGGGGCCTGAAGCTAGGCGGCTTGACCTCGCTTACCTCGATGCCCTTAAGGCGCGCTATCTCCCTTACGAGTATGTCGGTGCATCCCCTGCCCTGGCAGGGGCCCATTCCGATCCTTGTCACCCTTTTGAGCTCCTCTGGCGTGTCATATCCTCTTAGTATCCACTCCCTGACCTCGTCGATGGTGATCTCCTCGCACCTGCAGATGTAGACCTTCTCCTTACCTGGCATCGGATCTCACCACCCTTACCGCCCTGACCTTGTCCTTAAGCTCTATGGGCACGGGCACGGCCACGACGTAGGTGCGGTCCTTGAAGGGTTCCAAGACCTGCTCTATCATCGACCGGCATACAGCATTGCCCTGCCTGTCGAGGCATTCCGCCTCCATGCCCTTCACAGGCCTGGGAAGCATCTCATAGGGCAGCTTCATGAGCGCCCAGCCCTCTTTCCAGGCGAGGTCCACCACGAAGCAGGCAAGCCCCGGGCATCTTGCGACGCACCTCGCGCATCCTGTGCATTTGGAGTAATCCACCTTCGGCACGTCGTTTATGTCCTCGAAGGGGAGCACGGCTCCTGTGGGGCAGCTGGTGTGGCACGGATTGCAGGGTATCCTCTGGGGGCACTCTATCACCACGTAGCCGTTCCTCTTCCTTAACCAGTCCGCATCCTCAGGGACGCAGACACCGGGCCTTCTGTCGGCGAGCACTCCGGAGCCGTACAGAAGCTCTTCTGCGGTTGGCATCGCTCACTCGCCTCCTTCGCAAAGGGCGCAGGCGATGCCCGCCCTGATCTTGTCGCACACTTCCCCGGCCCTCAGGTGCTCGAGCCTTGCCATGAAGCTCTCATACCTTCCTGCAATCGGCTTATATCCGAGCGACGATGCGGCTCCAAGCCCGGCAAGCCTTCCTTCTACCATGGCTGAGCTCGCCTCCTCTATCCCGGAAGAGTCGCCGGCGACCCAGATGTCCCTGTTTGTAGTCCTCAGGCCGCAGTCCCTTACCGGAACATATCCGCAAAGCTGGGATACGTACTTCATCTGGCAGCCGGCCTGCCACAGCATCTCGACCGTGGGAGTGAGCCCTACTGCAAGGCAGATGGTGTCGCATTCGACGGCGAATTCTATACCGGTAGGTTTGAACCTCTCATCTAGCTCCATGACTTCGGCGCCGGTGACCACGGTGTCTCCGACAGCCCTCTTTATGCTGTGCATGAGGTGGATGGGCACGCCCAGGCGCCTGATCTTCGCAGCATGCACCCAATAGCCGCCCACTCTTGGCATTGCCTCGAGCACCCCTGCGACCTCCACTCCCGCCTGCATGAGCTGATAGGCTACGATTATGCCGATGTTTCCGGCGCCTACCATGAGCACTTTCTTGCCGGGTGCTACACCGTACACATTCATCAGCGTCTGCACGGCACCCGCTCCGTAGACTCCGGGCAGGTCGTTTCCGGGAAATGGTATGAGCCTCTCCTGCGCGCCTGCGGCAAGGATGATCTTCTTCGGCCTAACCAGGAAGTACTCCTCCTCACCTCTTGTAAGGGCCACGGTGCCGTCCTCCCTGTAGTAGCCCGTAGCTGTGGTGTCAGTCATCGCGCTCACTCTGCCGGATAGCCCTTTGAGCTCCTCAAGCAATATGTCTGATATCTTGTAGCCCCTGGTTCCGGCATACTCGTCCCGGCTTCCGAAGAACTTGTGCGTCTGCTTGATGAGCTGCCCTCCGAGCATCGGGGCGCTGTCCACAAGCATCACGCCCGCGCCCATGGATGCCGCCTCGCAAGCGGCCGACAGGCCGGCCGGCCCTCCTCCTATTACGAGAATCTCCGTCTCAAGCATCGTCCCGCCCCCCCGTCTCCGCTGGGGGAAGCGCTCCCCTGCCATGCTGGGTCTGGACAGCCATGCCCTCCTTCAAGGGAGTCACGCAGGTCCTTACGTTAGGAATCCCGTCTACTACCATGAAGCATGAGCTGCACTTCCCTATGGCGCAGAAGAAACCCCGCGGCCTTCTATCCACGGGGCTATGCCTGTATACCTTCACGCCGTTTGCGTGCAGGGCGACTGCTATGGGTTCACCCTCGAAGCCTTTCAACAAGGCCCCGTCGAACGTGAACTCCACTTCCCTTCCATGCTTGAATTCCAGTATAGGGTGTGAATCGATCAACTCCACCTTATCCCTCCTGATCATCCGCATGCTCATTTTTCCTATGGGTGCGAAACAAACCGGGCCATGGGCCATGGCCCGGCGAATACATTATGCTGCGGGTTATCGCTCCTCTGCCGCCGGTTTGTTTAGGGGGGCTGAGACGTGCTCCTTGTCTGCCGTTTCCGAATTTGGCGTTTCCTGATGCGCTGCCTGCTCGGGCATGGGAGCTTGCATGGGAGGAAGCTCCTTGCCCTCAAGGATGAGGTCAATCTCGCTTCCCTCGAGGTTCTCGCGCTCTTTGAGCACGGCTGCGATCCTCCTGAGAAGCTCGATGTTGTCGGAGAGCAGCTGCTTTGCCTTGGAGTAGCACTGATCCACTATGGCCTTTACTTCCTTGTCTATCTGGGCGGCGACCTCCTCGGAGTAGTTCCTCTCGCGGGAGATGTCCCTTCCCAGGAAGACGTTCTGGGTCTCCGGCCTGCCGTAGGTGATAAGGCCGAGGCTGCTCATTCCGTACTCCACCACCATCTTCCTGGCAAGGCTCGTGGCCCTCTCAAGGTCCTTTGACGCTCCGGTCGAGACGTCATCCAGGCAGAGTTCCTCTGCGACGCGCCCGCCCAGCGACATGGTGATGTTGTTTATTATGTCCTCTTTGGAGGAATATCTGAACTTCCTCTCGTCTTCGGGTATGACAAGGGTGAACCCGCCTGCGCTGCCCCTTCCGACTATGGACACCTTCACGACCGGGTCAGCTCCGGGAAGGAGCTTGGCAAGAAGGGCGTGCCCCGTCTCATGGTATGCGACCAGGTCCTTCTCCTTGTCCGTAAGAAGGCGCCCCTTCTTCGCCGGTCCCATCACTATCCTTTCGATGGCCTCGTCCATGAGGTCCATCGATATCCTTTTCCTCCTGTAGCGCACAGTAAGAAGCGCGGCCTCGTTAAGCAGGTTCTCAAGGTCGGCTCCGGTGAAGCCGGGAGTGCGCCTTGCCAGCTCCTTGAGGTTTATCTCGGAGAGCTGCTTGTTTCTCGCGTAAATCTTCAGTATCTCCTCGCGCCCTTTTGCATCAGGGACATCCAGGGTGATCTGCCTGTCGAACCTGCCGGGCCTGAGAAGCGCCGGGTCAAGGACGTCCGGCCTGTTGGTGGCCGCAACCACTATGACTCCGGAGTTGTTCTCAAAGCCGTCCATCTCGACTAGAAGCTGATTTAAGGTCTGCTCCCTCTCATCGTGCCCGCCGCCCAGGCCTGCGCCCCTCTGGCGGCCGACGGCGTCGATCTCGTCTATGAATATGATGCAGGGGGCGGCCTTCTTGGCCTGCGTGAACATGTCGCGCACCCTGCTTGCGCCCACTCCTACGAACATCTCGACGAAGTCAGAGCCCGATATGAAGAAGAAGGGCACTCCGGCCTCACCGGCCAAAGCCCTGGTAACATGAGTCTTCCCGGTGCCGGGAGGTCCCATGAGCAGTATGCCCTTGGGTATCCTTGCGCCCATCTCGGTGAAGCGCCTGGGGTACTTCAAGTAGTCTACTATCTCCGCAAGCTCCTCCATGACCTCGTCGATGCCGGCTACATCTGCGAAGGTGACCTTGCCCCTTCCGTCTGACTGCAGGCGCGCCCTGCTCTTTCCGAACTGCATCGCCCTGTTGTTGGAGCCCTGCATCTGGTTTAGCATGAACATGAAGAACAGGCCCAGCGCCACTATGAAGAAGATGTTGGGCAGAAGCGTCAGGAGCCAGTCGTTGGTCTTGGGCTTTTCGGATATGGTCAAGCCGGCAAACTTCTCGGGGTTGCTTTTCACATCCTCGATGAGCCCTGCGGAGTTTGTGTAATACAGTTCGAACTTCTTTCCGTCGCTCAGCTCTCCGCTAATTATCCCCTCGGGCAGTATCTCAAGCACCTTGACGTTGCCGGCGTTCCATTCGTTGATGAAGCCGTCCGCAGTCATCTGCTCGGTCCTGTTCTGAGAGCCAAGGAAGTTCTGTCCTATTGTTACGGCGATTAGGAAGATGAGTATCCATAACGCCGCCCTCTGAAAACCACGGTTCAAATCTATATCCTCCTTACGGGTCAGACGCGCATTACCTTAACATTATACCATCATTTAGGCCCCGCATCGGCCAGACCGCCTCTTCCATTCTATGCCAAGCACAAGCGCTGCGGCCGACTCCGGTCCCAGCTTGGCTGCGCTTGCCTGCCTGATGCCGGGCACCCATGCGATGGTTCCGTCCGAGATTGTGACCACCGGCCACAGCGACCTTCTGTCCTTAGGCACCTTGGCGTCCGTGAATAGGTCCTGCAGCTTTTTCTTCCCCCTCATTCCGAACGGCGTGACGGCATCTCCTGGTTCCCATGCCCTCACGCCCGGCTCGCCCGCAAGGTCCAGGTCGAATACGGCCCATTCAGTGCCGGCACCCTTCTCGTCGGCATAGCCCGTTCCCATCGCCTTTGATGCGATGGCAGCAAGCTCGGAGTGAGTGTAGCGCCTCTTGCCCGAAAGCTCCTCAGGGATATCGATAGATGCTGCCCTTATCCTCATAAGGGGTGTGTCGGTTATGCCCGGCACTTCGATCCTCATGCCATTAAGCTTGGCCAGCGCCTTCTCGCCGCCCCGCCTTTCGATCGTAAGCTCCCTGCCGCTTCTTGAGGCCTTGATCCCTCCGGGAAGGTACAGCGACCTGGCCCTTCCGGTCGATGCGGCCAGCTTTGCAAGGTCAGCCTGGTTGGAAGCATAGAGGTCGGAGGCGCTCCCCCTTACATAGGCGAATGCCATCCTCAGGCAGCGGGCTGTCACCGCGGCTGGCATTCCGCTTAGGGCATCGAGGTCAAGCACCGCCCCTTCGTTCGGGGCACCTGACCTGAGCGACTTCCTGAAGGCCTTGTCGCCTAGCTCGTCAAGTGCTGCAGATTCGTCTCTGGCCAGCTCAGCCGTCCTGCACAGCACGTCGACTATGCTGGCCGAGTAGCTCTTCTCCAGAAGCGGCATCAGCTCGTGCCTCACCTTGTTTCTTAGGTAACCGGTGTCCAGGTTGCTGGCATCATCCCTGTACTCAAGGCCGCTGGCGTCGGCATAGTAGGCGACATCCTGCTTTCTGACAGAGATGAGGGGCCTGACTATGAATATGCCGCCGGAGCTCCTGATGGCCGGCATCGCGCCCATTCCCCTGGTCCCTGTGCCCCTTATGATCCTCATGAGGACCGTCTCGGCCTGGTCGTCGGCATGGTGGGCCAGTGCGGCATACCTTGCCCCGAACTCCTCGGCCACTTCCTTGTAGAAGGAGTATCTCGCCCGCCTTCCGGCATCCTCCAGATTTAGCCCGCTGTCGGAAGCCTCCCTTGCGATGTCCCTCGTCGCAGACCTGAAGGGTATGCCCCTTTTCTCGCAGAAGACCCTGCAGTGCTCCTGATCGGCATCCGAATCGGCGCCCCTTAGCCCGTGGTTCAGATGCGCTGCCACAGGCTGGGCTCCGATTTCGGGTCCCAGCTCGTAAAGCACATGAAGGAGGACCGTCGAATCAACACCTCCGGAGAAGCCGACCACGACGGGTTCCACTGCCCCTTCCTCCCTGTCTTTGAACAGGGCGGCGAAGAACTCCCGGACGGCCTTCTCCGCGCAACCGGATGGGCCGCCGGGACTGCCGGCGCAAGCCAGTCCTCTTCTCAAGTCCTATCTCCCCTTCTGAAAGAAGGTCGCAAGCCCCAGTATTATCAGGATGACGGGCCAGTAGGTCCCAAGGTCGAAGTCGACCCTGAACAGCCCGAACTTGTCGGCAAGAAGCACGAAGCCAACCGCTGCGTACACAAGCCCGATGAGAAGCCCGCGGACCGTCCCGGACATAAGGGAGTTGGACATGAACGCCAATCCCAATATGATGACGAAGACGGGCCACAGTTTGTTTATTCCTCCGGTAAGGTAGCCGCTTTCCGTAAGCAGGAACAGGAGTCCCACGAAGAACAGGATAACCGCCCCGAAGAGCGGGTCCTTCTCGCCCCTGCGCACTGCGTCGGCGCCTATGGCTGCCCCGAACGCCATCAGAAGCACGGGCCAGAGCACCAGCTTATTAGGCAGGACCCCCATGCCCAGATTGTTAAGAAGAAGCACGACGCCCACTGCTATGAGGGCCAGCGCCAAGAACACCCTGCCTCTCATTTTCTCCCCTCCAAGAACAAGATTTAGACTTCGTCCTCGTCGTCGTCATCGTCATTCGCGGCGATGACCTCCTCAGGTTCCACTTTGGTCTCGGGCTCCACCGCCTTTAAAGTAGAGAAGCTCACTTCCACTGCCGTCTTCTTTGGCTGGTCCCTTCTTATGAAGACCCAAAGGCCGAGTATTATCAGCACCACAGGCCACAGCCTGATTATGTAGCTCAGCCTGAACAATCCCAGGTTGTCCCCCAGAAGCACGAGCCCCAGGAGAACCAGCACCAGCGCGAACCAGTCCTTACCCCTCATCTTACGCACCTCCCAAGCGGTTTTACCGCCCATGTTGTGGATTATATGTTGATGGCCAGCCCGTAGGCGGCCTCCGCGGCCTCAAGCACCGACTCGGCTAGCGTCGGATGCGCGTGGACCGTATGTCCGACTTCCTTGAGCGTAAGGCCCGCGGTCACGGCCAGCGCCACCTCGGCGATTATGTCCGACGCGTGCGCTCCCACGACAGTTCCTCCTATCACCCTGCCTGCCCCGTCTGCAACCAGCTTCGCGAAGCCCTCGGGCTCTCCCATCGCGGATGCCTTGCCCAGAGCCGAATACGGGAATCTTCCGACCGTGTACTCAATCCCTGAGGACTTGGCTCCATCCTCGCTCACTCCGACCTGTGCCACCTCGGGATAAGTGAAGATGCAGTTCGGTACGGCATAATAGCCCATCGTGCGGTTTCCGCCGGCCATGTTAGCGGCGCAGACCATGCCCTGATATGACGCAACGTGGGCAAGCTGCATCCTGTTGTTCACGTCGCCGATGGCCCATATGCCGGGCACGTTAGTGCTCATCGCGTTGTCGACTACAATCTCCCCGGCCTTGCCGATTTCGACCCCGGCATCCGCAGCGCCTGCTGACGAACCGTTAGGCTTTCTTCCTATGGACAGGAGCATCCTGTCGGCCTCTATGCGCCTTCCGTCCTCCAATACCGCGGCGACCCTGCCCTCAGCCTTCTCGACGGATCCTACGCCCACCCCTGTGATGACCTCCATGCCCCTCTTCCTGAAAGAGGCCTCCACTATGGATGCCGCCTCCTCGTCCACCATGGGAAGTATCCTCGGCATCACGTCTACGAGGGTCACCTTGCTGCCGAACGTGCCGTATATGCTGGCAAACTCGCATCCGATGACTCCGGCGCCTACTACCAGCAGCTCCCCCGGCACTTCCCTCAATGCCAGCATCTCGTCCGAGGTTAGCACCAGGCTCCCGTCGTAACCGAACATCTTCGGGGCCACGGGCGAAGAGCCGGTAGCTATCACGATGTTCTTTGTTTCATACAATTGCTTGTTGCCATCCGCGGCGGTCACTTCCACTTTTCCGGGGGATAGCACCCTGGCGTCGCCGTTTATCACGGTGATGCCGTTCTTCTTCATAAGGTAGCCCACGCCGGCTTTTAGCTTGGCGGTTACCCTGTCCTTCCTGGACATGGCCTTGACTATGTCGAAGCTTACGCCCTCGGAGTTGATGCCGTATTCGGCGCCTCTCCTCGCGTTTGCCAGCATCTCAGCAGTATGGGAGAGCGCCTTGGTGGGGATGCATCCCCAGTTGAGGCAGATACCCCCCAGATGCTTCCTCTCTGCGACCGCCACTTTGAGCCCGAGCTGGGCAGACCTTATCGCGCAGGTGTAGCCTCCAGGCCCTCCGCCTATGACCAGCACGTCGAACATCGCGATACCTCCACGAGTATATTAACGAAGCGGAGAGGCTCTCAGTTGTGCTATTCGCCGCACCCTCCGCTATGTCCTATTAGCCCAAGGAGTATTATATAATAGTAAGCGGCAAGAACCGCACTTTATTCGCATGCACAGTTTGTACACATCACAATATCGGAGGTGTCCCGATTGTCAGGATTGAAGAGGACCCCGCTATACGAGATGCACATAAAATACGGCGGGATGATCGTCGACTTCGGCGGCTGGGAGCTGCCGGTAAGGTACAAGGGCAAGGGCGACCTTGAGGAGCATAGGACCGTGAGGGAGGCAGTCGGCCTTTTCGACGTGTCCCACATGGGCGAGATAAGGGTCAAGGGGCCGGCCACGCTCAAGTTCGTGGACAACCTCATAACAAACGACGTCGCAGGCGCCGAGATGAACCAGGTCACATACGCCCAGATGTGCTACCCGGAAGGCGGCATAGTGGACGACCTTCTCGCCTACAAGCTCTCCGACGAGGAGTTCTTCCTCGTTGTCAACGCCTCCAATTCCGACAAGGACTACGAATGGATCAGAAAGCAGGCCGAGGGCTGGGACTGCACGGTCGTCAACGAATCGGCCGAATGGGCGGAAATCGCGGTGCAGGGACCCAAGGCGCAGGAGCTGGTGCAGAGGCTCACCGACTACAACCTCGACGAGCTCAAGTTCTTCTACTGCAAGGAAAATGTAGGCATAGCAGGTGCGGAGTGCCTTATCTCCCGAACGGGCTATACCGGCGAGGACGGCTTCGAAATCTATATGAAGCCGGAGGATGCAGTCAATGTCTGGGAGAGCGCGATGAAGGCCGGCGAGGACCTCGGAGTATCGCCCTGCGGGCTCGGCTCGAGGGATTCGCTCAGGTTCGAGGCATGCCTGCCGCTGTACGGCCACGAGCTTTCGAAGGACATCACCCCGCTTGAAGCGTCGCTTGGCTACTTCGTGAAGCTGGACAAGCCCTCCTTCATCGGAAAGGACGTCCTCATCGCCCAGAAGGAGAATGGCCTTGCAAGAAAGCAGGTAGGAGTCGAGCTCATAGACAGGGGCATACCCAGAAACGGCTACAAGGTGCTCTCCCCCGAAGGCGCGGAGATCGGCTGGGTCACAAGCGGGCTTCCCAGCCCGACACTGGGCAAGAATCTCGCCATGGCGCAGGTTGCCATCGCCTACGCGAAGACCGGCACCGAAATAGCAGTCCAGATAAGAGACAGGGCGATGAAGGCGGTCGTCGTGAAGACTCCATTCTACAAGAAAGCCTATAAGAAGCCTTGATGGACAAGCACTGAAATAAACATACGGAGGTTGGAGAGATGTTCAAGTACGCAGACAGCCATGAATGGGCAAAGGCAGAGGGCAAGCTCGTCACAGTGGGCATAAGCGATTACGCGGCCGAGCACCTCGGCGACGTGATCTTCGCTGAACTTCCCGCGGTCGGTTCGACCGTGAAGAAGGGCGCAAAGCTCGTGGACCTCGAATCAGTGAAGGCGGTAGCCGAGGTATTCTCGCCTGTCAGCGGCAAGGTCGTTGAAGTAAACGAGGGCGTAGGCAGCAACGCCGGAATAATCAACGAATCCCCCCAGGGAGATGGCTGGATAGTGAAAATCGAGGCGGCGAACCCCGCCGAGCTGGATGCGCTGATGGACGAGGCAGCTTACCGCAAGTTCCTCGAGTCGCAGCATTAAGTTAGGAGGTAGCTGGATATGGGAGCTCCTCGCCATTACCTTCCTGCGACCGAGCAGGAAGTGCGCGAGATGCTGGATGCGATAGGCGCAAAGAGCATCGATGACCTTTTCTCCGATATCCCCGAGGGCCTTAGGTTCACCGGGAAGCTCGACATCCCCGAATCTCTTTCGGAGCCCGAGCTGGTAGCCGAGCTGGACATGATAGCCAAAATGAATGATGCATGCGCGGTCTGTTTCGCAGGAGGCGGCATCTACGACCACTTCGTGCCATCCGTGGTGGACCACATGCTAAGGCGCGGCGAGTTCTACACAGCCTATACGCCCTATCAGCCGGAGGTAAGCCAGGGGACCCTCACCGCGATCTTCCAGTATCAGACGATGATATGCGAGCTCACCGGCATGGACCAGGCGAACGCATCGATGTATGACGCCGGCACGGCAGCCGCCGAAGCCTCGATAATGTGCGCAAGCCAGTCCGGCAGGAAGAAGGTAGTCATCACCAGGGCAACCAACCCGCGCTACCGCGAGGTGGTCAAGACCTATGCCGAACCCAGGGAGTACGAGGTCGTGGAAGTCCCCTTCGACCCCAAGACAGGCCAGACAGACGCGGCGGAGCTCAGGAAGGCTGCGGAAGGGGCTGCCTGCGTGATAGCTCAAAATCCCAATTACCTGGGCGTGATAGAGGACATGCACGGGCTTTCGGAGGCAGCCCACTCAGACGGGGGCTTCTTCGTCACGGTGGTTAACCCGGTAAGCCTCGCTGTGCTTGAAGCACCGAGAGCCTACGGCGCCGACATCGCAGTCGGCGAGGGACAGTCGATGGGAAACGGCATGAACTTCGGAGGCCCGCTCCTCGGCTTCATGGCGGCGACCCAGCAGCTGGTAAGGCGCATGCCGGGAAGGCTCGTCGGCCAGACGCTGGACAACCGCGGCCAGAGGGCATTCGTCCTGACGCTTCAGACCAGAGAGCAGCACATAAGGCGAGAGAACGCCACTAGCAACATCTGTTCCAACGAGGCTCTATGCGCGCTTGCTGCCACGATACACCTGAGCCTGATGGGTCCCAAAGGCCTTAGAAAGGCAGCGGAGCTTTCCATGTGGAAGGCACACTACCTGGCGAAGAGCATCTCAGAGAAGACGCCCTATAAGCTCAAGTTTACAGGTCCATTCTTCAACGAGTTTGCAATAGAGGGCGATGGCTGCGCGGCTGAGCTTAGAGACAGGCTATTGGATGAAGGCATGCTCGGAGGATTACCCCTTTCAACCGCATACCCCGAGCTTAAGCACAACTCCCTCTGGGCGGTGACCGAGCTTCGCACCAGGGAGCAGATGGACAGGCTCGTATCCCTACTGGAGGTGAGCGCAAGATGAAGAGGCTCATGCCCCTGATTTTCGAGATGAGCAGGCCCGGAAGGGTGGGCGTAAGCCTTCCTGCCTCGGACGTGCCGGAACTTGCCGTGGAGTCCATGGTGCCGGACAGCATGATTAGAAAGCAAGCTCCGGGGCTACCCGAAGTCTCCGAGGTTGACGTGGTGAGGCACTTCGTGAACCTCTCGAACCTTAACCACAGCGTCGACACGGGATTCTACCCTCTGGGAAGCTGCACTATGAAGTACAACCCGAAAATAAACGAGGATGCGGCGAGGCTTCCCGGCTTTGCCAGGCTGCACCCCGATATGCCGGAGCGTGGCGCGCAAGGCGCCCTTAAGGTCATCCATGACCTCGACCTATGGCTTTCCGAGATCTGCGGCATGGACAGGTTCACGCTCCAGCCGGTGGCAGGCGCCCATGGTGAGCTAACCGGCCTTTTCATTATCCGCGCCTACCACTTCAGCAGGATGGACTGCAAGAGGGACAAGATACTGGCCCCCGACTCGTCTCACGGCACCAACCCTGCAAGCGCGGCGGCCGCCGGGATGACGGTCATACAGGTGGCATCGGACGCGAGGGGCAACGTGGACATTGAGGACCTGAAGGCGAAGGTAGGTCCCGACACAGCGGCGCTCATGCTCACGAACCCCAACACGCTCGGCCTTTTCGACGAGCATATCTGCGATATTACCGAGATAGTCCATGACGCGGGCGGCCTCGTCTATTACGACGGGGCGAACGCAAACGCCATAATGGGCAAATCCAGGCCCGGCGACATGGGTTTCGACGTCGTCCACCTGAATTTGCATAAGACCTTCTCCACGCCCCATGGCGGGGGAGGGCCGGGAGCAGGCCCAGTCGGCGTGAAGAAGTTCCTTGAGCCATTCCTCCCCAAGCCCCTGGTGGAGCTCAACGGCGGCATGTACAGGTGGGACTTCGACAGGCCGGATTCCATAGGCCACGTGCACTCCTTCAACGGCAACTTCGGCGTGCTTCTTAGGACCTGGGCTTACATCAGGACGATGGGCCCGGACGGCCTCAAGGCGGCATCCGAGCTAGCGGTGCTAAACGCCAACTACCTCATGCACGAGCTTAAAAGCGACTTCCAGCTCAACTTCGACAGGACCTGCAAGCACGAATTCGTGCTCTCCGGAGCCAAGCAGAAGAAGGAGAGCGGAGTAAGGACCCTCGACATGGCAAAGAGGCTCCTGGACTACGGCTACCATGCCCCCACAGTCTACTTCCCCCTCATAGTCGAGGAGGCGATAATGATTGAGCCCACCGAGACTGAGAGCAAAGAGACCCTGGACTCCTTCATCGAGGCGATGAGGGAGATAGCTAAGGAAGCGAAGGAGAACCCGGAGAACCTGCACTCAGCGCCCCACAACACTCCGGTCGGAAGGCTGGATGAGACGCTTGCTGCAAGAAAACCGGTACTGAGGTGGACTAAAGCGGACAATGAGTAGGAAGGTCATCTTCGCTCGCCCCACGGCCACCGTGGCGATATCCGTCACCGGTGAGGCCTGCGGGCTAAACTGCGCCCACTGCGGCGCTAGATACCTGAAGGGGATGAGGCCGCCGGATGAAGCGCTGGCGGCCTTCATCGACCTGTCGGCAAGAAGCGTGCTCATCTCAGGCGGAAGCGATGCCTATGGACATGTCCCGATAGAGGGTTGGCCCGAGAGGGTATCCGAGGATCATCCCCACCTTTCCATTAATTGCCATACTGGCATATTGGATGAGGATGGGATCTCAAGGCTTGCGGGTGTTGCCGACGTCATCTCTTTCGACTATGTAAACGACATAAGGATAACTGAGGGTGTATATGGTTCGAAGTCGGCTCCGGGGGACTATGTGAGAAGCTTCGTGCTGGCATCAAACGCTGTACCCACCATCCCCCACATAACGGTAGGGCTGCTGGGACCGGATTCCGAACCGTACTTCTCCGTCGGCGTCCTGGATGAAATAAGGGCTTTGGCCGATTCCGGCAGCATACCGGAGCCACCCGGAGTTGTCGTTATTGTGTTCAGGCCCACCAAGGGGACAAGGATGGAAGGCGTAATGCCTCCTTCTGAGGCTACAGCCGCCGATGTGATAAGGCATGCGAAGGAGACCTTCCCGAATTCTCCTGTCTCGCTGGGCTGCATGAGGCCGGCCGGTGGGTATCGCTCCAGGCTGGACATCCTTGCCTTGAAAGCAGGCGCAGACATAATCGTCATGCCGGCGAAGGAGGCAGTGCTCTGGGCGCAGTCTGAAGGCTTCGAAGTGCTTGCAGCGGATGAATGCTGCGTCTTCCCCGCCCTCGGAAGGGGGATGAGGAAGGATGGATGACCCAGGGCAGGCCCTTAAGTTCAGGCCGTCCTCCGGGACCATGGCCGCTTTGGGCCTCATGGACATTAAGGCCGACGCCCTTCCTACCACCGCCTACATCATGCTGGGGGAGAAGTGCGTAAGAGACTGCGCGTTCTGCGCCCAGGCAAGAAGAAGCGGCGCCGGCGCGGGCAGGCTGTCCCGGATCACCTGGCCGGAGGCAGAAGAGAAGGAGCTCATGCAGGCCCTTGGTGCTGCCACAGCAACCGGCATCATCAGGCGTGTCTGCATTCAGACCGTTGGAGGAAGCTCATCCCTGAAGGCAGTCGTGGCTGCAGTGGGAAAGCTAAGAGATGCCTGCGAGGGCGGAACACCGATATCTGTATCATTCAGCGCGACGGCGGGTTTAGGCGACATAGGAAGCATTATCGAGGCGGGAGCCGACAAGGTTGCCCTCTCGATAGACGCCTGCAATCCTAAGCTGCACCTTCTGATAAAGAAGTCCTCCATGGAGGCTTCGATGAGGCTCATCTCCGAGGCTTCTTCCAAGTACCCGGGGAGAATATCGACCCATCTGATCTCAGGAATGGGCGAAACCGAAAAAGACCTGCTCCTTCTCGCTGCCAAGATGAAGGATATGGGTGTAGGCCTCGGCCTGTTCGCCTTCACCCCCCTTAGGGGTACGGAGATGGAAGGGCACCCAAAGCCGGACATCCGCTCCTACAGGAGGGTGCAGCTCGCTTTCTGGCTGATTAAACACCATGACCTTAAGGCGGATGGGATGCGCTTCGATGTAGATGGAAGGCTCAGCGGCATCTCGCTTAAGGAGCACGACATAGTCTTGCTGGCAGCAGGAGGTTCCCCGTTTCTTACTTCCGGCTGCAGCTTCTGCAACAGGCCCTACTACAACGAAAGCCCGGGCGCGGAGCTCTACAACTACCCTAAGGCGCTGACCAGCGAGGAATCCGAGAAGGCTCTGTCTATGGCCCTTGAGGGTCTTATGCTGGACTGACGGGAGGGATTCATTTGGCGCAGTGGAGGCTTATCATATCGCCAGCATCGGAGGGCGCCTGGAACATGGCGGCCGATGAGGCGGTGCTCGAATCCGTAATAGCCGGCGCATCTCCGCCCACCCTCAGGTTCTATACATGGAATCCGCCCTGCCTTTCATTGGGCTACAACCAGAAGGCGGTGGAATCATGCGACATGGAGGAGGTGCGGTCCAGAGGCTTCACGATGGTGAGAAGAAGGACCGGAGGCCGCGCCGTGCTCCATGACGACGAGCTTACGTACAGCGTAATCGCCGACTCCCTTCTCTTCGGGGGAGGGGCTGTCCTCGACGTTTACATGATGATCAGCAGCGCCCTGTCAGACGGGCTTAAGGCATACGGGATAGCGGCCGACCTTGTGCCGGCTTACAGCGACAGGGGCAAGGAGAAGACAGCCGCCTGCTTCGACGTGCCGTCCAGCTTCGAGGTCGCCTGGAGGGGCAGGAAGATCATAGGAAGCGCGCAGTTCAGGTCGGGAAGGCACTTCCTGCAGCATGGCTCCATACTCATGTCCGCCGATATAGATGCGCTTTTGAAGGTGTGCGCCCTCCCGGAAACCATGAAAGGAAGGCTTACCGGAGGGATTGCGACCGTGGATGAGGCGCTCGGCAGGAAGGTCGGGGCCTATGAGCTTACTGGGTCCATCTCAGAGGAGTTCGGAAAGCTGGTGGGTTCGCCCCTTACTGAGGCAGGCCTTAGCGATGCAGAGGTTAGGCGAGCCACGGAGCTTGTAGGCAAATACAGGGCGGATGAGTGGAATTTCCTTAAGTAGTCGGGAGGTGGCGTGATGCTAAGGATACCAAAGGAGAGCTCAGTGGGCGCATTCACCCCTGCGATGAGCCCTGTGGCTTTCGCAAAGCCCGGCGAGCTGATACTTTTCGAGACCCACGACTGCTGGCACGGCCAGATGAGCTCCGAAGGCCAGGATATAGACAAGGTGGATTTCTCCTGCCTGAATCCCGCCACAGGGCCGGTCTTCATCGAAGGGGCAGAGCCCGGAGACGTCCTCTCCGTCTCGGTGCTTTCAATCGAGGTCGCTTCCCGTGGAGTCATCAGCGTAATCCCGGGTGCCGGGCTTCTCGGCGCGAAAGTGAAGAAATCCGTAACCAAAGTCATCCCCGTCTCCTCCGGGATGGCAAGCTTTGCAGGAAGGCTCCTTCCCGTTTCCCCCATGATAGGCGTAATCGGCGTCGCGACGTCTTCGGAGCAGGGCCGGGTATCTACAGGCGTTCCCGGAAGGCACGGCGGAAACATGGACACAAAGGACATCTCAGAAGGCTCAACCCTATACCTTCCTGTAAGCCAGGAGGGGGCGATGCTTGCCATTGGCGACGTCCATGCCCTAATGGCCGACGGAGAGGCCTGCGTCACCGGCCTTGAGATAGCCGCTAAGGTTCTCGTTCAGGTGAGTGTTGTGAAGAATCTAAGCATAAGCTGGCCGGCAATCAGGCGAGGAAGCAAGCTGATGGTCGTATCTTCCGGAGCGGATCTTGAGGATGCGGCGCGGTCAGCTACAGATTCGGCTGTCAGATATATCTCAAGGGCGTGCGGCATCGGATGGGAGGAGGCCTACATGATGGCAAGCCTTCTCGTCGACTTGCGCATAAGCCAGTGCGTGGACCCACAGATGACCGTACGGGCCATCATCCCTCTTGATAAGCTGGGCATCTCTGGAGAGCTGACGGATTTCTGATTAGATTGCGTACGGAGGGTGGTGACCTCTTGGAAGTCATTAAGCTTGATGCGGACCGCCTGGGGGAGTTCAAGGAGTTCTGCATTGCCAGCAGGGAGAAGGTCGACGGCTCGTATCTTTCCGATGAGGAGCTTCATGGCTTCGCCGTCGGTGAGGCCGACCCGACGTGCATTCTTGCTGGATGTGATGGGTCCATCGCAGGCGCCGCGTCCATCATGCTCACAGCAAGGGCGGTTGCCGCAAGGAAGGCGCGCTTCAGGATCCTTTGGTGCCCAAAAGGGTCCAGAGAGGACTATGCCCTCCTTCTTGCCGAGTTGATGAAGGAGGCCGCCGGCATAGATACGGCCTACTTCTTCGCGCCACTTGAGGACGCACATCTGAGCGGCCTTCTCGATGATTTGGGCTTCACTATCGAAAGGAATGTATACTCCCTTAAGAGGGACACTGCGCTTCCGCCTGGTGAAGTCGCCCTTCCTGAAGGCTTCGCTATCAGGCCCTTTGTAATGGGGAAGGATGAGCATGCATGGTGCAAGGTAAGAAACGCCGCCTTCGCCGCGGTTAAGGGCAATGAGGCGCCGCAGTCTCCCGAAGAAGTCTCTTTGATGGCCTCCTCGACCGATGGAATCGATGGAGCCATGCTGATGCTGGAAGAACGGGGCACGGCCGTTGCCGTGGCCAGAGGTTCACGAGATGTGCTTGAAGGCAAGCCCTCGATGAACATCGGGCCTATAGCGGTGCTTCCCGACAGGCAGGGCATGGGGCTCGGCAGGGCGCTTCTCAGAAGCCTCGTTTCGGTCGCCAGCGTGAAGGGCTTCGGAGTGACTACTCTTAGCGTGAATGCGGACAACGAGACTGCGCTCAGGCTCTATACAAGCGAGGGCTTCACGAAGCTGCGCTGCTTCGCCTGCAGGTCAGCAAAGCCCTCATCTTTCTTATAGCTCTATCTTCGCCACAAATCCTCTCCCTACTACTATCACTGAGTCCCTATCAGGGATTAGGATGCTCCCCTGACCTATCCTGTCGTCGCGGATCTCCCCAAGGACCAAAAGGTCCCATGAGAGGAGGGCGACTACCCCCTGCCCCGCGATTGCCACCCCATTTTCCCCCAGGGATGCAGGTCTTGCGATAATTGCGAACGGCAGGGAGGAACCCGCTTCTACCTTTCCGTCGGAAAGCATGATCGGGAATGCTGTTCTCATATCATCGGCCACCGCAAGTACGCTTCCCTCATCTCTCCTGACGATGTAGGAAGGGATATCGATTGATACCTGCCAGTCTACCGTCGTGCCGCTTACCCCGTTCCATCTGCAGACCCTCCGGTAGTCGGCAGACACTACTATCGCATCCCTTGCCACCGCCACTGCCTCGTAGAGATTGAAAGGCCACAGGTAATTGCAGTCGTAAGATGTGTCCCCGTATTTGACGCTCACCACGGTAAGGTAGTCGAGCGCCTCCATGTCGCTGTATATGCCGAAAACCTGACCGAGGAAGAGTATGTCATCTCCGCCGAGGTATTCCATGGACCTTACAGGTCCAAGAATGATAGGTATTCAAGTGTCGCAGCCGGTGGCTGGGTCGTACAGCCACACGAACCTGCCATCCTCATCCAGCAGGAAGCCTCCCAGGCTGGTCCCCACAAGCACCCTTCCGTCGGGCAGGGGCTCCAGGCAGGTGATCCTCTCATCGCAGCGATATGTCCATGAGACCTTACCTGATGGCAGCACCCTTGCGACGGTTTCATCGGAAGCTGCCCAGCATCCTCCCTTTGCGTCCGCCTCCAGGAATTTTGTTTTCTCACCCAGCTTGATGCTCCATTGCTGAACGCCAGCACCGGTGAGCCTCAACAGCTGCTCGCCGTCTGCTACAAGGACGGAACCGTCACCGCTTACGGCAGCCAGCGGAGCCGTAAGTCCTTCCCTGACCCATTCGTAGCTGAGCCCTTTATCCACGGCAAGGGCTATGTGCGGCATGAATATGGAAATCAGGATTACGAGTATTGTCAGCCTAAAACTAAGATGCTTCAATCAGATCACCGCTTTCCAAG
This sequence comes from uncultured Clostridia bacterium, assembly GCA_964545975.1. Classification (GTDB taxonomy): domain Bacteria; phylum Bacillota; class DTU025; order DTU025; family MWDF01; genus MWDF01. The sequence continues at coordinate 53,215 of CAZJHY010000002.1, read as the reverse complement.
TCGTCCTTCCATCAATGCAGGGGGACCGTCTCCCCTTCGTAATCTACCTTGATCTTCGTGTAGTAGATGACTACGTCGGAAGTGTCGGGTGTGACGAAAGCCACATAGCATGCCTCAGGATCGAAGTAAAGTGCATCGAAGCTCGCAAGAAGCGCCCCATTCACCGTAATCCGATAATGGTCGCCGTTTCTTACAAGCTTGAATACATTGTCTCCTGACTTCAACCCAGGAATCGGTTTCAAGGTGTCCACGTCCCTGTAGCCTATGCCTACACCGTCCTCGTGGATGAGCACCTCCTCATTGTCCTCATCCCCGGCTTCAGAGAAGACGCACTCTATGTAGTGCTCCGGATAATCGCTTTCATCTCCAGCGATCCATATCCTGAAGTCCGCGTTGTTGATTTCGCTGGTCTTCATCTTCATCCAAATCGTAAGAGCGAAGTCCGAAGGGAAGCCGACCGGCGTCATCACGTAATCGTAAGGCACGGTAAGGCCGGTGCCTTCAGGGTCGTTCAGGCTCCAGGATGTGTATCCTCCCCAATCATCAAGGTCTGCATCCTCCGCCTCCGTGAAATCGACCACCCAGGATGCCCTGCAGCCAGCAAGCATAAACAGGACCGCAAGCATGCAAATCGTTGCAATCATGCGCAAGCCCTTCATACAGTCACCCCCTCCTGAATTATTAGGAATGAACCGTAATTCAATAATCCCGCCCGGAATCCTCTATTCCTTCGCTTAGCTCCCGAAAAAGTCAGGCGGTGCTTGCCTCACCGCCTGTAATCAGCTTATGAACATGACGTCACAGATTTCGAGAAATCCCAGCTTCCGGACAAGCGGCAGGGACATCGAGTTGCCCTTTGAGATGTGAACTATCGGAATCTCGCCAATCTGCCTCATCTTCCTAATGAGCGCCAGCGTAATGTCGTAGGCGATCCCCTGCCTTCTGTACTCGGGAAGCACGGTAAGCATGCCCATGGCCATGTCGTCATGGGTCATGGCCCACCCCACCAGGGCGCCGTCCCTGAAGACTCCCACCGCAGGGCCTTCGGAGAGCCTTTCCCTGATATAATCGAGATTTACCAGCTCCGCCCTTGCATAATTGGAGTAGACCGTCTCGGTATGTTCATCTCCGATCTCCACGACTTCACTGGACGGCTTGCCCACTTCAACATCCTCCGGCAAGTAAAGCATCACCGCATGCAGGACGTTTGCCGGCTTCCTCTCACCAAGGGCGGCACTGATGCTCCAGTCGAAGGCAGGCTCTATCGCAAGGTCGGTGATCCCTTCAAAGATCTTACAGACACTCCGTGCCTCATCCTCGTCTCTTGAGTACAGCGCCCCGAAACGCTCGTCCCCGAAACCGAAGACGGCGGCGCAGGATCCCCCGCACACCGCCGACCTCTTAACTTCATATTTCCCCAAGTATCTGATGAACCCGTAGTTCACTATGGGCTCCCTCTTGAGAAGCTCCAGAAGCATGTCGCGGGCTTTTCCGCCTACTTCCTGCATTCCTGTATGGCCTTCGCGGCCCTCAAGGTGTTGTTCATGAGCATGGTTATCGTCATCGGCCCCACTCCTCCGGGAACGGGTGTGATCCAGCCGGCAACCTCCTTTGCTTCATCGAAATCCACATCTCCGACAAGTTTCTTGGAGCCTTCGACTTTATTGGTGCCGACGTCTATCACGACTGCGCCGGGCTTTATCCAATCGCCCTTTATTAGCTTGGCCTTTCCTACCGCCGCAACGAGCACGTCAGCCCTTCGGCAGACTTCGGCCAGGTCCTTCGTCCTGGAATGGCATATCGTGACTGTGGCATGCTTCTCGAGCAGAAGAAGGGAGACGGGCTTCCCTACGATGTTGCTCCTGCCTACCACGACTGCGTTCTTTCCTGTGAGCTCCTGCCCGCTTCTTCTGATGAGCTCCATTATCCCGGCGGGGGTGCATGACTTAAGGCAAGGCCTTCCTATCATGAGGTTTCCCACGCTGACGGGATGGAACCCGTCGACGTCCTTCATCGGGTCTATCGTGCTTATTACCGCGTCGGCGTCCATGTGCTTGGGAAGCGGCAGCTGCACGAGGATGCCGTCGATGTTCGGATCGCAGTTAAGCCTGTTGACCAGCTCCACTAGCTCGCACTGCGTCGTCGTGTCCGGCAGGGAGTGCTCTTCAGAGTACATACCCAGCTCCGCGCAGCCCTTCTTCTTGTTGTTGACATAGGTCCTGCTGGCCGGATCCTCCCCTACGATTACGACGGCAAGTCCGGGCGCCCTACCGTAAGCCTCCGTGAACTTGGCCACCTCGCATTTGAGGCCCTCCCTGATTTCGGCAGCGACTGCCTTTCCGTCGATTATGATAGCGGACATCTGATTACCTCCCTTTGCCCGTAATCTCCCCGGCAAGCTCCTTGAAACGCCTGCCGCGCTCCTCGAAGTTGTTGAACATGTCGTAGCTTGCGCAAGCAGGCGACATAAGGACCACGTCCCCTTCTCTTGCCGCCCTTGATGCCGCCATGACGGCATCATCGAAAGTAGCGGACCTCTCCATTCCAGGAAGCGCCTTCCCCGTCCTTGCCGCAGCGGCGGCGAAGGCTTCCTCTATCTTCCCCGCAGTGACTCCAAGCGTGACCAGATGCCTTACCCTGCCTAGTGCGATCTCCGCCATCTCGTCAAACGGAAGGTGCTTGTCGTATCCTCCCGCAATGAGCACAATGGGCCTGTCGAAGGCCTCAAGGGCCGCTATCGTCCTTGCTGGGCTGGTAGCTATCGAGTCGTTGACATAGAGCACACCGTCATCCTCCCCGGCGTGCTCGAGCCTATGCTCGACCCCGGTGAAACCAATCACCGCAGAGCGCATGTCCGAAGCCTCAGCGCCTGCTGCGGCAGACACAGCCATCGACGCCAGCACGTTCAGGACGTTGTGCATCCCCGGTATCCTTATGTCATGCCTTGACATCACAGCCTCGTCCGATCGGCCGGGCATCCTGAGCATAAGCACGTCGCCTTTCAGGAAAGCACCCGCCTCGACCTCAGTTTCCGTTGAGAACCACAGCAAGCGGCCCTTGCAGGCGGAGGCCAGCGATGCCGCCGTAGGATCGTCCGCGCCAAGCACCGCAGTTGAATCCTTCCCCTGGAAGGCGAGTATATTCGCCTTGGACGATATATAGTCCTCCATGCTAGGATGCACGTCCAGGTGGTTCGGTGTTATGTTGAGCACTGCGGAGATATCGGGGCTGGTGCGTATGAACTTCAGCTGAAAGCTGGACATCTCAAGCACCGCGAAATCGCTTGGCGAGCCAGAGAGCACTTCCTCGACCAGCGGCCTTCCGATGTTTCCGCCTACCATGACGACTCCCTTGCCGCGGCGCCTGCAGGCCTCCTCAAGCATAAGGCCCACAAGGGTGGTGGTCGTGGTCTTCCCTGAGCTCCCCGTAATGCCGATCACAGGGCATTCCGCCAGCTCAATGGTAAGCTCTATCTCATAGCCGAACTTGACCCCTGCCGCCTTTGCTGATAGGAAGTCCGGCCTGTCGGGGTTGATCCCCGGAGACGGAAAGAAGTAATCGAAGCAGCTTATGCCATCGAAAGAGTCAGTCCCCGCACGAAGCTCATAGACGGAGCCCCTAAGCTGGTCCAGTTGCGAGATAAGCTCCTTCTGGCCCTTCTTGTCGAATACGGTGACCCTTGCGCCGGAGCCCGATAGAAGCCTAACCAGCGGCACGCTTGTGCGGCCGAGGCCGGCGACTGCGACCCTCTTGCCCTCGAAGGACCTAAGTATCCTTCTTTGCCTTTCTGTAGCCATGAAATCCTCCGGCAGCATTCCGCCAGCATGGGCTTCCGGCTCCTTAGAGCCCCTTGCCCACGGCGAAAAGCCTGACTGCATTCTCCGCTGCGTCTGACAGAAGCGCCTCAGCGTCCTTGAGGGAAGACTCCAGCGTCATTGGCCCGTTCGGAATAGCAAACAGGGCCTCGACTCCCAGCTCGTACAAATCCCTCGCTCCGGCTGCTATGCTGCCGCTGATTAGTATAACAGGAATCTTGTGCACCTTGGCCGCCTTTGCGACCCCCATGGGCGTTTTTCCGAATTTGGTCTGGAAATCGGTCCTGCCCTCTCCGCTTATTACGAGGTCTGCGCCCCTGCACTTATCCGTAAGGCCAGTAGCTTCCACGACTATCTCAACTCCCCTGCGCAATGTCGCGTTGCAGAAGGTCAGTAGCCCGGCGCCCAAGCCTCCTGCGGCCCCTGCGCCAGGGACCTCAGATACATCCTTGCCGAGCTGCCTTTTCACAACATGGGCGTAATTCGCAAGGGCTGCGTCCAGGTACTCCACGTCAGCGGGAGTCGCTCCCTTCTGAGGCCCGTATACCGCCGATGCGCCCTTGGGCCCTGTCAGCGGGTTGTCGACGTCGCATGCAACGATGAACTGCACCCCGGCGAGCCTTTCATCAAGCCCGCTCACATCGATGGATGCAAGGCTGTGAAGAGCCGCGCCTCCAGGTTCAGCCAGAGGCTTTCCGTCCGAATCCATGAACCTCGCACCCAGCGCCTCCGCCATGCCCCTTCCCCCGTCATTGGTGGCTGACCCCCCTATTCCCATTATCACCCTTCTGGCCCCCATCCCGATGGCCTCCAGTATCAGCTCGCCGGTGCCTACGGTGCTTGTGACCCTCGGATTCCTCTCCCCCTGCCTCAGAAGGGGAAGGCCCGATGCCGCCGCCATCTCAATGACCGCCGTGCTGCCGTCCCCCATAATCCCGAAGAAGGATTTGACCCTCCTTCCCAGGGGGTCATGGACCGTCTTCTCGATCACCTTGCCTCCGGAGACGTCCACCAGTGACTGCACAGTGCCCTCCCCGCCGTCGGCCATGGGGACTTTGACCACTTCTGCTTCCGGAAACCGCCTTCTTATCCCGTTCTCCAGGGCGTCGCAGACCTCGACCGCCGTAAGGCAGCCCTTGAAAGAGTCTGGGGCAAGCACGATCTTCATTGCGGCAATCCTCCTTCGTCTCCTTTTATATACATCCAGGCGAGCATCAGAAGCTTCTGCCTGTCGTTGAGCTCAGGTGCATCCAGTACATCAAGGTAGATCCTGTTCATAACGGCCTTAACCCTCGGCCCCTTCTCCCCGTTAAGCAGGCTGACTATGTCTGAGCCTCTGATCTGAAGCTCATCCATGGCAAGAGGGGGCTTCTCCGCAAGCACTGATTCCACCCTCCGCCTTTCAGCCCTCCAGTCCGAATCCGGGCGGAATAACCTGTCGTACCAGCTTCTTAATGCGAGCCCCTCTTGAGCCGCTTCCCTCCCCAGGAGCGCAGCCCACCTTCTGATGGACGGCCCGTCCGAAAGCTTGTACCCTTCGTAAAGCCCCTCGGCCAGCCTCACCGCATGAAGCCTGGCGGCCTTCGGAAGCTTCAGGGCATCAAGCCTTGCCGACAGCGCCGACTGGACTCTCTGAGGTCCTTCTGGCTCGGATGAGGATATGAACGCCGCAAGCCTTATGAGCGCATCCTGCGGGAGATCGCCGATATTGCGGGCTGCGGTCAGCATCAGCCCCCGTTCCAGACCGGGGAAGATCGCCTCAGCAAGCCCGAGTTCCACCATCATGGCCAGAGCATTCTGGGCGCATGGGCCAAGGACGGTTCTTCCCAGCTCCATGGCCTTCCTCTCACCGGAGATGAGGGCAATGCCCCTGCTTTCCGCCCTGATGGCCTCCTTAATGCCGTTGTCGATTTCAAAACACAGCGCGGAGCAGAACCTTAAGGCCCTCAGCATCCTCAAAGCATCCTCGGTGAACCTGACCCTGGGATCTCCAACCGCCCTTATGATCCTTGATTCAATATCCCTTGATCCTCCGAATGGGTCGATAAGCCTATTGTCATATGGATCCCAAGCCATGGCGTTCATGGTGAAGTCGCGTCGGGAGAGGTCCTGCTCAATATCCCCAACGTAGCCAACGCTGTCCGGCCTTCTGGAGTCGCTGTAGGCTCCCTCGGTCCTGAAAGTGGTGATGTCCACGGTACCGTCGTCGAATATCGCCATGACTGATCCATGCCGCTCCCCTAAGGGCGCATTATGGGGGAACAGCAGCTTCACCCTGTCCGGTCGGGCGGATGTTGCTATGTCCCAGTCATCGGCGCTTCCCTTGACGTAAATGTCCCTTATGGCCCCTCCGACGATGTAGGCGCTGTTTCCGTCCTCTTTAAGGCGGGAAAGCGCCTCCCTCACCCTTTGAGGGAGCTCAGACGGCTCAAGGAGCCTTTTCCCGTTCATCTCAGGGCCCTGCATGCCATACCGCCTTCCGAGCCTGTTTCGCCCATTTGCCGATACGCACTATAATGATTACGGGAACAACAGGCGGTTCCCTGTCGTTATTCTGAACTGAACGACATTTCTAGTCAATTTTGGGCCCATATGCCCAAGCAATGGAGGAAGCCGAATGCTCAATATTCTTGCCGAGCGGACTTTGGCCACAGCCGCCGGCGGGATGTCGCGGGCCGAGGAATTCGAGCAGCTCATGCGCAAGCATCAGGGCTCGGTATATAACGCTGCGCTCAGGATGACGGGAAACCCCGAGGACGCCAAGGACCTGGCCCAGGACGCCTTTGTCAGGGCATATCGCTCCTTCGACAGCTACAAGAAGGATACGGCCTTCGACAAGTGGCTGTACAGGATAGTGACCAACCTTTTCATAGACGAGGTACGGAAGAGGAAGCGGCGCCCTGAGACCGAGTCATACGACGCCCCGGTCAGGACCGAGGAGGGCAGCATGCAAAGGGAGCTGCCCGACCACGGGGCGGACCCCTTCATAGTATTGGACAAGAATGCGATGGACAGCAGGGTATCGGCGGCGCTTCAGGCGCTTCAGCCGGAGTTCAGGATGGTAGTGATCCTTTGCGACATCGAGGGCTTCTCCTACGAGGAGATCGCAGGGATCATGAACACATCCATCGGTACGGTCAGAAGCAGGCTCCACAGGGCGAGGAAGGCCCTGAGGGAGGCGCTGGCGCCCCACTTCGATGCCCAAAGGAGGATCAATTAGATGACTTGCAGCAAGTATGAGAGGCTGCTTTCCGCATTCCTCGACAGGGAGCTGACTAGCGAGGAGACGGCGATGGTAAAGAGGCACGTCATCGAGTGTGCCAGCTGCGCAAGGCTGCTCGATGAGTTCGAGAGGATAAAAGAGGCGCTGGAGCAGCTGGAACCCGCCGAGGAGCCCGAGGGAGCCTTCGACATGGGGATCATCCGCACCAGGGCGCTGCAGCTTGAGATGGAGGAGGAGGGCTCATCGGCCGGAGCAAGGCGATATGGGCTGTTCTCATTCCTGGGAAGGGCGCTACTTCCGGCGGCACTTGTCGGTACGCTTATCGCCATCCCGATTCTGCAGTTTGCATTCAACGTGAACATCACGGGAGCCATCGCGGGCCTTGTGACAAGGCAGCCCCTGGAGGAGCAGCTGGACGATACCGCGGAGGTGGTCCTCCCCGACCTCAACCCCAACGGAATAGGCACTCTGAGCTCGCCTGTGGTAAGCAGCGCATCCTACGGCACGCTTACTCTGGGCTCTACTCAGGCGCAGTCCGACCTGATATTGACAATAGACGACCCCAGGCTTTCACGGTATGTGCAGACCTTCGAGACATCGGGCTCATACAGCCCGGCTTCATACAGAAGCAATTGGTGAGTAAGAAAACGGGAGTGATAGAATGTCCGAAAAGGGCGGAGTGTACAGGATTGTAGCGTTCATAGTGATAATCGCATGCCTTCTTGCAGTCGGAATGGTTCTATACGACGGCTGGGACAAGCTCGCGTTAAGCAGGCAATCGGATGAGACGGAGGAAACAGGTGACATCCCCGGGGAACAAAACGAGGATGCAGACGGCCTTCTTGAAGGAGGCGCGGCGCTTCCTTCCACAGGTGCGGACTACGCTTCAGCGCTTCCGCCTATTGCGGACATCGCAGAAGCGGTAAGCCCCGCGGTGGTTAGAATCGATGTCACGAAGACCGTATCGCAGTCCCCCGAGGAGAACTTCGGCATCTTCGGCGACATATTCAGAAACTTCGGCGACTATCAGTACGAGCAGCAGGGCTCGGGATCAGGCTTCATCATATCCGCAGACGGCTACATAGTTACCAACCATCACGTAATTGACGGCATGAACGAGATAAAGGTCACCCTCCTGGATGGGCGGACCTACGATGCCAAGCTCATAGGAAGCTACTCGGCCTATGACATCGCTGTGATTAAGGTCGAGGCCAGCGGCCTTCCGTATGCAGTGCTTGGCAGCTCGAAGGACCTGCGCCCCGGAGAATGGGTTGTTGCCATAGGCAATCCGCATGGCTTCGAGCATACAGTCACAGCCGGCATAGTAAGCGCCATAGAAAGAAACCTGGCGAACGTCGAAGGGGCGGAGGATATCTCTCAGGCCGAGCTAATACAGACCGACGCTGCGATCAACTCCGGTAACAGCGGCGGGCCTCTTATAAACATGGACGGCAAGATAGTCGGCATCAATACGGCGATAATCCCATATGCCCAGGGAATCAGCTTTGCAATATCCATTGACTCGGTCAAGGATGCCATACAGTCGCTGAAACAGACCGGCAAATACGCAAGGCCATGGATCGGCATCTGGTACTACCCTCTTGACGCAGATGCGGCGGAGCAGCTCGGCATAAAGGAAACGTCCGGCATATACGTCGCGGATGTCGCGGACGGCAGTCCGGCCTCAAGGGCAGGAATCAAGACTGGCGACATAATAAAAGCGTTTGAAGGGGTATCCACAGAGGGCAAGTTCAACCTGGCCTTAAGGGTCAGGGAGAAGCAGATCGGTGAAAACGTGAAGCTGACGATACTAAGAAACGGCAAGAGGATGGATTTGACCCTCACATTGTCGGCAGCCCCCGAGGGGGAATAGCTTAAGCTAGGGAGCGTAAAAAGGCGCCGCGGTCAAAAGACCTGCGGCGCCTTCTCGTTGTAGGTAAACCTATTTGTCCTCCGGTCTTACATAACCGCCCGAGACTATGAGCTTAAGCGCTTCCTCGACGCTCACGTTCAAGGTTATCAGGTTCTCTTCCGGCACCAATATCAGCCAGCCGGTCGTCGGGTTGGGGGAAGATACCATGAATACCGAGCACAGATGCTTCCCCATCTTTGACTCAATCTGCCTTCCAAGCTCGCCCATCTCTTCCGAAGTGACGAAACCGATGCTCCACACCCCTGCCTTGGGGTACTCCAGCATCACGACGCGCTTGAACATGTTCTTGTCGCTTCCTGACAGAAGGGCGTTGGTCAGCTGTTTCAAAGTGCCATATAGCGGCCTTATGAGAGGCAGTCTGGATACGGACAGCTCCATCCACTTCATTAATCTTCTCGTGACCCACCCTCTTGTGAGCACACCGGCCAATAGAGTGATGAGAAAGCCGGAAACAAGCCCTACGCCGGGAAGCGGTCGTCCTGCTATCTTGATGACTATGGGGCTCAATATCCCGTCAAGGAGGTTGAACGACCAGATCAGTGCATAGATCGTGAGGACTATCGGGGCCACCAGCAGCAGCCCTGCTATCAGATAGTCCTTAAGCCTTACGAGAAAAGTAGGCGGCTTTACCATTCGATCACCTTATTTCATGGAAAGGGTGATCTCGGGATTCTTCTCGATGGTTACGGAGACCGTGCAGTACTTCTTGGTTATCTGGGCTATCCTTGCCTTCGTCTCTCCATCCAGCTCAGGGCCTCCTTCAAGGCTCAAGCTGCACTCTATCCTGTTTCCGTATCTGATCTTCTCGTCGACCATGTAGAGAAGGCCGTTCATAACGACTTTCTCATAATCGATCTTCATCTTTTCGAGAATCGACTGGGCTGTAAGCCCCATGCAGCTCAATAGGCCTACGAGCATGTAGCTTATGGAATTTTCCGGCCTGTCTATCTCGCCTGTCTCGTTGAACATCCAAGTCCTTCCGTCCTTGTCTATCTTCAGCGTGTAATTGTAGACATCCTTGCTTGCCATGCGCATACCTCCATCCTATCTTCTCTTGTAAAGGACCCTGCCATCCTGGACTATCTTAATTGCCGCTCCCTGTGCCACGAGGGCGGATAGGCCCGAAATAATCTCATCAGCGCTGGCTAGGCCGCTGAGCTTCTCCTCAAGCGAATATGCGCTCACCGGCTTAACACCCAGATGGGTTTTCACAATCGCTGCGACAGACGCCCTTCGCGAGGGCAGCGGCCCATCCGGTATTACGACTGTGACGCCCTTGTTTCCAATCATCTCACCATTAATATATCTTACCTTGCCCGGGTATGCATCCATGAGGACTCTGATGGCACCTCTGATGTCACCTCCTACACCGGAAGAGCCGTAGCCGTGCACCACCTCAAGCCTCTCCCCTCCTTCCGAGAGAAGCTTGTTATACCGGGCTATGAAAAGCTCAATCGCATCTCTTGTCCTCATTCCGTGCAAGTCTATCTTCATGCCGCCCTCCAGCGATATGTAAGGAAAAGCCGCAGGGCCATCCGACCTCCGCGGCTGTTATTCCTATGGAGCCGGTGATGGGAGTTGAACCCGCGACCCGCGCATTACGAATGCGCTGCTCTACCACTGAGCTACACCGGCAAACCCTATAGCAGACTTGATTTTACCAACTGGATGCAAGCATGTCAATTTACCGCATCCCATCCATGCTTCCGACCCTAATAAATGCCGAAACCTTCTCCGGTCGATCCCAGAAGCATGCCGAAGGCCCTGTCGAACCCCTTGTAGCTCATGTTTATCGGGCCTGCGAAGAACGCCTGGAATACTGAAGGCCGGGCTCCCGGTATCCAGTGACCCTGCTTGTCGACGTAATCGGCTACAAGCATTACTTTTCCGAACGCATCCTTGTATTGGAGGCGGTATCCGCCCTCCTTCAGCTCGCTTCGCGATGCGGATGCCTCAAGCCCCATTATCGATGCCCAGTATTCTATGTTCTCCTGGGCTGCGGGCACGTTCTGCTGCGGGGCATTTCCATCCTTGCCCTCGATGGGAAGGATAGGATCCTGAAGCCCGTTGATTATCACCGTTGGCATGGGAGGTATGGCCTTCGGCACAGTGAGCTTGTAGAATCTTCCCATTATAGATGCCAGCCCGGCGAACCTGCCTGGGTTCAGCCCTGCCAGGTAATGCGCGAAGAAGGCGCCGTTTGAATGCCCGCCGAGGAACACTCTTCCGGCATCAGCACCGTTTTGCGCAACAAAATCGTTGATAAGCCAGCTTACGAACCCGGCATCGTCCACGAACTCGTTTCTGTCCTGCACCTGCCCCATATCCCAGACCCTGGGGTTTAGAATCCATGCTGCTGACTTAACCTTCAGGGCCAGCCCGTTAGGCATCAGAAGCGCAATCGAGTGCTTGTCGGATGCCTCCAGAATGCCGGAACCCTTCCTGTAATCCCTGAAGCCCAGCGTAAACCCATGGAAGAAGACCATGACAGGGCCACCCCTCTTCCAGGAGGCCGGTATATAGGTCGCATATTCCCTCTCGTACCCGTCATATTTTACTTTCGCCTCGGTCCATGTGCCGTCAGCCGCAAATGCCAAGGCGGCGTATGATGACACAATCGCTGCAACCAGAAGCAACATCAGAATCCTGTAGCGCATCAGTGCACCTCCGTAGGCAGTCTAAAGGATAAAACGATTCTATCATCACAGGCATTGCATAGTAACCCGGTTTCTTGAAATCCCATAGAAGGGCACTGCTGTTCCCGCATGTTAGAATTAGATTATTGAGGGGGGATTATTATGGATCTATTGGAAATGCTTGCCGGCGGATTGATGAACCCAAATACGCTTAATAAAATCGGCAGCAAGGTACAGGCCAAGCCAGACCAGGTCATGCAGATGGCGCAGCTGGCCTTACCCACGCTTCTTACTGCAATGTCCAGGAATACCAGCACCCAGGAAGGCGCAGAATCTCTTTCGAGGGCGCTCGATAGGCATGCCGATTCAAAGGTGGATGACTTCGACAGCTTCTTCGATTCTGTGGACACTGATGACGGTGCGAAGATACTAAGCCACATATTCTCCGGAAAGCAACAGAAAGTGGAGGTGGGCATCGCACGAAGCACCGGGCTTGACGCAAGCCAGGTAGCAGGGCTTCTTTCTCAGTTCGCTCCACTTTTATTAGGGCTTCTCGGTCAGCAGAAGAAGAGCAGCAATATTGGCACAGAAGGTATCCCCGGCCTGCTGTCGTCGCTTACCGGATCGGCAAGCAAGCTCGGAGGCGGCAATGTCGCCGGGTTGGCGACGAGGCTTCTTGATGCTGACGGTGACGGCGACATTATGGATGACATCGGGGGCCTCTTAGGTTCCCTGGGAAGGAAATTGCCCGGTGAATAAGGTTGAAGTCGATGCCCGCGGGCTTGATAGAAGAATGGCAGGGGAGATTGTAAGGCGCGCCATAGCAGTTTCTGGAGGCTGCCCAGTAATTGTGACAGTCGACACAGGCGAGCCCGAAGAGGCAGTTCGTAAGGTTGCAGCCCTGAAGAAGCGCACCGTGATCCAGAGGGCTTCCGATTCTGCGCTTATAGTTCTCGAGCTGGCAAGATGAGCACCTGATGTCATGGAGGCCTTAACTCCCGTGGCGCTTTCCTTACTTCTTTCTTCCGATCTGGTGCTTGGGCGACGCATTCCTCTTAATGTAATCCACCCTGTTCCTGGTCCATTCGGCCATCGAGGCCTCATCAAGCTCCTTAAGTGCCATCATGGCACGGATCACGGCTTTGCCTTCGCCTGTGGAGGTATCTACACCCTCCCTGAGGCTAATCAAGTCGGCCCCCTTGGCGTTTAGAACTGAGACTATGTTCATAAGCAGATGCGACGACCCTGCTATCTCGGAGAACGAGGCTGTCACAAGATAATCCCCCTCGCCTATCTCCGCCATTAGCTTATTAAGGCGCGGCCTGCCAGCTGGGGTGGTTGGGGGTTCCTCGATGTAGACTACATCAGAACCCATCTTCACCTTCTCTGCAGGAGAATCCGATGCGCCCGCCTCAGCTTCCCTGATATAGCCATATCTGGGCATAAGTAAAAAAGCCTCCTTGATTGCCGCATTCATTCTCTCTGCCTTCATGATACTACTGCCCGGCTTAGGGTCCTATAACAGGCGTAGCAAAAGAGGGTGAGATCCAGGCTTGCCGGAGTACTCGTCATGTCTGCGGTGCAGGGGTTCCCTAAGCTTATGCGTCATCAGCCGGCAATAGTCATCCATGCTGCCTTTAATTGTTTTGAGGGATTCGGCGCTTCGCAAATCAGGCAAAGAAATGGAGCGGATGACGGGATTCGAACCCGCGACACATGGCTTGGGAAGCCATTGCCCTACCACTGGGCTACATCCGCTCGGCAGAAGATATTATAGACCCTGGACTGCCCGCTAGGCAAGTTAGCCCTTACGGGCATTGTTTGGCGGATGCTCCTGATCGCTTATCGCCGGTAAGTGCCAACACATCCTCACAGGTTATAACAGGTGGGCGCATTCGAATGCAGCTTACGATGAGGCTACAGCCTGCCGCTGCCGGCAGGCTGTTCTCCCAATGAACCAGAAAGATGGCGGAAGCGACGGGAGTCGAACCCGCGTTCTCCTGCGTGACAGGCAGGCATGTTTGACCACTACACCACGCCTCCGCGTTGCTATAAGATTATACAATAATCAGGCCAAGCAGGGAACAGGGAAGGAGAAAGCATTTAGGCATAGTATTAATATTCATAACATCCAATGCGCAACCGCGACGGAAGGGCACCAGACCATGAAACAAGAAGCGTTCACTGCCATCCTCAGGGAGCTTGACCTGAAGGGGCTGATCGATATCTTCAGCGCCTTTGATCAGCTTGCTCTCATTTTAAGGAAGCAGACCCTCGAAGTGGTTTGGGTTAGCGATATCATGGCCGATTACCTGGGCATCGGCGCCGAAGAGGCGGTGGGTAGGTCGTGCGAGCAGATGTCCGGCCCTGACGGACTTCCTGTCTGCCCTCCTGGCGTTGCATCAGGCAAGGTTTCGAAGGCAAGCGGAACCCCCAGAACTGAGCACTTAGGCAGCCCATCGATAAGAAGAAGGGACTTGCATTTCCTTTGTTCCGACGGAGAGTTCTTGCTTATTACCTACCACAGGCAAAGAAACAGGTGGCATCCCGCCACTAATGCCTACAAGGAAGGTAAATTCCTTCAAAACAAGCTCCCCATCCTGATTATCGAAATCAGTACGGGCAGGATAGTCGATGTCAATTCCATGGCAGCAAGGATGGCTGCCGCATATAATGCCGATCTAACGGGAAAGAGCATATATGACCTGCTGGAAATCGAGAAGATGAAGGCAGTCGAGCTGCTTTCCTCTGCGATGAGAGGCGAGATGCGCCACGCCGAGCTGATCTTCTCCCCGGCTAGGGGGCGAAGGTCTTTATGCGACATTGTTGCCATGCCCATATACTGGGGTTCGAAGCCTCATCTTCAAAATTGCGATTATGGGAATCGAGGATGCAGGGGCTGCTGCCGATGATAATGAGGCCGTGCCGCTTGCAATCGGCCCGGGAAGCATGTTCCATAATGTGCTGCTTGGCTCCGACGGACGCATCCTGCATGCGAGCAGAACCTTTGCAGAGCTTTTCAGCGAGACCGCTGAAGCCCTTATCGGCCGCACCCTGACTGATTTTGTCCCCGATAACTGGAGCCACGTAGCAGAAGCTGAGCTCAATGAGCTTTTCAGCACCGGTATCCGCTCATTCGACCTGCCTTTGAAGGTCGGCCCGGAGAAGAGGATGTGGTTCGAGGCCTACTGCACGCAGATAGGCGCGGAATCATACATGGTGAACATGAGCGCCTTCAATCCTCGGGGGCAGGGCTCGGAGGGCAGGCTTGAGGTAGCGCTTCTCGAGCAGCTTTTCGACAATTATCCGATGGCGATCATGCTCTCGGAAAGAGATGGGGCAATTATAAACATAAACAAGGCCTGTACTAGCATGTTCGGTTTCGAGAGGTCTGAAATGATTGGCCGGAAGGCCGATGACCTGATCGTCCCGCATGGGGAGCTTCCGGAAGCGATGGACTTGACCAGGGAGAGCTCCTCAGGGCATGTGCTTTCCGCCACGGGAAAAAGGAAGAGGAAGGATGGAAAGCTCCTTGACGTGCACTTCATCGGGCTTCCCATAACATACAGGGAGCAGGAGGTAGCGTTTTTTGCGATTTACCAGGACATAAGCGAAAGGAAGCTTTTTGAAGACGAGCTTAGGAAGGCCCTCGATTTCGTCAGATCGCTATTTGAGGTCGCCCCGGACGGAATCTTCTATAAGGATACTGAAGGAAGGTTCCAGATGGTCAGCAAGACCCTGGCCGACAGGTGCGGCCTTCCTCCGTCTGACATGGTTGGCATGACCTATTACGATATACTGCCCAAAAGAAACGCCGACCGGCTCAGCGCGCTCGACCTGAAGGTCTTGGAAGGCACCCGCAACATCATCATAGAGGAAAGGCTGCCTACTCTTACCGGCGAAAGGGATTTTGAGATAACCTTGTCCCCTGTCAAGGACAATGACGGAAAGATTACCGGCATAATCGGGATGAGCCATGACATAACAGAGCGCAAAAGCACGGAAAGGCTGGTCCGAGACGTTAACGAGAGGCTTATGGTCCAGGTCAAGCAGCTTGAGCGGACGTGGATACAGACCATAAGCGTGCTCGCCACGGCATCTGAAGCGCGCGACCTTTACACTGCGGGCCATCAAAGAAGGGTAGCGCAATTGGCAAAGGCTATAGGCAGCAGGCTGGGCCTTTCATCCGATGCCCTTAAGGGCCTGGAGTTGGCAGGGATTGTTCACGATATTGGAAAGATTGACATTCCCATCGAGATCCTTACCAAACCCGGCAGGCTTGAGGATGTGGAGCTGGAGATTCTCAGGACCCACAGCGAGATGAGCTGGCGTATCCTGAAGGATATCGAATTTCCTTGGCCTCTTGCGGAAATCGCCTATCAGCATCATGAGAGGATGGACGGGTCCGGCTACCCGAACAGGCTTGTAGGGAGCCAAATACTGAAGGAGGCAAGGATACTGGCAGTAGCAGACGTCGTGGAGGCCATGTCCTCAAACAGGCCATACAGGCCGGCGCTCGGGATTGCGGCGGCGTTGGAGGAGATAGCCTCGAAATCGGCGATAACCTTCGACAGGGAAGTAGTGGATGCCTGCCTTGCAGTTTTCGGCAAGGATGGCTTCGAGTTCATCGCCTTCTAATGGCAGAAGCCATCGGGGCAACGGAGGCTGCATGTACAGAAGGATCAGGGAGTTTATCATATGGGGTATATCAGCGTTTGCGATCCTGTCATCAATCGCTCTTATAGCCTTGCAGGGCAACGCAGCCACGCATATCTTCTTCGGCTTCTGCTCCATGACAATCGGTTTGATGGCGATGGTGACCCTGTATTACCTGAACCGCAACAGCAAGGACATCTATACTTTCTCGCTCATGGTCGCATCCATAGCCACATGGCTGTCCATTTACATACACCTGCTGTTCGATTTGGGATATCTTACATTCCTGAACTACTCCGGGCAGGCCGGCTTGCAGATCCAATATGTAGTAAGGATAGCTCAAAGCTTCGTCATCATAGAGTATCTTGTCCTTAGGTCAAGGGAGGACAGGATCTGGCTTATGCAGCCGGTAACTATCTTCGTAATGCTTCTTTGCTATTTCCTGATCTATCTCGGAGCATTCCCTGCGCTTATCGACGATGCGTCAAACCCTACCTTCCTGGCGTTATCCTTCAATTTCATGCAGCTTTTCTCGATAGCGGGCCTTCTTGCTGCCCTGCTCGGTAAAAGGTTCCTTAGACCCTATCTGGCTTCCTTCGCCATTGGCGGAGTTCTGCTAATCACTGGTGGAGTTGTATCTCTCGTCAGTTTGAGGGCAAGCAGCCCCAACTACCACATACTGGAATCACTCTCCTATATGTTTGCATACCTGTCCTTCTACATAGGTTTCACAGTGCCTGCCATAAGGGGCAATCTGGAGATGGGCATCATGCCTCTGCTTGCAGACAGGTCATCCCTGATTGCCGCTCTGGCCCACCCCGCATTCATTACTGATACTGACATGCTCATAATCGCTGCCAACAAGGAATCGGAGAAATGGCTGAAAAAGAGCCGCATGGATCTCATCGGGCAGACCATTTACCACATCCTGCCTGAGGCAGAGCATCTTCTGAAGGATATGGTTTCTGAATCAAGGATGACCCTGAGGGAGTCAACAAGGCAGACGCAAAGGCTGGCGGGCAGACATGTGAGCTTCACTCTCTATCCGAGCATAAACCCCGACAATCAGGCAACCAGGTTCACCTTTGTGGGCTGGGATGTTTCGGGCGAGGTCAAGGCAGAGCAGAACCTGGAGAGGAGCGAAAGGACGTACAGGAGCCTCTTCCTGCACACAGGAACCGGGTTCATGCTCTACAGGCTTCCAGTCGGTTCTTCAAACAAGGAGATGGAGCTAATCGACGTGAATCCGGCTTTTGAGAGGAACACCGGCGAGAAAGGCCCCTTCCAGCTGGGCGGGAAGCTCCGGGAGAACACAAGCTTCCTTAACGCAGGCTGGTATGACATGATACTTCGGGCTGCCTTGGATAAGCGTTCAGTGGTCATCGACGGATTCTCTTCAGGAGCGCAAAGATGGCTTTACATATCCGCCTTCCCCGTGACGGAAGAGACTTTCGGCATGGTGATTGCCGACCAGACTGCGCTAAGGAACTTCCAAAGGGAGATCTCCGCAAGCGAGCTGAAGTACAGGAGCCTTGTGGAGAGCATGCCTATGTGCGTCCTCTCCCTTGATTCTGGCTACCGGATAACCTATGTCAACGATTCTTTAAGGGAGATGGCCGAGCTCGGAAGCCCTGAGCAGTACCTCGGCAAAGCCCTGGATGAGGTCTTCAGCGAGGATTACGTTCAGTTCTTCAGGAAGATGCGAAGTGAAGTTGATGGAAAGGATGCCACCCACTCTGAGGAGCTGGAGCTGATAAGGAATGAAAGGAAGCGCTGGCAGAGGTGGATTGCCAAAGCTGTGATCGACAAAGGCGAGACCATGGGCTATATCTGTCTGGGCCAGGACATAACAGAACAGAAAGAGGCCGCCATAAGCATGTCGCTGTCTGAAGAGCGCTTCAGGACCCTGTTCATGGACAACTACCTCCCCATGCTTATCGTCGAGGCCGACAGGTACTCCGTACTGATGGCCAACAAGGCATCGCAGTCGTTCTATGGTCTGTCGGAGCAGGATTTGCAGGGCAGAACCATTATCAGCTTCTCCCCGCCGGAATCATCCGGAAGCATCGAAGCCATGGCCGGATCAGCAAAGGATTCCGGGTTCGGCTCAATGCTTACAAGACAGCTTGCATCAGGCGGCTTAGTTAAGGATGTCGAACTTTTCGCAAGCACACTCTTCCTTGCGGACAAGATGGTGCTCTCCTTCACCGTCAATGACATCTCGGAACGCAGGCAGATGGAGGATAAGCTGGAACGGGAGAGGGCTTATCTGGACAGCCTGTTCGAGAATAACCCGGACGCTGTCGTCGTAATAGACAGCGACATAAGGATCACCCGCGCAAACATCGCCTTCAGGAAGCTTTTCGGATTCTCAAGGAGCTCAATAATTGGGAAGACTCTCTCAGGGCTGATAGGCACTGAGCTGACGGCACAGGATATAGAATCAAATATCGTCAAATCGATCGAGGGCAGCAAGCTCGATTTTACGGCAAGGAGGCAGAGGGCGGACGGAAGCATTATCCCGGTCCGTGTGATCTGCATCCCGTTGACTCTCCCTGATGGTTCGAGGTATGTCTATGCGATCTACCACGACATGTCCGAGCTGGCGCAAAGCCAGCAGATGCTCGGCTTGGCGAACGAAGTGATCAAGGAGAGCCCTGCAGTGCTCATCAAATGGTCAAATCAGGTTGACTGGTCTATAGAATATGTTTCATCCAATGTGTCGCGCTGGGGGTACAGCCCTGACGACCTGCTGGGCCGCAAGCTAATGTTCACCGAACTTGTCCACGAGGAGGATCTGGCGAATCTTACCAGGGAAGCGGATGAGTACATGCAGAAAGGCATGTCCGAATACGTCCAGGAATACCGGCTGCGAATGGCAAACGGGGATTTCATCTGGGTTGAGGACCATACGAAGATAGTTCGGGCGACTGACGGCAGTATCGAAGGCATCCAGGGAGTCATCATTGACAACACGGAGAAGAAGCTTGCCGAAATCGAAAGGCTGAGAACTCACGAGGAGCTTAAGCTCGCTTGGAACAGGAGCCTTGACGTGCTCTCCTCCGTAACCGAGTTCAAAGACCCCTATACAGCAGGACATCAGAGGGGGGTTGCGGAAATCGCTGAAAGCATCGCAAGGCAGATGGGCCTTTCGAACGGCAGGGTTGAGGCGATATCGAAATCCGCCCTGGTCCATGACATAGGAAAGCTTCACATACCTGCAGACATCCTCAACAGGCCAAGGACCCTTACACCGCTTGAATACAAGCTTGTGCAGATGCATTGCAAGTCGGGAAGGGATATCCTTTCCAACATTAAGCTGCCGTGGCCTCTTGCGGAAATCGTGTTCCAGCATCACGAGAGAATCGACGGAAACGGTTATCCCAGGGGGCTCAAAGGCGATGAGATCCTCCTGGAGGCCAAGATAATCGCCGTCTCCGATATAGTGGACGCTATGACTTCCCACAGGCCGTACAGGCCGGCAAGTTCCCTTCCTGAAGCGCTCGAGGAGGTCCTTGCGCTACGTGGAACGGCGCTGGATCCTGATGTCGTTGATGCCTGCATCGCGGTCTTCAAGGATAGGGGCATAGAAGCGATCCAACCCCGATCCTAGAGGAAAGGCACAGGCTCCTGCAGGACCATTCCTCCCTGTTTGGCTGATCCTGCCGCTACCTCCTTGTAGAGGTACATCTCAAGCACATCGCTTCCTCTTGAGAGGCCGAACCCGCCTATGCTGACTTCTTCGATGCCGTAATAATCCTCATCTGAGTAGTCGCCGTTTGCGTCGGTATCAAGCCACCCTAACAGGTAGTATTCCCCCTGCTGGCTGGGGAAGTCGAAGCTTCTGTCCTCAGCGTTGCCATAGCCGGAGCACCCCGGGACTTGCATCAAGGTATACTTGTCGAAAAGCGCGAATACCGCTTTATCCATGGTAAGCCCCTTCAAGGCTGCATGTGCGTTTATTATTCCCGAGCCGTAATAAGGCAATGATATGTCGCTGAGCTGTGACGTCTTCCTCAAGATGTCCTCGGCGGAGGACAGCGAGTGCCCCTGCTGCATGAGCATTGCGAACAATGCCGCCACATGAGGCGCCGCCTGGGAAGTGCCGGCCATGGATCCAACATAGCCCCTGTCGCTAGGATAAAGGCTCCTCACTCCAAGAGACGAAGTGCCCCCTGGCGCCGCGAAGTCCAAATCCTCTCCATAGTTCGAGTAAGCCGCCCGCTGGAAGAAATCGCCAACGGCGGAGACCGCGATGACCCCGGGGATGTTTGCCGGGAAATCCAATTCGGAGCTGCCATCATTTCCAGCCGCAGCCACAACGGCTATCCCGGATGCTATCGCGCTATTCACCTCGTTGAAAACTGCTTGGCTGAACCCGCCGCCTCCTAGGCTCAGGTTGATCACATCCGCCCCGTTCAGCCTTGCGTGCTGGATTGCTGACGCGATTTGATCATAATCCCCGCCTCCGTCATCCCTTAAGCCCCTTATCGGCAGTATCGTTATGCCGCCGATGTTCATGCCGGCCATATAGCTATTATTGTCCGTCACCGCGCCAATTATTCCCGCTACATGCGTGCCATGGGGATACTTCTTTTGAGTCGAGTCATACGAGCTATTCACGATATCCACCAGGTCGTCTACATGACCGGACAGGTCTGGATGGGCCACGTCCACCCTGGTGTCTATTACGGCAACCGTGACTGGCGGGGAGAAGAAGCCTCCATCCCATACGAATGGCATCGTGGTCGCGAATAGGTTCCACTGGTAGCCTTGGAAGTAATCGTCGTCTGGTATGGAGTAGCCGCTAGCCCAAAGCTTGCCGTTCGGCTCCGCATAATCCACCCAGGGCTCGCCGCCTACTTCGGCCGCGAACTCGTCTGCGAACCTTCCCTCGGGCACTCTCAGTATGATCACGCCAAGTCGTGGGTTGCTTCTTATCACAGCTGAGCCCCTTTTCAGGGCGAAGCCCTCTATAGCAGGGAAACTGGCGCCCTTTCTTGGGGCGACAATGATTTCCGTGGGTTCAGTATCATAGCCGGGCTTTACCGTTATCGTGCTTGAAGCAAGAGGCGTCTTCGATGCCGCCGGCGGGGTAAGGTTCATCAGGGTTGCATACCCCGATATAGTGTTTACCGACGATTCCTGAACCATATACACATTCAGGAGGTGGCTTCCGCCAGTACTCCTGGTGAATGTCCTGGTCTCCTGGTAGTAGTCGGCATGGCTGAAGTTGACCGTTATCACCGACCCGGCCTTGAGCCCGGTCAAAGTGAACGAATACCCTCCGCTTGAGTTGGTGCTCGTGGTCACCTGCCCCGGCTTACCTTGCACTTCAGCTCTGACTGCCACGCCGAAAATCGCGAAGCTGGTCGATTGATCCCTGACCGTGCCTCCGACTTCCAAGCTGAAGGTCACCGTCTCACTGCAGCCAGCCATAAGCACAAGGGCAGATGCGGCCAGCAGCGCCAATAGCCTCTTGATCATCGAGTGTCACCGCCTTCATGGCTTTGTGACGGTATCAAGCTCCCGATTGTTCTATTCATTGCCCGACTCCCCCCAGATTTCCGGTACAGACAGGCTGCGCGTCGTTTCCTCATCCTCAAGGTCTACGAACCTCAGCTTAAGGATAGAGGGAAGCGTCAGCGGAATCTCATCCAGGAACACCTCCTGCTTTCCGAAGAAGTCCCCCTGGCTTGGGTAGTCTGCTGCAGAAAGCTTCACCCATCCGCAGAGGAACGCGCTTCCCTGCGTATCGCCGAAGACAACCATGTCCCTGGAGGCGTCGGAACCCATGAATGCATAGCTTAATGGGTCTCCATCCTCATCGCAAAGCCAGAACATCGCGCGGCTTCCCCTGGCTCCGGCGGCCGCAGCATAACAATTGGCCACTCCCACATCCTCGCCTTCCAAGTACTCCGAGGATGCGTCAAGCGCGTCCTTAGCCTCTTCAGCATCCATTCCGAGCGACATAAGTACGGCCAGCATCCCGGATATGTGGGGGGTGGCCATCGAGGTGCCGCTCATCCTGACATAGCCCGTGGATTCTACTGCAAACGGCACGGTGCTGAGCACGCCATAGGCGCCAGTGCCCCCTCCGGGGGCGAATATGTCCAGTCCAGGCCCAGTGTTAGAGTAATTGGCAACAAACATTGCCGGCGTGATGGCACCTACAGAGTAACATTTCTCATATTTCCCGGGCATGGTTAGGTCCGTGTCGGACCCGTTGTTGCCTGCCGCGGCCACAAGCACGCACCCCTTGGAATCTGCATAGTCCAATGCCTCCTTCAGAAGCCTGAAGGAACAATCAGAGAAGAACAGCGGCCATCCGATGCTCATGCTGATGATATCCGCCCCGTTGTCTGCGGCAAGGCGGATCCCCCTGGAGATAGTGGACATAGTCCCCGAGGATGTGCTCCCTCTCTTCTCCATGCTCTTAATAGGCAGAATCACGGCATTGCTGGCCACTCCGGCTATTCCGACCGAATTGTCCATCTCGGCGGCTATGATTCCCGTCACGTGCGTTCCGTGCCCCGCATTGTCCAACATGTTCGTATTTATGGAGTTAAGCATTGGAAGGCATCTGGAGCTAAGGTCCGGGTGGCTCACATCGACGCCGGTATCGACCACCGCAACCACCACAGGGGCGGAGGGAATCGCATACCTCCACATCCTGTGCATGCTCGAAGCCCTTAAAGCCCACTGCTGCGGCCAGTACATGTCATCCGGGACATAGCCGCCGAGAGTGTAGCACACGTAATCCGGTTCGGCATCGTCCACCCATGAGAGGCCTTTGAGCCTTTCGGAGAACTCCGCTGCGTCTGAGCCCTCAGGCAGGCTTAATAGCATGTAGCCCATTTCGGGGACTGATTCTATCACAATGCTTCCCAAACGCTCCGAAGTCTCCCTTATCTCAGCGAACTTCGCCCCACGTGAGGGATATACGACAACCGATGCTGCTTCTTCGCTCCCCTCCGCCTGCATGGGAAGGCTTCTTACGGCAGAAGAAGCCATTACGGTCGCTTGAGGCTCATAATCATTGGACAGTGTGAACTTGAACTCTACGAGCGGCCTTCCAGCTGATGCCGGATACATGTCCGCATTCACGCACATCCGAGCGCTTCTGGAAACCGCGATTTCTTTGCTGATGGGGGCAAAGCCGTCTGCAGTGAACCTTACGGTTATCTTCCCGGGCTTAAGCGTAACCTGCTGGGTCTCAAAGGCTCCGCCCTGACCGCTTTGAGCGGATATGCCGCCGTCCGCAGATATCCTGGCCCCCGCTATGCCGGCTTCTGATGATGAGTCACGCACGGTGCCGAAAATCTCTACCTTGCAGGATTCCTCCTTGACACACCCGTTCATTATGGCAGCCATCAGGCACATTATTATCGCCATCGCCCTGATTGAGCATCTTCCCATGGGGCTCGCCTCCGTCTTTTTGCGTCAGACATGGAAGGTTTTTGCGCTTTCGTACGTAATTTATTATTGAGGGACTGTGATACCATGATTATAGCTAAGTTCTGTGCGGGAGGCTTCTAATCCTGCACTTCTGATGACTGGGAGGAATTGGCGATGAGGACCCCGGCAAGGAGATCACTGGTGATGACTGCTGTTCTGCTTATCCTCTCCACCGCCTGCATCCTGCCGACGGCCTGGAGCAATGCATATGCGGCCGTTCCGACGAAGGATGCTACTGGAGGGGACGAAATTCTGATATCGCTGCTTCCTGAGGCTGCCGGCATGCCCGCCCCTGCATGGCTGAAGGAAGGCCTTCGCGTTTATTACAGGACAGCAGGAGGAGAAATCGGCAGGTCTCAGTCGCAGTCAGTAGCAAAGCTGTCGGAGGCTCCGCTTCAAAAGCCCGAGGACCTATCGGTCAATCCCCTGCTTGTGAGGACGGATGTCACAGGAATAGACGGAAAGCTGGCCACCACATTCAGCACCGTATTCGTTGATATGTCTTTCCTTCCCTGGGAGGACGACAGCAGCATTTCCGCCACGGGCATGGGACCTTTCTGGCTCAATACCGAACTGCTTAAGGCAACCACGGCAAAGGGACTGAAGACAGAGGAGATCCAGTGGAAGATCCTTAACCAGACATACGATGCCGTCAAGCTGTCATACACTCCCGTTGAGGGACCCGAGACCCATTACGCATGGATTGTGGAGAAATCGTCAGGGCTTCTGCTATACAGCGCAAGGATATCCAGGGCCAAGCCGGGTTCAGCAATAGAGGTCAATGCCGTCGAGTTCTATTCGATGCGCTACATGGGACTTCCATGGAGCGCGAGCAGCCAGCCCGCCTTCGTGAAACCGGGCTTCACGCTCGCTTACGACGGCAACATACAGACCTGGCATCCTAAGACGGGCCCGGGGCTTTCCGTTCCCGCCCTCGTGACTTTCAGGGTGGAGAAGGCAGACAAGAAGCTCATAACCGCAAGCCTTACTCGGGTGTTCAGCGCTGAGGAGAAATACGATTCCAAGATAATCATCGGAACTTCCCAGATAGGCGGGAGCTTCTGGATGCCTCAGAGCATAGTGTCGAAGTTCAAGGTGGGTCAGGTCCTTGACAGGGACCCCATAACCAACAGCATAATCGAGGTCAGCTACATAGGGGAGAGCAAGGATGGCACCGGACGGGTGGTGATCTTCGAGTTCGGAAAGAACTACAAGAGGGCTTGGGCTTTCAGAGCCTCCGACGGTCTTCTGGTATATTGGATGGAGGACAAGGTAATCGACCCTGTGACCGGCACGACGCAGAAAGCGGAGTGGACGCTTAAATAGGCTGTCCTAATAGCTGATGCAGCAAGTGAAACCGCAGGTTGCTGGAATGAGGCAACCTGCGGTTTCATTAAAGCGTAATTGCCATAATCCTTAGGGCAACCTCTTCCCAGTCATGTCTTGGAGGCAGGGCCCAAACCATTTGAAGAGAGGTATAGAAGATGAAAGTTATCCTGGTCAACGGAAGCCCGCACCCGAACGGATGCACCTACACCGCGCTTGCCGCAGTAGCGAGCGCGCTTGAGGAGAGCAGTATTAAGACAGAGGTGTTCCAGCTTGGCGTGAAGCCCATCTCGGGCTGCATCGCATGCGGGTCCTGCGCGAAGACCGGGCGATGCTTCATGGATGATCCTGTAAACAGGTTCTTGGACCTTGCCCTTGAGGCGGACGGCTTCGTCTTCGGTTCGCCTGTGCATTATGCGTCAGCTTCGGGCATTCTCGCATCCTTCATGGACAGGGCATTCTATGCAAGCCGCGACCCGAAGAGGTATGCCTTCAAACCGGCCGCCGCTGTGGTGAGCGCGCGCCGCGCAGGCACCACTGCCGCCCTCGACCAGATAAACAAGTACTTCTCCATAAGCGGCATGCCCATAGTCTCATCGCGCTACTGGAACATGGTGCACGGCTCCACTCCCGAGGACGTCAAAAAGGACCTCGAAGGCCTTCAGATAATGAGCGTGCTGGGAAGGAACATGGCATGGCTTCTGAAATCGATCGAAGCCGGAAGGGCGGCCGGCATCACGGTGCCCGAAAGGCAGGAGCCGGTCCGAACTAATTTCATCCGATGAAGGGGAGATACCCCTCATTTCTGGCAAGAAGCGCGTTTATTACCGCCTGGGCGAGCAGAAGCCCCGCGACTGGTGGCACGAAGGAGATGCTTCCTGGGGGCCCAGGCCTTCTTAATAAGGGTTCATCGTCGGAATAGATGGCAGTGACCCCGCCGGTTATGCCCACCTTCCTCAGTCTGGTCCTTATCACCCTGGCCAGCGGACATGCCTTGGTCTTCGAGATGTCGGCGATTCTATAACCTGTCGCGTCGGTCTTATTTCCGGCCCCCATGCTGGATGCCACGGGAATGCCCTTTCTGACGCAGGAGGCAATGAGCATGAGCTTGGATTCCACGCTGTCTATCGCGTCCGCTACGTAGTCGAACCCTTCTGATAGCATCTCATCGGCGTTTTCTGCTCCGAACCAGGCCTTAATCGGGTGGGTAGTCGCATCGGGGTTGATGTCGTGAATCCGTTCGGCCATAACGTCCACCTTAG
The DNA here is from genome assembly GCA_964545975.1 of uncultured Clostridia bacterium. Lineage (GTDB taxonomy): Bacteria > Bacillota > DTU025 > DTU025 > MWDF01 > MWDF01. The sequence goes on along the minus strand of CAZJHY010000002.1, from coordinate 26,906 downwards.
CCCTGCCGAGGGTACTTCCAAGGGCCACAAGCTGTCTGTTTGAGTTACTCTCCTGCACGGTGTCGGAATCAACTAGTGTTATCTCTCCAACTCCGGCTCTTGCCAGCGCCTCGGCGCAGAACGAGCCCACGCCTCCGATGCCGAAGACGGCAACATGGCTATCCCTAAGCCTCTCATACCCTTCCTGCCCTATGAGCAGTATCTCCCTTTGGAACCTGCCCTCAGCGCCCATTTATGCCCTCCCTCAACCCTTCCGATTCACTCGGGAGAGCCCCGAGCGATGCCATCATCAGCATCAGCCTGTGCACTTCCCTGCCGGTCGCCTCGTCGCCTAGCTCTCTTCCTCTTTCGGGGAGAAGGACACTGTATGGGCCCCTTGCCCCCGAGCCTTCCTCGTCCATGAGGTAGAAGGCATCGGCCATAAGGGCCACATCCACTGGGCTGTGCGTGACCATGACAACCGTCCTGCCCTCGGAAGCGAGCCTTTCTCTCAGCTTCGGAAGCATCTCGGCCTTCATTCCCAGACCTATGGAGCTGAATGGCTCGTCAAGCAGAAGCACCTTCGCCTCAGAGGCCAAAGCCCGCGCCAGGTTCACTCTTTGTTGCTCTCCTCCGGACATAGCTGACGGCTTCCTTCGGGCGAATCCTTCAAGTCCAAGCTCTTTTAGCACCATCAAAGCCCTCGCCGTGGATTCCTCGCCCAGGCAATAGGACATGTTCTCCTGTACTGTAAGCCATGGAAGAAGCCTGGGCTCCTGGAATGCTACAGCTATGCCGGATTCCTCAGGCAATTGGGCGCTTCCCCCGTCCTGGCGCTCCAGCCCGCAGAGGATGCGAAGAAGGGTGGTTTTCCCCCTTCCGGAGGGTCCGAGGATTGCGGTCACGCGGCCTGCCTCAGCCGACATCGACAGCCCTTTGAATACCGGCGTGCCCTCGAAGGATTTGGATAGGCCGCTTATCGTTATGGAGCTCACAACGCCCCCTCCTTCCTTCTGAAGGATAACCTCATGAGATGCCCCAGAAGCAGGTCGCTCCCGTAGCCAATGAGCACCAGAAGAAGCGTCCATGCAAATAGCCCGGGAGTATCCAGAAAGGCTCTCGCAGTATCCATTCTCGCCCCCATTCCCGTCCTGGGAAGTGACAGAACCTCAGCCGAAACCACGATTTTCCAGCTAACCCCCATTGCCTGAGCAGCAGCCGATACGAGATATGGTGCCAGAGACGGGGCATAGAGAAGCCTCACCATCCTCGGCTTCGGCACCATGTAGACCCTTGACAGCTCTATTAGCTTCTCATCGACGGACGCCGCGGCCTCCGAAATGATCGAGGCTACCAACGGGAATGCCATCAGAAATGCCACGAAGACGGGAACTGCCCCCGACTTGAACCATACCAGGGAGAGCACTGACAGCGAGATGAAAGGAACAGTGCGCAGCGCCGCCATAGCTGGCGACAGCATCGATCTTAGCATTACGTTCCTGCCGGAGGCAGCGCCGACTGCCGTTCCAAGCAAGAAGGAGAGGATGAAGGCATAAGCCACCCTGAGGGCAGTGGCAGAGATATCCGAAGCAAATGACCTTCCTGCAAGAACTACTGCCAACGCCCTGACAGTCTCCAGCGGGGAAGGCAGAAGCAGCGGGTTTTCGATAATGGCGGAGCCTGCCCACCAAATAATGAGCACTATGGCGGTTCCGGCCATTGGCCCGACCTTAGCGGCCCGCATAGAAAGCTTCATCCGGAAGCTTGCCTCCTATCAGGGCAGCAGATGACTGAAGGGCCCTCTCATAGAAGGACAAGGCCGAAAGCCTGGCGTCGGCTCCGTCCAAAAACCTGAAGTTGCATCTTGGTATCGCAGCCTCCGTAGAAGGCCCCGACATCCCGAGCCTTTCTACGGCTATTCCCGCTGCCTTTGAAGGGTTCTCCGCTACCCATCTTACGCTCTCTTCGATATCCGAAAGAAGCTTAGCGAACTCCGCCGGGTGATTCCTTATGAAGCTTTCGGTCGCAACAACGCAGCTTAGCGGATAGTCCGAGCTATAAGCGGATCTCCATCCGGCCTGCAGGTCGTATGCTATGCGGAGGTCCTTGTTTGCGAAAAGAGCCTGGCTCACCCAAGGCTCCGGGAGGAGGGCGGATTCGATCCTACCAGCCGCCAGAAGGTTTGCAAGCTCCGCTGGAGATGAGTAGTACTGGATGCCAGAGCCCCCTGCTTTCTTCGAGGAAAGCAGTATGTCCAGGACCACATCCGGCATCGTGCCCTTGCCCGGCACGCCAAGAAATGACGTCGCCGCAGATATGAGGTCGGAATCAGCCTTCGACGAGACGATGTAAAGGGAGCCGTAGTTTGTGATGGCGGCGAGCCTGATGGCCGTGCCCTTGTTTCTCAGAAGCGCTGCTGTGGACACGGGAAGAGCTGCGGCGTCCGCACCCATCGTGTTGAGCCTTGCTACTGCCACATCGGCGGACTTGCCAATCTCCACCTCATAGCCCTCATCGTCCAGAAGTGCAACGAGCCCTAGGCCCGTCACGCCGTTTAGGACTACCAGCCTCGGCTTATAGGAGGCCGCGCCCCCTGACGCTGCAAGCAATGCCATTATCAAAAGTGCTGCAAGAAAGGCCTTGCGCAAACCTTATTCCTCCAGTCTATCTCGTCGCCTTGGTGCCGGGCACAACTTCCCGCCTTAACGTAAGGCAAAGGTCCATGTAGGAGGATATGATCTGTTCCTCGTCCGGAAAGGCGCATGATGCGACCCTTCCGTCAGGCTCTGCGATAAGGCTAAGCCCAGACCTGAATCCTATCTCCTCGCCCTTCGCCTTGAACCTTGATGGGTTGGCTGTCGCCATCCATACCCTTGATTCCATTGCCCTGGCCCTCGTGACTATCTCATGCTCGTATACGAGCCCGGAGGTAATCCATGCGAACATCCCCACCCCCATGCCGGCAAGGTTCGCGACGAGCCTATGTTCGTGCCCCTCCCGGCCAAGAAGCAGGCCGAGCGGGCCGAATGGCGTCTCCACCACCGGGGCGAGGGCTACCGAATCGCCGTATCCGCACCTCGGGCATCCTCTCGTGGACTCGCGCCTTGCCAGCGCTCCGTACTGCTCGATTGACGCTCCGTCGAATACGACGTCCGCCCCTCCTATCGGGTTTCCGCATTTCGCGCATTTCCCATGAGGAATCACCAGGATCCTACCCCTTGTCGAGGCCTCATGCTTAAGCCCCGCGGCCTGCGGGTCCGGCCCCGCCATCGCGGCGAAGGTACCGGAGAAGACCACGATGTCCGCCTCCAGTGACTCTATCTTTGCAGCAAGCCTTTTAACCTGCGCCTTGGCTACAAGGCCTGTCCCGGGTTGCCCTGCCGAATCCGGGGATTGCTGCACTACTGCCGCGAAAGGATGATGCGAGGCAACCGGCGCACTTGCGATGCTGCCCTGCCCCTCAGCCTTTGGCCCCTCAGCGCCTGAAGATGACAGCCCCGTCACTGATGCGTCGTACTCGGCTACGTTTCTTATCCTTTCTACCCGGGGTTCCGGAAGCTCAATCCTTCCCTGTGAATCCAGGGGAATCTCCACCCTCAGGACCTCCACTTTGTCGGAGGAAGCCCTTCTGACGGTCACCCCCTCGGGGGATGCCAGCTGCGAGCCTCCGCAGAAGGCAATGAGCCCGTCTTCCAAGCCGGCCTTGTTTGCTGAGGCTATCCAGACGTTGTTCTCGGCCGCCCTCACCCTTATCAGGTAGTCTGCCTGCGGATTCGTCAGTTTCGCCCTGTCAGGCCCGCTTGTGACCCAGTTCGTGCAGTTGAGCACGAGGCGGCAACCGTCTTCCGCCAGGGTCTCCACAAGCTGCGGAAGCCTGGCGTCCGCGCAGACTATAAGGCCCACCTTGCCCCATCTGGTCCTGAACGATGCCGGCTCCTCTCCTCTCCTAAACCACCTGCCGTCGAAGTGCCAGAGGTTCACCTTCCTGCCCCTTGCCACGACCTTCCCCTGCTTATTCCAGGCGATCGCAGAATTGTAGAGAGGGCATGCCTCCGGTTGCATCCACTGCTCGTTGAACGGGAGGGCCTGCGCCGTAGGCTCGCTCTTGTCAGGCTCGGGAAGGCCTGCGACTATGAAGCAACCCAGCCTCCTTGCCGCTGCCGCCAGGCGGCCCATCACATCGTCGGACTTCTCCTGCATCGCATAATCCCAGCCCGAAAGGAAGTAGCCAGGCCAGGCGCACTCGGGCAACAGTATTATGTCGGGGTTGAAGTCCTTCTCCATCTCGATCATGTAGAACATCTCGTTGTCCGAATGATGGGGGCTCATCATGTCGTAGGCTCCCATCTGGATTATCGAGATTTTTAGGGATTCTGCCATCCGGGCACCTCCCTGAAGTGGCGGCAGGGCTTTGTGCCTGCCTTTTAGGATACGTTTCCTGATAAATAAATTATAACCTTTTTAGGGCTATAGATGTGAGAAAGCGCCCCCATTGCAGAGGGCGCTTGCAACTGCGCTGATGACTCCTATTTTACTGCGACCACTTTGAACTCAACTACGTTTCTCGCCCAGTACTTGCTCTCGGTGATGTGGCCGTCCTTCGTTATGAAGGATAGCCTGGGTAGGTCCTTCTCCATAGCAGGCTCCGACCATGTGATGATTACGGGTATCACTTCGACCTTCTCGGTCTCCGCGCTTCCGTCCGCCCTTGTTATATCCATCTTGCCCATCACCTGCGCGAAAGTGAGCTCAGTGACATAGCCGTCGGACGATGTGACTACAAGCTTCTCGGCCTCTAAGATGCCGCCTGCCGCCTTCAGCACGTCAGAGAGCCTCACTCCCTTGATGCTGAACGGGCCTGAGAGCACTCCCTTGGAGTTCTTGTAGTATGCCTTGCCTGACACCTGCTCCAGGGTCGAGATGTCCACAGTCACCGCAGCTGCATCGCCCTTGGATACCTTGAGCATGGGGCCTGCCGCCATGACCGATACGCTAAGTGCAAATGCTGCCAGTAATGCCGCCGCCAATACCTTCCTTATCATTGCCTTCTCCTCCTAATTGCCCAGACCGATAAGCTCGATCGAGACTATCTTGAAAATCGTCTTTGAGACCTTGGGGCCTGTAAGCACAAGGGGTCCCTCATCGTCGCCCAGTATGTGCCCGTCCTTTGTGAATGCGACAATATAGCCGCCGTCGTCGGCCATGTCCTGGGACCTGATGTCCAGGAAGGAGCCGTCCGCGGATATCACCCTTACCATATAGCCCTTCGCCGCAAGCTGCCTGTCGAAGGTATAGTGAGAGTTCTCGGGTTCGATGTTGTCCACCACCGAGACTAGCGTCCAAAGCGGGGTGCCCGCATAGGATCCGGACATCGACGCGTGCTGCTCGCCCGGGTGGGGAGATGCCGGGCAGGTGGCCAGGCTTTCGAAAGTGGACCTGTCCATCTTCGTGGATATTGCTCCTTTAAGCTCGAGCATCCACTCTTTGACCATCGGTATGACCCTGACTTCCACGATGTCCTTGACCCACGTGTGCCCATCGGTTAGCGGGCTGGCAGGACCCGAGTAGATTGCCCTTATGCCGTCGAACGCAGGGTTGTCGGAGGATGTGGCAATCACCATAATCGGCCTTGAGAACTCATCCAGCGCCTCGCCTTTCTCGTTGTAGACAGTCACCTCTCCATTGACCTGCTCGTAGGTAAGGCTCATCCTGTAGCCGTCACCTGCGATAAGCTGCACCGCGTCGCCCTTGTTTATCCCTCCCATAAGGGCGAGTATCGAATTAAGAGACGGACCGGTATAAGTGAAAGGGCCGACTATCGTTCCTGAGGACCTCTTATAAGAGGCCAGGTGGGTGAGCTGTGGCAGTGAGGCAAGTACAACTGTCTGCGACGTTCCCAGCCTGTCGGTCAGTTTGATGCTGAGGGCCTCCTGGCTTGCAAGGGCCCCTGCCGAAAGGGCCGTGATTGCTGCCAGCGCCAAAACAATGCCAAGTATCCTTCTCATCAGTACCTCCGAAAAAATGCCGTGCCCATCCTCATGAAGGAAGGGCACGGCATGAAAACTCAAGCCTGCCGCAATCCTTTCCAAAAGGGAGGTCAGGGCGTTTCCCCCCTGGCCCTGTCGGCCGGAAGCCCATAGCTTCTCGCTTTAGGTCGTCCGGCTCGGAGCGCGGTTATCTTACAACGAATCATAACCTGTGCGATAATGAAAATACAATCCAGTTTTTCCAAGGGAGGGCACCTATATGGACCAGAGGGTATCTACCTGGCTTGGACATGTAAAGGAGCTTTCATCCTCTATTGGAGCAAGGGGCAGCGGAAGCCCTGAGGAGAAGAAGGCGGCGGATTACTGCGAGGCGCAGCTTAAAGCCCTGGATTTCGAGCCTGTAGTCGAGACCTTCCGCAGCCAGGCCTCAGTGTTCAGGCCGCACCTTGTGGCAGCAGTCGCTTTTGCGATATCCTATGCCACATTCCTGTGGTCCCCTGTGGCCTCTTTCATAATAGCCGCAGTGGCGCTTGTATCCGAGATACTGGAGCTTCTTTTAAGGCCGAACCCCCTGAGGATATTCGGCAGCAGGAAGATAAGCAGGAACGTCTATGCAAAGCAGATGTCCCGCAGCATACCGAAGAGGGACATCATCCTGATGGGACACATGGACACCCAGCGCACCCCTATGATCTTCTCCTCCAAGGCATGGAGGAAGGTCTATGCCGTATGGTCCAACGTAGCAATGGCCCTTCTATTCCTGCAGACATTCATGTTCGGCGCTGCGCTGATCTGGCCTCAGATATCAATGACTGTCTGGAAGATCGCATTCATATCAGTGATCGGGGCTCTATCTCTTATCATCATCACGCTCGAAGCTGAACTGTCCCCGCTCACCAAGGGGGCAAACGACAACGCGACCGGGGCCGGCCTCGTGCTGACGATGGCCCGGGAGATAAAGGCCAAGCCGCTGGAGTACTCCAGGGTCTGGTTCGTCTGCTCCGGAAGTGAGGAGTCCCTGCATGAAGGGGCTGTCCATTTTCTAAGCGTTCACAAAAGGGAGTTCAACAACCCCATCATGCTGAACTTCGAGATGCTCGGATGCGCCGGGCCATCTTTCATCACCAAGGAGGGGCTGCTGCTACCGCTGAAACCGGACAGGAAGCTTCTTGAGATTGTGGAGGAGATAGGACGGCATCCCGAGTTCAATGCATATCCGTCAGTCCTCACAGGAGGATGCACCGAGGCAAGCGATGCGATAATCAGGGGCATACCGGCAGTAACCCTTATCGGCCTCGAGAGGGACGGTTTCGCCCCCCACTGGCATATGCCATCGGATACCTTCGACAAGATGGATCCCGGCATAATGGACAAAGCCTACAGGTTCGCAGAGGCAGTCATCATGAGGCTGGACAGGGCGATCTAGCGAATAGACCAAAAAAGTGCGCCGCGAGCATCATATCTGCGCGCGGCGCCACTATCATCCAAAGTAATCCTATCTTATCTGAGCAGTCCCGCCAATCCGAGCTTCATCAGGTCCGAATAGCCCGGTATGCCTGAAGCCTCGAACCTGACTCCGGAAAGCTCTGACTGGTATCTCAGCAGCGCCAGCATAGTCTCAAGATGTATTCCCACCCGCTTTTTTATCGGGAACTCCTCGCTGACGATCGGATCTGCCTTCTTCCCTGTCTCCATTCCCGGGTTTACAGTCTCCAGAAGGTAGGCTGACGTGCCGAGCCTGCTCCATTCCCAGTGGCTATATCCTGCAAAGCCCGGCCCGCTTCTGTCAGGATTCATCCTTATGCCCCTGTCCTCAAGGTCAAAAGCGGCAAGGACAGCAGCATCAAGCGTCTCATTTGGCGAGATTATCGTCCAGGCGAGGGTGCTGCCCGGATTCGCCTCATGAAAGTCGATGCCCGCCTCAATGCCCTCCACTTCCAGAAGTCTCATTATTCCATATGCAATCTTCTCAGTGAGCGTGCCGTCCTCCTTGCCGGGATACACGCGGTTCAGGTTCCTTGCCTCCAGGCCGAGAGGGTCGCTTGCGAAATCGGGTTGGTCCTCAACCTTGGTGTACCTGTCCCCGTAGGCGAATACCCTGCCGCCAGTAATCGACTGGACCTGTACTTTAGTGAGATTGGCCCCGCCTCTGGAATCGGGCGCCATCGATGCGCTGTTGTTCGCGTGAGGGATTACGAAGATCCTGCCGACTTTGACCTCGGCCCTTTCTACTATCAAGGTAGCTGCTATGATGCCGGAGATCTCATTTGCATGAGTGCCTCCAAGTACCAGAACGTCCATGCCTGGCTCATCGCCCTCCAGGCAATAAACCATGGTGTCCCCGTTCGTCCCCTTTAAGTTGGGGTTATATTCTGAAAGCCAGCCTATGCGGGTTACGCCGTAGCCGGGCCTTACATCGTGGTATGCCGGAGGCGCAGCGGAGGCGGCTAATGATGCTGCAAGCAAAGCAATTGCAAGTATGAATGAAAGTCTCTTTATCAAAACGATCAGCTCCCTTCCAATTAGGGATTATATCACGCGGATGCCAATCGACTCCTCGATAGTATACAATCTGCTTAAGACACAACACGGGAGGACTTATGATGGCCTTTAAGCGGACGGGGCTGATAGTTGCCCTAATAATACTGCTGGCAACTGGTATAGTTGCATCCTCTGCGCCTGCAGGAAACCTCATCATCTTCATAGTGGACGGAATCGGGGCGTCGCATCGCCAGCTGGCCCAGTTTGCCGTCAAAGGGCCTCTTGCCATGAACTCAATGCCGGTCCTCGGGATGATGGCGACGCTTAACGTGGACGGCGCGATAACGGATTCAGCGGCCTCTGCCACGGCCATGTTCTGCGGCAGGAAGACCTACAACGGGCTATTAGGCTACGATGACAACCTGGACGAGCTGGACAGCATAATGGAGCTTGCCGAGAAGAAGGGCATGCTCACAGGGATAATCACCAACTCCGCGCTATATGATGCGACATCTGCAGCCATGTACGCGAAGGAGTTCGACAGGCTGGCCTACAGAAGCCTCTCCGCGCAGCTTCTTAGAAGCGGCATCGACCTGCTCATAGGGGGAGGCAACACCTATTTGAGGGGCGCTCTCGCAGAAAGCCTGAAGAAGACTGAGGCAGGACTTGCCTCAAATGCTTCCCACAGCCTTGGAGGGCTCAAAGGGCTGCCCCTTCCGGCCATCTGCGTTCTTGCCGAAGATGCGCTTCCCGTCTCCCTTGATCGCCCCGAAGGTTCCGTCACGATGGAAGAGATGGTCAAAGCTGGCCTGGCTAAGCTGGAAGCGGCAGGCTTGCCTTTCGTGCTTCTTGTGGAATCAGGGGCTGTTGACCGCATGTCGCACGACAACGACGCCGCAGGGGTTCTGTCAGAGATGCTTGAGACGGACAAGGCCGTAAGGGCTTGCCTCGACTTCGCCAAAGCGGACGGCGACACCCTCGTGGTCGTCACATCCGACCATGAGACCGGCGGGATTTCCCTTGGCGCAGGCGACGGCTACAAGGTGGACGTGAAGTACCTTTCCTCTGTCAAATCGAGCGCCGGCTCAATGCTTGAGGAGATCTCGGGCGACTGGGACAAGCTTGGTGGGGTAATGCTTAGGGATGCTGCCTGGAATGCGGGTGAGGACTTGGGAATTTCCCACATCCGGTCTTCGGAGGATCCAGTAAGGGAGATCGGAATCATCATATCCGCCAAGGCGAACATCTCCTGGGGTTCCGGATGGCATACGGCAGCGCCGGTCCCCGTCTCAGCGGAAGGGCCCGGAAGCGGCGCTTTCGGCGGCTGGTACGACAACACGGGGCTCTTCTTGCGGCTTAAGTCCGCAATAGGGCTGTAATGGACATGCGAGGCAGGGTTGTTCCTGAAGCCGTCCAGGACTTCTGGTCCGGGATAAGGTTCGGCATGATACTCCAGCTTGCCGTGGGCCCCATGTGCCTTCTCGTGTTCAACACGGCAAGCGCCGCCGGGATGAAGGAGGGCATGGCCATCGTCCTTGCGATAGCTGCGGTCGATGCCGCATACATAGCCCTTGCCGCCCTGGGTGTCTCGGCAGCCATGAGAAAGGTTTCTGTGAGGACTGCGGCATCATTCATAGGTGCGGTGGTGCTCATAGCATTCGGGCTCGATTCCATCCTGGGGGCCATGGGGCTGCACCTTCTTCCGGCTGTAAGGCTATTCTCTGGGGAGGCGGCAGGCGGGCACTTCGTAAAAGGCGTCCTGCTTACTGCATCTAACCCCCTTACCATAATCTTCTGGGGCGGAGTCTTCACCACAAAAGCCAGCGAGGAGGGCATGGCAGGCAGACGGCTTGCAGTATTCGCAGTAGGCTGCGTCGCCTCTACCCTCATCTTCCTGTCAACAGTGGCGCTTGCATCATCAGTCGCCGGCAGCTTCATCCCTGAAGTCGCCATAAAAGCGCTAAACGGAGCCGTCGGCGTCATCCTCATCTACTTCGGAATTAGGCTCGTTCTTAGGAGAGGCCGCTGAAAAGCTGCCCTATCCACCTGCAAGCTTTTTTGAAATGGGGATTATCCTTACCGCTATGCCGGATGCGGCAAGCGACAGAATCAGATCCTTCAGGAAGAATGGGAGCATCGCTGCCGCTGTCGCCCCGAAGGTGACATCCCTTCCCGATACAAGGGTGAGTACCAGGTACATGTACGGCACTCCTATGGCATAGATCCCCGATATTCCGGCTGCCGATGCGGCCGCGACCCTTCTGTAGCCGGCATCGGAATTTCCGACAATCGCCCCTGCCAGCGCCGCTGCGGCCAAAAATCCTATCACGAAGCCGAATGTGGGAGTAAGGACCTTCCCTATCCCGCCTGTGAACCCCGCGAATACGGGAACGCCCGCAAGGCCGATTGCAATGTATGCCCCCATCGCCATTGAGGCGAGCCTGGGACCAAGCACAGTGCCCGCCAGCACGCTGAAGAACGGCTGGAATGTAATCGGTACCACTGGTGTGGGAAGGGAGATGTAGGCGCCGGCGATCATGAGTGCGGCAAACAGCGCCGCTAATGTAAGAGACCTGACTTTCAAACCAGCTTCCACCTCACTTCCCCGCTTCCACGGGCAACAGCCGCAAAACAGCCTCATCCTCATATCCCAGCAGTAACTCGTCGGCACGCCTTATGGATGCCCTCTTGAATGCCCGCTTCAGGCCTTCCTCGAACCACAACCTGTCATGCTTCCCCCCGGACTTGGCCTTATATCCGGAGATCGCAGCCTGTGCCATCTCCCATGATATCTGAGAGAATGCGGGCCTGTGGGTCAGCATGTGCACGAGAAGGCCCCCAAGGTCCTCAGCTTGGTCGCCGAAGGCCGCGTCTGCCGGATCGATGACGCTTAGCTCATTCTCCGAGGATACTATGAAGTTTCTTAGGTTGGCATCCTCAAGTGTGACCCGCCTGCCGTCCGCCGCGGCTACCGCATGTATGGATGCCAGCATGGAACCTATACGGCTGCAGAGCTTCACGGCAGACTGGGCGTCTCCCCACAGCTTCATGGCGTCCAGCTCATCAGATGCAGGCCTTCCCTCGATGAAGGCCCTTGCGATAACCCTTCTGCACCTTGCCTTGACTTTCGGACAGCTTATGCCGGCTTCGGAGATCATCTCCGAGAAGGCCTCCTCACGCTCCGCCCCGGAGACATCTGAAAGGAGCTTGGCGAATAAGCTGGGCGAACCTGCCAGCCTCACCATGAAGCATGTCCCCTGCCTGGAGTTTAGCTTAACGACACCTTCAGCGCCATGTACCTCAAGCAGCACCGGCTCCGGGTCCTTCCCCTCATCCGCGGCATCTGACAGAAGCCTCACAGCCTCATCGAAGCGCTCGGGCAGAATCTCAGGTCTAGCCATCATCTCGGCATCTTCCCTTGAAGCCCTCTACATCCTGCGCCTTGGAGAAGGCCAGCTCGGCCATAAGAGCTGCATCCCTCATGGGATTGAATGCCGGCACTCCCCGGTACTCGGCCATCTGCTCGGCGATTCTCCCTGCTACCGCGAAAGTGTGCCCGTCGAATCTTGTGTCAGCCTCCTCAGGCGAAGTGGCGCAGGTTATCCTCGGATAGTGCTCCTCATGGCCTCCTTCGATTATCACGACATCTGCGTCTATTCTCTCAAGGACCTCGCTCATCGCTATGCGGCCGCTGATAAGGAAGTCAGTCTCATCCAGAGACCTTGCCACGACGGTCGAAGCGCCTGCCATCCTGTGCTTCCAGGTGTTTGTGCCCTCTTTGTCAATGGCAAAGCCTTCGTAGTGTATGTCTTTGACAGTGGCCACTTTAAGTCCCCGGAGCGTAAGCTCAGCCACAATAGCCACCACAGTCGTGGTCTTTCCTGTGGTATGAAGTCCGGACACTGCGAAAACCTTCATCGTAACCTCCCTCAGACAGCATAGTTTGCCAGAAGGAAAAGCGCCAGAGCGAAGATGCCGGCCGGAAAGGCCATCCAGTCGGAGGTGCCCATGTCCAGGCGCCTCCAGTATGTCCTCGAGGAACCTGGGTCGAAGCCCTTGAGCTCCAGAGCCCAGGACACCTGTTCAGCCCTCATGAGCGCTGTGACGGTGGCCGGCATCAGCACTTGCGAGTAAAGCCTGAACCTACCCGCTATCCCCATCTTCGCAAGGTTTGCGCCTCTTAACTGGGCTGATATGAGGGAATCGCGCATCTCCTCCGATAGAAGGGGCAGGAACTTGGCGCCCATCGCAGACATGAATGAGAGCTCATAGGGGACACGAAGCGCCTTCATCGCAAGAAGGAAGTCCGAGAACCCGATGGTTCCAATTATGAAGCCGCAGCTTGCTATCGTCCAAACCCTGACTGTCATAAAGAGCGCAGCGTACAGGCCTCCGGTCGTGACCAGCTTTATGTCGCCGGAGTACCAGAGCACATCGCCCGTCTTGATGAGCGCCACCTGAAGCACCCCTACGAAGAGAAGTACAGGGGCCAGCTTTATTATGAGGCGTGCTGGCTTGGACGCCTCCACTCCGAAGAAGTAGAAAGCAAGAAGGCTGATAAGCACCAGAAGCACAGCAGATTCGTAATGCCTCAGGATAAGCGCCATGGATGAAAGGCACAAAGCGATGAACATCTTGGATCTGGGGTCCATGTCAGCCCACAAGCATGTTGCCCCCCTTCTCAACTGCGATTCTGATTCCTCCCACCTCATCCGCAAGAATCGGGCTGTGGGTTATCACCAGTATTCCCCTGCCGGTCTTACGCAGCTCCTCCAGCTTTTCTATTACAATGGACCTCGAGGCGGCATCGAGGCTTGCCAGCGATTCGTCAAGTATGAGCCAGTCGGGGTTCAGGATGCTCACGGCAGCCAGCGCAAGCCTCACCTTCTCCCCCTTAGAAAGCCGCTGCACATGAGTCTGTCCTGTATGCGACAGCTCGAAATCCCTTAGCGCCGCCTCGGCCATGGCAACGGCAGCAGCCTTCGGCATGCCCCAGTTTCTCAGCCCGAAGGAGACCTCCTCGACGGGGTTTCCCGTGATGAGCTGCCTTGACGGGTCCTGCATGACGTAGCCTACCGCCCTGCCGACATCGGGAAGGCTCTCCCCTTTGATGTTCCTTCCTCCGATCATGACCCTTCCATCATCAGGGCATATTATGCCCGCCATCAGCCTTGCGAACGTGCTCTTGCCTGATCCGTTCGGCCCCGACATCGCATAGATCTTACCTGGGGATAGCCTTATGCTGAGGCAGTCGAACACATGCCTTACGGCTGTGCCAGACCTTTCCTTCGGATAGGAGAAGCTTACCGATTCGAAATGGACATCCCTCATCGCCTGTCCTCCGCGAATGCCCCTGCCTCGAGCCTGAAGCAGGCATCGACCCATTCGTGGGCAAACCTTCCGATGCAGTCGTGCTCGATTAGAAGGATGGCGGTGCCCTTGCGCTTCAATGCTTTCATCTGCTCGCCGCAGTACCATCTTTTCTCATCATCCAGGCCGGCAAACGCTTCATCAAGCACAAGGAGCCTGGGTTTGTGTGCGATTGCCGCAGCAATTGCCACAGCCTGCTTCTCCCCTCCAGACAGCCTCTGTGGGATCCTCCCCGAAAGGTTTCTTAGACCCATGTCCTCCATGAGCTCCTCAACCCTGCCTCCGATCTCCTTGATGGGCCAATTCCTGTTCTCCAGCCCGAAGGCTATCTCCTCCTCGACTGTCGGCATCACCATGGAGTATTCGGGCTCCTGCATTACATAGCCCACATATCGCGATGCGCCCACAGGGCCCAGCTTCCTGGTGCTTTCGCCCATTATCTCGGTCCTTCCGGTCAGCTCGCCCGGAAGCCTTGTAGGGATTATTGTGGTAGCGATGAGGCAGAGGGTGGTCTTGCCTCCCCCGGACGGGCCTGAGACCATGACTGCCTTGCCCTCCTCGATGTCGAGGGAGAGCCCGTCCAGAATCACACGGTCGGATGCCTTATAGCTGAAGGTTACCCCTTCAAGCGAGAGGATGTTCACTTCCTGATCTCTATCCTGTTTACATATTTGACCCAGCGCTGCCCGAATTCGTCTTTTCTTATTATGAGCCTGAGAGGCCCGCTGCCCTTCTCGGACTTCGCCTTAATGGGTGAGCCATCCATCAGGTAGCAGACATAGGCATTGTCCTTAAGGGATGCCTCATCCTTGCTCAGCACGGTCTGGTAGCCGTCCTCGGCTTTAACTATGATGGCCTTGAAGCCTGACGATATTTCGGGGACTGCCTTCACCGCTATGTCATAGACAGATACACCGGTGAAAGACGCCTCGCTGTTGCCCTCGCTGGAGCTTCTTATTACCGCCTTGAACGTCTCGGACTTCATCTTGGCGAGCTCTTCTGCGGTGAAGGTCGCCACCTTAACGCCGTCCAGATAGACTTCCAATGAGCCTGCCAGCTTGTCTGAAACCGCGCATGAATTCACCGCGCCTAATGCGACCATCATCAGTCCTAAAACTATAATGATCCCTATAGCTAGCCTATCCTTTCCCCTCATGCCCTACCTCCGTCTCCAGCTGCCTTAAGGCTTACTTTCCCAGTATGCCCGACAGCTTCCTGTTGACTATGAATGACACCGCGCCTCCCAAAGCTCCGGAAAATGCAGCGGTGACAGCGATAAGCCCCAGCGCAAGTGCCGGAAGCCTGAAGAAAGCGTAATTCGATGCAATAGAGCCTGCGACATTTGCGGCAAGTCCTCCCAGGCTGCACCACAGAAGGCCGCCCTCCCTGCCCTTCGAGTAAGGCAGCATGAAGGCATCGCAAGCTATGCCTGGAATTGTGTATGTTATCAGAGTCAAAGCGCCGTGGGAGCCGAAAGAGCCTGTTATGAGCACAATAATGGCCTGCACCAGGCCAGCCAAGGCTGCGGCCCCCCTTTTGTCCGTGAAAGCCCTGGCAAGGACCAGCCACATCATGTAGAACCCGCCGGCAAGAGCGCCTCCTGGCACTCCGATAGGCACCGTAAGCAGGTGCGCCAGCGGGCCGACTATGCTCTTGGATGCAATGCCCAAGGCGGAGATGAGGCCGATAGCCATAAGCTCATACGCAGTGAATCCCCTTATGAAACTCCTCCATGCGCTCAAATCCTGTTCCTCCGTCCCTCTCTATATTCCCGAGGCCGGGTCTATGGGCGAGGGTGGCAGGGCGAACTTGTGCCTTGAGCCTTTATGCATGCGGTCGATCCTATCCTTTACAGCCGCATCAGCGCTGCCCGTCATAATATACTCGTCCAGCTGGTCATATGTGAAGCCCATCTCCCCCTCATCCGTCTGGTCCTGCCAGAGCCCTGCGGTAGGGGCCTTCAGTATTATCTCCTCGGGCACCCCCATGTGGCGAGAAAACTTTCTGACCTGGCTTTTCGTTAAGCCTATGATCGGCTGCAGGTCCACTCCGCCGTCTCCGTATTTGGTGCTGTAGCCTACATACCACTCGCTTCGGTTTCCGGTTCCCAGCACCATAAGATTCTGCTCGTTCGCACAGTAATAGAGGGAGGCCATCCTAAGCCTCGGCTTAAGGTTGGCTGCGGCGAGCCTCTGCGGCTGAGCTTCGCTTCCTCGCCTAAGCTCTAGAAGAAGGCTCCTGTGCGGGCCCGCGAGGTCAACAACCCTGGTGTTCAAGCCGTAAGTCTCCGCTACAAGGATTGCATGCTCTGCATCAAGAGGGTTGGAATCGCATGGCATAATAAGCCCCAGGCAGGCACCTGGCGCCGCCTTAACGGCAAGTGATGCGACCAGGGCTGAGTCCAGTCCGCCGGACAAACCGATAACAAACCCCTTGGAGCCTGAGGCGTTAAGCCTATCTCTGAGCCAATCGACTATGATAGCCTCTGTTTTAGCGCAATCCATACGAACACCCCGCTTCAAGAATCATTCTAACATGCCGAAACGGCAATCAAAAAAGCCGGCCCGATTGTCCGGGCCGGCCTGTGATTCAATGACTTACATTCCCTTGAAGGTCTCAGGCCGGGTGAATGCCGTGATCTTGTTCAGAGGCCAGAATCTTACCACTGCCTTGCCGAGTATCCTGTCGGTTTCAAGGAAGCCCACAGAGCCCCTGCTGTCGTCGCTGTGGTTCCTGTTGTCCCCCATTACGAAAACATAGCCTTCGGGCACTGTGGTGGGACCGTAATCCCACCATATCTCCTCGCTGACATAAGGCTCTTCCAGCATTGCCCCGTTTAAGTATGCTTTTCCGCCCCTGACCTCTATTGTGTCGCCGACGACTCCTATGACCCTCTTGATGTAAGGCCTGGTAGTCATATCGACCACGAATATGTCCTTGACGAAGCCGAAGGTATCTAAAAACCAGTTCCCATATTTCTGCTGCCTGGGGTTCATAAGCACAACAATGTCGCCGCGCCTGGGTTCGCCAAGATAGTAGCTTACTTTCTCGACCAGAACCCTTTCGCTGTTGAAGAGGGTCTTTTCCATCGAGGCGCCCTCCACCATATACGAGCGGCCCAGGAAGGCCATTATCACTATAGCTATGAAGAAAGCCATCAGGATGGACTGCAGGTACTCGAACACTACGCCCATGAAGGACTTCCCCTTCCTTTGAGGCGCCTGAGGTTGCGCTTCCGAGGAAGCATCCTCCGGCATCATCTCAGCCGAAGCCCCGTCTGCCTCATCCTTCACAGGTTCCAGGACAGGCTCCTGGTCCGACACGGCATCACAGGCTCCAACGGTTTCCTCCCCGGTATCCCAAGGTTCCTCCATATCCGTGAATACGGGAATCTCCTCTTCTATGAGCCCATTCTCCTCGGCAGACGCCTTGACTTCCGCCTCGGCGGCCTTTTCCTTCTCCTCGTAGTCCACTGACAGCACCTCCAAGATCCATACCAAGATATTATATCATCAAGAGTTTGTTCATGTTACAGATACTAGAGAAAACGAAAAGTGCGCCCCGGAAGTGCTCCTTAAAGGGGCTTGATGAAGGATTTTCTTTTTCCAGGGTCAGTTCCCCTTAAGCTCCGACAAGCCCTCTGCGAAGCCTCTCACCTGGGCAGATGCTGTTTCGCCGAAGTCGGCTCCCTGAAGGCTCAGCTCTGCAATGCGGCGCAACCCCAGCACCCTGTCCATCTCTTCGAAGACGCCCCCGTAGGGATTGGCCTTGTCACCCCTTGTTATCAGGTATGCCATCTTCACCGGCTTGCCTGCCAGCTGATTAAGAAGTGCCCTTATCGGGGAGGACAGCTTTCCCGCCCACACCGGCCCGCAGACGACGAGGAGGCTGCCGGGCTCAACGGTAAGCTCAACCGGCCTTATCTTTGCCGCCCTTTTAAAAGTGGCATCCATGCCGGCAAGGAAGAAGCCTATGAACCCACCCCTCGGATTCTCCTCCTCGATGCGCACGACCTCGGTGCCTAGAACCTCGGCCAGCTGCCTTGCTGCCCATAAAGTATTCCCGGACCTAGAGTAACAGAATACGCGAACCATCATTTACACCTACTTCCTTGTCGGCAGTATCTCCAGCCAGTATCCGTCGGGGTCCTCTATGAAATATATTCCCATGGACTTGTTCTCGTAGCAGATGATGCCCATTTCCGTATGATGCTTGTAGGCTCCATCGAAGTCGTCAGTCCTAAACGCGATGTGCGATTCGTTGTCGCCCAGCTCGTACGGCCCTTCCTTGTCCCTTAGCCAGGTTAGCTCAAGCTGGTATTCGCCATGGCCGTCTGCGAGGAAAGCAATCTTATAGGAGCCGTCCTGAGCCTCCTTGCGCCTTGCCTCCTGCATGCCTAGCGCTTCGGCGTAGAAGGTGATGGACCGGTCGAGGTCCGCCACATTGATGTTGGAATGGACGATCTTGAATTTCATGCTCCACCTCCGAGGTATTATTGGGTTTCCACCGTAAGCTCCTCGCCTGGTTCGGTCATCATCCTCACTTCGCTACCATGGGAGGAGAGCCCGGCCAGATAGTCTATCAGCTTCTTATCAGGCATTCCGTTTAAGTGCATGGGTATGATGAGTTTGGGCTTCAAGGTCCTTGCAAATAGGGCGGCGCCCCTTGCCGCATGCTTTCCGAGCCTCATATCCACCGGGAAGAAGGCGATGTCCATCCCGCCCTTGCTTATCTTCCCAATCTCATCAATGAACCGGGCTTCATCGGCCATAAGCTCATCCGGCGTCGATTCATCCTCCCAGTACCAGTCGTTCAGATCGCCTGCGTGGAAAATCCTCGCCCCGCCAAGCTGCACGAGAAACGAGCATCCCTCGTCCGTGGAGCCGCAGGCTTCGACCTTCGCCCAACCAAGTTCGGCGCTGCCTCCCGGTTCGATGCTTCGGGCACCCTTGATTGGCGCCGGGATCTTGACTCCCGAGTCCGCGACGATTGCGGTGACGCCGGGCACGGCCAGATCCAGGACAGCCCCGTTGAAATGGTCCGAATGGCTGTGAGATATGAGCACTGCGCCGGCACCTCCGAAGGGCAGGCCACCGGATAGCACACCGGCCTTGTCCGTATAGTAATCGAACAGGAGGAACCTGTCCTCTGCTTCCACCAGAAAGCCGCTGTGCCCCAGGAATCTGACCCTTAGTCTTGCCATCTTCATCTCCTTCATGGAGAATATAATACGATTGTAATCCATTCGAATCCCGAAGCACAGATGAAAAGGGCCTCGGGGGACAGGAGGCGCTCATGCCCGATAAGGCATGGAAATCTTTCTTCGACAGGCATTCGGTAAGATATGACGCCAATGACTTCACATCTGCAACTGCGCATGAGCTGGAGTTCATGTCTGAGCTCATACCGCTTGCCGAGTATAAAAGGGTCATAGACATCGGCTGCGGTACCGGAAGGCACAGCGTGGGCCTTGCCCTCATGGGCTATTCGGTCACCGGGGTAGACCTATCGGACGGCATGCTTTCCGTGGCTTCTCAGAAGGCCGGGAAGGCCGGAGCCGATGTGAGTTTCATCCGGGCGGATGCCACCTCGGACTTTCCTTCAGCTCATGGGCTTACGGGAGGTTTCGACGCCGCGATATGCCTTTGCGAAGGTTCACTGGGTCTTATCGGCACAGGGGAAGACCCGCTGAAACAGGCGCTCTCGGTATTCGCCAATGTGCACAGCCTTCTTAAGCCGGGCGGCATCTTCCTGTTCACGGCGCTGAATGCCCTCAAGATGATCAGGCAGTTCGGAAGCAAGGACATCTCATCCGGCAGGTTTGACCCTTTCAACATAGTGGAATGGCATGCGCTCGGCGAGCTGGACCAGGAGATAGGCGAGGAGCTGTCGGCCGGAATGGTCGGCGAGAAGTCCTTCACCGGAAGCGAACTGAAGCTTATGCTTGAGGTCTCGGGCTTCAAGCTCCGGCATATGTGGGGAGGCACAGCCGGAGCCTGGGGAAGGCGCACCCTTGACCCCGATGAGTATGAGGTCATGGCAGTGGCTGAAAGGGGCAAATAAGGCTGCTTAAGATAGGAAAAGGGCGGCAAGCCGGTTGCCGCCCATAGATATCAGCGCTTCTGCCAATCGCTTCAGGCCTTCTTATTGTACTTTACCAGGAACGACAGGACAACCACGGCAGCCGACGCCATCGCTGTATAGGCGACGCTTATGACCACAGGCTCGGTGCCGAGCCTCTTGATGGCGATGCCGGCAAGAGCCCACACTGCCACCAAACCATATGCAATCTCGCCTTTGGTTATTCGCATGAGTACCGCAAGCAGGGCAGCTATTACAATCATGATTATTGCCCATATCTCACCGCTTATCCCGAAGCCGTTCCAGCCCAGCTTAACAAGAAGCGCTGTAACGTTTGCTACAGTGGCTACGGCAATCCAGCCCAGATACACTCCTATCGGCACTTGCGCCATGAACCTTTCGCCGAAGCTTGCGAACTTGCTGCCTATCTTGAGGTAAAGGACGATGAGCGTCGCCAGGAACGCAAGCATTATGAGGACCGAAAGAAGGACCTGCTCATAATGCCATGCCAGTATCCATGCGACGTTCAGGGCGCTAGTAAGAAGGTACAAAGCACCGGCCTTCTCAACGAAGGAGGTCTTGTCCTTCTTGCCTCCCAGCAGGTCGGATGCCTGATAAAGGGTGAATATCAGAAGAAGTATATATATGACTCCCCATATGGAGAATGTAAGGCCTGCCGGTACGAAAAGGTTAGGGTACATGTCGGAAAGCTCTTCCGTGGTCCTGTTGTTGATCGGAAGCAACACCGCAAGGGCGTTTACCCCGACTACAGCCAGGTAACCGAGTATGTTCAGGACTTGCAGCAGACGTTTCATATTCTTCCCTCCATAGTCTTATTCGGGTTTCTTGCTCTTTTTCCTGAGCTTCCTGTAGTCCAATCCCACGAAGAAGTCCCTAAGGTTATATAGCGCCTGGGTCAGAGTCTCCTCCTCCACGCTAGAAAGCCCCTGGAGCACCATCTGCACCATATTCATGTGGAACTCCTCGTGCGCGTGGTATGCCTCCCGCCCCTTGTCGGTTAGCTTTAGCTTAACCACCCTGCGGTCATCGTCCAGCCGCTGCCGCAGCACATAACCCTTCTTGTCCAGCCTGTCAGCGGCGACTGTCATCGTTCCCAGGGTGACTCCCAGAGCGTCTGCCACCTGGCTCATCCTAAGCTCCTTGTCGGGGCCGAGCTTCTCGATAAGGTGCATCTCCTGTATGGACAGGTCACCTGCTCCCTGCTTCCTAAGGGCGTACTCCTCGAATCTTAAAATGTGATGGAAGACATCCGTCAGGAATTCGTTGAGTAGAGCCTTATTGCCACCCGCCGGAATGCTCTTGCCTTTCTCCTGCACCAACTCGATCAACACCCTTCAGAATGGATATCCTTAACTAATATCATTTACGCCGGTTCCGGGGATTCTCCTGCATCACATGATGCATTTGTGCAATGCTATGCAAAGTCAAACCTATTTTACGGCAGGTTGCCTTAGCCCGGCGGAGAAGCCGGTGTATGTAAATGCATCCTCCCTGTGGCTTATGCTCACCATGTCGCAGTTGCCGAGGAAACCCCTTCTAGGGATGAACTCAGGGACTCCGTAAACCAGGTTCAGCAGGCCAGCGAGCATGAAGCCGCCGTGCGTCACGAGCACAAGCCTGGAATTTTGGCCTTCTTCCTCTTCAAGCCGCCGGATCGCAGCCCTGAACCTAAGCGTTGCTTCCCTCAGGCTTTCGCCTCCGGGAATCCTCGCGTCTGCCTCTCCCTTAAGAAACCATCTGTCCCATATGGAATTGTGAAGCCTCCAGCTGTCCCCGTCCGACTTGCCTTCGAGGATGCCTACGGATACTTCGCCCAGGTCAGGTAGTATCCTCAACTCGATCGAGTTGATCTCGGCAATGATCGCCGCCGTCTCGTGGGCCCTTCTTAGTCCGCTTGTGTAGATGCGGTCAGGTTTCCCGAAGAAGGGTATCAGTCGCTGCGCGGCATGTCTCGCCTGCTCCATGCCTATCTCAGTAAGCCCGTGCCTCCATCCGGTGTTAGAAAGCACCCTGTCTGTGTTGGCAGTGCTCTCGCCATGCCTTACCATCAGTATCTCCAATCCGACACCTCCGTTATTGCGATTCTAACACGAGCGGGATGCCTGGAAACCTTAAGAAATGAACCTCAGAGCAGTAATATGATCCCGCCGGTCGCTTCCTCAAAGTTGTTGAAGCATGAGAAATTTGAAGGAATTGGCTGTGCAAGGAAGAATTACATCTTATCCGCTCAATAAACATAGGGAGGTGTTTGGCAAGTGTTTAGTGGCGCCTGGTTGATACTCCTGCTCGTGCTTGCAATTGGGTTCATAGTCATAATGACGGGAAGAGTTCGCATGAACGCATTCCTTGTGCTGCTTCTGGCCGCCCTTTTCGTAGGACTGCTCGCCACCAATCCCCCTCTTGTTCAGAAGACCGTAGATGGCAAGGTGGTGCCCGGAATTGTCGAAACTATCGCAAACGGGTTCGGCGGCACGCTTACCAACATAGGCATCGTAATCGTAGCCGGTACTATCATAGGAACCATACTGGAGAAGACCGGAGCTGCCGTAGTAATGGCCCGCACTATGCTCAAGCTGGTTGGAAAGAAGAACTCCCCGCTTGCCATGGCCTTCTCCGGATATGTTGTGTCGATACCCGTCTTCTGCGACAGTGGTTTTGTCATCCTTTCCTCGCTTAACAGGGCCCTTGCACAATCAGGAGGCATTTCGCTTGCCGTAATGGGAACTGCCCTCTCCATGGGGCTGTACGCGACGCACACGATGGTGCCCCCGACACCGGGACCTATCGCCGCTGCCGGAAACCTCGGGGCGGACCTCGGCCTAGTAATCCTGCTCGGCCTAATCGCGTCAATACCGGCGACGATTGCAGGCTGGCTCTATGCCCTGAAGGTCGGATCGAAGATCGACATCAAGCCGAAGGCCTCCATGAGCTACGAGGAACTGCTCAAGAAGTTCGGAAGGCTGCCCGGCACCCTTCATTCATTCCTTCCGATACTCGTGCCCATAATACTTATCGCATTACGCTCCGTCGCCAACTTCAACTCCAACCCGTTCGGCACAGGGACGCTGAAGACCATACTGGTGTTCATAGGAAACCCCAACTTCGCCCTCATACTCGGCGTTTTCATGGCCATGACCCTGGCATTGAAGCTTGACAAGACAGTCTATGGCGACTGGGTCAGCGATGCTATCAAGGATTCCGCTGTCATCCTCGTCATAACAGCGGCCGGCGGATCCTTCGGCGCGATCCTGCAGGCGACAGGAATTGGAGGAATCCTAGGAGACATACTCTCGAAGTACAACCTTGGCATCTTCCTGCCGTTCATTGTCGCAGCGGCGATTAAGACGGCACAGGGATCTTCCACCGTCGCCCTTATCACAACCTCTGCCATACTTGCGCCGCTTCTGCCATCGCTCGGCTTTGATACGGGCATGGCGAAGGCCCTAGTCACGATAGCGATAGGCGCAGGTTCAATGGTAGTATCCCACGCCAATGACTCCTACTTCTGGGTAGTATCGCAGTTCTCCGACATGGATGTGAACCAGGCTTACAAGCTGCAGACGGGAGGCACGCTGTTTGTAGGGTTAGTCTCGATAATCACCATCGCGATAATGTCCCTGATTCTCATCTAGGGCTTGCACCGGGCATTAAAGAAGGCACGGATGATTCTTATCTCCGTGCCTTCTTCTTACTCTTGCTCTTCCGGATCAGAACGGAGAGAAGCCCATCTCTGACCAGAAGCCCTCCTTCATCTCCTCATACTGGGCTTCAAGCATCTGCCTGTGCCCCTTCTCCCATTCAGAGAGCCTTCCGAAGACGGCTTTGGCCCCATCATCCTCAGAGTGCTTGGCAGCCCTGGTATAGAACTCGTGGAGGTCGTTTTCTATGGCCATGGCTATTCTTATCGCGGAAAGGTCGGTCGTAAGCTCGCCTATAGCAAGCTCAGGCTCCGGGCCCTTGCCTTCGCCCCTGTCGCGGAAGACCGCCTTGCCCATCACTTCCCTGTCAAGGTCCTTCTGGGGGTCTACTGTCCATTCTCCGTCCTTCGCAAGGCTCGCCAGGTTGGCTTCGATATACTTAATATGGCCTTCCTCCATCCTGGCAAGGTCCTTGAAGGCGTCCTTTGCGCTTACGTTTCTCGTGGATGCCGCAGCCTTCTCGAAGAAGGCCTTGCCCTCCTTTTCCATGCCCAACGCAAAGTTCAAGGCAGCAAGCTGTCGTTCCATGACTGCGCTCCTTTCACCATGTTACTCTATCGGATAATTCTCCAAGGCTTCCCTTTTACCTTCATGGAGGAGATGCCGCTGGCCTATCACCGGAAATGCAGCCCCGGTTTTAGCGGTCAGACGAGCATTGCTTGCAGATGCCGTATATCTGCAGCCTGTGGTCCTTGACTATGAAGCCGTTCTTCTTCTCTACGTGCTCCTCGATGGCATCAAGGAGGTCTGTGTCCAGGTCCTGCACCTTGCCGCAGGAAAGACAAACGAGGTGATGATGGGAGTGGACTCCCTCAGGCTCCGCTATCTCATAGACTGCGGCCCCGTCTCCGATGCCGGACTTGGATATGGCTCCCGATTCCTCGAGCTGCTTGAGGTTTCTGTATACGGTGGCTACCCCGATATCCGGATGGACCTGCCTTACCTCGTCGAAAACCTGCTCGGCGGTCAAGTGCCTGCCTCCGGCTGACTTTATACACTCGAGGACAAGCTGCCTGTGCTTGGAGTGCCTTTCGTTTCTTGGACAGCATTCATCATGCATGCGGGGCCTCCTATAAGACAAAAATCGATGCGATCCTGTACAGCGCGAAGGATACCAGCCACGCGACAGCTATGCCATAGAGCACGGCCAGTGCCGTTTGGCGCGCGCTTCCCAGCTCTCGCCTCATCACCACGATTGTAGCCGCGCAGGGCACGTACAACAAAGAGAATGACATGAAAGCAAGCGCAGATGCGGCGTTCAGCCCTAGCGAGGCAAGCGCATCCGGGCCAGTACCTGCAAGAAGGCTAATAGTGGAGGCCACTATCTCCTTGGCAGCTATCCCTGAAAGCAGCGCGACGCCTAATCGCCATTCTCCAAGACCAAGGGGCCTTATAAGAGGTGTTATCAGCCTGCCGAGGGTGGCAAGCATGCTTTGGGACGGCTCTGTCACTACCTCCAAAGAGAAGCTGATGTTGCTGAGCACCCAGATTCCCATGGAAACAAGGACAATGAGCGTCCCTGCCCTTACGATGAAATCCTTGGTCTTGTGCCACGTGGCCATTGCCAAGTAGTTCATGCGAGGTATCCTGTACGGAGGCATCTCGAGGACAAATGAAGCCGATGATCGCGACTTGAACACAGTCCTGCTGAGCAGGAATGCCGAGGCAATCATCACCAGAATCCCCAGAAAGTACATCGAAGCTGCCGCAAGGCCGGCCCTGGCGCCGAAGAACGCGCCTGCGATAAGGACATAGATCGGCATCCTGGCGCTGCATGATATGAAGGGGGCGACTATCACTGCGATTTTGCGCTCCTCCTCCTCCTCAAGTATCCTTGATGCCATTATTGAGGGTACAGTGCATCCGAAACCCATAATAAGCGTGACGAAGCTCCTTCCGGAAAGGCCGAGCCAAGAAAGCGCCCTATCCATTACGAATGCCGCCCTTGCCATGTATCCTGTCCCCTCAAGAAGCGATAAGAGGAAGAAAAGCACTGCGATCTGAGGAAGGAATATCAGGACGGAACCGGCGCCTCCGATTGCGCCATCCGCCAGAAGGCCGGTAAGCCAGGAAGGAGCGCTAACAGAAAGCCGAAGCCCCCTGACTGATTCCAGAAGACGGACGTTAACCAACCAGTCGACCAAGTCGGATGCCTTGCTGACCAGCGGGCCGAAAGTGATAGCAAAGACCGCGGCCATTATCAGGGCGAAGACGGGCACCGCCAGCCACTTGTTGAGCGCGATCCTGTCGAAGGTGCCAAGCGCAGCCTTGGGAGGCTCACCGCTTACACAGTCACCGAAGATTGAATCGATGCACGAGAAGCCCTGAAGCGCGGCGCTGCAGCTGGAGCAGCCTGAGGAGCATGTCATCAGAGGCTCCGGCGCAAGGGGCCTTTCGGCCATTTCCTTTGCAGCGGCCTTCAAAGCCTGAAGCCCATCTCCGCGCGCAGCCGATATCGGGATCACGGGAAGCCTGAGCCTTGATGAAAGCTTTCCGGCATCCACCTTAAGTCCGGCCCTCTCAGCCTCGTCCATGAAATTGACAGCAACAATCATGGGTATGCCCTTCTCCATGAGCTGCAGGGTAAGCAGCATGCTCCTGGAAAGGTTGCCTGCATCGACGATATTTATCAGAAGATCTGCCTCTCCGTTTACAAGGAAATCCCCAGCAAGCCTCTGCTCCGGGGTGCCGGGATCAAGGGAGTATGTTCCGGGAAGGTCCGTTACTTTGAAGGCGGTATCCTTGTATGTGAAGGAGCCCTCTTTCTTCTCCACAGTCACCCCAGGCCAGTTGCCGACCTGCTGCGTGCTTCCGGTTAGAGCGTTGAACAGGGTGGTCTTCCCGCTGTTCGGGTTTCCGGCAAGCGCCAGCTTAACTGCCATTGCATTGTCTTGCATGCTCCCTCCTAGCAACCGATGACCTCCATTGCAGCTAGGTCCCTCCTGCGGACTGCCACCGAGTAACCGCGGATTCTAAGCATCAGCGGGTCTCCGAATGGGGAGCTGCCTATCACTTCAATGGATGAACCGGGCGTAAAACCCATCTCTACGAGGCGCGATGCAGCCTTGTGCCCGAAGTCGATGCTTCTGATGACAGCAGTCGAACCCTTCTTAAGATCGCAGGCGCACATCTTTCATCCCCCTATTAGTAATGATAACGATTATCATTATCGCTATTTTCGGGGTTTTGTCAATGGAAAGCGCAGGAAAAACATAAGGCGGGCATCGCTGCCCGCCTTAACGGCCCTTCATTGCAACAATCAGAACTTGATCATGAGCTTCAGATAGAA
>CAZJHY010000001.1:0-123238 GCA_964545975.1 uncultured Clostridia bacterium | reverse complement strand
ACCTCTGTCTTGCCTTTCTGAGTCGTCGTGCTCAGGACGTAGGCCCCTGGTACCCTGCCCTGTCTGCAGAGAGACCTCGCCCTTCCGTTGGACATTCCCCAAACCATGGCAGCATGTGTAGAGGTCCAGAACTTCTGATCAGCTTCCTTCATCCATGTTCACCTGCCCCGCTTTCGCACTCGGCTTCAATCTCTCCGCTGCGGTACTTCTCCAGGAATATCGGCCAGCTCATGAAGGAGTCATAGCCCTTGTTCAGGTAGATCCTGAAGATATCGAGCCTTTCATCGTTGATCTCTGGCATGGCCGTATCTCCCCCTTAGTTCGCAAGGAAGTCTGGTGTAAGCTCAAACTTCCCATCCCTGGCCACAATGCCGAACCTCTGCCTTCTGAAGCTGCTTCCGGTGAAGCGAACCACCCGGCAAATCTCCAGCAGTCGGTCCATGGTCCTAGACCCTATCGCCTGCTCAAGTTCCTTCGCTGTGCGGTTGCTGGTTATAACGACAGGCTTCTCGGCCCTGTACCTCTGGTCTATGAGCATGTAGAGCCTCTCTTCAGCCCAAGCTGTCCAGCGCTCCGCTCCGAGATCATCAAGCACAACTAGGTCAGCTTCCAGGCATGCATTCATGATTTCGGCTTCCGTAGGTCCTTCCTTCTCCCGGTCATAGGTTGCCCTGAGCTTAGCCAGGAGCTCTGGTACTGATTGGAATACACATGCCACTTCCTGCTTCACCAGTTCGTTCACGATGGCAGCTGCCAAATGGCTCTTCCCTGTGCCTGTCGAACCGATGAACAAGAGCCCGTCGCCTTTCCTAGGCGGCCATGAGGTTACATACTTCAGCGCTTGGTCGTACTGATCGGATAGCTCATTGCGCTCTTCCCATGACTCGAAGGTGGACTTCTGAAACCTTGGGCCCAGCTTTGCCTGTTCGAGAAGCCCCTCGATCCTGAGCCTCTTAGCCGCAGCTTGTGCCTTCTCAACCTTTGCTCTTTCCTGCTCTTCCTTTTGCTTGCGTAGAATGATTTCGCAGTTATTGCAGGGCCTATCGTATTCAAGCATGTTCCGCTTCATGAGTATCACGACATGCTCGGACTCGCATCCGCAATGAGGGCATTTACCTGGCGATATTTGCGACCTTATCACGTGCGAGAGCTGCGGCGTCGAATTCGGCGTCCCAGTCTCTTCCGGGTTCTGAATACGCTGCACTTTGGTTTCCATCGTTTGATCCTCCGTTCGTTATGGTTTGCTGGCGAGGTGGCCTGCCTCTGTGCTTAGGGGCAGGGCTGGCTCTCATTCGGAAAGCCTCGCCTGTCGTTATGCCCTCCTGGATGGCGTTTCGGATGATGCCTCGAACGTAATCCCACGTTCGCTTGCCTTTTCGCTTGGCTTCGGAAATCGCTTCAAGGACCAGGGCTTCGTCTACGCCCTGATCGGCCTGGTATGAGCGGATGTCTTCGAGGATGACCGGACTGATAGGGTTCCCCGTAAGCGACATGAGGGCTTGGTTGATTGCCTTACCGTCCAAATCACCCGGCTGATTTTGGGTAGGTTGGAGCTCTTCCTCGCACGCACGTGCGGGAGAGAGAGATTCTGTTACTGCTACTGTTACTGTTACTGGTTTGGCATACTGTTCCGCATACGGTTTCTGATACGGTATGCCATACGGTATCGCAGACGGTATCGCAGACGGTATATCCGTAGGTATAGCAGAGGGTTTGGCATACTGTATCTCTGCCCTTTTCTTGACTTCATTTATCAAGGCTCCGTAGAACGGCCTACTGTATGTCTCAAGCACCTTCACGAACTCGGCATCAAGCGGAGACTTGGGTATCTCACTTATTACTTTGAGGGCGCTGATAACCACCTTCTCGTTGTCCATCGGGTTGTACTTGAGGTAGTTGGGTATCAGCACCGTTTTTGACTTCTCGTTATATGAACAGAAGCCGCTTGCTATGAGCTCGCCGAGGGATGCCTCGAAAGCCTCGGCATCCATGCAAAGGTCTTCTCTTGCATAGGCCTTCGGTAAGTAGTAGTACCCGATAAGGTTCTTATGGGGACAAGTCAGCAAATACAGAGCCATGTACCTGGTTGGCATGGACATCGCCTGTACCGCTTCATCCTGCCAAAAGCAGGCGTATATCTTCGAGTACATCCCACGATCGTTGCTCATATCTGTCTCCTCCTAGGAATGTTGTTTTTATTGGCAGGGCTCAGGCTGCCCTTGACCTTCATCGCCCTGCCTTTCGGTCAGCCCATGACCTCTTATCATTCACTGGGCAGTTGCTTCGAGTACTATCGCCTTGGCCTCTTCGAACTTCGATGACGGGATCTCCTTGATAGGCGTCAGCCCTGCCTTGGTCAGCAAGGCCATCGCTCTTGGCTGGTTGATGGATATCAGAGACATCAGCTCCTGCCTCTGCTCCTCTGTGATGGGCTCCTCGGAGGCTGCTTCGTCCCTCCCAAGGAAGTCTTCAATCTTGCCCTCTCCGTCCTTGATAGAAGTCCCGATAGGACGGATTCTCTCAAGATCCTCGGCGGTCCACGTGGTTGCAGGCTTCCCAAGTACCTGTTCGAGCTGTTCCTGGGTTACGTTCAGCTTGGCGAATGCGGCAATCATCTTCTTGATCTCTCGCAGGAAGGCTTCCTTGCCCTTCTGCTCTTCAGCCTGAGTGAGCTTCTTCGTTGTCTCCTTGCATGCAGCAAGTGCTGCCTCCTGAACGTCTCCGGGGATGATGCCTAGGATGCAGCCTCTCAATAGTCTTGCCCCTCTGTTTGCTATCATTTCGTAGATGTCCCTAGGGTCCGTCAACTTGTAGGAACCTGTCTTGGTCACTCGCAGGTGGGGTACTTCGTACGTAACCCTCCTGCTGGTGTTGGTCTCAAGGTCTACGCAGTAAGCCTCGACCTTGCTTCTTCCATCGCTGTTTTCAAGCTCGTTGATACCGAAGTCGATGTTCCCCCAGTTCTGCGCCATGACTTCGGCCAGCTTGATGGATGCGCCTGTCACGTAGTTGGGCTTGCCATTCTCATCCTTGCCCCGCTGGTACTGGTACTCAGCTTTGTCAGCCAAGCCAGGGCGAGCGCAGGCATCCAAGATCCTAGCCATCGAGACTGCAGAGTCCCTTGGGAACGTCCTTGCCATGATGAACTGTGCCTGAACCCTCTGAACCTCTCGCATTGAAGTGGCAGCAACCATAGTGTTGCCCTGCGTCATCGCTGCCTCTCTGGGCGCTGCGGGATTGACTCCATAAGTAGAAATAAGAGCGCCTTTATCGATTGCCATGTTTCATTTCCTCCCTTATCGCTTAATGCTCATTAGCGTTTCCTGATATAGCCTCACGCCAGGAACCTGCAGGGTGCCCTTGGTTGCCTCTGCCATGCGTTCGATAGCCCTTATATCGACTGGCCTTATCACTGCGCCTGCAATCGATACAGGGACCATGGAGTCATCTAGAACCTCAGCCCTCCATACCTTTCGAGTAGATACCCCGTCAACCGTCGGCCTCTCAACCGGATTGATTGTCGCTGCCATATCCTGCACGACTTCGGCCATGGCCATATTGCTTACTACGCCTAGGTCATCGCCCTTTGCCTCCGCTGCACAAGCAGCTGCCAGGAAGCGTTCCTGCTCCTCCTGCTGACGCTTCTTCATCTCAGCCTCGGCTTTGCGTCGGGCTTCTTCAATCTGCAATGTGTAGCGGGTCATGGAGCTCTTGAGTACTCTCTCGGCTTCTTCAAGGGCTCGGAGCATCTCACGTTCTTTTGTGCAAATTTCTGCATGGGCCCTATGGGCAGCTTCCTTAGGCCCCATCCAGTACTCTTTGATCTGGGCTTGTGACCTCTTGACCACCTTGGCGAGATCGGCTGCCTCCTGATAGTCGGTATTGGTGGTTATGACCAGAGCCTTAGCTCTTGCTACTATGTGCTCACCCTGGCGCTTAAGCCCAGCTTCAATCATGTTGTTATTGCTATCTAGGGCTACCGCTGGCATTGTCATGGTTTGACCTCCTCGCTCATTGCGTTATGAAGTGATAGGCAGTGCAGGAAGACTTTGAAAAGCCTTGGCACTCTAGAGAATTCGTATTTACCATTAGGCAGGAGCTGGAGTCCGTAGCACTCTCGAACCGGAACTCCATGGCTTATTAGGATCTGAGCGTAGGCATCAATCTGAGTGCCCAGCATTACTTTGTGGAAGGTCCTTGTAGTCTTGAGGTCAACCAGGTCTACGCCTTGGCCATTGTCGGGCTCGAGGTAACCGATACGGTCCAGTGTCCCGGCATAGTATAGGGTCTTGTGATATCCTCGCCACTCGCTGCCGAGCCAAGTCGGATTGAAGTCCCTAAGGAAGCTACCATAAGCATCCAGGTATCCAAGGCAATCCTCTTCAGCCTCAGCCCAGTTGAAGCGGTCGATATCTTCGGTATGCTTGTGGACCCTGGTGCCTCTGTTGGCTGCCTCTGCCAGTACATCTTGAGGTATGCCCATGTAGAGCTCTCTGCTCAGGAACCTCATGATGTGGGTCACTGATGGCATCTTGTTTCCGTGTATTGTTATGTAGCTATGAGTAGTTTCATCAAACTGCACACCAAGGTCCGGCAAGTTCATAATTGCTCACCTCAAACGCTTATTGTTGGATGTCGATGTATCCGAAATAGTGCATACGTAATAGAAGTATTTATCCGAGCATGCTTTATAATTATGTTGCGCTTCATTGATGGGAAGCCGAGTCTTACGAGGGTCTTCCGGCTTCCTTACAACCTGAAGGCGTACAGGGTCTCCTCCTGTTGTATTTGGATCAGGGACTCCGCATCTTGGTAATAGGTGCGGAGTCTCACTATATCGGGCAGCTCTTTCTTCAAGGAGCTTGTCTTCCCTACGCCTTGCCGCCCACAGCAGAAGATCGTCCGCTAGCGACATTATTCCTAGCAGAGCCATGAACAGCCCGACTGAGATAAGCATCCAGAGCGCTTCTGCCGGTAAACCTTCTATCATCTCCCGCATCTATCGCATCCTCCTTCCTGCCTGCCGAGAATTCCCCGGCGTCCAGGATCCTGTTGATGACCGCCCTGCTGACTTTCTTCACTCTCCCGAACTTCAGCGTAGGTATGTCATGGTCGTAGATTGCCCTTCTCATCTGTTGGTATGAGAGCCCTAGGCAGCTGCCAGCTTCCTCAATGGTCAGCATCTGGCCAAACTCCTCAGGGCTTGGAATGCGCTTCGGTCTTCCTGGTTTCCTCATGTGTGATTACCTCCGGTCTAGATAGCTACAGCAGACATAGGTCCAAGCACTCTCTGCTTGGCCTTGCCTGCTATGTTGTGCTGAGCGTGTCTCGCTTCAGCTTCTTCTTTGATGGTGGGGTCAATCTCTTGGATGGCTTTTGCTAGAAGCTCATTAGCCTGGGCAGTATCGCAAACCAGTTCGTCATAGAGGGTTACAAGCGATGCCCGGTTGCCTTCAAGGACAGCCTCCTGTAGCCCAGAAATGGCCTCAAGGGCTTCCCTATTCTCCTTCAGTGATATCCAGGCAGCTTCCCCCGCTCGGAGCATCCCTGGGCCTTCTGCGACATGCGCTTCAGTATCAGGAGTGAAGTCCTTGAGTGGCGCTACCACCGCATACCCGAAACCCTCAAGTTGAACTACGACTCCACCGAGCTTATAAGCTGCCCTGATTGCTTTCTCCAGGGTGATTGCACAAGAACCGATCTCCATTGCGGAGACTTGCTTGGCATCTACAATCTCCAGTACATCAGCGAACTCGCTTGCCGTCATTCCAGCCCGACGTCTACGATCACGAAGGTCAATCGCACGAACCATAGGACTTTTACGCACTATGGGCTTCATAGCAGGATTCCTCCTTTGTTAATTGAATTGATTGTTTGAGGTGATTAGATGAGCAATCGAGATGCCATGCAAGTATGTCTAAATGGGCACTTCATTACCGCCAATTACCATAAGTATCCCGAGCACAGCCAAAATGCGTGTACAGAATGCGGAGCAAAAACGATTACAACCTGTCTTTCATGTAATGCGGAAATCCGGGGGAGTTTTGACCTATCTTTCTATAACTATGGGCAAAAGGATGTCCCCAAGTACTGCCATGAGTGTGGCGCTCCTTATCCTTGGACATCTAAGCGCCTTGAAGCCATCAAGATGCTGCTTGACGAAGATGAACATCTCGACCAAGAAGCAAAGGATAGGGCCATTGAAGCCATTCCCGATCTAGTCTCAGACACGCCATCCACTCCATTAGCTGAGGCAAGATGGAAGAAGCTGCTGATGAAAA
The DNA here is from genome assembly GCA_964545975.1 of uncultured Clostridia bacterium. Taxonomy (GTDB): domain Bacteria; phylum Bacillota; class DTU025; order DTU025; family MWDF01; genus MWDF01. Next base: position 116,957 of record CAZJHY010000001.1, on the reverse strand, counting down.
CCTCAAAGGTTGTTGGAGAGGGCATTAAAACCATCTTGATAGAGGTTGCTTCCGAAGCTGCCAAGAAATCACTTGGCCTTGGTTAACCATACCCAGAACTTGCCAAGCTGATATCGCAAGCTTCTTTTTGCTTTCAGCCTGCTTCCGCACCAGATGCAATAGTTGGACGCAAATGTTATTAATCCACATACCTGGCATACTTTCATCTTGGGTATGCTCAATGCTTTCCCCCTCACTTTCGTAAAGTGTTGGTTTACTATCTCACTCTATGTGGTTATCAAAGAGCACGATGCGTACTATGTTTAAGCTGAGGTCTTAAGTGAGCTGGTACCGAGTGCATCCTTGCCTAGCTTCTCCTCGATGATCATGGCTAGATGTATTCCCGGCTTTCTCTTACCAGACTCAAGCTTCTGGTAAAAGCTCTTTGACACTAGAAGATGGTTAGCCATTTCACCCTGCGACCATCCCCTCTGATGTCTGGCTTCAATCAGGCTCAAGTTCCTCTTGCCTACCTCGATAGGCATTACTGTCACCTCCAATGTCACTATGAGTGTTACTTGTTTACGATAATATCACCCATAGTGTTACTGTTCAATACCTATTATCACTTATTGTGAGAATTCATATGCATGTATAGTTGCACAATGTGCGATATAATGAGAAAGGTGATGGTAATGGCTTTCTCTAACAGACTTAGAGAGCTTAGGAAAAAGAAGAGGATGACTCAGGAGATGCTCGCCACTCAGATAAATGTGGCAGTGTCTTCTGTGACGATGTGGGAGCTGGGCGAGAGAATGCCTAGCATAGAGAAGCTTCAAAAGCTAGCGGAGTTGTTTCAAGTAAGCACTGACTTTCTACTCGATTCATCGAGCTGTCCCCAGGATCCACGTCTAGATGATGTGCATTTTAGAATATCGTTTGAGAGCTTAACACCTGAGCACCAACAAGAGGTGATCTCCTTTCTAGAGTTTCTTAAGATTAAGGAAGCTCAAAACCAAGCAGAAGAAGCCAAACAGAAAAAGAACTCATAGGAGGTTGTCCCATGAGTGATTACGCGCAATTCTGTCCCCACTGCGGTGTTCTTGGACTCCATACAAGATTATCACCTTCAGAATACCGATTCAGTAACGATGAAATGTCCCCCGCAATAGATGAGCCCTATGTTTTTGTTTGCCTTAGTTGCAAGCTTTTCTTTGTTACAGTAGAAGACGATACAGTTTATCCCCAAAAGCCATATGGACCTGCTCCAAACAGAGATTTGCCGAAAGAATGCATCGACGATTTCGAAGAAGCCAGAATGGTCTTTACTTACTCTCCTCGAGCATCTGCTGCTTTGTTGCGCTTGGTGATTGAGAAAATGTGCGCTCTTTATGGCTCTGACACTAAAACCTTGAATGAGAATATTGAAGCATTGAAGCAGAAGGGTCTTTCTCCCCCAGCAATCAGAGCGCTACATATGCTAAGAGTGGTTGGAAATGAAGCCGTTCATCCTGGTACTCTTGATATAGGTGATAATAAAGAGATTGCATTACGATTGTTCAATGCAGTCAACTATATTGCTAATGTCATGATTTCGATGCCAAAGGAAATTGAAGGAATGATATCTGCTTTACCAGATGGAGTTAAAAGAAGAATCGAAAAGTAGGTAGTTGGGATGAGTTTCGGAGAACGCATCAAACAGCTGCGTCTAGCCAAGGGCATGCTTCAGGCAGATCTTGCTAAGGCAGTAGGCACCACTAAACAGAATATATCTCAGCTTGAAGCTGGCAAGAACATGCCAGGAACTAAGTTAATGCTCGCCCTTGCTGACTTCTTCGATGTGAGTCTGGATTATCTATTTGGCCGTAACTAAATCCAGTTGTAGGGAGTGCACATACGTGAAGTTGAAAAAAGCGTTGATAGCGGCTCTACTTTGTATTCTTGCGGTCGCAGTAGTTTATTTTATCATTCGGGTTTCTGACCAAATGAAAATCATTGAGAGCCGACCAGTTATGCCTGAAGGCACGATTGTAAACTTTGAGCTGTACACCAGAATCGAAAAGGGAATGACGTACAGTCAAGTCTATAACCTGATTGGCTACTATGGTGAAGAGATCTACCGAGAAGTTGAGCCCGGGCTATATTGGTATACACCTGACGTGACAGAAATTATCTATGCATGGAACAATGCTGACGGTAGCGGCATGTTGGGAGTCTTTCGGAATAAGAGGTTAATAAGTAAAAATCAAATACGCTTATAATGAATGATAGTGTTTTTCTAATAATGTGCCGATATACAGCCAATACAAATACGGAATCCCTCTGGATTTCCCGAACACATGTTCGCTATAATCTAGGCACCACATATCTAGAGGGGGCGAACAATGGTAGTCAGTCCAGAGAAGCTGGCAAAACAAATCCTCGATGCGCACGCAGATAAGGACAAGTCCTTCGTCGACATCGAGGAGATCATCAAGAACCTAGGTATCAGGATCTACCGTTATGAATTCTCGAAGACTGGCATAAGTGGCCTCTTCACCTGGGAACAGGGAAAGCCAGTTATCTGTGTCAACTCAATGCACTCAAGGGAAAGGCAGCGCTTCACGATGGCGCACGAGCTGTACCACTACTATAGAAACCTTAAGGACAAGAACGTTCTTCGTATGAGCACCTCTGTATCTGCAACCGTGGAAGAACGCCAAGCGAACAAGTTCGCTGCTCTCGTTCTTATGCCGGAGGATAAGGTTAAGACCTCTAGGAGTAGATCTGTAAGGACGATGGCTCGAGCATTCCGGGTGTCGGAAGAGGCTATGGAGATAAGGGTTAAGGAGATAACTGGTTAACATTTATAAGGAAACAGATCCTAAAATCGTGCAATTAGCTCTCTGTTTGACATAATATGGTTGTAGATTATGTTCTGCAGAATAATGCTTGGGAGGAAATAATGGGAGCCATTACTGAGGCTTTATCTGGTTTCGACTTCGCAATACTTGATGATCCCAATACCAAAGAAGACACCGTACGTGAGGAGATTGTTGCTCCCATTGTTAAAGCTCTCGGTTACAAGTCTTCTGGTAACGCTAGAATTATTAGGTCAAAGAGGCTTGACCACCCTTATATTAGTCTTGGTTCAAAAACAAAGAAGATTTCTATCATTCCAGATTATGTAGCTGAAGTTGATGGCAAGTGCTTATTTATCCTTGATGCTAAGGCTCCAAATGAGAATATCTTGACAGGGAGTAACGTCGAACAAGCCTATTCCTATGCTATTCACCCTGATATTCGTGCTAGATACTATTGTCTATGTAACGGCAAGATGCTCTCTCTTTATGAGATCACAAGCACTAAACCACTCCTTAGTTTTCTTCTTAGAGACATAAGCACTCATGAGAGTTTGCTACTAAAGTATCTTTCGCCTAATAGCCTTCTCGAAGTAGCGTCGAAATCGGAAGTAGCAGCGCTTGTAAATTCTAAAGATGACTTTGATTACCTATCATGCAAGCCTCCTAAGGAAATTGCAGTTAAGAAGCAAGCTGCTAAAAGGCACTTTGGGGCTCACGCATACTTTACTAAGCAGGCGTGGAATGTAGTTCAAGCATACATTGTTGCTTTCACTCAAGAGGGAGATACTGTACTTGATCCATTTAGTGGTAGCGGAGTCACCCCTATTGAAGCATTCTATACAAATAGAAAAGGAATAGGCTTCGATATTAACCCTTTTGCTGTTTTCATATCTAGCGCATTGGCGAAGAAGGTTGATTACTCAAGTTTGGATCAATGCTTTGAGCAAGTAGTACGTAGGTTCAACAACAAACGCCCGAAGAGTGAAGCAGAGATTGATGCAATAATCGCTGGTAAGGAGTATCCACATGGAATTAAGCTTCCTATAGGTGCGGACGTTTCGGAAGTACAAGACCTGTTCAGTCCTAAGCAATTAGCTGACTTAACCGTACTAAGAAAGGAAATTCGTACTGTAAAGGATGAGGGAATTCGTGATTCTCTCCTTTTTGCTTTCTCAAGCACAGTAACGAAAACAAATCTTACTTACCATAGCTCAAAAAAAAGAAGCGAAAACGCTGGGGACTGTGGGGCCTTTCGCTATTATCGATATAGACTCGCACCAAAAGCGATTGAGTTAGACGTTATTGCAGTCTTCAAGGAAAAGTACTCGAAGATGGTAAAGGCCAAGAAGGAACTACTTAGCGTTGAGGCTGATCCAACAGAGAATCTAAGAATCCTAAAAGGAGATGCCAATTGCCTCTCACAAATCAAAGACGAGTCTATTGACTATATTTATACGGATCCCCCATACGGGGCTAACATCCCTTATCTCGATCTATCCGTTATGTGGAATGCTTGGCTGGATCTTGATGTAACTGAAGAAGACTATGAAGCAGAAACCATAGAAGGAGGATCAAAGAATAAAACCTCTGAAGAATACTCAAATCTTCTGGCAAATTCGATACGAGAAATGTACAGGATACTAAAATTCAATCGATGGGTTAGTTTCGTTTACGCACACAAAGATCCACGGTACTGGGATCTGATCATCAATACAGCGCAAGATGCGGGTTTCCAATATGAGAGCGCAACAAGGCAGAGTAGCAGTCAAGAAAGCTTTAAAAAAAGGCAAAATCCTTTCTCTGTCCTCACTGGGCAGTTGATAGTTAATTTTAAGAAAGTTGCTTCACCAGTGAATATCCAAAGAAGGGAGCTTGGCAAGGAGGTATCTGCCCTAATAATTCAGACAGTAGAGGAGATAATTGCGGAGAAGCATGGAGCAACCATTGAAGAGATTAATGATGCCCTAGTAATACGAGGGCTTGAACAAGGATTTTTGCATCTATTAAGCAAGAAATATAAGAGTCTAATACCAATACTTCAGGATAGTTTCAATTTCGATACCGTTACTAAGAGGTACCATATTAAAAAGGCTGCTGCGTTTAAAACACATGTGCCTGTAGAAAAGAGAATTCGATACTACCTAACTTCCTTCCTAAAAGAAAAACTAGAAGCTGGAGAAGATCCAACTATAGACGATGTCATTCTTGAAGTGATGCCTTTGTTACGAAACGGAAGCACGCCTTCTGATCAAACAATCATCAATGTGCTCAAGGAGATAGCACAACCTGTTGATAACAATGGATGGAGGCTAAGGCAGAAGAGCTACCAGCGAGAGCTCTTCTAAAGGGAATTGCGATTCTCGCTTTTGTTCCGCTGGTGTTTCTGATTCTCAAAATGAGGTGTAAGGATGTCGATTAGGGAAGTAAAGCCAGGAGTCTGGCAGGTCAGAGTCTATTGGGGGATTGAGGCAGGGAGACCTCGCTTCTTATATCAGGTGGTCCATGGGACTAGGGCTGACGCTATCGCAGTCGAGCGTAAACTGATCGCCCAGAAAGGCGGCCAGCTCCGCCTAGCTGCTTATAACCTAACCCTAGGCGAGTTCCTGGAAGCCTGGCTTATCGATTACATAATCCCCTATAAGTCAGAGAAGACCGCGCTGTTCTACGCCATGCACATCAAGCAGCGGATTATTCCTTCAATCGGGAAGATTGAACTTAGGAAGCTGTCACCGATAGACATCCAGCGATTCTATGTGATGACTTCTAAGTGCAGATTGGACGGACGAAAGAAGAAGCTCTCCCCTTCTACTGTGAGGGGGCTTCACCGTACACTCCATGCTGCGCTTCAACGGGCAGTAAAGTTGGACTTGATTGAGAGTAATCCTGCCGATAGGGTTGAACTGCCTCAAGCATCCAGCTTCAAGCCCAAGGTCTTCACACTTGAAGAGGCTGGTCGCTTCCTTGAGGCCGCCAAAGAGAGCAAGCATTATAATCTAGTTTTACTTGCCCTTCTCACCGGGTTGAGGAAAGGCGAGCTCCTTTCTTTGAAATGGAGCAATGTCGATTTGGATAACAGCGTGATAAGCATCGTTAAGTCCAAGACTGTTTCCGGCGAGCGGATGGTTCAGCTTTCGCCTTATACTGTTGAAGCTCTTCGAGATCAGAGGAGGGAAGTAAAAGGTGATATTGTCTTCCCTAGCATTGTTGGTGGAGTGGAAATGGAAAGAGAGGGTTTAGCGACAAAGGTCATGTCTCAAATATGTGAGAGGGCTGGGGTTCCTCAAGTTCGTTTCCATGATCTCCGACATACGCATGCCACTTGGTTATCCGCAATGGACATATCAGCCCGTACTGTCGCTGACAGATTAGGTCATAGGGATGCTTCTTTCACCCTAAGAACCTATGCCCACGCTTCAATGACCGCTCAGAAGAAAGCCGCAGCAATTGTGGACAATATGATTGCAGGTTATCTTCCCGGAAATACCCCCGAAAACCCTTGAAAACTCTAAGCGTTCTAGCTGGGCTTATTGTTTGATGTGTGCTAAGTGTGTGCTAAGAATGCATAAAATGAGGGCTGTTGCATAATTGCAATCAGCCCTCTAGCTTTTATTAAGATTGGTGCGCCACCCGCGGATCGAACGCGGGACCCACTGATTAAAAGTCAGTTGCTCTACCACTGAGCTAGTGGCGCATTAGAGTTTAGCAAATGAAATTATACTATATGCAAGGGTTATTTTGCATGTGCACGTACTAGAACATATTTTATATAACCCATTGACTGGTTATCGTCCTCGGCTGTTTTTCGGTAGATCCGGGAAATGATCGAGCTGTTTTCAGATAGGCTTAACCGAGTTCACTACCCTGTTGTTCAGAAACTCCTTCTTCAGCATAATAGGGGTAAGATGAGAAAGAGCGACTGGGACCTAACTGACAGGCGCCATTGGGAGGCAAACGGCTGGCCGGAACCAAGCCCGTCTGATATCGGATAAATCTGATTCTATAGGATTGCGGGTGAGAGCATGGAGAGAGAGGAGATTCGAAGAATACTGACATGCCTGCTTGAGGAATCGGGTGACAATATCACACCATCGGATGGCGATGCCTACTCGGAGGCGGCTGGAGTCAGAATCTTTGACGCCCCCTTTGCCGGAGTGGCCTCTGCATCAGACGGGCTCTTCGATTGCCTCTTACGTGAGGACGTGATAGGCCCTCACCACATGAGCCCGGGAGAATGGCTACCCGAAGCCAGGTCAGTGATCTCATTCTTCTTCCCGTTCTCAAAGGGCATCTGCATGAGCAACCGCACTGACATGGAGACGCCCTCGGCTGGCTGGCTGTACGCAAGGATCGAAGGCCAGAGCCTGATTAATAGGACCATGGCTTCGCTGGCTCTGCATCTTTCCAGCTCGGGACACAAATGTGTAGTACCCTCTCTTGATGCCCGTTTCTGGTCGAAAACTTCCGAAGACGTCCCTCACCACGCAGGACGAAGCTTCACAAGCTGTTGGTCAGAAAGGCATGCGGCCTTCATATGCGGGTTGGGCACCTTCGGTCTTTCAAAGGGCCTCATAACCGCAAAGGGGGGCGCAGGAAGGCTTTCCAGCATGATTACAGACATTGAGCTTCAAGCTGACGAGAGACCCTATTCGGGCATTAACGACTATTGCTCCATGTGCGGAAGATGTGCGCTCAACTGCCCTGCAAGTGCGATTACGGTGGCTGGCGGCAAGGATCATGCCAAGTGCTCGGCCTTCCTGGACAGGATGCTTGAGGCTTTCAGGCCGAGATACGGCTGCGGCAAATGCCAGGTGGACGTCCCCTGCGAGCGCTCAATCCCGGAAAAGATGCTTTAGCTTATGGAGGTGTCCCATGGGAACCATATTCAGGCCCTATAGTTCCGAGGATGATTTCTGGCGGATGCGGACTTTCCTGCGTGAGTCCATGATGGCCAACAGCTTAACAGAGATTTCATGGCACGTTGCCAGGCTGGATTATGCACGATGGCATGTGATGATGAACTGCGCCAAAGTAACCCTCGATGAGGTAGCCACCATTTGGCAGGACGGTGAAAGGATCGTCGGCCTAGTCCTTCCCGACGGGGGACCGGGCGAAGCCCACATCCTGATAAGGCCTGACTACGAGGATGCCAGTTTGGTAACAGAGATGATAGACCAAGCTGAAAGGACGCTTTGTACGGAAGTTCCGGGAAATGGAAGATCCATCTATGTCTGGACGCCGTCCGGAAAAGAGCTTCGCATCTCGATTCTTGAGAAAAGGGGTTATGTGAGGAGAGGCGCAGCGGAAAAGCAGTGGATTAAGGACTTGCCCGCGAATCTTGAACCAGCCCCGCTTCCTCCCGGATATGCTGTCCGCTCCCTTGGAGACGGCCTTGAACTGCTGGAGAGGTGCTATGCATCCGGTCTCGGCTTTCATGGCGGGGACATCCGTGTCGGCATAGAGAACAGGAATGATCCCACATGGTATCGGAACATTCAGACCGCGCCTCTTTACAGAAGGGATCTCGACCTGGTGGCAGTCGCGCCTGACGGTTCAGTTGCCTCGTTTTGTACAATCTGGTTCGACGACGTCACAAGGTCGGCCTATTTCGAGCCGGTTGCTACCATCCCCTCCAAGCAAAGGATGGGCTTAGGAAGGGCGGTCTTAACCGAAGGCCTTATCAGGCTGTCCAGGATGGGGGCAGTAAGAGCCTTCGTCGGAGGCTACTCGGACGCGGCCAACGCCCTTTACTCATCCATCTTCGGCACCAGGCACACTATCAATGAGCCATGGTGGAGAAGGCTCGACTGACTTCGGACAGCTTTGCGGTATGCCCGGTTTTTTGCCCCTCAATACTTCGCGGTGATAAACTATCATTAGCCTTAGGGCAAATAAAAGCCGGAGGTAAAATATGCCATACAGAATAGAGGTAAGCCTTGAGGAGCTCAAGAGGGCCTTACCTTCCGCCGACTTCTCAGCGTGCGAAGCTATAACACAGGCTGATGCGCCGGACATATCCGGGCTTACGCCGGAGAAGCTTGCCTACTACATTGACCATACCCTGCTTAAACCTGATGCCACTGCAGCAATGGTTGACAAGCTCTGCGACGAGGCGGCCGAGAACGGCTTCTTCTCGGTTTGCGTGAACCCCTCGCACGTGAGAAGGTGCGCACTAAGGCTTGATGGCACGGATGTCGCCGTTTGTACGGTGATAGGTTTTCCGCTCGGGGCGAATACATCGCATGTGAAAGCCCAGGAGGTTAAGGATGCCATCGCCAATGGTGCGGGCGAGGTAGATATGGTTATTAACGTAGGCGCTCTTAAAACCGGCGACTACGGGCTGGTTTATGAAGACATATCCTCGGTTGTGCGCGCGGCCGGCATCAGCACCCTTACAAAGGTCATAGTCGAAACCTGCCTGCTGACCGACGACGAGAAGGTTAAGGCCTGCCTCATGGCAAAGGCGGCAGGGGCGGACTTCGTGAAGACATCGACCGGTTTCTCAACCGGGGGTGCGACGGCATCAGACATAGCCCTCATGAGAGCCGTTGTAGGCCCATCCATGGGAGTCAAGGCATCAGGAGGCATACGCGATACGGAGGCTGCTCTTTCCATGATCAAGGCAGGCGCCTCAAGGATAGGCGCAAGTGCCGGAATCGCAATAATCACCGGATTAGCTGCAAGGTGAGAATCTGACAAGAAGGGACGGGACATCATGAGAATCGGCATCGTAATCTACTCTGAGACCGGGAATACCCTATCGGTCGCCCAAGGAATAATCGAGAGGTTTACAACCGCAGGGAACACAACCGTCCTGGAAAGGGTAACCCCAGTCGGAAAGCCCAATCCATCCTCGAAGAACGTCATCTACGAGAGCATGCCGGACCTGAGCGGCTACGATGCCCTGGTGTTCGGTTCTCCCGTACAGGCCTTCTCACTTGCTCTGGGTATGGCGAAGTTCATCCCTCAGCTGAAGCCTTTGAACGGGAAAAGAGCCGCGGTCTTTGTGACCCAGCAGCTTCCTTTCGCCTGGCTCGGTGGAAACAGGGCTGTCTCTCAGATGGAATCACTTCTAAAGGAGAAGGGTGCCACGGTATCGAAGGCAGGGATAGTCAATTGGTCAGGAAAGGCAAGGCAGGATCAGACGGACTCCGTTATTGATAACGCTGTAAGACAAATACTGGTCTGAGAGCAAACCTAGGAAGGCCCCTTCAGGGGCTTTCCTTAGACTTCTCCCCTACCCCGCCTACTGGCGGTTAGCCCTGTACGATGCGAAGCACTCGCTGCAGTAGACAGGCTTATCACCGCTGGGCTGGAATGGCACTTTGCACGGGGCTCCGCACTGCGTGCATACTGCGTCAAAAAGCTTCCTGGGTATCTGACCGCTGGCCTGAAGCTTTCTGTTCTTCCGGCACTCCTGGCACCTGGTGGGTTCGTTCTCGAAGCCCCTCTGCGCGTAAAATTCCTGCTCTCCTGCGGTGAATACGAAATCCTTCCCGCACTCCCTGCAATTTAGCACCTTGTCTTCGTAAGCCACTGCCCATGACCTTCCTTTGCTAAGAATCCATCTTGAGTGATGCAAACAAAGAATACAGCAATCATCCTGCAACCAATTAGATTCTGTCCTATTCCTTCATTATTTGCAATATATTCTTAGTGATGTATATTCAGTTGTCCGATATCTAATTGATAAGAATCTGGGAGTTTGATACTCTTAAATAAACCATCTACAGAATTGGACAAGTACGGCATCTGGTTAGCAAATATGCAAGCAGTTTGGAGAATTGCATAGTTCGTCGCATACCAAAAATCGAAGGGAGTGCAATTAATGAAGAAGATCCTAGTAGCATCGATCCTTATGGTACTCGCATTTAGCCTGATGGTAAACGCTGCCACATTCAAGATTGGCGTAATAACGGGCACCGTTTCTCAGGGCGAGGACGAGTATCGCGGCGCAGAGGCCATGACAAAGAAGTACCCTGGCCTTATCGTGCACAAGACATATCCCGACAACTTCATGGCAGAGCAGGAGACCTACATTTCTCAGGTCACCAGCCTAGCAGCTGACAGGGATGTCAAGGCGATAGTAATCAATCAAGGCGTTCCTGGCACCCTTGCAGCAATAAGGAAGGTCAAGGAGCTCCGCCCCGACATGATATTCCTTATCGGACAGCCTCATGAGGATTACAAGCTCATTGGTGCTGCTGCGGAGTTCTCCATTAACCCTGACGATGTAACCCGCGGCAGGACAATCCCCCAGATCGCCAAGTCTATGGGCGCAAAGACCTTTGTCCACTACTCCTTCCCCCGTCATATGGCAATGGCGAAGCTTTCGCAGCGCCGTGACATCATGAAGGAAGAGTGCGATAAGCTAGGGATCAACTTCGTGTTCGTTACCGCACCCGACCCGATGGCAGAAGGCGGCCTGCCGGCAGCCCAGCAGTTCATCCTCGAGGACGTTCCGCGCCAGGTAGCGAAGTACGGCAAGGATACAGCCTTCTTCTCGACCAACTGCGGCATGCAGGAACCCCTTATCAAATCCATAATCGAGCAGAAAGCATTGTATCCCGAGCAGTGCTGCCCCAGCCCAACGCATGGATATCCCGGGGCAATCGGTCTTGAAGTCACCGCCGATATGAAGGGCGACTTCGTGAAGATCTATGCCGCGATACAGGCTAAGCTGGTAGCTGTGGGAATGGCCGGACGCATGGCGACCTGGCCGGTAGCGGCTCCTTATCTGCAGTCGACCGGAACCATCGAGCTTGCCAAGAGAGCGATTGAGGGCAAGGTAAGCCTTAAGGACGACAAGGCGATACAGGCAGTCTACGAAGAAGTGGCTGGATCGAAGCTTGCAGTATTCACCCGCTCGTCCGGCAACTATTTCGTATACCTAGTGAACAGCAAGACATTTGGCAAGTAAGATCAGCAAGTGACAGAGAGCCTGTCATAGCGAAATACAGCAGGATGCCGGGTGTAAACCCGGCTTCCTGCGTGTAAGACTCTTGAGAGGAGATCCGGAACATGCCTGAAGACTTCGTCCTGCAAATGCAGGGAGTTGGTAAGTCCTTCTTCGGGACGACCGTGCTGAAGAACGTTAACCTTAGTGTCCGTCCAGGCGAGATACATGCCCTGGTGGGAGAAAACGGTGCCGGCAAATCAACGCTCATGAATATACTGTTCGGAATGCCTGTAATCAAGGACACCGGAGGCTTCGAAGGCCAGATGCTTTTCGACGGCAAGCCTGTGAAAATGGAATCCCCCAGGCATGCAATGGATCTTGGCATCGGCATGGTGCATCAGGAGTTCATGCTGCTGCCAGGTTTCACAGCAACCGAGAATATAAAGCTGAACAGGGAGATCACGAAGAAGAATATTGTAAGTGCCTTCGCAGGGAAGGGCTTTGAGACCCTTGATGTCAGGCATATGAGGGAAGATGCCCAGGCGGCCATAAGCAAGCTGGGTCTGAGCATAGAAGACTGGGTAGCCGTCGCAGGCCTTCCCGTGGGTTACAAGCAGTTCATAGAGATTGCCAGGGAGATCGACAAGCAGAATATCAAGCTGCTGGTATTCGACGAGCCTACCGCAGTGCTTACGGAGAGCGAGGCAGACAAGCTGCTTGAAGCAATGCGCAGGTTGTCCAGTTCCGGAATCGCAATGTTGTTCATAACCCACAGGCTTGATGAGGTCCTGGCAGTTGCCGACAACATCACCATCCTTCGTGACGGCGAGGTCGTGTCAAGGATGACTCGGGCCGAAGCCAATGTCGAGAGGATTGCAGAGATTATGGTCGGCAGATCTATAGATAAGATCGATCTGCCTAAGCGAGATGTGGAACCCTCTGACAACGACTTCATACTAACTATAGAAAACCTTCAGGTAAGTATGACCGGCGAAAGGGTGAAGGGAGTCACCCTGAAGGTAAGGCGCGGTGAGATCCTAGGTATCGGCGGGCTTGCAGGGCATGGCAAAGTGGGCATTGCAAATGGAGTGATGGGACTTTTCGGAGCCACGGGCAGAATAACGAAGAACGGTAAGCCAGTTAAGCTGAACAGCCCTTGTAGCGCCTTGGATGCCCGCATGGCTTTCGTCTCTGAGGACAGGAGAGGTACAGGGCTGATCCTTGACGACTCTGTTGAGATGAATATGGCTCTTACCGCAATGCAAGCCCAGGATAAGTTCCTGAAACCCGGCCCAATAAGGACACTTAGGCTTGCGGACTATAAGGCGATCAGGGACTATTCAGACAAGATGATTGATGATTTGGACATAAGGTGCACCGGCCCTTCACAACCAGTTAGGCGCCTTTCAGGCGGGAACCAGCAGAAAGTCTGCATAGCAAGGGCCTTCGCTTTGGATCCTGAGCTTCTTTGGGTATCAGAACCAACGCGGGGCATAGATGTCGGTGCGAAAGAACTTGTACTGGATGAGCTTGTAAGGTTCAATCGCGACCTCGGCATGACGATAGTGATGACATCATCAGAGCTTGCCGAGCTAAGGAAGGTCTGCGACAGGATTGTAATCGTATATGAAGGAAAAGTAGCCGGAGAACTGCCTCCGGACGCCTCCGATGTGGAATTTGGCCTGATGATGGCTGGAGGTGCTGCTAGGGTCAAGGAGGTGGCCGCCAGATGAGAAGGAAGGATAACGGGGAACAGTGCCCCCCGCAGCAGAGGTTCAATTTACGGGCCTGGTTAAGGGATTTTGGAGTGGCTCGTATGATTATCATGGCCTTCTTGTTGTTATTGTTCATAGTAGCCATGGCCAAGGAGCTGGATGTCCAGGATCTCATTTCAAGCTCCCTTGTGCGAGTAGGGATGAACGGGATTCTAATACTTGCGATGCTCCCCTCAGTAGTCTGCGGCGTGGGCATGAACTTCGGGTTACCATTGGGCATTCTGTGCGGCCTCTTGGGAAGTATACTTTCCATCAACTTGAATCTCCCCTCCTGGTCAGGCTTTATTATGGCCTTGGCATTCTCAATTCCTATAGCGATTATTGTTGGAATTGGATATCACGCAGTGCTCGACAGGGTTAGGGGCCAAGAGATGATGGTAGGAACCTACCTTGCATATGCGGCGGTATTCGGGATGAGCATCTTCTGGATGATGGCGCCAGTAAGAAATCCCAAGATGATATTCGCAGTAGGAGGCAAGGGACTTAGGTATACGATTTCGATGACAGAGACCTTCGGTAAGGTATTGAACAACTTCCTTTCCTTCAGGATAGGTGACATTGTAGTACCGACCGGCCTGCTGCTGTTCTGGTTGCTGCTCTGTCTGTTGGTGTACCTTTTCCTTAGGTCGAAGACCGGCCTTGCGATGCTAGCCACCGGCTCAAATCCGATGTATGCCACCTCATCAGGAATCAACACCGTTAACATGAAGAGAGTCGGGGTCGTTATGTCTACGGTGTTCGGTGCGATTGGCATAGTAGTGTTCTCCCAAAGTTATGGCTTCATCCAGCTTTATACGGCGCCACAGACGGCCGCCTTCCCAGCGATAGCCGCGATCCTGATTGGAGGCGCATCTCTTAGGAAGGCCAACATATCAAATGTGATAATCGGAGCCTTCCTGTTCCAGACGCTGTTGACCGTGGCTCCTCCTGTAACTCAGGCGGTGATGGAAGGTTCTGAGATAAGCGAAATTACCAGAGTTATGATAAGCAACGGGATGATACTATATGCCCTTACAAGGGCCACGGGAGGGAGATGAGATTATGTCAGATAACAGATTGTCAACCAGTCCTCCCGCGGCAAAGAAGCGCAGCAAGCTACGGTCCATACTATCGCAGTCAGGAGTGCCCATATTTTTCGCCCTGCTTTGCCTCGTGATTATCGTCGCCTCAAAGCTAGACCTCAACTACCTCATCGGCGAGCTTATTTCGAGGTTGGGGAGAAACCTCTTCATAGTTCTGTCGCTGCTTATTCCCGTTACTGCAGGGCTAGGCCTTAACTTCGGTATTGTAATCGGGGCCATGTCGGGTCAGATAACCCTGATAATCATAACTTTCATGCAGCTTAAGGGGTTATTCGGCTTCATTTCCGCTTTGTTGATATCCATACCGATATCCATGCTGTTCGGATGGATAGTCGGCAGCATATTCAACAGGGCAAAGGGCCGCGAGATGATCACGGGAATGATAATGGGCTTCTTCGCAAATGGCGTATACCAGTTATTGTTCCTCATGATGTTAGGCACGATAATTCCTGTGAACATGAACACCGAGGTGGCTCAAGCAATAATGCTCAGCAACGGGGTAGGCCTGAGAAACACGATAGACCTCACGAACATTTACTACTCACTCGATAACGTATTCATGAGGCTCATTAACTACATACCAGGAGTCCAGTGGAACGGCATAATCTGGACTGATACCTTCGGCCCTTGGAGAGTTCCCCTAGGCGCATTCTTCATGTCCGCCATTCTGTGCATCTTCATAACCTTCATTATGAAGACTAAGATGGGGCAGAACTTCAGGGCCATCGGACAGGACATGGCTATTGCGGAAGTATCTGGCATCAAGGTTGACAAGGTTAGAATCACTGCAGTAATCTACTCAACTGTCCTTGCATCATGGGGACAGATGATCTTCTTGCAGAACCTGGGTTCCCTTAACACCTTCAATGCCCATGAACAAGTGGGTATGTTCTCTGTGGCAGCCCTTTTAGTTGGAGGCGCTTCCGTGAAGAGGGCTAGTATATGGAATGCCATCATAGGCGTCCTGCTGTTCCACACCTTATTCGTAGTATCCCCTCTCGCAGGGCAGAAGCTCTTCGGGGAACCGCAGATAGGCGAATGGTTCAGGCAGCTCATATCCTACTCGGTCATCGCAGTAGCACTCGCGATGCATGCGATACAGAGCAGGAAGAAATGATCCTATTTGCCTGAGGCAGGAAGGGGGCGGTTTCAACCGCCCCCTTTTTTTATCATTTGGCTCGGACTTTGAAGGATTTTTAGAGCTGACGGGGTAATATATGCTTATAGTCATTATTATGGGAGGCGATCAGATGAAGAAGACCGTAACCTTCATGGTGCTGGCCGCGATGTTGCTCGTATTCCCCCTCTCAGTCGCAGCGGCAACAAGGACCGAGAACATCAACGCGTTCGTAGCCGCCAAGGGCGACTGGTTCGACGCGTCAGTCCTCGAAAGCGTTAAGACGAAGCTGGCCGGACTCAATGAGACCTCATTCACCGCAGCGATAAACGAAGACTACAGGGATCCCGACCAGATGCTCATATGGGCCCTCGTCGGCATAGACCGCTTCTTCCTCGATGACACCATAATGGGCGTCATAAAGGTAGTAACCGGCGGCGGTTTCGGAATTTGGTGGATTATCGACCTGTTCAGCATCAAGAAGAGGACCCTCGCCTACAATTACGACCTTCTGATGGCAATCAAGTAATCCCAGCCTGCCACTTAGCGGGGCATCCTTAAGGGTGCCCCGCTTTCTCTTTCCATGCAGGTTGCACGCCTGATTGGGATGCCGCAGCTGCATGCCAGTCTATTGCGACAATACTCTCCGAAAGGATGAGAAGAGGGGACGGAAAGCCCGTCCCCCATCTTGCGCAGGAAATCCAGATCAGCAGTTCATCAACCGAAGAAGCCTCCCGCCTTGGAGCTGCTCAGCCTGTTAACCACATATAGGGTAGCTATTCCGACGATTATCAGGATAAATCCCAGCGCAGCAGCGTCTCCGTGCGTTCCTCCGGTGTAGAAGTTGAAGATGCCGACCGTCATGGTCTCCCATCCCGGTATAGACAGCAGTATCGTTGCCGCACTCTCCTGAATCGATGTCATAAAGGAGAACAATGCGCCTGCAAGAACTCCCTTCCATATGAGCGGCATGGTCACATCCTTGAAGGTCTTCATCATGCTGGCGCCGACAGATTCGGCGGCCTCTTCCATCGACCTGTGAACCACTATGAGGGAGCTGTAGGAGGACCTTACAGTGTAAGGGAGCCTTCTGACCGCAAGGACTATCGGGATTATGATCCATATGTTGGCCAGCGGCTGCTTGATTAGTATCGGCGAGTTGAAGGCCCTGATGTATGCTATGCCCAGTGCAGTGCCCGGAAGGGCAAGCACTAGAGTAGTCAGGATATCCAGGATGCCCCTGGAGCGCATCTTCGTCCTTGCCATAATCCAGGCGATGGGAAGGCCGATAAGTATGCACAGCACCACAGCCAGCGTGCAGTAAAGGAACGTATTAATGATATAGCCCGGCGCGTCGAATATGACCCTGGTGTAGTGGTGCAGCGTCCACGTAGTAGGCAGCGGAGTCATAGCCCAGCCTCTGGCGAACGATGCAAGCCCTACTCCCAGGTAGGGAATAAAGGCGAATACCATAAGGCTGATTAGGAAGATTAGAGCGAGAGCTGACCAGCCCTTGCTCAGCTTCCTCCTCTCGACAGGCCTGTATGAAAGGGTGCTGTAATCCTTCATCGACACATATTTCTTCGCAATAAGAAGGAAGATTATCGACCACATCACCATCACGGCGCCTACCGTAATTCCCATCTTGAAGAGGTTCCTGTCAATGAACTGCTGTATGTCCATGAACGCAAGCGGGGCGATGAAATTGTTGAGTCCTACTACATGCGGTGTCGCGAAGTCCGCAAACGCCCATATGAACACCAGGAGTGCACCTGTTACGAAACCGGGTATGGTAAGCGGTATCGTCACGTCGAAAAGCCTCTTGAACCCCACTGAACCCATGCTTTCAGCCGCCTCCTCCAAGGAGGCGTCTATCTTGCTTAGCGAATCTACCACATTGAGCGTGATCAGCGGGAAAAGATGGAGCGTCTCCACCATGAGAAGGCCGTGCCAGCCGTAAACGAAATTGAACGGCAGGTTATCAAACAGCCAGTTCGAAAGCGCTGGCCATGCTGTCTCCAGCTTGATGGCCAGTAGGTAGAAGAGCTCGTTGACGGTGCCTCCCCTTCCGAGTATGAAGATGAAGCCCAGGACACCGACCAGAGGCGGCATGACTATCGGTATCATGGTTAGGAAGTTGAAGAGCTTCCTGCCAGGAAAGTCGTATCTTACAAGAAGGTACGCTACTGCAAACCCTATGACTGATGAGGTAAGCACAGATGCAAAGCCAAGCGTAAGGGAGTTGATCAGCGCCTTCGTGTAGACTCTGTCCTTGAAAACGTCGATGAAGTACTTCACCGAGAATGCCTTGCTGGGAAGCTGAAGCGCCTCGCCCAGTATCTGCTTAAGCTCATGGGCCCTGTCTATTGCCTCATCAGTTCCCATCGACGCTTTTATCTCTTGCTCTTTTGCAACTACCTCTGCAAGGGCCGCTTCCCAGCCGGCAATCTTCTCCTGCTGGTTTCCGGCGCCGTGCAACAAGGCGTCAGCTGTTCTCGTTATCGCCACCTTGGACCTTTCGATCTGGATGAGAAGGTCCTCCATCGCGTCAGCTGTTGCCGCAGCATCACCGAGAGCCAGCTTCTCGTCAGCCAGGTCCACTGTCATAATCGCTTCCCTTAGGGGGGACAGCGGGATGTCAGCCGTTGAGAACGAATCGACGAAGAGCTTAATAAGAGGGAATATCACGAAGAATGCCAGGAATATGTATATAGGCCAGACCCACGGGTTGGAGGCCCTTATCCATCTTCTGAACTTAATCATCCCGGTTGAGCCCTTATCCATTAAGCATCACCTGCCCTTATATTATCGGCCGGGACCTAGTCCGGGATGATCAGGGCCGAGGCCCTGTCGAATGCCACCTTAACATCCGTTCCCCAAGGCATCTCCTTATGCCCGAGAGGGTTTTTGATGTCGGCTTTAATGATGATGCCACCCTTCTGCTCCACTTCGTACCTTAGGGTGCTCCCCATGTAGCTTGCGAAGCTGACCTTTCCGTCTATTAGGTTGTCTTCAGGAGTGTTCTCCCCCGCCTTTATGACTCTCACATTCTCCGGGCGGAAGGAAACGGTGCACTTGTCGTCCGTCTTGCAGTTGAAGTTGCTCCTTCCCGTTATCACCCCTGCCGGAGTTTCCACAGTCAGCCAGCCTTCCGCATCCGCCTTCACCACTCCCGGAACCAGGTTGTTGGTTCCTATGAAGTCGGCGACGAACCTGGATACTGGCTTCTCGTAAAGCTCATGCGGGCTTCCTATCTGGACCAGCTTGCCTTCGTTCATTATTCCTATCCTGTCCGATAGGGTCAGTGCTTCCTCCTGGTCGTGTGTTACGTACACTGTCGTTATGCCGAGCGCCTGCTGCAGTTTCCTGATTTCAGCCCTTACTGAGCCTCTTATCTTCGCATCCAGGTTGGAAAGAGGTTCATCGAGAAGGAGGACATCCGGGTTCAGGGCGAGGGCCCTTGCCAACGCAACCCTCTGCTGCTGGCCTCCCGACAGCTGGCCGGGATACCTGGCCTCATAGCCCACCAGGCCAACCTTGTTAAGGGCTTCGTTCACCAGCTTCGGCCAGTCGGCCTTGGGTATGTGCTTGAATTGCAGCCCGTAGGCCACATTCCTGAAAACTGTCATGTGCGGCCACAGTGCATAGTTCTGGAAGACCATCCCAATATTGCGTTTGGAGGTAGGTATGTACTGCACTTCGTTTCCGCCGAAGTAGATCTTCCCCTCATCTGGTATGTAAAAGCCGGCGATCAATCTTAAAGTTGTTGTCTTTCCGCAGCCCGAAGGGCCAAGAAGCGTGAAGAGCTCGCCGTCTTTGATTTCAAGGTCAACCCTGCTGAGAGCCTCGAACTTGTTGAAGCGCTTGGTAACACCCTCAAGTCTTATCTGCATCTTCTTCACCTCAAAGATACTCAATCGCCAAAATGCGGACGGGCAGCAAAGCCCGCCCGCATGCCGGGTTCCAGATTGCAGTTAGTACTTCTTCTTGAGCTCGTCGATCTTTGCGAAGATGTTGTCGCGGAAGTACTTGTTCACTGCGTCGTATCTGCCGTCAGCTAGCACGTTGTCGTAGGTGTTGGCGACAGTCCCCTCGAAGTAAGACCTGCGCCCACCGTAGAACTGAACGGCAAGCTCGGCTGTCGATCCCTTGGGTCCCTCGACCTTCATCGCAGGCATTATGGGGAACAGCCCGCGGTCGATGAATAACCTCTGCCCTTCGTCGGTGAGGAGGTACTCGATGAATGCCTTTGCGGCGTTTGCGTTCTTCGAGTTCTTTATTACCGCGATAGGCTCAGGGGTCACATAGCATCCTGCAGGTGCAACGAACTTGATGTCATACCCGTTAAGGAATTCCTCGAAAGCCATGTAGCTGGGAACTGCGAAGCCGAGTGCATACTCCCCCTTGGCTACCACGGAGGGGACATCCTTAGAACGGGCTACGAACTGTCCTGTATATGCGCCGAGCTTAGCAAGCCATTCCCAACCCTTGGTCTCACCGAGCATTTGGAGTATTACCTCGTAGGTCGAATGGCTTGAGCTGGAGTTGTCGGGTGTGCACTGGGCGATCTGCCCCTTGTGCTTGGGATTGTTGATCAGGTCTTCCCATGTCTCCGGTGCGGTTGACCTGAGCCTTCTGATGAGAAGGCCCTCGTTGTAGACTATTCCGTAGGGCTCGAGAGCCGTTCCGGTCCAATAGCCCTTGGGGTCCTTGAGGGGGAGAGGTTTGGGAGATCCCATGGACACGGGTATCTTATCGAGGTATGCCTGGGGCACCTCGTGCTTGATAAGGAAGCCGTCTGCCGAAAGCCCATCATATATGACTGTCTCTCCGCCCCATATGATGTCTGCCTGAGGGTTGACGCCCCATTCGCGAATCATTCCTGCCGCAACCTGGGTTCCTTTGGAGGTGTTCGAAACCTTGACGTCTACGCCGTACTTAGCCTTTGCCCACTTCACGAAACCTTCCAGTGCCGCGTCGGAGACAAATTTGGCAACAGGCGTGAGCACATTGAGCTCAGCTTCGATTTTCGCCGGCGCCGAGGTCGCCACCATGCTGATGAGCATGACAGCCATAAGTGCCAGTACTAATACTTTCCTCACTCTTATCCCTCCTATATGTTTCATGAGAACGAACTGCCGGATGATATGACTTCCTACCTTAATATTATGTGCTATTTCTCACAGATTTGCACCTGAAAACACCAATAGACCCTTCATTCACACCATATAATGGAACTTCTGATATTAGAGCGAATAGCGCTGGAATTCCTGCATCAGCTTCGACGGTATTGAAATCAAAGAACCCGAAATGATATCATTGTAAAGCTAAACCGCGCTCCCATGGTCTAGGGGTCTAGGACACCGCCCTTTCAAGGCGATAACACGGGTTCGAATCCCGTTGGGAGTGCCAGCCAGAAACCATTGACCGAAGAAGCAGGTTGGTGGAGAATATACATGGCGCCTCTCTCGAGAACAGGAATGGGCGCCGTCATGGGGCAATAGCTCAGCTGGCAGAGCACCTGCGTCACATGTAGGGGGTCACAGGTTCAAGTCCTGTTTGCCCCACCATGACAAACAAGCGGCATCCATGGTCGCCCTTGGGATGCCGCTTTCTCATTACCTCTTCCTGTAGTCTGTTATGTCCCTCCAGATGGCTTGAATCTTACCGTCCGGGAGCGACGAGTAAGTACCGTCCACCTCTGTCAGCCCTCCGGAGGCATTCATCACCCTGTGCTCATACCGCAAAGCCGTACCCTCCCTCATCCTCTGAACCAAGCCGCTGCCCAGAAGCATCGCATCGGCAGAAAGCAGATCCTCCAGCCTCATGCCTTCCAGCTCTTTGGAAGACCTTCCGGTTAGCGCTGCGGCAGCAGGGTTTGCCATCTCTATTGCTCCATGTTCATTTATAAGGAATATCGGGTCGTATGAGCTGACGAACATCTCCTTGTACCTTGCCTCGCTGCTTCTAAGCTCCTCCACCCTCGCTTCGACCATTGCCTGGAGCTTGAGCTTGTCCTTTCTAACAAGAAGAAGCGCCATCACTGCGATTGCCGCCATCAGAAGGCCGGCTGGGATAGTTGCCAGGTATATGTACCTTAGGTTTTCACTTTGAAACTTCGGGGTTGCAGCAAAGCTCAACTTAAGCGATAGCCCCACCTTCTCGACGCTCAGCTCGCTGCGGGGGAAGTCAGGCAGCGCAAGGCAGCTGCGCCTTAAGGGTTCCTCAGCGAAATCCTTGATCAGGCAATCCTCCGGCTCCTCAGAGTTCTTTACCCTTACAAGCATCCCCGCATTCTCGGCTCCGGTTATAAGCTTTGCCAGCATGATATCCGAATCAAGCACTGCCATAACGTAGCCTGTAGGAGGGGCGTCATCGCCAGACCTGATCCTGTCAACTATGTGCTGAACTGGAAGCGTGATGACGCAGCCCCTTCTGTCGCCATCTCCGGCACTGCCCACGGCAACATCGCAAATCGCGAACTCAGAGCCTGATGCAGATGTTCGTTCAAGCGCTTGCCTGGTTTTCGGGAATGCGGAAAGGTCCAACCCTTTGAAGGTCGTGCCCACATCTTCCGGATAGCCGAGATCCAAAACCATATAGCTCGGACGGGAGGCGGCCCTTCCCAAAGATCCCGACTCGTCCAGGTCTGACACAGATACGCCGTTTGCCAGCTCCCATATGGGCCTTTGGGCGTCGCTTATCTCCAGAATGTAGTGTATGGAATGTATCTCTGGCCTGTTCCTAAGAAGAGCTTCGGCGAAGATGGCAAACTCCTCATCTGTCACCTTCTCAGATCCTTCTATGAAGCTTCTTACCGAATATATGGCTACATTTATTGAATCCAGCTTCTCACTCAGAGATTCTGCCAGCTCAGCTGATCTTGCTTCGAATGCTTCCTCGTACCTGCGCCAATTGTCTTCCCTGGAGATGCCGTAAGACACCGTTATGCCTACCACAGCTGCGAGAACCAGCATCACCAGCAGCAGCCTGTCGCGGCTTTGCCTTGCCAATCCCCCACCACCTCCGTCAGGGATCTCCTGGTCAGTTGGCTGCGCGAATGTTATCCGGGCTGAGATCCGCCAGCACAGCCTCCGGATTGCCTCTGAAAAGCCTGTAAGCAGCTTCCTTGCCGAAATGGTCTTCTACGACGGAGCATGCCTGAATGTATAGTTCCAGCTTGTCCGGCGTGTGTGCGTCGGTAGCGCAGAACTGGCAGAGCCCCTCGCTTATCATGGCAAACGCTGCCTCCATGGATTGATTGCCGTTTCTCCCCAGCAGGTCCCCCATGGATATCTGCCCGAGCGCCCCGAGCTCCTTTGCTGCTTTCATCGCTGTAAGCTCTCTCCACATAAGTGCATAACGCTCCGGATGCGCCACAATGGGGATCAAACCCAGCGCTGATATCTCCTCAATGCTTGTCAGGAAAGTCCTCTCGGGCACCGTGCTTGAGAATTCCGTAAGAAGATACCTGCTTCCGGCCAAGGTTAGCTCCGAGAGCCTGCTGCCCTGCCTTCTTATCGCCTCGCCTCGCATCACATTGAACTCACAGCCGGTATGCACGCGCACCGACAGCCCTGCCGAAAGGGCTTCCGCATTGAGCGCTGAAGCAGCTTTGCTGATAATCGTGCTGTCATCCACCGCCCATGAATGCGGAGTCGCAATAACGTCCGTGATTCCCGCGGTTTGTGCCCTGGACAGCATCATCAGGGCTTCAGGCATGTCCATCGCACCATCGTCCAAGCCCTGCAGGATATGTATATGAATGTCGATCATCATTATCCTCCGGTATGAATAATCTAACATACTCACCCATTCATAACAAATCGGCATGATGCGCAATCAGGTTGTCGGCGCGTATTATCGCAGTGGCATTACTAAGGAGGTGCTTGCTGTGAACCGGATCGTCGTTACTCTCGCTGCTCTCATGGCCTTCATCTTTATCCTCCAGCTGCCATGCGTCCGCTCGGCCGCATCTTCTTCTGGGCAGGCTTTCACAGTCGACAGGATCGAGGAGGGGATAGCCGCCTTATGCGCCGAAGACGGCTTATGCTTCTTTGTCCCCGAATATGTGCTGGGACAGGGCTTCGAAGCAGGATCCTCTTTGGTGCTGGGCTCATCATTTGCTCAGAACCCGGCGTCAGAGAGGCGGTTGAGAGTGGAGCTTAAGGTCGGAGACCTCCTTGATGATATGTAGGTAATCAATCCGCTGTTATAATGATGCCATGAAAGGGTGTTGCCGCTTGACAAGCTTTCCCTATCCGAGGAAGGACCAGCCCGCAAGGATTGCTGCGGCAATAGCCTGCATGCTGATGCTAGCTGCACTGCTATTCGGCATGCTGCCCGCATCCGGTGAGAACGGGCTTCTGGAAATAACCTTCATCGACGTAGGACAGGGTGATTCCACTCTCATCAAGTCGCCGGACGGCAAGTTTCTGCTAGTTGACGCCGGCGAATACAGGAACGTCTCCTCTGTAATCGGTGCGCTCGGCGCGTCCGGGCTTTCGCGTCTTGACTATGTTATAGCCACCCATCCTCACTCGGACCATGTAGGAGGGCTCTCGGAGGTCTTCCGCCGATATGCAGTCGGCACCGCATACGACATCGGCAGAGTGCACCCCACATCATCTTATGAGTTCTACCTTGATGCAGTTAGGGATTCAAAAGCCAGGTTCGCCCTGATCCGCGCAGGCTCGTCCTTCAAGCTTGGGGCGAACGTCAGTATAACATTCATATGGCCCGATAAGGACTTGCCGCAGGACCTGAACGATGCATCCGCTGTCTTCCATCTTAAGTATGGAGACTTCGACGCGCTGTTCATGGCCGATTGCGGCACAGTTACAGAAGGCCTCCTTCTGAAAGCAGGGAAAGTTGCAGCGGTGGAGCTTCTTAAGGTAGGGCATCACGGAAGCCGGCACTCCAGCTCTTCCGACTTTCTAAGGGCCGCCTCCCCGGACTTGGGCATCATATTCGCAGGCAAAGGGAACGACTATGGGTATCCCCAGCAGGACACCCTTAGAAGGCTGAAGGATGCAGGCACACAGGTCATGAGGACCGACCTTGACGGCAGCATAACCGTCACAAGCGACGGCAAGAGCTGGTGGGCTTCGGCGGAAAACGGCCAGAAAGCTGTCTCGCAGGGGGCGTCGGCAACCGCAACGACAGCTAAAACCGTACCCGGCAAGCCTGTGTATGTCGGCAGCCTCAGCTCGTCAGTCTTCCATCTTTCCGACTGCGAGGCGGTGGCTTCCATCGCGAAAGCGAACTTGGTCACTTACTTCAGCAGGGAAGATGCCGTCAACAAAGGCAAACGTCCATGCAAGATATGCAATCCGTAAGGGGGCTGGGACAAGATATGAAGCTAAGGTTCATGGTGGATGCCATAGAAGAGGGAATAGCAAGCCTTGTAAGCATGGATGACCCTAAGCTGTCAGTCAAGTGGCCTCAGTCTTCCCTTCCCCCCGGGGCGGGTATCGGCTCTGTCATTGGTTTTGAGATCAGGAAGGACCGAACCGCGGCCCGGCAGGCTGAGCTTCGCGTCAAGGCGAAAGTCGATGAGCTTCTGGCAAGGGAGAGGAACTGACGAATGTAAGCGGCAGGCCATAATCAGCCCGCCGCTCTCCGGATATCCAAAGATACTGCTACATTATCCCTTTAAGGGTCAGGGTGAGCTCGAAATCCTGCGTCTCGTTTGGAAGCTGATGGTACATCAGAAGTGCACCGGTCTCCTGGCTGAAGTAGGAATCAGCCTGGAAGTATCCGTTGACGAAGGATATCAGCCTGGAGGTCCCGAGGCCTTCGACCTCATGAAGGCCGCCGACATAGATACTGGAGCCGGTGACGGCCTCATCGAAGTAATAGGAGCCTTCGTCGCCTTCCCGGACCACACCCCTTGGAATCCATAGCAGCAGCCCGTCCGTGCACATCTCGGACATTATTTTCGCGCCCGCGCTGTTGCCCAGATCCTCGGAAACAAGCTCCTGGGTAACATATGCCCAGGAGTAATGGTTCTCCTCCACATAGAAGGTCATTATGCCCTTTGCCTCTTCGCCGTCCTGGAATTTCACAAGCAAATCATATTCCATGACGAGCCCTTCGGGCATCTCCATCAGGCCAAAATCTAGCCAGGGCGCCTCATAGGAGTAGTAGGCATCGAACTTATACGCAACCCCGCCCGCATAGTTGCCATCTACATCATATTCGTACACGTCTAGGCTCAGAAGAAGCCCGTCAAGGCTGCTGTAGTAGTACTCGTAATCGGTGCTGCCTTCCTCGTCAGTCAGGTATGTGTACCAGGCATCCTCTGGTTCGCCCTTCCATTCAAATTGCTCGAGGGTGAACAGGCCGGATTTAACCACAGAGGAGTCCTCGTCGGCGAATGGCTCCAGGCTGATCCAGAACTCGCCTATTCCGGCATGGTCGATTCTATAGCCTGTATGCTGGAAGGACACCACATTTCCGTCTTCGTCCACCTCTGCGGAGTAGACCTGGGTCAGGAGGTAGCTCTCCCCGATGCCTATAGTATCCATCACCACAAGCTGCTCACCGGTGATGTTGTCTTCCTTGTCATAGACGTATACATTGTAAAGAAGCCTGTAGCCTGTCATTATCCACGGCACGATGGGATAGCCCGCCAGCTCCGGCAGCTGTTCCAGCACTAAGGCGGTATGTGTTCCGGGCTCGGGTTCAGGCGCAGGTGCGGCTGAAGCAGAGAATGAGACCGAAGCCATCACAAAAGCCGCCACCAGCACTGCCATTATCGCTCTGTTTCTCATGAGATACCCCCAAATCCGCCTGCCTTGGCAGGCCTGGTAATCCTATTTGACCGAAGACAGGATGAACTCCACTTCCGGTATGCCTTCCGCTATGGGCAGCTGATGCATCCTCACCATGTAGCCTGTCTTCAAGCTGAATGCGCACTCAGTATGAACGGCGTTGTCTATGAAAAGGAGCTTCCTGACGGCGCCGAATTCAGGGTCCTCAGCTATGCCCATTACTTTCACCGAGGAGCCCGTCAAATCCTCCTCGAACGCAGTATCCCCCTCTTTCATATCACTAAGTAGCTCTATGGGAAGCCATAGTACATAAACGTCGCCGCTTGCCGAGGATGATAGCAGCTGGAATGACGAGATCTCGCCTTTGGAGCTCAGGCTCGTCCTTTCAATCAGCGCCCATGTCCCGTTGTTCTCGATGACCTTAAGGACCATGCCTTGCTCCTCCGATATGCCGCCCATGCGATAGATCGCCTTATAGCTCAATGTGGTGCCGGTCGACAATCCTGTAAGCTTCTCCTCGTACCACGCAGGGAAGGCCAGCCTTGTGCCAAGGAACTCTATAGTCGAGCCCTCTTTGGGTTTGCCTTCCGAGTCAGTCACGGTCATCTCTATTGCAAGCAGCAACCCCGATTCCTTGTCATAGGCCGCAGTCCTGCTTGCAGTCTGGGATTCGAAGGCTATGAACATGGCGTCGTATTCGTCACCTTGGATTCTTATCTTGGTGTTGTAGAAGAGGGCGTACTTGTCCTTCGCCACCTTCGTCTCATCGAACAGCTCCGGTGTTATCCAGAATCTGCCTACAGTAGGCACGTCCATCAGTACGCTTCCGAACATCAATCCGGTGGGTTTACCGTCAGTGTCATGTGACGTGCCCATGGTGCTTGCAATGTAGCCGTCCTTCACATCGACCACGTCGTAGATGAGGTAGCCTTCGTTGCTGTTCTCAGGGTCGACGTAATCCTCATTTCTTATCTTGTACACTACCCTGAGGCCGGGCACCAGCCAACCCGGCGCGCCCATATCCTTCATCTCGGTGAAGAAGCCCAGAAGGGACCTGCTCAGGCTATCTGGCTTCGCGACCGGTTCTGCCGATGCCTGCATCGCCAGTACGGCAACCGCCACTAGCACCGACACCATTATCGTAGTCATACGTTTCATAAGTTCTCCCCCTTAGTCATGGAGCCTTCATGCGGTTTCTCAGGTTGTCCTGAAGGCCTCAGGATCAGCTCCCGCAATTTCCTGCCCTGTCTCTCCTGTTGTATATGTAAGCTGCGAACATAGCGGTGGACGGTACAGCGAACAGTATGCCCATGGTGCCGACCACTGCCTGAACGATCTCAACCGTTATCATCTCCATGTTGAATAAGAAAAGCAGGTTCTTGTTGTATTCGGCAAGCAGAAGCACCATGGCCATCGCGCTGCCGATGTAGGCAAGGATGAGGGTATTGGTCATGGTGCCTATTGCGTCCCTGCCGATATTCATTCCTGATGCCAGGAGCCGGCTGAAACTTCTCTCCGACATATGCTCGGAAAGCTCGTTCATCGAGGATGCTATGGTCATGGCCACATCCATCACGGCGCCCAGCGAGCCAATCACTATTCCAGCCCAGACTAGCGCCCTCAGGTCCAGGGGAGTCGCCCTGTCCAGGTAGATGAGCATGGTGAAATCCTCGTTGACGAAGCCGGTTATACCCAGGATCTTGTTCACCGCAAGGGCAAGCAGCGCCGCCACTGCGACCCCGCCGGCGTTTCCGAGCATCGCGCACAGAGTCTTCCTGTTGAAGCCGTTGATGGTCGCAAGGCTTATGAAGATGATGTACGCCGAAATCACAGCAGTAGCGGCATATATGTTTCTCCCGTTAAGAATCGCGGGAAGGTAGACCAGGAAGATTGCGGCAGCGGAGGATGCCAGCGCAAGAATAGTCGCTGCCCCCTTCATCCTGCCGATTGCTATGATCAGAAGGAAGAACAGCCCGACAAGCATCATGAGGGCAATGCTCCTGTCGTGCTCAACGTAGATCCAGCCGTAATCCTCGCTGTCCGCACCCATGAAGAAGGTCACGACGATCCGGTCTCCTGGCTTCACCTGTCTGGGCGGGTTGGCCAACACATAGTCAATATCCTGCGTGCCGTAGAATTGCGTCCCATTGAGCTCGCCTGCAGAGAACCTTGCGGTGAAGAACACCCTCTTGCTTGCTTCCGGAGTGGGGCTGAACACATCCAGCGGTGCATTCTCCGTCACCTTCTCAACAGACAGCACCTTTGCCGAAACGAAATCAATGTCCGAGGCAAGCTCTTGCCTTGCTGAGACCATTCGATTGCCTGCTAATGTGAAAGCTGCGGCAATGGCAGCCATCAGAAGCAGGAAAGCGACCTTTCTCATCGTCTCTTTAAACTCCATTGCGCTTACCGGCGCCTTCCTTCCTGCCATACCGCCTTCTCCCGACCCTTTGGTTTCCCAAGGCCAGATGCAGGTGACAGGATAATCCCTTAAGAGGCTCGGCCAATCAATAATCACCAGCGAAGCGCCTCCCGTGGGAAATAACAAGGTGCCGGGGAGGCGCGCTCCTCCAAGCTATGATATCTTAATCATAATATGAAACGAAGCATGACGGCGATTCTACTCCGATAGGGGGCATTGTTTTGGCAGCGGACTATCACATGCACATTGAGAACGGTTCTCCAGAACCCGGATACCTTAGGCTTTATGCGGAGGCGGCAAGGAAGGCCGGTTTGAGCGACTACGGCATATCAGAGCATCTTCACAACCTTGACATGGGGCCCGCGCTTTTAGGTAGGCCTCTGCCGGAAGGAATCCCTCTTCTCGGCTGGTCCACCTCCTCCTACATAGATGCCGTGAAGGCATCCGGCGCAAAGGTTGGAATCGAAGCCGACTACATACCCGAGACCGAAAACGAGCTGAGGGCATATCTTGAGTCTAACCCGTTCGACTACTGCATTGGTTCTGTGCACTGGCTGGAAGGCTGGGTCTTCGATTGGAAATCGGAGGCATGGGAGGGCATGTCCGTCGAGGATGTCTGGAGGTCATATTTCAAGACGGCGGTGAAGGCGGTCTCTTCCGGGATGTTCGACATCTTCGCCCACCCGGACGTTATCAAGGTCTTCGGCATTAGGCCCGGACCAGGCTTCGATGAGGAGCTTGCTGGATGGCACAGGGCGCTTGCTGAAGCTGCTGCGGGATCGGATACCTGCCTTGAGGTCTCCTCGGCAGGGTTGAGAAAGCCGGTGGGCGAATACTATCCCGGCAGGATGCTCCTGAAAGCCGCCTTCAAAGCCGGATGCCATATAAGCCTCGCCTCAGATGCGCACTACCCGGAGCATGTAGCCTATGGTTTCGGAGATCTGGCCGAATATGCGAAGTCGGCCGGTTTCACCTGTGCGGCTACGTTCAGCGAAAGGAAACGAAGCTTAATAAAACTGTAGAGATACCTGCAAAGGAGGATAACCATGGCGGTCAACCCTCTAATCAATAGGGATTTCGCCCTGCTTTCCATAGGGCAGTTCGTCTCCGCAATCGGCGACGGCATCCATAGGGTGGCCCTTATCTGGTGGATCTACAATGTGACCGGTTCGCCCTCCACCACCGGACTCCTGTCCCTTGCATCCATGATACCATCGATACTTCTCTCCCCTTACATGGGGGTGCTTGCCGACAGGTGGGACAGGCGCAAGATAGTGTACATGATGGACTATGCAAGAGGGGCTGTCATCGCGGCAGTAGCGGTCCTGTCCTTCACAGGGAGCCTGAGGACTTGGCACCTCGTGGCATCAAGCGTGCTTGTGAGCGCATGCTCCTCATTGTTCAATCCCGCCGTGAGTGCTATGATCCCGGGCCTGGTAGGCATGGACAAGCTGCAGAAGGCGCAGGGCATGCTTCAGATGATGATGGGTATGGTCGGGATAATCGGCCCGGCTCTGGGCGGCGCGCTTGTTGCGGCCATAGGCTATTCGGCGGTGTTCCTTATGAACGCAATCTCCTTCGTCCTGTCTGCCGTATCGGAGATGTTCATAAAGTATAAGCAGGCTGTGCATGCTTCCAAGCGGGGCCATTTCGCAGAGATGGCCGAGGCGATGCGCTTCGCACTTGGAATGCCCACTATAATGGGAATCCTCCTCGTTTTCGCAATGATGAACTTCTCTGTCTCGCACCTCGGCTCGCTCACTCTCCCATATCTCATCAAGGCAAGACTTGCAGCAGGATCAGCGGAGCTGGGCTTCTCAATGACGGCGATAAGCGTCGGTGGTATCGCAGGCTCGCTTCTTATGGGGGTGCTCAAGAACCCGAAGAGGCGCTCAAACCTGATTACAGCCGGCGCTGTCGTAATGGGCGGATTCTTAGCCTCATGGGTGATTCTTCCGCAGCTCATGTGGCTGTATGTAATCAACGCGGCTGTGGGTTTCGCCGCATCTCTCATAAACATCAACGCCGGAGTAATCTTCGTGCAGGTCACACCGGACCGGATGATGGGAAAACTTAGCGCCTTCATGAACTCGTTAACCCAGTTCATGGCACCAATAGGCCTGTCGCTCTTCAGCCTTGCGGCCAAGTCCAATGAAGGGCTGATCTTCTACTACCCGGTCGTAAGCGGGATTCTCATATTATCGATAACATTGGGCATGCTCGCCATAAAGGGATACAGGGAGCTTTGATAGAATTATGCAGTAAGGAATAATCGAGGCCATAACTGGCAAGCTTATGGAGGCGCCGGCCTGTCAGTCTTTATTAAGGAGTGGATGCTTTGCGCTTCAATCCGCTTATCAACAGGAACTTCGCTCTGCTAGCCATAGGTTACTTCACTTCGCTTTGCGGAGACAGCATACACCAGGTTGCCCTCATCTGGTGGCTTTATAACGTAACGGGCTCCCCCGGAACCACAGGGCTGCTGACAATGGCGGCGATGATACCCGCCCTCGTGCTCGGCCCTTACCTTGGAGTGCTTGCCGACAGGCTGGACAGGAGGAGGATAGTATACAGCATGGACTTCTGCCGGGCGGCGGTGATAGGAGCCATAGCCCTTCTCGCCTTTTACGGCAGGCTTCGGATTTGGCACGTCGTCCTGTCAAGCGTGCTGATCGGGATAATCTCCTCTTTCTTCAGCCCCGCATGCTCGGCCTTGATACCCCAGCTCGTCGGGGTGGAGAACCTGCAAAGAGCCCAAAGCGTTACGCAGGCCTTCGGCGGCATGGTCGGCATCTTCGGTCCTGTCATCGGTGGCCTGCTTGTATCAAGCTTCGGTTATGCGACGGCTTTCCTGGTGAACGCTATCGCCCTGATGCTGTCAGGAATCTCCGAGGTGTTCATAAGGTGCGGATACATGCCCTTAGACAACGAGGCAGATGGCTGGAAGGCCCTCAAGAAAGCCGTGGACTTCACTTTCGGCACTCCCACCATAATCGGGATTCTGCTCGTGTTCGGCCTGATGAACTTCGCCCTCGCGCCGCTTTCAAGCGTGACCGTCCCGTACATCATTAAGGACAGGCTGGGAAAGACGGCTACCGAGCTTGGGCTCGTGATGACGTTTCTTAGCATCGGGAGCATTACCGGGTCTGTGATGATGGGTACGATGAAGAACCCCAGAAGGCGCTCGCCCATGATAGTCCTTGCGGGCATAGGCATAGGATTAGCGCTTATCTCCTGGATAATGATCCCCACACTTTGGTGGTTCTACGCTATTAGCGTGGTCTCTGGCTTCATGATGGTCATCATAACGATAAACGCCGGTGTGCTCCTGCTTTCGCATACCCCTGACAACATGAGGGGAAAGATGACCGCTTTCACACATTTCATTACATCGCTTCTGTCTCCAATAAGCCTTGCACTTTTCAGCCTTGTGGCGCGTGCGAATATGGACCTCGTGTTCTACTTCCCCGCCGTGACAGGGCTTCTAATAATGTCAGCCTCGCTGTTTCTTCTTAAGGTCAGGGGTTTCAAGCAGCTTTAAGGCGCCGCAGGCAACCCATCCTACGCCGCAGCGCCTTAATGAGTCCTTCGCCATTATGCCTTGCCTATCAGATCCTCTTTCCGCCGTGCCTGAATGGCCTTGATTCGTTATAGGCAGCCTTAGCCTCCAGGGCTGCATCTATGTCGATGCCATGCCTTCCGCAGAAATCAAGTATCCTTATCATGCAGTCAGCCAGCTCTACCGGTATCCCCTCCGGTTTGCCGCCGTTCAAATAGACCTCATCCAGCCTTCTGTGCGCCCGGTACTCCTCCAGGGCTTCAGACAGCTCGCTATGGCAAAGGGCTATCACCTCCGGAAAAGGCTTGTCCTCATCCCACCATCCGTGCCTTACGGCGGTGTCATTGAGCCTTGCTGCCAGCTCGTTTAGCATCATCTGCCCCTCCTTGCCCCCAATTTGGACGAAAGCCTTGCCGCATGCCTTCCCATAAGCGGTATAGCCTCCAGCTCCTCTGCAGTCATTATGCCCATGAGAAGCACTGCTGCGGCATAGACCGCGCCTCCTACTCCCACCGCTGCAACTGTTATGAGCCTGCCTTCGGGCAAGAGCCGCAAAGCAAGCGCCCTGAACGCGAATACTGCGGCACCCATGATCAGTGAGGCTACCATCGGACCCGAGAATGCTTTGGCATAGCCCACCTTTATGCCAAGCCTCTTCTCAACCCTCATGAGGTTAATCACAACTGTAATAAGCGATCCGACCACCGTGCTGATGGCAGCCCCCTTCACATTGAGCCCGGGCATGGACGTCAGCCAGAACTCAAGGGCGATTTTCGCCAGCACCCCTATGAGCGCGCTTATTAGAGGGTCTGCAACGAACCCCATTCCGCTTAATATGGACGCGCTGGTCTGCTGCAGGCACAGAAGGGCGCTCGCCGCCGAAAGCGTTGCGAGAATCGGGCCTACATCCGGCCTTCCGTACAGCAGGGAGGTAATAGGGGAGGCCAGGACCAGCAGCCCCGCTGTTGCCGGTATGGCGATTATGCTGGTCAGCTTCAGGACATATATCGACCTTTCGCGGATTCCTGCTGCATCCCCCCTGGCGTGGCATTCCGCAATTGAAGGCACGGCGGCAGATGCTATGCCGGCTGTTATTGAAGTGGGGAAGTACACTATAGGATAGGCCATGCCGTTGAACTGGCCGTAGAGCGCGGTGGCCTCGCTTTGGGCAAACCCGGCGCGAGCGAGCCTTCCAGGCACGATAGCCGCATCTATGACGCTTTTTATCGATGCCAGGGATCCTGTTATCGACACCGGCACGGCAAGCCTCAGTATCCTGTAGGCTATGCCCTTGCCGGATTCTTGAGCGGCATTCCCGCGTGGTATGTGGTAGTCAGTCCTTTTCCTGAGAAGGTAGTAGGCCATAAGCAGGAAGCCCATCCCCATGAAGGCGCCAACTGCAGCACCGCTTGCAGCGCCAGCCGCGCCGTATTCGATGCCCTTCGGGAGAAGCAGCATCGCCATAAGCAGCATGAAGGCCACCCTAGCCACCTGCTCGATCATCTGGGAGACAGCCGATGGACCCATTCTTTGCATCCCCTGGAAGTAGCCCCTCATCGCAGACATGACCGTCATGAACGCAAGCGCAGGTGAAATCGCCCGCAGGGGAAGAACCGACCTTGGATCGTGGAAGACCCTCTCTGCAATATAGGGAGCAAGGATGAAAAGCGAGAGGCTCGCGGCAAGCCCTGCCGCTGCCATCATTGCCACTGCGACCTTCACTACCCTGCTTGCCCCCAGGCCGTCCTCTTTTGCCTTCTTCTCAGCTATGAGCTTCGATATGGCAAGTGGTATGCCCGATACGGATATCGAAAGCAGGAAGAAGTATATGGGGTTTGCCATCTCGAACAGACCCATGCCCTCGTCTCCAAGCATGTTGGCCAGAGGTATGCGGTACACTGCCCCCAGGACCCTTGCAAACAGGCTGGCAGCCGCAAGTATGGCAGCTCCTTTGAATAGCTTCGCCTTCGAAGCATCCCTCGCCGGGTTTTCCATCAGATCACCTCACTGACGATACTCGTATTATAATCCATGGGCAGCATCAGTATGTGCAGGTATTCAAACGCAGGATGTAGTAAAGTATTTGTAAAGTCAAACAATCGTATCACCGGAGGATCCCATGTATACGATTCTTCAGGTGAGCATGAGCCTCTTCTCAATGATGATTCTGGGGGCTATACTCACCGGCATAAGGAATCAGAACGAGCTGAGGTCGCATAAGCAGAGGCCATTTATACGGCTTATCTATGCCACCATCCTTGTCATCGCCTTCGAAGCCCTTGCCTGGGCGGTAGACAAGAGGCCACATCCTTATTGCATCCTTCTGAACTACGCTTTCAACATCGCTTATTATACATCGGGGGCTCTGGCCTTCTATCTATGGATAGTCTACCTGCATTCCAAGATATTCGGGGACACGGTATGGAACAGAACTCTCAATGCAATCCTCATCATCCCGGGGCTTGTGCAGGTGATCCCGACTCTCGCTACGGCTTACACGGGTTTCATGTTCAGCGTAGACAGCGCAAATGTATATGAAAGAGGGCCTGGTTTCGCGCTGATTGCCGCCATGTATACCCTTTATATCTTCTACTCACTTTGCATAACCTATCTGAACAGGCGGAGATTTTCTAAAAGGGCTTTTTATACCCTCCTGCTTTTCAATGTTCCTCCAACTGCAGGCGGCATACTGCAGGCTTTCCTTTACGGCATGCCGTCGATGTGGGCAGGAGTGACGCTTATGCTCCTATTCACCTATATGAACCTTCAGGAGACTGAGCTGGGTTCCGATTATCTGACGGGGGTGTCTAACAGGCGGGACATAGATTCCTTCCTCAACTCCCAGATCAGATCCGCCTCCAAGGATGGAGGCTTCAGCGGAATATTCATGGATATAGACGGTTTCAAGGAGATAAATGACAAGTACGGCCACAGCACCGGCGATGAGGCGCTTAGAGTCACCGCGGACATACTGAAAAGAAGCCTCAGGTCAGACGACTTCATCGCCAGGTACGGCGGCGATGAATTCCTGGTCATAGCTCCCAAGATGAGCTCGGATGAGGCCCTGACAAGGACCGTTGAAAGGATAAGGGAGAGCTTCAACGACTTCAACAGGCTTGAAAGGTTTCCTTTCCCTCTGGTCCTTAGCTACGGCTGGTCGATATACATGCCGGAGTCGAAGATGACGGCGGAGCAGTTCCTAAGAAGGATTGACGAGCTTATGTACAAGAACAAGAAGGAAAGCGGCAGGTCCTGACCTGCCGCTTCCTGATGCTCAGCCGGGTTCCTGTGGCTCGGTTTTCTGTTGCATTACTTCACCGCGAAGCTGCTACCTATTCCGAAGCTGTCCCATATCTGCGGGGTCTCGGGCTGATTCTCCCTGGCGCTCATGAACTGGTGCATCTCCCTGGCGCTTATCTTGCCGTCTCCGTTGCTGTCCGCGTTCACGGAGGCGCCAGTCGCGGTCTTGCCTGCCAAAGCGCTTATTACATAGTAATTGTA
Organism: uncultured Clostridia bacterium; assembly: GCA_964545975.1. Taxonomy (GTDB): domain Bacteria; phylum Bacillota; class DTU025; order DTU025; family MWDF01; genus MWDF01. The sequence goes on along the minus strand of CAZJHY010000001.1, from coordinate 81,008 downwards.
CTCGCCGTGATGGTATATTTTCCCTCCGTAGGTTTCATTCTCCGAATCTGACCTGTGCGCATTCTCGCTCCAAAGGCAGGCTGTAGACACGAAGCTCCTGTCATTCTGCATGTTGTCCAGGAAGCCTCCGCTTCTGCACTGCTGCATGAAAATCGCCCTCTTGCTGTAAGGAAGGGGGTTCAGGCTGTTGGCGAAATCCGAATCGTAATACACTCCGTCTCTAAGGCAGAAGTATGCGGGGTTTCCCCCTCCTCCATGGTCGAACACCCAAATGAACAGGCTGTCATTCGCCGTCAGCTTGTTGACCCCTATGGAGGAGTCTCCGTTCTTCAAGCCGTTCAGGACTTTGTTCACCCATGCGACTGTAGCCGGGAAGTCGGTGACCTTGCTGGCGTGCTTGTAGTTTGGATTGGCTGAGATGTAATCGTTTCCCCAGCCATAGAGGACATAAATATTGTCCTCCTTGTACCCTGCGTCAAGAAGCGTCTTGTACATCCATACGGTGTCGTTCCAGAACTCATCGTACCCGCTCTCGGCGACATCGCCGCAGATAAGGAGGGCATAGTGCCTCGCAAGTGTGAGTATGGGGCCGATCACCACATCTATCGGCCGCCAGACCGGTTCTATCAGCTGTATCTTGAGAAGGTTCAGGTCCGGCTTAAGAAGGGTGATGCTCCTTTCCGTAGGCGAGAGCACCCTTACTTCGTTGCCCCTTATGACTATGCCTTTCGCATCGGGTACTGCAAGGTCGATGGACTGCATGCTTAGCTTGAACGCGGAATCATAGAGCCTCAGCTGTCCGTTCGCCCCGTCCAGCACATAGAGGTTTCCTGCCGTGAACTGCATGGCGGTCGGTTCGTCTCCAGGCGACCATGCCTGCATGAGCGCCCTGTTGGTCGCAGGGTCGACCGCGAAAATGGAGCTTGAGTATCCTGCCGATATCGCCACGTATACATATTTGCCGTCGAATGCCACGCTCGAAAGCCTGCCGCTTTTCAGGATATCGCCTGCAATCAGGCTTCCGGCTTGGGTGGACCTTAAGTCCAGCAGCTTAATCGCCTGGCCTGACCTGACGTCCACCGAGAAAACCGAGCCGGTCCCAGCGTCGCCCACTATCGCCTTGCCCGCCGTATATGCCGATATGCCTGCGGGCTGCTCTATCGGTATCGCTATGGTCCTTGTCACCTTGCCCTCAGCGTCAAGAGCCACCATCTGGTTTCTTGATGCCCCGAAGGTGGTCCCCTCGACATCGCCCATGGTTATGAGGTTTGAGAGGGCAAGGCTGGTTATCTTCGTAGTAAGGACAGAAGGCGGAAGGTTTATCAGGGGCGTCACAGGAACAGGCGCTCCGGCGGCTGCGCCGGTTAGCATTGATAGAAGGATAGCCGCCGCGAGGAATTTGATCATCCTCATTGCCATATGCCTCACTCCTTTTACGGGCTGTCGGCCCGTCGGAGTATGTTTCTTCATCTGTTGACATATTCCTTCAGGTATAAGAGATGTGCCGCCTTTTCAGCGGCACATTTCACATGTTTTTCGGATGCCTTCGAGGATCAACCGCCCTCGGGGATAATAATCAGATCGATTGCGCTTCCGTCCGCAACAATGTCGCTGTGCTGGATTATCTTGCCGTTTCTTATGGCAAGTATGTAACCTCTGAGATCCTCGGGGATGCCGAGGATGTCGAAGAGCTGCCTTACCTTTGTGTCAGAAGAGACTGGTAAGAAACCGGAGTACTTCTCGAGGGGAACCCTGCCCCTTATCTCAATCATTCGATCACCTCAATATGAAAATCGCACAGCAAAGCTTCCGTGTCAACGCCATCGCTTTACTTTCTCTATTGACACATCATTATGCTTAATGTATATAGATGTTAATGACACTTAAAGGAGTGATATCATGCACGGAGCAAGAGGCGGTTTCGGGTTGGGCAGGATGCGCGGCATTGAGGGGGGCATGGAGGGACACGGGCTCGGCAAGATGTTCAGGTTCATGGTGCCTGTAGTCGCCATAGCCCTTGCAAAGCTGGGAAAGGCGCACGGGTACCAGATAGCCCAGGAGGCATCCAGGCTATCTGTTGCAGACACTGAGATGGATCAGGCAGCTGTCTATCGCACCCTCAGAAGGATGGACATGATGGGTTTCACCTACTCCGAGTGGGACACAAGCGGCACAGGTCCGGCAAGGCGGGTCTACATGCTTAGCGAAGAGGGCATGGTCCAGCTAGCTTCCTGGATGAGGCGCATGGAGAGGCTCTCAGGTCAGATAGGCATCCTTCTTAAGGCCTATGGTGAGCTTGAGAGGCCCGATATGCCTGCCAAGTAGCAAGAAGGGTAAATGCAGTGACGGGCTGCAATTAACGCAGCCCGTCGCCCTGTCTGGCAGTTGAAAAAAGCCCCAGTCCGGTTCATAATGGCAAAAAGCGCCTATGGGGCGTGGTTGCCAAAGCCCTTTTCAGGCGCGGAGGCAGAAGATGCATTTCCGAAGGAAAACTATAAGGCAGGTAATCGAACTGCTCGGGGACAGCTCCCGGATAGTCCGCCTTGTTGCGGTGCTTGAGGGGATAAAAGATTGCGATGCCTGGGTGGACGACGAAGAGAACCCTCGTTTCGGGGCGATAAGGTTTGAGAACAAGCTCTACCTGGCCGGATCAATAAACACACAGCAGGACGCAGATTTCCTCGGAAAGTTCGTCAGAAAAGAGGTGTCCTTGCGAAAGCTCGAGGGGCACGCCCATGACAGGGCGATCGTGCGGGCATTCGACCGAACCATCGGTGACGCCCTGTCGGGGATGCTGAAGGGAATTGCGCATACTGCACGGGGCAGGGAGTATCTTGAGGCTTCCCTGCCTTTCGAATCGATGCCTCACCCTCTAATCGAGGGCTACCGCTTCGCAGATGTCGAAAATGACCTATTGAGAGACGACACGATATCGGATATTGACCTTCTCAGATCTGAATGCGCTTACCGCTTCGACAGCATGACAAAGAAATCCGACGGTTTCCTGGGAGTTGCTGCGATTCACGGAAACGCTCTGGCCGGATGGTGCCTGAGCGAGTATATGTGTTCGGTCGGATGCGAGATAGGGATAGAAGTCCTGGAAGATCACAGAGGGCGCGGCATAGCCAAAGCCCTTACAGACAGGTTCCTCGTGGAGTGCAGCGACCATGGCATGCAGAAAGTTGGCTGGAACTGCTACTCCGATAACACCCCTTCTTTCAGGACCGCAATCGCCTGCGGCTTTCGGCACATAAGGTCCTATTATCAGGTGGAAGTGCGTTATGAACAAGTAAAACAGGAAAGGTAGGGGCGGGTTGATATGATCCCCCCTAAGTGGACATAGAGGCGCACTCAGAATATGCAAAGGAGGCAGCGTCTGCATAAGCGAAGTGACCTTCCCCCTTGGATGCCACTAGCTTCGGGGGCAGGTCACCATTATGGAGAATTCTCCCTCGTACGTTCTAAGGTCCAAGAACCACCATAAGCAACCCTCTCTCCGACTGCCTCTCAAGATGTGAAGCATATAGTATGAAAAAGAGGGCTTTGGGGTCGCACCTTCTCTTGCTCCCAGCTATTTGATGCTACTAGCTGTCGCTTCTAAGCTTTCCAGCGACCGCAAAGTCTTCCTTCCTCATAATCGTGAAGATTACCCTTACCGCATCTGGAGCTACACCGAACTCGTTTATGCACACCTGAGTAATTCCTTCCGCCACCTTGCGCTTCTGCTCGATGGACTTACCTTCAAGCACCTTAACCTCGATGATTGGCATTCAGATTACCTCCATTCTTAGTATTGTAGTGACGTCTTTACGCTACTTCTTTACCGAACTGCACGGTTGTTTGAGATTATTAGGACCACGGTACCGGCCAAGATGAAAGCTGCACCTATGTACGTGGACAACGCAGGGGTATCCTTCAGTACCAATATGGATAGTACAGTCGCAGTTATGGCCTTTAAAAAGAATGTAATGCTGCCCGTGCTCGTGTTAATGAACTCCATACCCTTGAAATAGGTAACGTACGCAAGCCCTGAGATGAACGCCCCCATGAAGAAAACGATAGGAACATCCGCAGGCCTTATGTCAGAGAATAACCCCTTTCCGATAATCAGGTTGAATATGCCTAATCCTATTGTTCCCAGGATTATCGCCGTACCAGTTACATATAGGCTTCCAAGCCTCATGGACAGCTTCCTAGCAAGCACTATATAGGTCCCCATAAGGGTCACAGCCGCTATAGGGTATAACACGTCCAGGTTGAATGATTTCTGGAAGGGGTCGACAATGAACACTATGCCTGTCATGCCCAGTGCTATGAATATGAAGGTGAACAACCCCGGCTTCTCCTTTAATATGAAGGCCGCGAGCACAGCGATGATTATCGGGTTAGAGGCGAATATAAAAGCTACCTGAGGTGCAGGCACTTTCGATATTCCTACCTGCATGAGCGTCATGGAGAAACCGACCAAGATCAACCCCAGGAACCCTGAATAGACGATATCTCCGAAGCTTACTTTGAGCTTCCTGGATCTAACTTCGTACAATGCGAACGGTATGATGACTAGCCCTCCGATCAAAAAACGAACGAAGTTCATCTGGAATGGGTTTATATGGGGCACAAGCTTGGAAGCGACTTCCAACGAGCCGAACATCACCCCAGTGAACATTATGAAAAGGTAGCCTAGAAGTTGTTGACTTCTTTTACTTGGCATCAGTTTCCTCCAACTTTGGCTCCGTGTTTATAAGATTCCCGCTTGCGAAGAGGGCTCTTAGGTTTCTTGGCATCAACTCTCTCAGATATGCTATGCCCAGTTTTGCGAGCTTACTTTCAATTCCTGCCTCGATGGCCTTGACTTCAGAAGTCTCGTGGATTCCTACAAGGTACCTGGTCTCATCTTCATCGAAAACTACTCCCGATGGCTTCTTGATTAGCTTGCCAAAATCCATCGGGCAGCAGACTTGGCATTGAAGGCATCCGAAGATGCAATTGTGAGAGCTTCCGTCAATCCATGCTGGAAATTCCTTGTCATTCTTGTTATGGTAGGTCATACACCTCTCAGCATGCAATAGGAAACGATCGTTTGAGATAGCGCCTGTAGGGCATGAGGCAATACATGCGAAACAGCCATCGCACTCCGGGCATTGCAAGTCCTCATCGATGAACCCACCCAGCGGCTTGCTGATTTCGATATCGTTCTCATCAAGCCCCTTCACCGCATAAGATCGCATGATGAAAAGGCTTCCTAATCCATCGATATAGGTGATGTTGTTCCTGCCATAGCGTGAGATGCCAAGCAGCACGCTCAATGATTTCATGGGCAATCTTACTGGTCTTGCTTTACCGTCGAGCCTATCGTTCACCGCCTTGTCGAACTCATCGATATCGGAAGGTTCATCGCAGTATATGGGCGGTGGGATGCTCGCCTCATATCGTTTATCGCAGAGTTCGAACTGAACAGTGCGGACTTCCTTGGGGATGTAGATAATGAGAGCCAGCTCTTCCGCTGAAAGCCCAAGCTCGCCAGACGTCTTGAAGCTTTCGAAATACCTATTGAAGATCACCTGGTCTATGGCAGGAGCAAGGTTGCGTACCCTAGACACCGCCATGTCGATATCGCAGCTTCTGAAGAAAGCGAACCTCAAGCCGTTCTCTTCGACCCATTTCTTGAACTTCTGCATTCTGTACCTTTCCGAAGAATCCCTCATTTCCTTATCTACAATCATGTAGTAGGGCCGATTCTGTTAATCGCGATGTCTGCATATCCGAGGCTCTCAGCCTTGGTGGCTTTGCCCGACGAGACTTCCATGACCTCGCATAAAATCTGCTCCGCCACCTGCTGGAGGCTAGCCTTGCCATCTAGCACTTGGCCCGCGTCGATATCAATGTTATCGCTTATGAAGGCGCTTGTCCTAGGATTGCCGCATACCTTGATGACAGGCATTATAGGAAATCCTGTTACTGCGCCAAGGCCGGTCGTGAAAACGCAAACCTGAGCACCACCTGCAGCCATCCCTGTCATCGATTCTACATCATGACCTGGTGTGTCCATTATAACAAGACCCTTCTCGGTGGGTGTCTCGGCATATCTGACTACCTGCATTATCTTGCCAGACCCAGCCTTGTAGATGCAACCAAGGGACTTCTCCTCTATGCTGCTTAAGCCACCTGCAATATTCCCAGGTGTCGGATTCGAGCCTCTAACGTCTACGCCCATGCCACTTATGCCCCTCTCAGCATCTCCGATAATACCGTACAAGGCGTCTTTAACTACTATCGAGAAGCATCTCTTGGCCAGAATGTGTTCCGCTCCTATCATTTCCGGAGTCTCTGAGAGTATGGCTGAGCCTCCCTTTTCGACAAGCATATCCACAGCAATCCCGGTTGCGGGGTTAGCTGTTATTCCCGAAGTCGAATCAGAGGCCCCGCACTCGAGTGCGAGCGTAAGCTTCTCTATTCCTACTGGGACCCTTAAGTCGGTTGACTTTGATCGCATCATCTCAGATGCGATGCGAACTCCCAGCTCGGTTGCCTTCAATGTGCCGCCAAGCTTCTGTATGGTGATGAGCTCTACTTTCTTGCCAGTTGTTGCAATTGAAACCGCGACAACCTCACCTTCCATGTTCTCGCAGCCGAGCCCCACAACAAGTACAGATCTGACATTAGGGTTCTTTCCTAAGCCAATAAGCGTCCTTTGTGTCTGCGCAAAATCCGCTCCTAGCTGGGCACAACCGTGCTGGTGAGTTACAACGGTGCTGCCCGGCACCATGGAAGCAATCGATCTTGCAGTGGCATTGGCGCAAACTACGGTAGGTAGGATTAAAACGTAGTTCCTAACGCCGACTGTGCCGTTCTCCCTGAGGTACCCCATGAACTGGTTTGTATTTTGATTCATTGTCTACTCCTTATGACCCGGTTCTGAGTAAACATCCCCTCTTCCCCTGATCCCATCCATGTTGTGAATATGCACGTGTTCACCAGCTCTTATATCGACGCTGGCGACCCCTATCACTTCGCCATATTTGATAATGTGCTCTCCCTTCATAATCGGGACTACCGAAACCTTGTGCCCGAACGGTATCACCTGAAGGGCGACGTAACCGTCCAGCTTGTCTCCTGGCATGATCTTTTGCATAGCAGTCGCAACGTTGTCTTCCTCATTAATCATCAATGTACGCTTGTCCATTTTTGCTCCTCTACCGGACAACCGGCAACTATGCCCCTTTTACAAGGTTTATTGTTAGCTTAGCTACTATCTGCTCTTCATCGGTCGGGATTATGAAGACCTTCACTTTGGATTCAGGCGCAGAAATCTCCCCTTCGCCCTTGAGCTCGTAATTTTTTGTTTCGTCTATCTCGATACCCAGGTATTCCATACCTTTCAGAATCCTTGCGCGCATCTTTGAACCGTTTTCACCGATTCCGCCTGCAAAGCAGATGGCATCGGCGCCTCCTAAAGCCGCGGCATATGCCCCTATGTATTTCTTCACCTCATAGGCGAACACTTCGAGCGCCGCAAGGGCGCGGTCGTTGCCGGCCCCCGAAGCCTCCTCAAGGTCCCTTATGTCTCCCGACAGCCCGGAGATTCCGGCTAAGCCGCCCTTCTTCGTCATGCCAATCTCGATATCTTCCTCGCTCATACCTGCGCTTTTCATAAGAAACGGCATGATAAATGAATCGATGTCCCCGCACCTGTATTGGTGCTCGACGCCGCTTTGAAGAGAGAAGCCAAGGCTAGTATCTATAGATACGCCGTCCTTGATGGCGCAAAGCGATGAGCTTCCGCCAAGGTGGCATGTAATAAGCCTCTTTGGCCTGTGACCGAGAAGCGCCGTGATCCTCTCCGATACGTACTGGTGCGATGCCCCGTGAAATCCGTACCTTCTTATACCGTACTTCTCATACCACTCATAGGGTATGCCGTAGAGATATGCGCATCTCGGCATCCTGGAATGAAAGCCGGTCTCGAAGCTTCCCACCATCGGCACTCCGGGAAGAAGTTTGGAGAATATCTTAATGGCCTTTATATAGGGGGGATTATGCGCAGGCGCTATGGAGTTGTAGTCCTCCATGGCCTTTATGACCCGCTCATCCAGCAGCTGCACGCCAGTTATGCCCTTAGCGTGCACTACCTTGAAGCCTACGGCAGACAGCTCTTCCAGGCTTTTTAGCGGAGCTGCAGCCCCCACCAGGTGCTCTAGCATCAGGGATATCGCGGACTCATAGTCCGTTATCGCGACTGTGCCGCTTTGGACTGCCCCATTGAGCAATGAAAACTGGAAGGTGGAGCTATCGCTGCCGATCCTCTCCACCTTGCCCTTTGATATGCATTCCCATGCAGTGTCCTCGAACAGGCGGTACTTCAATGAAGTGCTACCCACATTGCATATAAGGATCTTCATCAGACGGCCTCCTGCTTGCCTCCGCCCAGATAGGCATTAATCATGCCCTCTTCGCTCACCAGCTTCTGCTTCTCGCCGTGCATCATTATGTTGCCGACAGAAAGCAAGTAACCATAGTCGCAGACTTCAAGGGCCAGATGCGCGTTCTGCTCTATCAGGAGGATGGTCATCCCCTGCTTGTTGATCTCGATTATCTTGTCGATGATGCTGTCGATGATTACGGGAGCAAGCCCCAGCGACGGCTCGTCAAGCATAAGAAGCTTAGGCTCGCTCATGAGGCCCCTGCCGATGGCGAGCATCTGCTGCTCTCCGCCTGATAGCGTACCGGCGGTCTGGTTCTTCCTCTCAAGTAGCCTGGGGAACAGCTCATACACCTTTTCTAAGTTCTCTTTGAGGTTCTTCCGCTTGTGCCTTATCACGTAGGATCCCATCTTCAGGTTCTCAAGCACAGTGAGCCCGGGGAACACGAGCCTTCCCTCCGGAACGTGAGCTATACCTCTTTTTACTATCGCTTCGGGCGGCTCCTTTGATATTACCGCTCCGTCGAATGTTACCTCTCCGCTTATGGGCTTCAAGAGGCCGGATATGGTCTTCAGTATCGTAGACTTGCCGGCGCCGTTGGCACCGAGGAGCGTTACGATCTTGCCGTCGGGGACGGTAAGCGAGACTTCATGGATTACCGGGGCTACGCCGTAGGCGACTACGACCTTATCTACCTTTAGCATCGACCTGCCTCCTCTTGCCGAGATACGCCTCGATGACGGAGGTGTCCTCTTTGATGTCGCAGAACGGGCCCTCGCAGATCTTTTTGCCGTAGTTGAGCACGTAGACCCTGTCAGCGAGGCCGCCGACTAGCTCCATCCTATGCTCTACCAGGAATATGGTGATGCCAAGGCCTCTTATCTTCTTAATGAGCTCCATTAGGTTGTAGACTTCCTGCGTATTCAGACCAGCCGCGGGCTCGTCCAGAAGAAGCAGGTTGGGCTTCGTTACAAGCGCCCTTGCGATCTCAAGCGCCCTCTTCTTGCCGTAAGGCAAGTTGGCGGCAATCTCATTCGCCTGGTCCAGAAGTCCCACGAAATCCAGGACCTTGTTGACCTCCTCTGTCACCGCCTTCTTCTCCCTTCTGAACCTTGGCGTCTCAAGGGCGATGTCCAGCAGGTTGGACTTCGTGGAGAATATGGTTCCAAGCCTCGCGTTGTCGAAAACGGAGAGGGACTCGAGTATCCTTATGTTCTGGAAGGTCCTGGCTATTCCCTTCTGCGTTATCGAGAAGGGGGCCGCGCTCTGGATCTCCTGGCCCTTCAGCAGTATCTTTCCCTCATCGCATGAGTAGATGCCCGTGATGAGGTTCAGGGCTGTGGTCTTTCCTGAACCGTTGGGACCGATAAGTGCCACTATCTCGCCCTCGTTGACGTTCACGCAAAGTTCGCTGACAGCCACAAGGCCGCCGAACTTCCTGACTATGCCCTCAGTCCTTAGTAGTTCCATAGTCTCAGCTCCTCGAACCTGTATTTATATTCGCCTTCTTGGGCTTAATGCCGAACATCTGCAGTAGGCCGCCCTTGTTGCCGTACATCCTGAGATATACCAGAAGCGTTAGTGAGTATATAAGCAGCCTGCTGCGCGCAAGGAACCTCAACACCTCAGGGAGCGCTGTGATGACTATGGTCGAGGTTATCGCGCCGAACACATTCTGCATACCGCCCATGACCACCATCAGAAGGTAGGTCGAGCTCTCCGCGAACGTGAACGAGTCTGGGTTGATGTACCTTGTAAGGCTCGCAAGGAACACGCCTGAAAGGCCGGCCAGCGCCGAGCTTAGCATGAATGCCATGAGCTTGTGCTTCCTGACGTTTACGCCCATGACGTCTGCTGCGACCTCGTCCTCCTTGATTGCCTTGAAAGCAAGTCCGATTCTGGAGTTGCCGAGCCTCCGAACAAACAGGGCAAGCAGGAACAATGTTCCGAGCATGACGTAGTAGAGCACCTTGGAGTTTGTGAAGAGCACTTTGTACCCCGTCAGTCCGTAAGGACCTCCTGTGATGCCCTGCAGGTTAAGTATCAATATCCTCACTATCTCGCCGAAGGCTATCGTGATAACCACTAGGAACGGGCCCGATAGCTTGAAGGAAGGATATGCCAGCAACATGCTGATGAGCATAGAGAATAGGGGCGCTATAATGAGCGCCGCCCATACAGGAAGCCCCAGCTTCACCATTGCAATCCCGTAGGCGTAGGCCCCCAGCGCCACGAAGCCCGCATGACCCAATGACAGAAGGCCCGTGAAGCCTACTAGTATGACCAAGCCCAGCACATGTATCGAGTTCTGCACCCCGCGCTGCAGGATGTAGAACTGGTAGCGCTGCATCACATAAGGTGCGATCACAAGGAACAGCGCCAGGGCGAAGAATGCTTTGTCCTTCAAAAACTTTAACACTGCACGCATGTGACCCCTCCTACACTTTCTCTGATATCTGGGCCCTGAATATGCCGCCGGGCCTTAATACCAGGAATATCGCAAGGACTATGAATATGAAGACGTCCTTGTAGGTCGGAGCCAGCAAGGTGGCAAAAACCATCTCGGTTATGCCGACGGCTATGCCTCCTACGAGCGCTCCTGAGAAGCTTCCCAGGCCTCCGATAAGTACCGCAGCGAAGGCCTTGATGGCTATCATGCCGCCGGTTTCAGGCGTCAGAGGAAGTATTGGGGCGATCAATATGCCTGACACAGCAGCTATGCCTGTCGACATGAAGAATGTGAGGGCCACCATCCTGTTGTTCTTTATTCCCATCAGAGACGAGGCTACGGGCCTTTGGGCGACCGCCCTCATGCCGATGCCTGTGATCGTGCCCCTGAGGAACAGCTGTAAAGCGCCCAACAGCAGGGTGACTATTATGAATATGCCGAAAATGTGCGGCATGACATATACCTCGCCAAACTGGATGGCGGACGAGCCGAACGGGTTCTGGTAGGACTGAGCATGGGGGCCCCAGATTAGAAGGATCGCATTCCTTATGAATACAGAAAGGGCGACCGTGCCTATTAGTATGATCTGGGGGTTTATCCTAGCCCGGAACATCGGGTAGAAGTAGATTGAGCTGAGTATGTAGCCTATCGAACCCAAAAGCAGAAATGTGAGCAGGAAGGACAGCACGTAAGGCAGGCCCACTTTGCTGAAGAGCGATAGCATGATGTATGCCCCAAATGTAAGCAGGTCCCCTTGAGCGAAGTTGAAAAGCCCGGAGGCGTTCCAGATAAGGGAGATGCCCAGCGCGGGAAGCGCATAGAGAAGGCCCATGGCCAGTCCGTTGATAACCAATTGAATCAAAGTTGTGAGGTTCAAGGGCTTAAGCCTCCTTACGATAAGCAAGGTTACCCGGCGCGGTTACCCGCGCCGGGCGACTGTTACTAGACTACCTTACTACCGGATACTCCTCCGTCAAGAGCAGCTTCCACTTGCCGTTCTCGCGGACCTGGGTGTACATGGTGTGTACGAAGTTGCCTTCCTTATCGGCTACATAGTGGCCTAGTACGCCTACGTAATCCAGCTTGGCGAGTTCCTGCCTGATCTTCTCACGGTCGGGACCGACCCTCTTGATAATGTCAGCTACGATGTATACGGAGTCGTAGTGATTGATATGCGTCGAGGATACGATGTGCTTATACTTGGCTTCGTAGTCCTTAATGAACTTCTGCACGCCTGGCCTTGGGTCTCCGGGGGACAGGGTGGTTGTGCAGACGAGACCCTCATAGTTCTTGGTGCCAGCGAGGTCCTCAACTGAGGGGACGCTTGCCGCGCGCTCGCTGAATACGAGCAGGTTAGGCATACCAAGCTCGGCCCTCTGCTTGAGGATCATGCCGATTTCAGGCGTGTAGGAGTATACGAACAGAGCATCGGCGCCGGAGGCCTTTACCTTCAGCAGCTGGGCTGTGAAGTCCTGGTCGCCGTCGTTGAACGTCTGAACCGTTACTGGGGTGATGCCGTACTTCTTCATCGCGGGTTCAGTGGCAACCCAGTTGGCCTTGGAATAGTCATTGAGGCCGTACATGACGGCAATCTTCTTCGACTTGTATACTTCAACGGCCGTACGGACGAGCAACGGGATCCAATACTCAGAGGAGATCTGCATCCTGAAAGTATAGGGGTTGCCCTTCCTAGTTGTCTCAGCGCTCGTTCCGTCGGTTATTGTGGGGATCTTGGCCTCTTTCCATACGAACTCTGCGGCAAGTACACCGCCGGAGCGGTTGGGGCCTAGTATTACTAGCGGATCCCATGCGACTGCCTTGTAAGCTGCGTCAATGGCTTGAGCCGAGTTGGAAGTCTCATCGATTTCCATGTACTCCAGCATTACTCCGTTGACTCCACCTTTGGCGTTGATTTCCTCAACGGCCATCTTGGCGGCGTTTACCATGTAGTAGCCGTAGGATGATGCGGAGCCGGTCAGTGGCGATAGATGGGCGATTTTGTAAGTCTTCGGAGCTGCTGCTCCTACTGTCGCTACCATCATTAGCGCCAGGATTGAGAATGCAACTAGAATTCTGTTCAGCTTCATTCTTTTTTAGACTCCTTTCTTTTTTAGCTGGACCCTTACTTTGCCAGGATGCGCTTAGTTATTCTTACGAGGTCGTCATCGCTGAGTAGAGCCTTCATGACTCTTCCGTAGGCCTTGACTTCTTCGGTTATCTCGTCTGCCTGCTCATCAGTGCACTTGATACCAAGCTTGTCCAAATGCTGTAGAATGGTGACCTTTCCTGATCCCTTGCCAAGGACGAAACGGACGGGCTTCTGATTAACCATTTCGGGTGTGAACGGTGTCATAACAGGCTTGAAGCCCTGCTTATTCATCTCGTTGACGATATGGGTAACAACGCCGGATTCGATATCGAAGAGGTGTTCGCCGACTATGGGCTTGTTCTTGGCGAGCTTGAACTTGGAGATCTCCTCCACTATCTTGCTGACATACATGAACTTGGTGGTGTCTACGCCGGTCTTTATGCCCCAGAGCATTTCAAGGGCCATACAGACTTCCTCTGTCGCAACGTTGCCGGTCCTCTCGCCTATGCCGTTCATTGCGGTGTGGATGCCGTTTGCGCCGCCAATCACTGCTGCGAGGACTGCGCCTACTGCCATACCATAGTCGTTATGCACGTGGAACTCAAGCACCATATCGGGGAACATCTTCCTGAACTCGACGAAGGTCTCCTGGACTGCTGCCGGTGTGGCAACGCCGAGGGTGTCTACTAATGTAAGGGCGTCGGGATGTGCGTTCTTGACTACTTCTGTGTAGATCTTCTTGGAGAAATCGAGCGGGGCTCTGAAGAAGTCCCAACCCATGAACGTTGTATGCAGACCATTGTCCTTAGCCATCCTGACGCTGGTGATGAGCCTCTCGATTACCTTGTCCTCTGTGAGGTCATAGCCCCATCTGCAAAGGTACGGGTTTACTGTATGCTCTACTACGATTGCCTTAACACCACAGTCGAGAGAGGCATTGATGTCGTCCTTATGTGCTCTGGCGAAGGCGACTACCTGCGACTTGAGGTTCATATTGACGAGCTTCTTTATGCCGTTGGCGATATCCTTGGAGACTATGGGCATCCCGGCTTCGATTCTCGCCACTCCCAATTCGTTAAGGGCTTCGGCGATAACTATTCTTTCGTCAGCTTTGAATGCCACTCCCGGGGTCTGCTCGCCGTCCCGGAGAGTCACGTCATGGATATAGACGCTCTTAGGTAGAAGCTTCGTGATACTGGGCGAGTAGTTATGCGGGGATCCCCAGAATTTCTCATTGTCGAACCAAGGTTTGCCGTTTAGCTCTTCCTTTTTCCATTCGCTCATTTGCAGTATTCCTCCTTAATTGAAATAGACAACTCGCCAGCGCACTCTATGAAGCCGACCTCAGGCGCAACATTGTAACGGCTGACGGCCATTCTCAATGCCTCTTCCACATCGGCTGCTGACTCCATTCCCAGACAGGTTGCCTCTTGTTTTGATATGCCGGATGACACTAGTATCACCCTGCCTTTTTCCCGGCATTTGGCTATGGTCATATGGACCAACGCCCCTACCGTATCTTCCAAGAGCCCATTATCTACCTTGTACAGCACCTCTTCGAAAGAGGCTGTTCCCAATTCCTTTATTATCGGGTGCCCAGGCGCAATCCCCTCGGGGCAGGCTGCGACTAGCACCACAGTTCCACCCTGCTTGATTGCCATCGCACCGACCGTAAGGCTCTTTGCGCTTTGCCAGAGGTCTGTTGCTACACCAGGTGCGTACGCTACCGCTACGTCCACGGGTTTCAAGCCGTTCCAACCGTAAACCTTCTCGGCTTTGCCGACGCCCTTCCTGTGAGCCTCCACTGTGTCCCCAGCGACGACGGCGATAACTTCGTTTTTGTCATTGAGCACGACATTGATAATGAATTTCAGACCAGCAAGTGCTGCTATCTGTTCCATTTCAATTCTCACGAGGTTCTCGGTATTGCCGAGTATCTCGTAAAGGTGCAAATTGGCAATTCTGTGTACGTGCGTTGTGGTCTTCACGCTGGATATTCCAGGTTGAATCATTTTTGCGCCGCCGCTCCACCCCGCATATATGTGGGGCAGAATGCAACCAACCGCAATTTTGGCATCAGCCTCACAGAAAATCCTATTAACGGCAATATCGCCACCCGTTGAGGTCCTTCCTATCGCTATACAGTCTTCCACATCGTGGTTGATTATTGCGCCTACCCTCTGCGCTGCAGCCCCGAAACGGGTCTCGATCTCTGCCTTGCTCATGCGCCTGTGCGCACCGAGCCCGATGATAATTGTTATGTCCTTTTCGTCGATGCCCAGCATTGCCAGCTCATCTAGGATGACGGGTAGAAGCTCCGCCTGTGGTGTAGGCCTGGTAAGATCATCCACGGCAATCGCTACTTTGTTGCCAGGCTTGACCAGTTCAGCAAGGCCAATCCCCAAAGGCTTCCTTAGAGCTTCTTTGACGGCCTCTCTAATATTGGGCACCCCGGGATACTCCCTAGGCGCAATTCTCCAGGCAGTCTTATACATCTGCACCCTTCCTAGAGCTTATTGAGTTGGTACTTGAGAGGTTCTCCCTTAAGTGAGCGGGCAATTTCGCCAGCTGCCTTGTTCTGTAGCTCTACCAACGCTTCCTCGCTATACCATGCCTCATGCGGTGTGAAGGTCACATTATCGAAGTCGAATAGCGGATTGTTCTTTGCCGGTGGCTCGGGATTGGTTACGTCTAAGCCAGCAGCCCCGACTTTGCCAGACTTAAGTGCCTCAACCAGGTCGGCTTCTTTTATAAGCCCGCCTCTTGCTGTGTTAACTATCACTACACCGTCTTTCATCTTTGCAAAAGCTTCTCCGTTGAATATCTCGCTGGTCTCCTTCGTAAGGGGGGCATGTATCGATATGACGTCCGACATTGCGCAAAGCTCATCGAAGCTTACCGTCTGGACTCCCATCTTATCGGCCAACTCCTTGCTAATGTACGGATCGCAGGCGATGATCTTAAACCCGAATGACTTCGCCTTCTCAGCTACCATCCTCGGGATGCGGCCGAAGCCGTGCAAACCAAGCGTGAGGGTCTTAAGTCTTCTTATCGGCTTCAAAGGACCGAGGCTCCAAGTTCCGCTCTTGATAAGCTTGTTGGCAGTGGTGATCTTCCTTATGCTGCTTAGTATGAGTGTCAAAGCGTGGTCTGAAACCTCGTCTATGCAATAGTCGGGCATATTGCTCACCGCAATATGGTGCTTCGTGGCCTCTGGGATGTCTATGGTGTCTGTGCCGATGCCGTATCTTACGATGAGCTTGCACTTACTTGCAGTTGAGTAAAGCTCGGCAGGTATCTTCTTGTAGCAGTTGAGGATTGCATCCGCGTCCTTGGCAAGCTCCAAGATCTTGGCATCATCGGCGTCTTTTCCGGCGAATATGACTTCTCCGCCAGCAGCTCCAATGATCGCCTTCTCCGGATCTAAGTTGGGGAATACGTAGTCTGTAACGAGCACTTTCTTGATCCCACTCATCTGATATTCCTCCTAACAAGATGGAATGTTCGGTTCTTGCCCCTATCTATTGCTATTAATGGTATCTCGCTACTCGCAATAGTCTTAGCATTTTCATTATGCTTCAGCATCAGTCATGGCTTTTTTGTAGCGATTGCCAATGGTCGCATTGTCCTACCAATGATGAACCCAAATAGAAAAGAAGGCCAATCGCCAACTAAATCAAGTTGAGCTTCCTGAAGCCTTCTTCCACGTCATCTATATGATCTTCCATTACGCTTCTGGCCTTCTCGGCATCTTTGCTCTTGATTGCTTCCAAGAGGGCTGAATGACTAACTAGGGCTTTATCTGTCATTCCCGGGAGTTTACCCACTGCCTGCTGCGCCTTAAACAACAAATGCCTTGTACAGACAATGGTCTCGCTGAGAACCCTATTCTTTGCAGCAGCTGCTAATGTCAGATGAAACTTCAAGTCGGCCTCATAGAAGAGGTAATCTGTATCTCTCGGGTGCATCTTCTGTATCATAACAGCATCTTCTATGCCAGCGATTTCTTCGTCAGTAGCCCTTAATGCTGCCAATTCAGAAATCTTGACTTCAAGTATCCTTCTAGCCTCGATTAGCTCCTTGAGCGTTATGTGGTCCATTATTAGGCTGTATGTAAGAGGTTGCTGGAAGTACTCGATCTTCTCTTTTATATATGTCCCTTCGGTGCTTCTTTGCAGGAGACCGATTGAAGATAACGCCTTTAGAGCCTCCCTTACAGTGGCTCTCCCTACTTGCATGCTGGCAGCCAGATCCCTTTCGGGAGGGAGCTTGTCGCCGGGTTTGAGATTCCCGTCGATGATCATTCCTTTAATCCGCTCGATAATGGCATCCGGCAGGGTACTACGTTCTATTGGCTGTATCCTCATCGTTCCACCATAACCTTCATTAGCATTTAGGCTTGCTTTGTATGATGGTATGACAACCAACTAAATCCTACACCATATTTCGCGCTTCTCAAACATAAATATTTATTTCACATACTCATATCAGCAAACAATTATTCCAGACTCATTTCAGTCAACTTCATATATCTGCACTTAAATAGCCTGAAGGCCGCGCGCTGGCGATTACAACAATCATTTGACTGCTTGATCGCAGAAAGCTTCCCGCCTTGGTCCTACCAAGGGAAAATCTTGTGCGATCTTAACAAGAAACCGGCCCTGCTTAGGAGGGCCGGTAAGCTTTCGTTCTCAGTATCTTGAACGGGGCTCTTACAAAGTTGCGGCCTGTCCTTCCATGTAATCGACCTTCACATCTTTTAGTATGAAGCCAAGCGATGGGTCGGTTGGATCCTCTACGGAACTTGACTCAGATACGATATTTAAGTACAGGTAGTCAGCCGAGCAATAAACAATGTCGAACGCAGAAAGCCTTCTCGAGTTCACGCTCAGGGTGATCCTATTGCCTTTCTTACTGACCTCCAGCTTGTTCCAATGACCTTTGTTCAATGCCTTTATCTCGCCTAATGCATCCGCATGGGTGAATAACTCAGTACCGTCGCTGTCTGTTATCCTGAGCGTCTCGTTATCTGTGGCTAAGTCTAAGAATTCGATGTCCAACCAATTTCCGGGTAATCCCTCGAAGGGCAAATCAGAGAGCACGACCCCAACATAACCCGGATACTCGGCAGTAACTCCAAGCCAGAAGTTGGCTGTTACCGAGAAGTCTCCTGCGAATTTCAAAGGGGATGTTAGACACACTCCGTTTACATAAATCCCGAAAGCATTGAACCCGGTGAGGCCCTCCCCCTGCAGCAACCATTCGCCCTCGGCATTCGAAACAGACTGCTCATCTGCAAAATTGAAATAGTAGCTGGCATTTAAACACCCGGAAAGCATAACTAGTATTATCATCACAAGTAGGATCTTAGACGCTCTCAAAAGCTTCATATAAACATCTCCTTAGCTATCATCCTTCATATGTGGGTATCTTCTACGTCATCATAGCCATTCCCTTTATACAGGTATTGCTAATGAACCGGTTTCCATTGTTAGCTAAACGGCACAGAGATTTCCGTGCATTTCTGCATTCAACAATATGACCTGCGTTCCCCTTACCTTTAGTTGGCCAATCAGCAGAAAGATGGTCATCGTCCGCGCCTAGCAGGACAACAACAATAAGGCGCTTTGCCTTCTGCACTCTGCCACTGAAGATATGCCCGAGCCTCACCAAATGGAAATCCACCTCAAACCTCATAAATGGGAATTCTCGCATGAGGGCAATTCAGAATGACGAAGCCAGTATTGCTCGAGGTAAATTGGAACACCCAGGGCATCATTCTTCGATATTGAGCAATCCTTCGTCTATTAGAATTTTCGCCACCCAGGCACATGCATTCCCTACAACGGTTGTGCACTTATCAACATGGGCGCCCGCCTCTTCGAATGCTTCCAGTACTCCAGGTTCCCTTAAGCAATAGGACTTACCGAAGATGCTCTTATGAATCTCAGCACAAGTGACGCTGCCATAAGTCTCAATGAACTTGTCATGGAGCTTTTGCGCCATCTCATAGGATTTCAGCTGGGCTGCCCTGTCTCTATCGATAGGTATGCGATCAAGCCTGCGCCCAACGAGCGAACTCATGAAGAGCACCCCTCCTGTGTATCCGCCACAGGAACCGTCTCCATTGATTCCGATTCCGGCCGATAAACCGCTTGCAGCTTTGAAAAGTGCAGGATCCGTGTGCCCGGAAATGTCGAAGAAAGTTGCCAATGTGCACTGTGCGCACCCGCGATAAGTCTTCTCATAATTGAACCCTGTTTCAAATGCCCTTTTAATTAACTTAGCTTCAATGTTTTTGTCCATGATCTTCCCTTTCTCCCCTGCCACACAAAGACCTCTTCTCTTAAATGGCGCCACGAATGCGCATGTGATTGCTAGCCTTTTTTCCTAGGAAGCCTGCACTTGCTTCTATTGCCTTAGAGCGATACATGCGGATTATCTTGCAGTGGCGGGTAGGTTACAGAATTCTTCTGATAGGATTACGAATCCTGCAACATGACCCTATCCATGCCTGGCTCCTCAAGTGCCTCCCTGAACTTAGAGTTTTCCTGATTAATATTACTTCAGGACAAATGCCTTCCGGAGGAATCCCTACGAACACAGTCTCCGCCTAAGAAATGCTCTCTGGTTAGCATTTTTAGAATATTTCCTCGACTGGTGAACCCAGCTGAACTTCTTGAGCACGGAAGTTCATGCTCCTCTTCATGTCTCTGCTCCCTCAGATAGCCATTTTATCGCCGATTACTCCACTATTATTGACTAGCATCATGGTTGCTGCTTTACGCGGAGCGCTTGTGCAGATTCATCTATCTTCACTTAATAATGCTGGTACTGCAAGCATTCCTAGCAGCAACACTAACCCTACCATGCCAAAGGCTCCCAGGAATGCTTCAGAGCTGTATCCGCTTCCTCCTGATATCCTCGTTATGATTACCCCGGTTAATGACTGCATGATTATCACAGAGCCGAAGATGAGCATGTTAGCTGCCCCGAACACAGAACCTCCCTGCCCTACAGGAGCAAGCTCGTTCACTGCCGCGGTAAGATGCGTATGCAAGAACCCAACAATCGCTCCGATTAGAAAGCATACTCCCGCAGTGAACCAGAATGGCAATACATAGTGCATGCCAGCAAGAAGAACCGCCCATGAAGCCAGGAGTAGAACCTGTAGTTGCACCACAGCCATTCTGCGTCGCTTCCTGTTCATAAGAACCGATGCACCCGCAAGACTTCCTGCCATTACACCTACTCCTATCAAGGTTGCCCATAGACCGGCAACTCCTTCTCCCGATCCATAGATCTGCCTGCTCCATGTCACTGCCCATAAGCCTTGCAAGGACATAAGCGCGCTCATCGAACCGCACCATATGAAAGTAATCGCAATTAGTGGCCTCGAAGAGAAAACTACCTTAAAAGCTGGACCAAGGCCTTTGATGGCAACTAATAATGATGTTTTTCTGCCTGTGCTCCGAATTGCAACCTTGTCAAACCCTCTTCCTATGATGAGCAAGGCTGCGATTAATAACGTGATAAGGAATATGCCAGTGAAAACGCTCTCTCTTCCCCATGCGTCCAACGCCTTCTGAAGAGGCACCACAGAGCTTACCGCTCCCAAGTTTCCGATGAACAGAATTAGTCCTGAATATGTCGAATACCTTTCCGGGTTAAAGGCAGCGCCCTGGAAAACAAGGGCTCCGGACAGCATCGGCGCAAGACCGAGCCCTGTCAGAAGGCGTCCCAGTCCCATTATAAAAGCCCCTCTTGCGAAAGCCATCAGCAGAGCCCCCGATCCTGCGACAAGCAGTCCTGCCGACACTACCCTGGAGGGTCCGAAGCTGTCGTTAAGCACGCCACTTATCGGTTGCATCAAGGCATATGTATAGAAGTACATTGATGAAAGAAGCCCTGTAATGGTGGCAGTAAGCCCCCACTGAGAAGCAATCATGGGCATAACCACAGAGGCTGACACTCTGAAAAAGTATGTAAGAAAATAAGCGGCAAGGAGGACAATGAAGAAAAGGACTTCGCCTTTACCAGCCCTAATATGCTCTTGTTTCATCTTGTTCATTGCCATATCCTCCGAGCAGAAATCCGCCACTGCCGAATCTCTCTAGCAGACCAGTGCAGTGGTGATGATAGTTAATCCCTACTTTAGATGGTCGGGAACAGGCTTTCCCTGCTATGGATTCTAACAAATCAGGAGCCGTAGTTTAGGTTCCTTGCTCGCGAATCGCTTAGAAGCATCTCCAGCTCTTCCCTAGAAAGCGCCCTGAGGTCTATCCCGGCGGACCTGGCGGTTATAACCATGCGGCAAAGGAACTCCATAGTGTCCACCTTGTTGAGCGCCTTCCTCATGCTCTCGCCTGTCACCATGATGCCGTGGTTCTGCATCATGAGCACATCGGATTCCTTTGCTGCTTTACCAACAGCCTCAATTATCTCAGCGCTTCCGGGCAGCATGAACGTTATCCATGCTACCTTCTGCAGCATGACAGCCGCTTCGATGAAATGCTCCACGGTGAAATCCCCGAAATTCCTGGCTGCCGCTATCAGCGACACATAAGGAGGCGAAGTGTGTATCACGGCCCGCGCCTTCGGATCGTTTATATAGACTGCGGCGTGCACCCTATGCTCTTTCGACGGGGTTACGTTGTGGGTGACCATCTCGCCGTTGACCTTGCACAAAGAGAGGCTCTCGGTCGTAAGGGTCCCGAGGCTCGCACCTGATGCGCTTATGAAAAATGAGCTGTCGTCGAAGCGCGCGCTGATGTTGCCGGTGCTTCCCCATGCGAGCTGATGGGAAAGAAGGTACTGCCCTGTCGAAACTATCTCCTGCCTTGGGTCCGCTGCCATGGTATCCCTCCCGGGCGCGAAGCTTTTCTGCCCTCGGCGCCCGAACGACCCGGCATCCCGCCAGGTCGCATCATTACTGAGGATTATACCATTTTCAAATTGGGGCAGTTGGCTCCGGCGGTTCCGGTAAGCCATGGCTTACTGATTGGTCGCCTCTCCGGTTGCCGCTGTTTCCAGGTCTACTTAGCAATGATAGTTGCAGTAGCAGTGAAATCGCCATATACGGAGCGTAGTATGCCCGTTCCGTCCTTGTTCGAGCTAAGGAAAGGCCTCAGGCAGTATTGTGACTCTTATTTGCTTGTATGGCTCTTGGGCGGATTCCTTCGCTTAGCTGTGAATATTTTCACATACAATCCGGGTCTTCTGTTCTCGTAAGCATGCCTATGATCCTCTTGATTGCGACCGGCTCGCCCCTCCTGCCGAGCACGCACCTTCTCTCGGCAGCTTCAAGGGCGTCATCTGCTTGCGGGGAGGCTTTTGCCAGCTTGTTTGCTCCGCAGACGTTGCCTACAGCAAGCCTCCTGTTGATGCCGCGGATATCAAGCCCGATGCCAGCCATACAGGCCGGATGCTCGCAGAATTCGCATCTCCACGCAAGCCTAGCCAGCTCGGTTATATCGCCCTTCGGCTCTTCGTCCTGTACGACGACTGCTCCGGGAGCATGCTCGCGCACGTAATCCTTCATCCCCTCGCGATATTTGAACTCCTCCATGCCAAGCTCCTTAAGAAGGGCGTTCGCCGCGCTGATCCCAGAGACTGTGACAGTCGGAGTCCCGGTGCCCATGATCGTCGATTCCCCGCAATAGTACAGCCCTGTGAACTCAGAATTGATATGAAGCCTCCTGAACATGTGCTGCCCCATGGACTGCAGCGGGCCTGCCACGCTTCCGCGGTTCTTCATGGTATACCTTTCTATGCTAAGGGGCGTTGCCACCTCCTTGTGCACCACCTTCGAGCTGAAGCCGGGGAACTTGCTTTCAAGAAGGGCAAGAAGCCTTTCTTCCTCCTCGGACTTGAGCCTCCTGTACTCTTCTGAGGACTGATAGCGCTCGGTGAATTCGGGCCACTTCTTGTAGGTAGGCCCTATGACAGTCACCGCATGGCAGTCCGGAGGGCATATGGAAGGGTCGTCGATGCTGAAGATATAGGTAGTGACCTCGTTATCGTCGAGGCGGTCCGAGTCGTTCGAGAAAAGAGTGATGGGGCCGGTGCCTTCCGGGATGGCATCCTTTTTCACGATGGTGTACAGAAGAACGCTCGGATAAGAGGCTTTGAGGCCCTGCGCCCACTTCCTCCTGGTATCAGGTACCGGCGCATCCTCAAGAAGCTTGCCATAGAGGTTCCATACAGTGCCTGAGTAAATGACTGCGTCGGCCATTAGCCGGGTGCCGTCATCAAGCAGGACGCCCGTAGCCCTGTTGTTCTCCACCAATATCCTCTCTACAGTCTTCTCGTAAAGCATGGTGCCCCCATGCTCCTCTATCGACTTCTCTAGCTTACCTGGAACGAATATGGTGGAGCCTTTGGGGTAGAAGCTTCCGCCCATATGGTTGTCAACGAACATCACAGCGGCCATTACAGCAGGTGTCTCGGATACATCAGTATAGCAGTATGTCGAAGTGAGCTTGTTGAAGTAGGCCAGTATCGCCCCATCCTTGAAGTAGCTCCTGAGGACGCTCTCAGTGCTCCTGTTCAGGTATGTAAGGAACTTGATGAAGGAGACCGGGTGCTTAAGCACCTGCTTTATAGCCCCTATACGGTCGGTCCTGTCCGGAGTCGTGAAGTTGGGTTCGTTTGCTATAACGTCATTGTAGAGCACCTTCATGTCTGCGTAGAAGCGCCTGAGGTTCTCCTTCTCGTTCGGAAACACCTTTGTCAGCTCATCGATGTACCTGTCGATGTCCCTATGGAACCTGATCCTGTGCCCTTGGTAATGGACGTCGTAGAGCGCTTCGTTTCTAATCACGTCTATAGGTTCTTCAAGGCAGTTGAATATGAAGCGATGGGAGTTGAAGCCCCTTTTGCCGAAACCGTACATCATCGCGGCGCCTTGGTCGAATATCGCTCCGTCCCTTTTGAAGATGCCGCATGAGCCGCCCGGCTTGAATGCGTGCTCCACGACGGTAACCTTAAGTCCCCTTTTGGCTAAAAGGCTTGCTGCTGCCAGACCCGACAGCCCTGCACCGATAACAATGGTTTCTCTCATCGTCTCCACCGCTTTCCTTCTTCAAGGCTTGCAACTGGACCTTACTACTGAAGCACTTGTTTACATTTCCCCTGATAACCTTATAATATTATGAATCTGGCGCAGAAAGATAGAACGCCAGGGGTGCAGGTTTCCCCAGGCAAAATGATGCATCAGGCGGACGGCAATGTCAGCCTTACCGACCTTAGGTCAGCTTCCTTGTATCGCTCACCATAGCCCTTGATGCAAGCGCCGCACCTATGACGCCTGATACTATCACCAGGCCCCCCAGGACGTGGTACCAATAGAAGGGCTCCTTCAGAATCAGAACTCCGGCCAGAACCGACACAAGCGTGTTGGTGTTACCCAGCACGGAAGCCCTGGAAAGCTCAAGGTGCGTTGCCGAAAAGCTGACGAAGAAGAAGGCCAACAGCGAGCAGCCTATAGATAGGTAGGCGATAGAGAAAGTGAAGCTTGGATCAATGAGGCTGGTCACTAGCATGCCAAGCGTTCCCGCCTTGATGTGGTTTGTCAGGGAGATGGCCCCGAAGAATACCGCACCGAGGACCATCATCGCAAGCGTCCTCTCCTCGGCTGTGAACTGAGTGGACAGCTTCCTTGAAAGCATGTTGTAAATAGTGCCGATTAGCACCGCCATCATCAGAAGTAGCCTTCCCAGGTTGGTGCTGCTTCCCGGTTTGTATCCGAACCCGTTTATTATTACCACGCCTATCACGGAGAAGATGATGAATCCCCAGTGCTTCGACGTGACCTTCTCTTTCAGGAAGGCTACGCCGAAGACGGTCGTGACTATGGGGAACATCGCTAGGATGAGGCCCACTTCAGAGGTCGCCACCCTGTCGATGCCCATGGTCTCGAAGATGAAGTAGGCGCCGGGTTGAAGTATAGCCATCACCATTAGGCCCTTCATGTCCTTGCCCCTGAAGTCTATCTTTATTGCCTTTGCCGCCCACAGGATTAGCATGACTGCGGAGCTGATTACAAACCTGTATGTCAGAAGGTCGAACAGCCTCCCGTCCAAGTGGTCAAGCGCCCTCTTGGTGAACATGAAAGAGAAGCCCCAGATGAGCGAGGCTCCTAAAAACGCTGCATATCCCATCTTTTCGTTCCTGCTGAACGGCATATGTTCCCTCCCTGAAGATAACCGAGGCTAGTTCCTGCCGAAGGACGCTACCTTTTCCCGATATCCATATGAAATAATTAATACCAAAAAGCGCAGGAATATACCATAAGAATAAAGGAGGGCTTGCGCCCTCCTAACTGTTCAAGCAGTACCCTTATTCCCGCCACCTGACCGCGCCGCCTTCGCATTCGGAGGCGGATTCCACCCATTCAGCATTGTCGCCCCCGGCATTCTCCCTCACTGCCGCCAGAAGCTCCTCGCGGGCGACTTCTGTCAGCTCCCAGTCGTCGATGTGCCTCCATGCAGAGTGGAATATGAGGCACCTGTCGTGCCAAGCCTCGCCTGTGTGAGGGCACTCGAACCTGTCATGTTCTCTTGACCTGCCGGCCATGGCCTCCACGAAGCACGTAGGCCCCATCGCGCCCCTCTCCACATCACATATGCTTCCGCATACTCCACACCTTATGCTCTCGAACGCGCCCGGTCTTCTGATGAATGAAGTCAGATCCCTTACTGAAGCCATTTGTAGACACCCCTTTCTTAGTAAACAGCACCGGTTCTATCTTGAAGCGGGGAGGTTAAGCCCCCTCCGCGGGAAAGCGAAGGACCGAAAGGCCCACATGAATGAACAGGAGCCTCGCCGCCTTCATGAACCCTATTCAGTTATCTGTGCCAACAGGTAATAATCGTCATTTCGTATACACCCCTCAAACTACGTAAACAAAGCCTTGGCGGCAAATCGATGACAATAGGATGGAATTCGGTCCTGAGGGCGGACCGACAACAGTATTAAAACATATATATTGCACTATGTAAAGTTTTGCCAGTGAGGCAGCCCGCCTCTGGTCGAGGCGGGCTGCTGCGACTACTTATGGCAGAGGACGAACAGGTCCGCAGACTTGAATATCCTGGTGCCGTCCCCGATGGCCCCTCCGTAGACCTTGGTGCCCTTCTCCGCAAACGATCCGTGTATGTGCACCTTGGGTTTCCCCTCGTACCAGGTTACGTTCCCGTTCAGGGTGCACACCTCGTATGCCCCTTCCATGACCACATGCTCCACTATGGGAGGAAGCGTCATGTCCCTGGGGTAATTTGCCACCGCTTTCTCAAGGGAACCGGCGCATCCTGTGATGACCACCTCGGTCCATCCTCCTTCGGTGAGGAACTCCCTCAGCTCAGAGAAGAGGTCCGAGTGCTCCTCCAGATGAAGGACACCTGCAATGGCCCCGTCAAGCATTCTAAGATCAGGCATATGTAACCTCCGTCTTAAGCGCGTCCCGCATTAGCCACGCGCTTTACTTCAAACAGACCCTTAAGAAACCACATCCCACAGAGAAGGCCCAGACCGATGAATGTAGTCACCGTCTCAGGCGAGATTATCAGTCCGAATATCGCTAGCATGAGCAGCCTTCCTATGATATTGATGCTCTTACCGAACCATCCTGTCGCCGCTCCGGCGAAGGCCACAGCCGAGAACACCGTCATCACGAACCTGAAGGCTATCATCCCCCATGAACCCTGCATGAGAAGTGGCGGGTCCAGAAGGAAGATGAACGGTATGGTGAACACGATTGCCCCTATCCTCATCGCGGTGAAGCCGATTTTCATGGAGCTCTCCTTGGCGATGTCAGCCGCCGCATAGGCAGCAAGCGCAACAGGCGGGGTTATCATTGAGAGCACAGCAAAGTAGAATACGAAAAGGTGCGAGGGAAGGGCTGCGTACCCCAGGTCCTTCATGATAGGCACAGCAAGGGTCGATACAACGATGTAGGCGACTGTTGTGGGGGTTCCCATCCCCATGATTATCGCAGATATCATCACCATGATAAGCGCCAGTATCTTCACTCCGCCTGACAGGGAGATTATCACGCTGGAGAGGGACAGCCCCACTCCGGTCAGCGTTATCACCCCTATTACGATGCCCGCCGCCCCGCAGGCTGCCGCTATCATCACTGTGCGCTTCGCCGACACTACCATTGCGTCGATGAAGGTCGCTACTGTAAACCGCGTCTTCTTGCTGAAGAAGCTGAGCGCGAAGGTGAGCACTATCGCATAATAAGCGGAGCGGAACGGCGTATAGCCCATCATAAGTATCGCTACCAGGACTATCAGGGGAAGCATCAGGTAGAGCCTGGGAAGGATGTCCTTCCACTTAGGCAGGTCCTTCCTGTCAAGCCCCTTGATTCCTATCCTTGCCGCCTCGAAATCCAGGACTATGAACAGGGATACATAGTAGAGTATGGCCGGGATGAGGGCCACTTTGCATATCTCGATGTAGGGCATTCCCAGAAGCTCAGCCATGAGGAAGGCCGCAGCGCCCATTACGGGGGGCATTATTTGGCCTCCTGTCGATGCGACAGCCTCGACGGCCCCAGAGAACGCTGGGCTGTATCCTATCTTCTTCATCATAGGGATGGTGAAGGTGCCTGTTGCATATACATTGGCAGCGGCGCTTCCTGAAATCGATCCGAACAGGGCTGAGGATATAGTCGCGACCTTTGCGGGGCCGCCTCTGAATCCTCCCGCCACTGCCTTGCCGATGTCCATTATCACATCGCCCGCCCCGGTATACTCCATCAAGGTGCCCAGGATGATGAACAGGACGATGTATGTCGCAGAGATGCTAAGCGGTATGGAATAGATGCCGTCCAGGCCGAATACCTGATAGTCGATGAGGTCCGCGATGGGAAATCCCCTGTGGGAGATAAGATCCGGCAAGTAAGGGCCCGCCACGGCATAGATGAGGAATACTATGGCAACGAAGCTCATTATCCAGCCGACGGCCCTTCTCGTAAGCTCCAGAAGCAGCACAATGATCACTGCGCCTACTATAAGGTCAAGAGCCGAAAGGGGGCTCACCATTGTCTGCCTCATCGATATCTCCTGGGCTTTCACGGCAATGTACCCGTAAGCCCCTGCCGATATCAGAGCAAGGATTATGTCGAGCCACTTGTAGTCCCTCTTCTGGAACATGGGATATGCCAGGAAGCCGATTACGACGGCGAACGCCAGGTGGAGCGGCCGCTGAAGCTGAGGGATGAAAGTGCCGTAGACCGCTGTATAGAGATGAAAGCACAGAAAGGCGAGCGAAAGCACCGCCAGGACCGACTTAAGTATCTTGTTGTCCTTCATGGCATATACCCCCATAAGTCTTGGAGGGGCCGGTTTCCGGCCCCTCTGCTGCTTTAAGGAAGCCTACTTGACCCAGCCCTTCTCCTTATAGTACCTGAGGGCTCCGGGATGTATGGGACCGCCCGATATGTTGGGCATCATCTTGGGGTCGAACTTTGCATAGGTCGCGCCGGCGCCCTGGATCTTCGCAGGGTTCTCGGCTATCGCCTTGGTTATGAGGTATACGGTCTGCTCGTCGACGTCATCCCTGACGATGAGGACGGGCGACTCGGTCATGACGGGCGTGTTGGCCTTCACGAAGTCATATGCTCCAGCGGGTATTGTGGCCCTGCCATATGCGTACTTGGCAGTCATGGCCTTAAGGACGGTCTCTTTCACCGGCAGCATCTTCATCTTGCGGGAGACGGTGAGCTCTATGATGGCGGGCATGATGGGGCCCACATAGGCGTCGGCATGGCCGTCCCTGATCATCGAGCTTGCGTCCGCATAGGCGACGTAGCTCAAGCTTCCCCCCCATGACTTAAGGAGATCGGGGGTCACTCCGTATTCCTCAAGCATCCTGACCGCGGCCCTTGAAGGCGTCGAGCCCGTGGGGGCGGTTAGTATGCGCATGCCGATCTTCCTGGCTGCAAGGTCATCAAGAGATGTTATGTTGTAGTCCTCGCGCACGAGGAATACGCTCATGTAGATGTCTGCCAGGTATCCGATGGCGACGACGTTGGTGAGCTTTCCTGAGGTGAAGTCAGTCGTGCCATTGCGGGCATCATACAGGAGCTGATCCTGCGTGGTGCCTATGTCGCTCTTGCCGGAGGCCACTGTGCTGAGGTTTGCGACGCCGCCGCCGGTTGTTGCGGTTACCTTGGTGTCAGGAAGCACCGGTTTCAGGAGCTCGGAGAGTATTCCGCCAAGTATGTACCATTCCCCGCCCACAGGGCCGGTGGATATGGTAAGGAACTTAGGTGCGGCTGCCACGGACGAGAACATGATCGAGATCACGAGGGCTGCTGCCAGCATCAGGCGCATGGAAGTCTTCTTCATGACAGGTCTTCCTCCTTCGTTTCTTTTTATCTGCTTCCCACTATGCTTCGAAGCAACTTGCCAATTCTATTCGATCAGGTCTTTCGAGCTTACTTGACGCCATATTTCTCGACTATGCCCATTTCCTTGAGGAGCGCCTCGAACTCGTCGTACTTCTGCCCTGAGAGCTCTAGGTAGGGCTTCCTGAGCGGCCCGCCGGGAAGGCCGAGCATCTTCATGGCCGCCTTGACCACGATGGGGTTCGAGAACATATACAGGCCCTGAAGGACGGGGAAATACTTGAAGTACAGCTCGCGCGCCTCAAACATCTTCTCGATGCTGTCCCACGGCCTGGAGATTGCGGCCATCTCCTCAGGTATGACGTTTCCTCCTATGTTCGCGGTTCCGTTTCCACCTATTGCTAGTGTTGGAAGCACTATGGAGTAGTTAGGGAAGTCGCAGCAGAGTATGTTGATGTTGTCGCCGCACTTGCGCTTGACTTCCACAAGCTGCTTTACGCTGGGCATGGCTTCCTTGTCCACTATGAAGTTGGGATTGTTGGCCGAAAGCTTCGCTATCGTCTCAGGTTCGATGTGCACGCCCACCCTGGAAGGGTTGTTGTAGATTCCGCAGGGAAGGCCGGTCGCTGACATGCACGTGTTGAGGTGCTCATATACCGCATTCTGCGGTATGAGCACATATGGCGGCACGGTGAATATCACACCGTCGGCGTGCTCCGCCTCGCAGAACTTGGCAAACTCTACGCTCTGGGCCGTAGTGGGGGCGGATGCGTTGAAGAACACCGGAATGCGCCCCTTGGTCATCGCTACGACCTGCTTGACTATCTGCTTCTTCTCATCAATCGTAAGAAGCGTGGTCTCTCCGCACGATCCGAGCACGAACAATAAAGAGGTCCCGTACTCTATCTGCCTGTCGATGAGCGTCTTGAATCCACCGAAGTCGATGGTTTCATCCTGATTGAAAGGGGTCGGCATCGCCACCCATGAGCCGGTAGGTTTTATCAAGATATCCCTCCTTATGCGGGAAGATTAATGGCCTCCGATTCAAATATAGGACGAAGCTCAAAGTATTTCAGTATATGAATAGGATTTGTATACTTTGTTACAATTGCGGCAATACGGAACAGCTCTGCATCATTGCTGCTAATGAAACCTTTTTCACCTCAACTCAAGGCAGAGGGAAAAGGATCTCCAGTGATGGTAGAATGAAAGTTGCAGGAGGTGGTTCATTTTGCGCCTTGAGGAGACGGGGCTCTTAATGCCCGATGCATACAACGAGGCACTGGAGAAGATAATCGAGCAGAACTCGATTAGGGTTACCTATCCTGCCAAGACGCTCTTCTCTGTGCCCGGGAGCGATTTCGGCGGCGTCTTGTACATCAAGTCGGGCAGGACCAAGCATTTCATGGCGAACGAGGACGGGCTTGAAAAGGTCCTCTATGCTCTCACTCCGGGCTGGCTCTTCGGTGAGATGGGCTTCTACCTGGGAAGGAAGACCGGACTTTACTCCCAAGCCGAGACCGATGTCGTCCTTTGCAAGATACCGCCGGACAAGGTGAGGCAGCTTCTGGACAGCAGCGCTGTCTTCAGGGACGCATTCATCCGTTGCCTGGCGACGAAGCTCCTGATTACCAGGTTCGAGATTGAAAACCTGACCTTCAACTCATGCAAGGACAGGATAGCAAGGCTTCTCTGCTCCTCTGTCGACAGGGAAGCCGAGGCCGACCCCGGCTGGTATGAGCTCAAGGTGAGATACACGCACTATGAGCTGGGAGTCATCGTAGGAGCTGCAAGGGTGACCGTAAGCAAGCTAATGAACGAGCTTGCCAACGAAGGATTCATCCGGAGCGTAAACAGGAGAATACAGGTGAACTGCAGCAAATACGAGTGCTATATGAGGGAGTTCACCGAGAAGTAGACGTCCATTCGGCTAAGGAAGATGGTTTGCCCAAACCTCCCTTACGGCATCAAGCAAGTCCTCATCTGCAGCAAGGAAGCTATCCCTTATCCTATCAAGGCTCTCCAACGACTTCCCCTCGAACCTCAGCGTAACCAGTGGCTCAGTGACTGATGCCCTTATAAGCCCCCAGCCTTCAGAAAACTCCGCCCTTATGCCGTCCAGGTACGACAGGTTTGCGCCTCCGCTTGCCTCAAGGCGCGCTTTGAGCCTTCCGAACAGCTCGGCCGTGCTCCCCGAGAACGGTATCCTGAAGTCTCTTGTAGTGAAGTACTTCGGCTGCGACTCCACCATCTTCCCCAGGCTTCTGCCCTCCGACATCATGATCTCGGCCATCAGAAGAGCCGCGAACAGCCCGTCATCCCCCTTGAGCACCTGGAAGAAGAAGTGCCCGCTGATCTCGCCTGCGAAAACCGCGCCGTTTCTCAGCAGGTTGTTCTTGATGTAAGCGTGGCCTGACTTCTCCATCACTGGAATGCCGCCCGCCGCCTTGATCGAATCCGACACAAGGCTTGAGCACTTGATGTCGAAAACCACCTTCGAGCCGGGGTGATTCTTAAGGAGGAAGCCGGCGAAAAGTGCTATCGCATTGTCGCTAGGGACCACTTTGCCCAGCTCGTCCACGAAGACCACCCTGTCACCGTCCCCGTCGAAGGCAATGCCAAGGTCTGCCCCCGTATCTCTGACCTTGCCGCATAAAGCCTCGAGATTCTCAGCTACAGCTGGGTTTGGCTCCCTGTTAGGGAAAGTTCCATCCTCCCAGCAATAGAGCTCCTCAACCGCGATGCCAGCTTGCCTTAGAACTTCAGGGGCTATCGTGCTGTAGCAGCCGTTGCCGCAGTCCACCACGGCTTTGAGGGCATTACTCGAACCATGAGCGCTGCACTTCGTTCCCGTTAGCTCTCCTATCTTATCAAGCACGAATCTCTTGTAATCCTCGATGACCTCAGCCTTCCTTACGCTCCCTTGCCCATATGGCTTGAATCCTCCAGCTTCGACCATCTTCCTCAGGTCGTCCATCACGTCTTCAGTCATGGGCTGCCCGTGCGGCGCTATCTTGAAGCCGTTGTACTTGGCCGGATTATGGGATGCCGTCACCGTCACGCCCGACTCGGTGCCCAGCTTATGAAGCGCGTAGTAGAAGGCCGGGGTCGGGGCCATGCCGATGTCCACTACTTCGCATCCGGCGTCCACAAGGCCGTTTATAAGGCTTTGCTTCAAAGGCGGCGTGCTGACCCTCACGTCGCCTGCGACGAGCATGCTTACAGGGCCGAGCATCTCCCCCAAAGCCGCTCCTATATCGTATGACGTCTTCTCGTCGAGCGACGAAGGGTAGACTCCCCTTATGTCGCAGGCCTTGTAAATGCTCATATCATCATCCCTCCAGGGTATATCCCCTGCTTCCCATCTCTCTTATGAACTGCCCGTACTTATCCTTATAGGCATCGACAGCGGCAGGGTCCGGGCATATCGTCTTGGAAATTTTTACCATGTTTTTGGCAGCCTCACCGAGCGAGCCCCAATGGGAGAGGGAAGCTGCTAGTATGGCGGCTCCCATGAATCCTCCTGCAATCTCCGGGACTGCAATGCGCCGGTCGAGCATATTCGACCTTACCTTGAGCCATGGCTCGCTTTTCGTGGCGCCTCCCGCCGCAAAGATCGTGTCACCGATTGCCGCCCCCAAGCTCTGAAGCATCTCGTATGACATCTTCTCCACCAGCGCAACACCCTCAAGGTAGGCCTGATAGAGCTCGGGCCTTCCTGATGGGCTTCCCATTATGAACCCCTCTGCCAAAGGATCTCTGTTCGGGAACCTCTCGCCCTTCTTCTCCAGAGGGTACACCAGCATGCCTGTCGGCTTCTCAGGGCGCACGGACGCGTTCAGCGTATCCAGCTCATCGTCGCGGAAGTTGCTTCTTATGCAGTCGCCGCCGACGTTGCTGGCCCCGCCTGGCATCCAGTGCCCGTCGGGATGCCTGTGGCTGTATATCCTTCCCTTCGGGTCGAAGAGGAGCCTCTCGGTGACCCCCTTGATTACAAGCGTTGTGCCGATCGTGGTGTTCCAGTCGCCTAAGGACGCGGCACCCGATGCAATCTGCGAGGCGCAGCCGTCCGTCATGCCCAGCGCGACGTTGGTGCTTTCCGGAAGGCCCGTCTCTGCGGAGCAGGCGGCGCAGACCTTCCCGACTACCGTGCCCGGGGCGAGCACTTCCGGCAGTTTGGACGCCGGGACGCCCAGTTTCTCCTCTATCTCCTTCGGCCATATCAGCTCATCGATGTCGTATCCAGACTTCAGCGAGTTGGAATAGTCGGTGAAACCGAAGCAGCCGCAGAGCTTCCCGATAATATAATCGCCAGCGTGGACGAAGAATCTGGTCCTTCTGAACAGCTCAGGCTTGCTGTCCATGAACCATAGCATCTTCGGAAGCCCGAAGGATGTGTCGAACCTGTAGGCGAGCTTCCCGCATAATTCCTTAAGCGCCTCGTTCGCCCTTTCCGCCTGCGCGGACGACCTGCTGTCGTTGTACATGACCGCATCCCAGAGCGGTTCGCAATCCTCCCTAAGCGGGATCACAGTACCTGATGTGGATGTGACGGAAACAGAGAACACCCTGCCAGGATTTCCGCCGAGTCCGGGTGAGCCCATGACCTGCCTTATACATGCGGAAGTCGCGTCCCACCAGGCTGCGGGCGACTGCTGATGCCAGCCCTGGGGCATGTCAGATGCGCCGGCACCTGCGGCAAACGGCCTCGAGCTTTCCGCCAGGGGCAACCCGTACTCGTCGCAGACTATGACCCTGGCTCCGCCCGTGCCCACGTCTATCCCCATGAAAAGCCTGTCGGACAATGGTGCGTCCTCCTTTTTAGGACTACTTCCCGCCCTCGTTTTTCAGAAGCCTCTGCCTGTACTTCTCGCTCTCCAGGTCAAATATCGCCTGGACTTCGGCATCCGTAAGGGATCGCGGCTTGCCGAGGGAGTTTGCTATCACGAGCATCCTTGCGTTCTCCTCTGCCAGCTCCACCCTTAATAGCGCCATCTTGAGGTCGCCTGCGACGGCAAGCACCCCGTGATTGCTCATGAGCACCACATTATGCTCCCCTATGACTTCGGCCACGGCATCGGCCAGAAGCTTCGTCGTCGGTATCACGTAATCCAGGGTCGCGGGCTTGCCCACGAACACGACGTAATCCGGGAACATCGGGGGCATCTTGGTGCCCGAGCTTGCTACAGATGTCGACCACGTCGGATGGGTATGGACTACAGCGTTTACATCCGGGCGCCTCCTGTAGCACTCAAGGTGCATCAGCACTTCGGAAGACGGCCTCTTGCCGCCGTCGGCCTGTTTTCCTGTCTCTATGTCTATCGCGACGTAGTCGCTCTCGTCGGAGCACTCGAATGAAGAGCCGCTGGCGGATATCACCATGAGGGCGCCTGCCCTTAAGCTGGTATTTCCGCCGGGTCCTATCACAAGTCCCTTGGCAGCTATCTGCCTTCCGATCTCTATTAACTGCCTTTTCGCCTCCATGACCATGTCCGCCATTGCATCACACCGCCTTCGTAAGCCTTGCCCTATTCTCTCTCAGCCTTGGCCTTCCACAAGGGGAGGACATCCTTGATCAGCGACGCGAACCTGTCCGCGTCCCAAGCGGTCCTTCCTATGAACAAGCCGTCTATGCTCGGCTGGACGATGAGCTCCATGGCGTTTTCCATGTTGACGCTTCCGCCGTACAGCACGGGAACGCCTGCGCCCTTATTAGGGTAAAGCTCTTCCAGCACGTCTTTTATCATCCTGTGGCTCTTCTCGGCGTATCCGGGCTCAGCCGGGACCCCGTGGATCCCGATGGCCCATACCGGCTCGTATGCTACCCAAAGCCCCTCGAGCTCATCCGCAGAAATCCCCTTTAAGGCCACCTTCACCTGCATCCTCAGCTTCTCATAGGTAATGCCCGACGCCTTGTCGTCTGCGGTCTCCCCTATGCATACCAGGGCCCTCATGCCGTGCCTGAGCGCTGCCTTGGCCTTAAGCCCCACTGTCACGTCCGTCTCACCGAAAAGCTGCCTTCGTTCCGAGTGGCCGATCTCAGCGATATCTATGCCTATCTCCTTGAGCATCATGGGGGATATCTCACCGGTGAACTGCCCGGAGTCCTCCCAGTGCAGATTCTGCGCGCCAAGGAGTATCCTGCTGTGCGCATCAGACCCGCATGCCGCATGAAGGGCAAGGTAGGAGGGTATGACGAAGAGCGTCATGTCTTCGCTGCCTATGTGGCTGACGTTTCCCGCAAGGCGCGAAAGGAACTCCAGCGTCTCCTTCACGCCCTTGTACATCTTGAGGTTCGTGCCGACAAGAAGCGGGCTCCTCATTTCATATGCCTCTTCTCGATATCCTTCACAGCCTCCACCTTAGGGGTCGAGGAGCCGTCCTTGAACGTCAGCTCAAGCCATTGCTCCAGGTTCTTCTTGGCAAGCTCTGGCCCTATGACCCTTGCCCCCATGCAGATGACGTTGCAGTTGTTGCTCAGCTTCGCCCTCTCGGTAGAATACTGGTCGTGGCATACAGCGGCAAATACCCCGGGGTGCTTGTTCGCGGATATGGCCATGCCGATGCCCGTTCCGCAGAGGAGCATCCCGTGCTTCTCATAGCCGCTTTCTATTATCGCCTCGGCCACCTTCTCTGCCACCAGGGGATAATAGGTCTTGTCGCTTGCATCCGGCACTCCGACGTCCTCATACTCAATTCCCTTCTTCTTAAGGACCTCGATAAGGGCGTTTTTCAGCTCACAGGCCGCCTCGTCGCAGCCTATTACCATCTTCCTGTACATATGATCACTCCGTTCGGATTGTCTTCGTCTTATCTGCCCTCGGGGAACATCCCGAGCTTCAATCCCATCTCGTGCAGGTATGCTATCTGTGCCGTCTCCTCTATGAGCTCCGCCGTGTGCTCGGCCTCTATGATATTGTCGCCGACTGCGACCACACCGTGCGCACCGAGTATGAAGGCGGCGAGGTTCGGTTCCTTCTCGAAAAGGCCGTAGACTTCTGGCATCTCCTCCTTCAGAACCCCCTTGGGGCTGGAGAAGAACCTGACCGGGATGGGGCATCCCAGCTTAAGCTGAGTATGCATGGTAATATTGGGAAGGTCCCTCCTGGTGAAGGACCAGGATATAGCCCAGGGCGAATGGGTGTGAACCACCGCTCCGATCTTGCCGAACTTCTTATACAGCCAGCCGTGAAGCACCGCCTCCCTCGTAGGAGGAAGAGAGCCCTGCACCAAGTTTCCGTCGAAGTCGGTTATGATAAGCGTCTCGGGGTCGCATTCGATGAGCGACACCTTGCTTGGCTTCACTATCATATGGTCCGTGCCCGGTATCCTTGCGCTGACGTTTCCGCCGCTTCCGGTCTGTATTCCCCTCGTGTACGCCCTCCTGCAGGCGAGCTCCACGTCCCTTTTTATGCTCATGATAAGATCTTCCATCTGCTTTACCTCCATACGGTCATCATTCGGGCGGCCCTTAAGCCTTCTTGCCCCATCTGGTTATCGCCCTTCCGAGCTCCGGGCTGTCCTTAACCGCGTCTTCCAGGCTTACGCCCTTCATGGTCGCATCCACCGCAGCCATCATGGCCTTTGCGCCTGCCGTCGCCCCGTCCGGGTGGCCCTGGATGCCACCGCCAACGGCGATGATTATGTCCTTGCCGAAGCTCTTCACCGCAAACGGTACGGTAAGCGGCGTGACGCCTCCTCCGACCACGGTCAAGGCTTGCTTGACATCTCCCAGAGGCAGCCTGTGCTTCTGCACCGTCATCTGAAGCTCCTGGAAGCCGTCTCCTCCCATGCCGAGAGGATAAAGGGTGACCACCGCGTCCGCGCCTGCCAGCCTTCCGAGCCTTCCTAGAAGAAGCGAGGTGCTTAAGCCCTGCGGATAACCGGTCATGACGCCAACTCCTGCCGCATGAGCGAGGAACATCACCTTGTCGCCGAACTCCGATGTAAGCGCGGCAAGGCTGTCGAGTCCGGTGAAGACGAAGTTGACCATGACGCCCTTCGCTCCGCCGTCTATCGCCGCCTTGATGTTGTCGCGCATTTTATCGTGCCTGTCGGTCACATTGGGAAGGTATATAGGGGCCTTGCCCCTCTCTCCTCCGATTCTCGCTTGAGCCTTACCATACTCCCTCACCCTGTCGGCGACGGAATTGAAGCTGGTGTTGCCCATAAGCTCGTCATCTTTTATTATGTCTACGCCGCCTGATCCGGACGCGTAGAAGAACTCCGCCCCTGCCGTAGCCGGAAAGCCCGTGCAAGGCTTGATCATATTCATGACTATGGGCCTGTCGTAGACTCCCGTGAGCTTCCTCACCCCGTCTATTCCGAAGTGCGGACCGTGGAAGGCCGACTTCGCCTTGCCGACAAGCTCCACGTCTATGAGCTTCGCGCACAGCGCAGTCGAAGCGTCGTTTCCCGCAAGCGTGGTAAGCAGCATCGAGATGGACCCGCCTATGTTGCTGTAGGGAAACGCCACCCTAAGAACGTAGGCGCCGGGCTCCTGGGCGGGCACCGGATAGCATCCGACGACTCTTCCCTGATGATCCTCCACCATCTGCCTGGTTATGCCGGGCACCGGCATCCACGTGCCGGTGGACTGGCCGACTGCAAACATGCCCAGCTTATTAAGCGCATCGTCTCCTGTGACGCCGGTCACGAAATAGGTGCCCAGAACGTAATCCCTGCCATAAATGGACTCGGGGTTGTCGAAAGGCAGTCCGTAGAACATCGGAATCCTCCTTGTGAGGCTTCTGGCCCTGCTTAGCGCATGGCCTTCAGAAGCTTAATCATCTCATCGGCCGCCACCCTGCTGAAGGCGGGCTCGTTGATATGGGCTGCGGTCTCTACCACCCTTGTGGAAGGCGCAATCCTGCTTAGTATGTGTCCTATGATTATCTCGTCGATGGCAGGATCCCATATGGGACCGCCTTTGTAGCTGCTCTGGTGGAAGCCTCCCCTAGGTATGACGAGGGTTAGGGGACCCTTGGCCTTTGAGAGCCTCTCCCCGATTACCGTCCCGACCTTGTGCGCCTCTTCCTCTATGAGCTTTATGTGCTGGATGGTGGGGTGCTGATAGACGAACTTGCGCCTTCCATACTCCCTTACCTTGTCGAGGTCCACGACCTCATAGTCTATGACGTCGGAGGCACCAAGCGAAACAACCTGGGGTATCCCCTTCTCGGCGGCCATAAGGAGCCTGTTGGTCGCCCCCGAACAGTGCCCCCCGAAGAATTCAGCGTCTATCTCATGCAGCGTAAGATCCATCGCGGCGTCTATCGTGTCCTGTCCTATGAGCTCCTCCATGGCCGGTCCTCCCGCACCGTTCGCATGGAAGGTGACCACGTCGTAGCCTGCCTCCTCGAGGTAGGATACCGCGCGGCTCACTCCGTCGTTCGTTACGCCGAGCATAGTGGCACCCACAAGGATCCTGTCAGTTTTCTGCACCCTGTTTCCGGCGTGCTCCGCCATCCCCACGATGGCTCCGACGGCGTTATCCATCACGGCCTTGGTGACGGGGTTTACCCCTAGGATGTCGCCCACCGAGTGCATGAGGGTCATGTCCTTGGTTCCCACGAACGGACCGAAAGGCCTGTTGCTGGACGCCATCGTGGAAAGCATGAGCTTAGGCACCCCGAGCGGCAGGGTCTTCATCGCCGATGTTCCCATCGTTGTGTTCTGAAGGCCTCCCATCGAGAACACGGCCGAAAGCTTCCCCTCGGCATATAGCTTGGGTATAAGCACCTCAAGGCCTGAGGTCATGGTGCTTATCCTCACCCTTTTCTCCTTGTCCTTCACCGTATCCCAGTCGATGCCGGCGGCGGCGGCCACCTCGTGCCTTGCGATATCAGGCGTGAAATATGGCGGCTCCTTGACCCCTACGTCTATGATGAGAGCCTTCGAGCCGAACCTCTCGATCGCATCCTTTATATAGAGGGTCTCTTTCCCCTTCGTGTCCAGCGAGGTTATCACTGCGATAGTCTTCATATGACAAGGCCGGGTTGGCTGTCTTCGGAGGCCCGCGCCCCCTTGGACCTGCCTCCCGGCCGCACCCCCAATCGGTGTGATGTTACTTCTTGGGTATCGGGAAAGTTCCGTACTTCTTCGCGAGCTCCTCTATCTCAGGCTCATGGGAGGGCAGTATGAAGCGCTGCTCCTTGGCCCTATGCTTCATCTCGACTATGCTGTTCCAGCACTCGACGATGTTGGCATACCTGGCCGGGGGAGTAATCTCATAGAACATGTCCGGCACGGGCTTAAGGTTGTCGTAGATGAATACCGCATCGCCGCAGAGGATGTAGGATCCGTCCTCGCAGTCGACTTCCACGGACATGTGGCCCGGCGAATGCCCGAAGCTCTCGAACACCCTTATGCCGGGGACTATCTCCTGCTCGCCCTCTACGGTCTCGATCTTAAGGCCAGTGAAGGGAGCCTTTATGCCGAGCTTGGGATGCTCGTATGATTTGTAGTACAGCGGGATGGGGTTCTGGCAGAACTCCCATTCCTTCTTGTGGGCGATGAACCTGGCGTTTACGAACTTCTCCATGTTGTGCATGTGGTCCCAGTGCATGTGCGTGAAGATGACAATGTCGATGTCCTCGCACTTGATGCCCAGCTTCGCCAGCTGCTCATGTATCGCAAAGCCGTCAGGCTGGTACGAACCCGGATGATGATACTTGTTGGCTATCTCGGTGTTGGACATGCCGGTGTCTACCAGCACGAGCTTGTCTCCGCCCTCGATAAGGAATGCCATGCAGGGCAGAAGAAGCTTTCCGTCGTCGACGTTGTGGTACTTGTGGGTAGAATGATGGTACTGGTACTGCTTCTTGTAGGTTTCCGCGTAACCGGTGTTTATGGGTCTGATCGTAAGGTTGGCCATTGGTGTTCCTCCTTTTTCTTTCTGCTAATCCTTATTGCGCCAGCTTCTTCATGCGCAGGTCCATTATCACGGATGCCAGGATGACGCCGCCGAGCACCACTGAGTGCCACAAAGAGCGCACGCCAAGCAGGTTAAGCCCGTTTACGACCAGCGTAAGGGTTATGGCGCCAATTATCGTGCCGAATATGCTGCCCTCGCCTCCGCGAAGGGATGCACCCCCGATGATGACCGCGGCGAGGGACTGCAGCTGCAGGGCCTCTCCCATGTTCACCTCGGCGGCGTCAAGCCTTGCAAGCATCAGAAGGCCGGCAATGCCCGCCATGAGGCCAGCAAGGGTGTATACCACCATGATGTTCTTCTTGACTTTGATGCCCGAGTAGAATGCTGCTTCCTTGTTGGCGCCCAGTGCATATACCTGCCTGCCGAATACGGTCTTCACGAACAGGAAGTTCATTATTACCGCAAGGATGGCAGCAATTATGATGGGCACTGGTATGGGTCCTATGTAGCCGATGCCGATCCAGCGGTACACCCTCGGGAAGCCGTAGATGACCTGCCCCTGCATAAGAAGCAGCGCCATGCCCTCGGATATCCACTTGGAACCGTAAGTGGCCACAAACGGAGGAAGCTTGATGTACCCCACCATGAAACCGTTGAAGCATCCGACTCCCGCTCCGATTAGAAGACCGATTGGCACTGCAAGATAAAGCGGAACGCCGGATCTCATCATCTGTCCAGTCGCGCAGCCCACGAATGCGAGCACACCGCCTACGGACAGGTCGATGCCTCCGGTAAGCAGCACCCCTGTGAGCCCGAGGCCGATTACTATCAGGAAAGTCGACTGCCTGAGAACGTTAATTAGGTTGCTCCATGTGAAGAAGTCCTCGCTGAGTATGGAAAGTGCGATCATGAGGACTATCAGGAACGTGAGCCTGAAGAGGGGAGCTATGGCCTCCCTTGCCTTGAGCCTGTCGTTTACGATTGCGACCGCCTTGGGGGTGTCCTTCATCCTTGAACCTTCGTTCATACTCTCTTGACGCCTCCCTTCGCGGCCTGCCTGAAGCGAACGTCCAGGATTATGGCCGTCAGCACTATGGCGCCGATGAGCGCGTACTGGTACATGTTCGGCACGCCCACGACATTAAGGCCGTTTCTGAGTATCGATATGAGCGCGACACCAATTACGGTCCTGCTTATGGATCCATTGCCCTCCTCGAAGGATGTACCGCCGATTATACTGGCTCCGATGGCGTCGAACTCCCATCCCATGGCAGCCGCCGAATAGCCTGAGCCTGTCCTTGACGCCACTATGAGGCCTCCTATTGCCGCAAGGAAGCCACACATCATGTATACCGATATGGAGGCTTTCCCGACGTTAAGGCCAACGCCTCTAAGCGCCTCGGAGTTGCCTCCGAGAGAGACTATGTTGCGCCCGAACGGCGTGTAGTTCATGAGTACCCAGCATAACCCGAAGACCACCGTGGCAATCAGTATCGGCATGCTTATTCCGAACACCTTGCCGCTTGCCAGAAAAAGCAGCGCAGGATCAAGTGCCTGTATGGAGTATCCTTCGGTTATGACGAGGCCTATTCCGAATATGACGTTTCCGGTACCAAGCGTAGCAATGAACGGAGGAAGCTTGAGCTTTGCGACTGCGACGCCGTTTATGAAGCCGCAGAACACCCCTACCGCGATGCCGGCAAGGAACGCCCAGCCTATCCAGATTTTCGCCCTAAGCATAATCGATACAACGACTCCGACCATGCCCATCACATAACCGATCGAAAGGTCTGTACCCTCCGTCATGATGACCATGGTCACACCTATGGCGACGATGAGAAGGGGGGCCGCCTGGTTTCCGACGTTCTCGAGGTTTCCAAGGGTGAAGAAGCCGGGCGCGGCGATGCCGTATATGGCTATCATGAGCAGTATGATGTATGTCGCCGGCGGGACCTTCCTCAAAAAGCCCATGAGCTTACTGGTTTGCATCTGTCTTCACCCCCACTCCCAGCATAAGGGAGCCGATTCTCTGCTGGTTCGCCTCCTGGAAGCAGCAGTCCCCCATGGAACGGCACTGGAATATCGTGTAGACGCGGTCGCTCATCCCGAGGACTTCCGGCAGGTCGGAGGAAATCATTATGATCGCGTTTCCTTCGGCCACCAGTTTGTCCATGAGGGCGTGCACCTCTGCCTTGGCCCCCACGTCGATGCCCCTTGTAGGTTCGTCGAAGATGAGGATCTTGGCCTTGGTGTTGATCCACTTGGCGACGACAACCTTCTGCTGGTTGCCTCCGCTTAGGAAGCCCACCACCTTAGATACCGAGTCTGTGGCGATTTTCAGCTGCTTAACATAGCCCTGGGCGATGTCGCGCACCTTGCGCTCCCTTACTACTCCCTTGGGGAACTCCCGCTTGAGGCTCGCCATTATGGTATTCCAGGCGATGTTCGTCTTAAGGGCGAGGCCATACCTCTTGCGGTCCTCAGGCAGAAGCCCCAGCCCCAGTCCTATCGCCTTGTCAGGGCTTCCGACCGTGACTTTGTTGCCATCGATGTAAAGGGAACCGCCTGTCTGCTGGTCAATTCCCATGATGCCCCTGACAAGCTCGGTGCGCCCTGAACCAATCAGGCCCGCAAGCCCAATGATCTCTCCGTAGTGCAGCACCAGGTCGACATTCTGCGGTCCGCCCTTCACGCTGAAATTCTCAAGCCTCAGGGCCTCTTTCCCGGGAACCTGGCGGTTTCTGGTATAAAGCTGCGAAACGCTCCTGCCCACCATCATCTTGATGAGCTCCTCGTCGGGGGTGTCCTTGATGTCAACCGTTGCTACATACTTCCCGTCTCTTAGGACCGTGACCCTGTCGCCTATCCTTCTGATCTCAGGAAGCCTGTGCGATATGTATATGATCGCAACCCCTCGGCTTCTCAGCTCCTCTATATGGGCGAAGAGGCTGTTGACCTCCCTGTCCGTGAGGACTGCAGTCGGTTCGTCAAGTATCAGGACCTTGGGGTTCGTAGATAGCGCCTTTACTATCTCCACCAT
Organism: uncultured Clostridia bacterium; assembly: GCA_964545975.1. Lineage (GTDB taxonomy): Bacteria > Bacillota > DTU025 > DTU025 > MWDF01 > MWDF01. The sequence goes on along the minus strand of CAZJHY010000001.1, from coordinate 37,780 downwards.
CTGCTGGAGCGCGGTGTCCAGGTATTTCACCGGCTGCTTGGTGTTGATGTTCACGTTGAAGGAGGAAAGCAGCTTCCTGCTGTCCTCGTGCATCTTCTTGTGGTCTATGAAGGGAAGCCCCGGCCAAATCCTGGGCTCTCTGTTGATGAAGATGTTCTGTGCGACGTTCATCCAGGGTACAAGCATGAACTCCTGATGGACACCGCATATGCCTAATGCCCTTGCGTCATGAGGGTTCCTAATGTGGGCGGGCTTACCATCGAACAGGATCTCGCCCTTGTCGCTGGTATACACTCCCATGAGTATCTTGGACAGCGTGCTCTTTCCGGCCCCGTTCTCTCCTATCAGTACATGGACCTCGCCGGGCCTTACCTGTATGGATACTTCATCCAACGCCTTTACGCCCGGGAACTCCTTGCTGATGTTCCTCGCTTCGAGGATAGGTACTATCTCCAAAAATAACGCCCCCTTGGGTGCATGGAGCCCCGTCTTGCGACAGGGCTCCATAGCAGGACTTCTATGAGACTACTTCCACCACGCGTCGTTGTTGATGTAGTTCTGAACGTTGCTCTTGTCGATGATGGCGACTTCAGCGGGATACGGGATGAACTTGGAGGGCGGCATGGTGCCGTCGTTCAAGTACTTCACGATGTATGCTGCGGCGCACCAGGAGCTGGAATAGGGGTCTGCATTCGAGGTCACTGTGAGCCTGCCTTCGAGGACCGCCTGCGAGGCGTCCTTGCTTCCGTCGACGCCGGAGACTACCACGTTCTTCCTGCCGGCGGCTTCAAGAGCCTGGATCGCGCCGAGGGCCATCTCGTCGTTGGCCGCGAAGACTCCCTGCACGTCCTTGTGCTTCTGAAGGAGGTTCTCCATGACCTGGAGGGCGTTGAGCCTGTTGAAGTTTGCGGTCTGGGAGTCAAGCACCTTTACGCCGGGGTACTTGGCTATAGTTTCGAGCATGCCGTTGAGCCTTTCCTTGGCGTTGATCGCCTGGGGCGGGCCCTCAAGTATTATGACGTTGCCCTTGCCGCCCATCTTCTGGATGGCAGCTTCGGTGATCTTGCGGCCAGAGTCGGTATAGTCCATGCCGGTGCGGAAGAATATCTTGTCGGTATTCGCCGGGGTACCTATTACGACCACGGGGATGCCGAGCGACATGGCCTTCTCGACTATCGGGACTATGCCGTTGGAGTCGGAAGGATGGATGACGAGGCCCTTGACGCCCTTCTGGATGAGGTCTTCGATTATCTTGACCTGCTCTTCGATGTTGTCGGCCTTGGCGGGAGCCAGTGCGACGGCGTCGAAGCCCATGAATGCGCCGGCGGCTTTGAAGCCGTCAAGCTGCTTGATCATGTAAGGATTGGTGGAGTTCTTAACGATGCAAGCGATGAGATACTTCGAGTTGGCCTTGACGGTAGTGGTCGTCTTAAGACCGCCGCCCGATACCAACAGAGGCGTAGTCGCTGCGAAAGTGCCGGTTACGATGGTTAGTGCCATGACTAGTACAACCGCGATTAACAATGTTCTCTTCACAAGATTCCCTCCCCTAATTGCTTATACTTCTCGCTGGAGATTGATTTCTTGTCCCACTTGCGATTGGTCGCTAGTAATTTTGGTACTACCGTGGTTAGCTGCCTGCCGAACACCCCTTTCTGGATTGTATACTAATGGAGATTGTACCAATAATATACAACTATCCGGAAACGCTTTAATATAGAATATCATTTATGTGGAGGAAAATATACATCAAACTGCCTAGACAAGCGTCAGGAAGCTGAATCCAGTATTCAGGAAGCAGTGTCCTGCTGATGCAAGCAATACCGCTTTTATGCTGTGCTTTTGCAATGTATTTGACTCACATTAAAAACAGCGTGCTCCTTCGCACCTGGTTAGGTTATTGTGCTATATTAATATGCAATTGACTGTATAATTTCGTACTGGCAATACAACAGCCACAGATGGAGGAGAAAGATGAACGAGCAGCTTAACAGAAGAATTATCCAGACCGGCATCAAGATGATGGAAATGGGGCTTACTATAGGCACCGGAGGGAATGTCAGCTGCAGGAATGAATCAGGAACCGGGATGCTGATAACCCCCAGCGGCATACCTTATGAGGCGCTTTCCCCTGAGCAGATAGTAGAGCTGGATCTGGCGACACTGTATTCCTCATCAAAGCTTAAGCCCTCGGTAGAAAGCATGCTGCACAGGGAGATCTACATTGCCAGGCCTGAGGTTAAAGCCGTCGTTCATGTTCATTCACCCATGGCGATAGCCCTTGGCGTAGCAAGGATGCCTCTTCCGGTCATAACTGATATATGCGCTTTCAGCTTCGGAGGCGCTGTAGAGGTAGCGGATTATGCTATGTCTGGAAGCGACGACCTAGCAAAGAACGTCGCGAAGGCGCTAGGAAGCAAGAATGCAGCAATAATGTCCAATCACGGGTCAGTCTGCGTCGCTGACACGCCTGAGAAGGCCCTTGAAAGGTGCGAGCTTCTGGAGAAGATGTGCTCGTGCTATATACACGCCTCGCAAATAGGCAGGGCATCCTCACTAACTGACGAACAGGTGAAGGCATTGGTCTCCACCCTCGGCAGGACTTACGGGCAGAACAAGTAGAAAATCAAGGAGAGCCCCTTGGATGATGTTGACATGCCGTTTGTATTTGATACAATTTAATCGTCTAACATGTTAACATCGAGGAGGTTATCCCATGACGATATATGATTTCAAGGTCAAGGACGCAAAGTACAACGATTTGTCCATGTCCGATTACAAGGGAAAAGTTCTTCTAATAGTTAACACCGCAACCAAATGCGGCTTCACACCTCAATATAAGGGGCTTGAAGCCCTGTATGAGAAATACCGCGACAGGGGCTTTGAGGTGCTCGACTTCCCCAGCAACCAATTCCTGAACCAGGCTCCGGGGACAAATGACGAGATAGTTGAGTTCTGCCAGCTCAATTTCGGCACCAAGTTCAGGACTTTCTCCAAGATAGATGTTAACGGGCAAAATGCCGAACCATTGATAACCTTCCTCAAGAAAGAGGCGAGGGCGGAACTTGAGAACGAGGATATGCCTAGGTTCAAAAAACGGCTAGAGGAGCTCAAGCAGACAGTGCTGGGAGACGACATCCGATGGAACTTCACGAAATTCCTCGTGGATAGAAACGGCAAGGTCGTTGGAAGGTTCTCACCCACGGTAAAGCCCGAAGACCTTGACGGTAAGATAGCGGAGCTGCTATAGGCAGCATACAGGGAGGGCTGCGTATGGAAAAGGACCTATTGAAGCTGGACGCTCAGTTGTGTTTCCCTCTATATGCTTGCTCCAGGGAGATAATAAAAAGATACAGGCCCTTCCTTGAGCCTTTACAACTCACTTATACAAAATACATCGTGATGCTTGTGCTGTGGGAGGAGGACGGGATAGGGCTCAAGGACATCGGAGAGAGGCTCTTCCTCGACTCGGGGACTCTCACTCCCCTTCTTAAATCGCTTGAAGGGCAGAGGCTTATAACCAGGGCGAGAGATCCCAGGGATGAGAGAAGCGTCATAATCAACCTTACGAAGGAAGGCAAGGATTTGAAGGCCAAGGCCAAGGGCATTCCCGACAAGATGGCAGAGTGCCTGAATTTGACTGAAGAGGAGTTCTCAGCACTTTATAAAGGTGCCTATAGGATATTGCGAATGTAATGACCTTTGCCAGAAACTCGATATCCATGCTACAGAGCATACTCATAATATCAAGAAGCCCCCTACCATAAACTCTCTGGCAAGGGGGCTATTATTGACTGTCTGCCTGTTTCTATTGCCCGGTTAATTGACAAGACCCATATCTATGAGGACCTTCTTCAGCTCTTCCCGCTTGTCAGGCTTCATAGGTCCCACCGGCATTCTTGTTGGCCCTGCCTCGATTCCTATCAGCTCAAGGCCTTCCTTGATTACCACAGGGAATGTTCCTAGCTCAAAAGCTAAGCGTAAAGGAGCTAGCTGCTCTTGGCCCTTAATCGCCCTTGCCATATCTCCGGCAACGAAGGCTTCAAAAATCTCCACGACGAGCCTCGGAGCAACGTTTGCTGTTGCGGTTATCGATCCCTTAGCGCCGACACATAGCCCGGCGAAAATCATCGTATCGCGACCCATCAGGACTGCAAAATCCTTGTTTGTACGCCTGATGTATTCACAAGCCTGCGTCATGTCGCCACCCGAATCCTTCACCCCAACAATATTCTCCACTTTGGAAGCCTTCTCCATGGTGGCAGGCGAAACGTTATTCCCAGTTCTTGGAGGATTGTTATATATGAGTACTGGCAGCTTTGTAGCCTTGGCCACCATCTTGTAGTGCTCTAGCATCTCGTCCTGTGATGGGGCAACATAGTAAGGGGTTATTATCGACACGGCATCAGCGCCTGCCGCTTCGGCCATCTGGGTCAGCTTGATGGTTTCCCAGGTGGTCTCAGCTCCCGTGCCTGCATATACCGGCACACGGCCACGGGTCTCATCGACGACGGTCTCAATTACCTTCTTCTTCTCCTCAGCATCCAAAGCCCAGAACTCGCCCTGGCCTCCTACTGCGAAGAGCCCATGGACTCCTGCATCTATCAGGTGATCCGTAAGCTTCCTTAGCGCTGGCAGATTTAACTTGCCGTCTTTGTCGAATGGCGTGACCATTGCAGGGATGATTCCTCTGACCTTAAGAGACATTGGTTGCACCTCCGTTAATGTTATGTCGCTAGCTCTCTCCTAGGTATACTTTTCTAACCTCCTCAGTCTGAAGCAGTTCACAGGCGGTGCCCGAAAGCGCAACCTCACCCGTCTGCAGCACATAACCCCTGTTGGCAACGCTTAAAGCCATCTTGGCGTTCTGCTCGACGAGAAGTATCGTCGTTCCCTGCCTGTTGATCTCCTGTACTATCTCGAACACTTCGTCTACGAGTATCGGAGCCAAGCCCATCGACGGCTCATCTAGGAGCAGGAGCTTCGGGCGCGCCATTAGCGCCCTACCGACGGCCAGCATCTGCTGCTCTCCTCCGCTGAGAGTTGCTGCTACCTGTCTTTCTCTTTCCTTCATCCTTGGAAACCTGTCGTAGACCTTATCAAGATCATCCTTGATTCCTTTCGTGTCCTTTCTTAGGAATGCCCCTATCAGAAGGTTCTCCCCGACGGTCATCTCAGGGAATACCCTCCTTCCCTCGGGGATCTGGATGATACCCATTGCATTGATCTGATGGGCAGGGAAGCCACCTATCTGCTTGTTAAGGAATTCCACGCTTCCTGAGTGTGGAGCGATCAGCCCGCTTATGGTTTTAATCGTGGTGCTTTTCCCTGCTCCGTTCGATCCTATCAGGGTTACTATCTCGCCCTCGTTGACTTCAAGGGATATGCCCTTAAGGGCGTGGATGGCACCATAATATACATTCAGTCCCTTAATTCTAAGCAACGGCGTTCCCTCCAGACTCAGCAATTTGCAGCTGTCTGCTTTCCCAAGTATGCCTCAATAACCCTCTTGTCGGTCTTGACCTCCATCGGGTTGCCCGAAGCGATCTTCTCACCATGGTCAAGCACTATGATCCTCCTGGAAATACCCATAACAACGCGCATATCATGCTCTATGAGAACTATGGTTATCCCCTTAGCATGTACGGCTTTTATCAGGTCCGCGACCATTGCCTTCTCGCTCGTGTTCAAACCTGCGGTAGGTTCGTCCAGAAGAAGCATCTTAGGGCTCGATGCAAGCGATCTTGCTATCTCCAGCCTTTTTTGTTCTCCGTAAGGAAGGTTCTTGGCAAGCTCGCCGGATACTTTCGAGAGGCCCACGAAATCCACGAGCTCCTTAGCCCTTGCTTCAGTTTCCATCTCCTCCTGCTTGTAGCGCCTGCTGCGCAGTACAGCATCGACAACACCAGATTTGGTAGAGCTGTGCTGCCCCACCTTAACGTTATCCAGGACTGTCATTGAATCAAAGAGGTTGATGTTCTGAAAGGTCCTCGCCAATCCCCGCGCTGATATACCATATGCACTCAAGCGCGTGATGTCCTGCCCGTCAAAGCCTACTTTCCCGGATGTTGGTACATAGATTCCGGTAATCACATTGAACAGGGTTGTCTTTCCCGAACCGTTGGGCCCGATTACTGAGAGGAGCTCTCCCTGCTCTACATTCAGCGACACATCCTTAAGGGCAGCAAGTCCGCCGAACATCATTGTGAGGTTGTCCACTCTTAGCATGTCAGCCATCAGGATGCCCTCCCTTCTCCGGTCGCTTTAGCTTTTTTCCTGCTCGACTTGGACATGAGCGCCGAAACATAACCACCGACCCCATTAGGCATGAATATCAGGCTAAGCACCAGCATAAGAGCATACATTATCAGCCTGAACTCAGAGAATGCCCTCAGGTATTCCATGGCCGTCACAAGCACCAGCGCTGAGACCGTTATACCCAGAAAACTCCTGACACCGCCCACTGCCATTATCGTGACCACCATTATCGATTCAGCCTGAGTGAAGGCATCAGGGTGGATATAGCCAATATAGTGCGCATAGAGGCTTCCCGCCGCTCCTGCGAAGCATGCTCCCATCACAAAGGCTAAGGTCTTATAGTAAGTAGGGTTTATGCCTACCGATTTTGCCGCCACCTCTTTGTCGGCAACGGAGATGAACGCCCTTCCTATCCTTGAGTTGACGATCCTCGAAGCAATGAAGAGGCTCACGACGACTGCTGCAAGAACGAGGTAGTAGTATTTGTAAGGATCGTCTATCAGAAACCCGAAAAGTGATGGAGGTGGCACTCCGCGCACTCCCATCGCCCCTCTGGTGACCGGTGTCCAGTTAAGGAGGACAAGCCTTACTATCTCGCCGAAGCCTACCGTCGCCACAGTAAGATAGACGCCCGAAAGCCTTAGCGTCGGCAATCCGAGTATTATCCCCAGAAGGCCGGCTGCGGCTGTCCCGACAATAAGCGCAAGCCAGAATGAGAGCCCTGTATTGACCGCAAGCAGGCCCGATATGTAAGCCCCAACCGCATAGAAGGCAGCCTGCCCCAGCGACAGCTGTCCGGCAAACCCGCTTACAAGGCTCAAGCCTACGGCCATCACAAGATATATCCCGGCTAGAACCATTATATGGACTGTATACTGCTGTGATACGGTCGGCAGAAGGAGTGCTGCAAGTGCAACCGCTATCCAGATTGTCACCTTAGGCAGTTTTTTCCTCATCGCAGCCCTACACTTTCTGAACCGTGCGCTTGCCGAGCAGGCCGGATGGCTTAATCAGCAGCACAAGGATCAAGATTAGGAATGCGATTGCGCTTTTGTATGTGGCATCTATGAGACCAGCTCCCACATTCTCTACAACGCCCAAGACAAGCCCTCCTATAATTGCCCCCGGTACAGTGCCTATGCCGCCGATGACAGCGGCAGTGAAGCCTTTAAGGCCGAATAGCCCACCGTAGTCAAACGATACATATAGCAGGGGTGCAACCAGCATGCCTGCCAGGGCTCCTAGGACATAAGTCACGCACAGCGTTATATAGATACCCTGTTTCACGTTCACACCCATTAATGCAGCCGTATCTCTGTCCTGTGCGATGGCCCTCATAGCGCGGCCCATTTTTGTCTTGTAAAGGAGTACCTGAAGAAACACGACCAGCACCACGGCAAGCCCGATGATCCTTATATAGTGCTCAGGTATGAATATGTCTGCGAACATGAATACCCTTGAACCGAATATCCTGGGAAAGAATATCGGCTCCGTACCCCATATGAGCCTTGCGGCATTTTCCAGTATTATGCCCACGGCCATTGTTGAGACCAGCATATTCACCTTAAGCCTCTCGGGCGGGGTTCTTCTCTGTATCGGAGCGAACACGAATGTCTGAGTGAAGAGCGCAAGCAAGATTGCCAGCCCTCCCACGAAAACGGCGACTCCGATTATTACCGGAAGGGTTCCTGCACTAGGAGTTCCCATAAGCCTGAGGGATGTTAGGCCGAAGAACCCGCCCAGCATGAAGACCTGGCCCTGCGAGAAATTCAGGACACCCATGGCTTTCCAAATCATAGCATAACCGACGGCTATCAACGCATATATGCTGCCTATCGCAAGTCCGCTAATGATGTACTGTATAAGAGTAAGAAAACTCAAGCGTATCCCCCCGATTCATGAGATGGGCCGAACCGCGGGTATTCTGCGGCCCGGCCCTTGGAAAATCTCTACTGCGCCTTGAAGGGTCTCCACTGACCATTCTGCACCGAGATGAATATCGAGGGCATTATCACCTGACCAGTCTCGTCGAAATACTTGGAGTTGCTTCCCACTGTCCACTTCCATGACTTCAAGGCGTTCATAATAGCAGCCTTGTCGGAAGTCCCTACCTTGTCGGTTATGGGCTTGAGCAGGTACATGTACGCCTCGTAGGTATTCCAGGCATGATGCGTGGCAACTTCGCCGTAAGTCTTCTGATAAGCATCAGTGAACTTCTTTATTTCGGGAGTCAGATCGAACGGGCTGTAGGTTGTCATTCCGACCGCGCCTTCTGAGGATCCGGGAGCAAGCTCGATATACTTAGGCACAATGTAGCCGCCGGTGCCACAGATGGTTCCATTGACGCCCATCTGCCTGAGCTGGTTGGTCACTATGGCAGCCTCCGCCTGAACTGCGAACACCATCACCGCGTCAGGGTTCTTGCCCTTGACCTGGATTACCTGCGACATGAAGTCTTTGTCGCCGGTATTGAAGCCTACTGTGATAAGAGGCTGGTAGCCCAGCTTAATGAGCTGCTCGTTGAAGGCGTTCTTGCATCCGGTGCCATAGTCTCCTGTGTCAAACATCACAGCGACCTTCGTCTTCTTGATTACGTTCACGACGAAGTCGGCAAGTTGGACTGCCTGAGTAAGGTCATTCTGGTGAAGCCTTACTGTCCATTTGTTTGCTTTGGTGGTGATCTGTGCATTGGAAGCTGTGGTCACTATGTAAGGTATTCCTTCCTTCTCGGAGATTTGCATGTGAGCAAGCACTGTCGAGCTGATGTTGCCGCCGATGAGGAAGTCGACCTTGTCCTGGTAGACGAGCTTGTTCATGGCAGAGACCGAAGTCGCCGGTACACCTGCGTCGTCGGCCATTATGAGCTCTATGGGACGTCCGCCCAATCCACCGTTTGCGTTGATTTCCGCAATCGCCAGTTCAGAACCCCTCTTGATGTACATGCCGTTTGCTGCAGATCCGCCGGTCAGGGGCACTATGCAACCGACCTTGAACGGCACTGCGGCAGCCCCGACCATCGCCGAAACCATGAGCAGCGCAAGCATTAGTGTCATCATTGCCATTAGACGCTTCATTGTTCTGTCCTCCTTAATTTGGCTTGGTCCACTAGATACGAGTCAAGCGGCGCCTCTTCGTTACTTTTCCGTCGGGGCCGAACTCCTCGGCACCCCTGCTGATTATGATTGCGCCCTGATCATCCAGCACGAAAGTGTCCTCTGCCGCTATCGCATGATTGTCGTAAGCGCAATGGTACTCTATGCAACCGACCATTCCGGAGAGAACTTTAAGTGCAGCGCCTGGTTTGAAATGGAAATGCGTAGTCTCCTGGCGATCCATGGAGTGTCCGATGTCCCTGGGATAGCCATCCCTCCATGAGAATGAGCTAGGCATGTATCCGTTCCTCTGGAACACTTCTGCCTGCTCAGCCATCTGGTTTACTCCCATACGATGTATCTCATCGCCTGTCATTCCCGGTTTGATACCGGGTATTGTCTGCTCTACGAGCACCCTCTCCATGATGTCCGCGACTTCGTCGGCAGCTTCCGTTGTCGTGACTGTCCGAGCTATGTCGCTCGAGGCATGGAACAAGCCGTCATCGAACACGAATATGCCCGAATCAAGCTTGAGTGAGTTGATTCCCTTATGGATTACGTAGTCAGTCGGCCTTGAAGGGAAGATGGTCCGTGAACCTGCGTGTGTGTTCACGAAGAAGAACTTGAGCTCTACCTGCAGCTTGTACTTCTTGGCAAATTCGTCCAGCCTTGAGCGGTATACGCTGTCCACTTCCCTTTCAGTCACAGCCACATTCGCCCTGATGGCAAGGTCGGCGAAGTCGTAGGCTCCCTCCATTGCATATCTTGTCGCCATCGCCGCAAGCACGAAGTATGGCACGTCGAATTTGACTTTCTCGTCGCGCCATTCTTTCAGCATCGCCCCTGCGTCCTTCATCGCCACGCCCTGTCTTGCCATGGTCTCGAAGCGCTCCGCTCCCAGAGTGTCCTCCTCTATGCCGACTACTGCGCCTGCAGAAAGTTCCCTCACTGCCTCTGCGAAGCTTCCGAACGACCTGAAGGAGCTCGAATACCCCTTGGCATCTCCAGCCGGGACAATTATCCATGTTTCGGCCTTCTCTGCAAGATAAAGCGCAGCATAACCGCAGCACTCTGAAAGGGTGCCCTTAAGTCCGCTGAGCTCCTGGAAGTCAGTAACCCATGTGCCAAGAAAAGCCCCTATCCCTGCTGCTTTGCCCTTGGCATCCAATATCCCGAAAGGATCTCCCTTCTGGTTGTATAGCGCATTAAGCCTCTTGTACTGCGGGTGCCCCGCCGTAATCTCGTTGGCAGCCCTTACAACGTCCGCCCTGTGATGGTTGAACTTTGATAGGACTTGCTTGGCAGTCATCCGGAAAGCCTCTACCGGTTTTGTCGGAAGCTTCTCAATGGAGACATCGGCTGATGCCTTGAGCTCCCTATATACCGATACGGGCATTTCGACGTCAACAACAAGAGGTTCCTTCCCGAGCATGGAAAGGACAACCTTGGCCATATTGCCCGGAATCTCCGATTTCACGCCAGGCAGGAAATACGGCATGAAATGAACCTGCGGAAGAGCATTGAATCCAGCCCCCTGTACATTGCCGCTATCCATCTCCCTTACCAGGAAATAGCTCTTGCCGCCCTTCTCAAGGACAAAAGGCAGCACATGCCTTCTGTCGTGATACTGGGTCGTGGTGAGCATGGTTCCTTTAAGGCTTAGCCCTGACAACCTTTCTACGCTTTCCTCCTTAGAATGCAGAAATGCCAATCGATACACCTCGCTTCTCATAGTTCTTGATTGATGCCTCTTCCGATCTATTCGGCATATTTCTCGGTGAATTTCCTGATCCTGCGCATTGCCTCCTGGAGCTTCTCGTAGGAGGTAGCATAGGAAAATCTGGCAAAGCCGCGCCCCGCCTCCCCGAATACTGGTCCTGGCACAGAGGATACGTACGTTTCCTCTATAAGCTTTTCGCAGAACTCCTCTGAGGTAAGGTTCAAGCCGCTGACATTGATGAACGCATAGAAAGCCCCCTCAGGTGTAGGGCAGGTAATCCCCTTCATGGACTGAAGCTCTCCTATAACAAGGTCGCGCCTTCTCGAAAACTCAGCGACCATGTCCCTTACGCAGTCCTGCGGGCCTCTTAGCGCTGCCACGGCGCCTTCCTGGGCAAAGGAGTTCGCACACGCGGTATTGTACTGGTGAACTCTGTTCATCGCCTGTATGAGTTGAGGCGTGGCAGCCAGATATCCGAGCCTCCAGCCTGTCATTGAGTAGGCCTTGGAGAAACCATTGATGACAATGGTCCTCTCTTTCAAGCCGGGAAAGGATGCAATGCTTACATGTCTGGCTGTCCCGAATATGATTCTCTCGTATATCTCGTCCGATATCACAAGAAGGTTGTGCCTAACGGCGATTTCAGCAAGCGCTTTCACCACTTCTCCACGCTGGACTGTGCCTGTAGGGTTATGAGGGGATACTAGCACCATAGCCTTGGTCTTTGGCGTGATGAGCTTCTCAATCTCTTGGGGGTCCAGCTGGAAATTCGCCTTCTCCCTCATAGGCATGGGAACAGGAACAGCTCCGGTCAATCTTGCGGCGGCGGCGTAGTTCAACCAGCTTGGTTCGGGGAAGAGGACCTCATCGCCCGGGTTGAGGAATGCAAGGAACGCATCAAGTACAGCCTCTGAGGCTCCGGCGGTCACGATGATTTCCGTTTCGTAATCATAGTTTAGCCCGTTTTCAGTTCTAAGCTTGTCTGCTATGGCGGACCTTAGCTCCGGTATTCCGAAATTGGATGTGTAGTGCACATGACCCAGTTCGAGGGCCTTCATGGCAGCCAGCTTGATGTGGGCCGGGGTGTCGAAGTCTGGACGCCCGGTCTCCATCATGATTACGTCTTTACCCTCTCTTTCAAGGGCTTTGGCCTTCTCGAACATCCGGCGGATCCCGGAGAACGGAACCTGCCTCATTCTTTCTGCTGGGTTTAGCTCGAATACAGACATCTGGGTCATTCCTTTCCTGTTATTCTTCGTGTCCATGCATATCCTGCTCCTAGGACCTGCCGGTATCCATAACCACGCTTGAGTTCCTAACAATCAGCTTTGGCTTAAGGACAGTATTCTCCCATGGTTTATTGGGGTTGCCCATCCTTTCAAGGATCGCCTTGCAGGCAAGCTGCCCTATCTCATATTTCGGCTGAGCGACCGTGGTAAGCTTGGGTTTCACTATGGATGCCATCGGTATGTCGTCGTATCCGATAATCGCGATGTCATCTGGCACCCTTAGCCCGATCTCCTCTATCGCATTCATGGCGCCTATCGCCATTAGGTCGTTCGTAGCGAAAATCGCCGTAGGCCGGTCTTTAAGCCTGAGAAGAAGCCTGGCCTTCTCATAGCCGCTTTCCATGCTGTAATCGCCCTCAACTATGAGTTCCTTGCGAAGCGGCAGTCCGTGTTTTGAAAGCGCCTTCTTATATCCTCTGAGCCTGTCTCCTCCTGTAACCCTTTTGACAAGGGCGCTGATTATGCCGATAGTCGTATGTCCCAACCCTATGAGGTGTTCCGTTGCGATCATCCCTCCGTGCAGATTGTCGCAGGACACAGTGTCGCACTTGATAGTCTTGCTAGGGTAGCCGAGCACTACAGGGATGCCCCCGGAGATTACTTCCTTCACGTGCCTGTCATTTACGCTGGCTGTGCAGAATATCACCCCATCAGTCTGCCTGCTGCTCAATGCCCTTATGTATTCATCGGCTTTTATCCTGTTCGAATCTGTGTTGCATAGTATGACGTTGTAGTTGCTGGAGCTTGCCTCGTCCTCCACCCCGCGGGCAATCGCCGGGAAGAAAGGATTTCCGATATCAGCTACAACGAATGCAATCGTATTGCTCCTCTTCGTAACCAAGGCCCTTGCAAGCGCGTTCGGCCTGTAATATAGCGTCGCAGCTACTGCTTCTATTCTTTCCTTCTTCTCTCTGCTAACGTAACCGTTTCCTGAAAGCGCCCGCGACACGGTGGAGGGTGACACCTTCGCCGCTTTGGCAATTTCGTATATCGTTGCCATCGCCGCACCTTCCTTCTACAGACTTACCTGCGCTCATATGTGGTAAGGATTTCATATAATATTGATATTCCCCATCGTTATTGAAAATCCTCTTCCATTCTCCACAAAAATCCCCATTGTTCTGCAATCGGCTTATACTATGGCACTTTATTCGTTCTTTGCCATGTGGCGATGCGATATACAACAAAGTTTTACAAATCTGTAACCACAAGCCGTTCCCATTGTTCCATTATCTATTTTCGCATCTATATGCCACAAAGAAGATTGATATGCCATACATGCAGGCAATATATTAATCAGTAATGCCGCACGCAATATGGAAACGATTTCACATAATAATAAGAGCTATCGGCACTTGGAAATAATAAGATGCCCCATATAGAAGGGGCACCCCTAATCTGATTATGTAGTGCTTTTAGATTCCGTAGATTGTGAATCCGCCGTCTACGAACAGAGTCTGTCCAGTTACATAGGAGGATGCATCAGATGAGAGGAAGACAGCGGCGCCCACTAGGTCGATCGGGTCTGCTATCCTCTGGATGACAGTCCTGGAAAGGATCTTCTGGACAAGAGCCTCGTCCTTCAGTTTCTCCTCTGTCATGCTCGTCCTTATGTACCAAGGTCCAATGGAATTGACGTTTATTCCATATTGCCCCCACTCGCAAGCCAGAGTCTTCGTCATCTGTACAACAGCTGCTTTGGTCATGGAGTAGATTATCCCGGCTTTCGTGGCTACTTGCGCCGCTACGGATGAGATATTGATGATTCTGCCGCCTCCTTGCCCCATCATTATCTTCCCTGCGGCCTGGCAGCAGAAGAACGCCCCTTCGAAGTTCAGCCTTACATGCTTCTCCATGGCTTCTTCGTCAACTTCCATGGTTGGAGTCCTCGGGTTGACGCCCGCATTGTTAAGAAGGATGTCGAGCCTTCCTGTTAGCGAAAGCGCCTCATCGAATGCCTTGCCAACGTTGGCCTTATCTGTAAGGTCGGCTTCGATAGTAAGCGCCTTCCTTCCCATTGCCCTTGCAATCTTAGCCACTTCATCTAGCTCAGCTTTGCTCCTTGCGACTAGGATGACATCAGCTCCCGATTCGGCAAGTCCCAATGCCAAGGCCCTCCCGATTCCCCTGCCGGCTCCAGTAATGACCGCTGTCTTGCCATCCAACCTGAACGATGGTACGAACATTCTGCCTTACCTCCTGCCTGGGATTTTTGCGGCTTGCCCCCCGCCGCCAAGGGTACTTGCCTGCATGCACCCCGTCTTTCCTATATCATAGGCTCTTCCAAGCCCTTTTCATAGATTACTCGTCACACCTGCCATCACGCGATAACCTCAAGTACTGCATACCCATTCACCTCATGTTTCTGATTCTTGGTTTCCGGGGCGCTCCTGCTCTAGTAACATTGATATATGAAGCGGTCGTTTAGAGAGAACCGATCAGGTGTTCATGGAGGCAGCATGATAGGTGTAATCGCTGATGACTTCACAGGCGCAAACGACATAGGGATAATGTTCGCAAAGAACAGCTACAAGGTGCTCGTATACTCAGAGTATGCCGACTCGTCCATGCTGGATGCGGACTCCGATGTTGTCATACTTAACACGAACAGCAGGCTGGACGGCCCCGAACTGGCTTACAGGAAGGTGCGCGAGGCCACAGCTATCCTTAAGTCCATAGGATGCACCGTCTTCCACAAGAAGACCTGCTCGGTATTCAGGGGCAACATAGGTATAGAATTCGATGCCATGCTGGACGAGCTGGATGAGGATTTCTGCGCCGTTATACTCGGTTTTCCCAAAAACGGCAGAGTCACCAGAGATGGCATACACTACGTTCGCGGTGTTCGCCTTGAAGAATCGGAGTTCAGGAACGACCCGATTCATCCCATGCTCGAATCGGACCTCACCTTGATACTTGGCAGGCAGACAAAAAGGAAAGTTGGGCTCATACCCCACACAGTTATTTGCCAGGGCGTCGATAAGACAAGGCTTGCGATGGAAGATGCGAAAAAGCATTTCAATTACCTTATCTTCGACGTTCTCGATCAGCAGATGCTAAACACCGTCGCCGGTGCAGTCAGAGACGTAAGGGCACTTGCCGGAAGCTCCGCCATCGGAGAGGAGCTCCCGGAATGGCTGCCTGGCAGAGGAAAGGGTGTTCAGGCGGGAACTGCGGCCCTCAGGAGCCCCAAGCTTGGCACCCTCGTAATCGCCGGCAGCGTAACACCTCAGACCAGAAGGCAGGTCGAGCATGCCAAGTCCAAAGGCATCAGGTACTCAACCCTGTCTTCCGATGAGCTCCTGAATACTTCCGAAGGTGCCGACCAACAGGCTGAATGCATAGCTCAAGCGACAGGGGCAATACTAAGGGGTGAACCATTCCTCGTGCACTCTGAAAACGAACCGGCACAGGTGGCCGCATCCAAAGCCAGGGGGATCACCGCCGGATACGAGGAGCGGGAGCTCGGCAGGATGATATCCTCGGCGCTCTCCATGATAGCTGACGAGGTCATCCGCAGGACGGGACTCACCCGCCTTATCGTACTCGGCGGTGAGACATCAGGGGCGGTATGCGATAGGCTCGGCATAATAGGCAACATGCTTCTTAAGGAGATCACGCCCGGAGTCCCGTCAGTAATTACCTTAGGAAGGACTTCTCTTCTCATGGCGCCTAAGTCGGGAAGCTTCGGAGACGATGACTTCATAATCGCAGCAGAAGAACACCTGAAGGGCCTGTAAAAGGCCCTTCAGCTATTCCTTATGGCTTCTTCCCTACGACCCTGCCGCCTACAGAAGCGGCCTGATTGCCCCGACGAAGCTTCTCAGGGCTGTTTCCTGATCAGGGTAGTTGGAAACTTCGCCTGACACGAAACCTTGATAGCCTGATTCTTTCAGCGCATCGATGACCGACTTGAAGTCGATGTGCCCATGCCCTGGCGTCTTCCTGTTGCTGTCGCAAAGGTGAACATACCTCAGGGCATCGAGCTCGACCGCCTCCTTGATGCCCTCAGGTATGGGAAGCTCGTCTTCTATGTTCATATGATACATGTCCACCATCATCTTGAAGTTCGGCCTGTTCACCCTTTTAAGCCACATGAGCCCTTCGCGAGTCGTGTTGATGAAGTTGCAGACATGGTTGGCAATAGGCTCAAGAATTATAACCACAGAGCGCGGCGCGGCATACTCTGAAAGCTCGCCGAATGCCTCCTCCGCAATCTTCTCAGTCTCCTTCCTGTCAGTCCCCTCCTCGAAGTACCACCTTGAGCGCCCCACATTAAGCATCGAGCCCAGGAAGGATGCGAAATCCACCATCTCCTTCATCCTGGCCATGGCGGCTTTCCTCTCGGCAGGGCGGAGATTGGCAAGCCCCAGCTTCTCCTGCCCGAACACTTCTCCGCTGCACAGCATCGGTATCTCAAGGCCATTGTCTTCCGCGGCCGCTTTCACCTTCTTCCAGTCGATCCTCTTCGGGTCGGCGCTTGTAAGCTCCATCCCGTCAAAGCCCAGTGACTTCAGCAAACCCGCAGACCTGTGTATGTCGCCGTGAAACCCGAGGGCCTTGGCCGACAGCACGTCTTCCGTTGCCAGCATGTACGCAAGTTTTATATCTTCGGAACCCATGATGAACCTCCGATCGTAAGCATCCCGCTTAAAGGGAAGGCCCGGCATCTACCGGGCCTTCCTCGCATTAAGCAGCCTTGGATTGGCCTTATCCCACATTCTGCTATAGGACGCCCTCGAGGGCGACGGCGCGGATCGGGAAAGCATCCAGGCCGACTATCGCAACGGGCACTCCTATGAAGAAGAACCTGCGCTCCCTGAGCTCATGAAGGTTCCACATGACCTCGATGAGGGGGATCTCCTTCTCCAGCATGTACACATGAGTCATCATGGCACCGAGGGGAGTGAAGAACTCCTCGATCTTGAAGCTGGTGTCCATGCCCAGTATCTTTATTCCCAGGTCCGCCATGTACTTCGCCGCCTCGTTCGACAGGAAGTTCATGTCGTCGCCCTTGTGCTTGGAGTTGCCCATGACTATTATGTCGCCCGACTTCACGCCGAAGCTCTTCACGAACTCTGATGTGATGCCCACCTTGGGCGGAAGCGGTGAAAGGTCAATGAACACTGCCTCGCCCATCCACGCTTCGGGAGGATAGTCGGCAAGGTGCTTGCACTTTGTCCCGCGGAGCGGCTCTATGAAATGGCACGGGACTTCGACGTGCGTGCCGATGTGGCTCATTGTGTCTATGTCGTTCATGATCTCGCCCGCATAGACCTTGTAAGGCCTGATTTCCAGCCTGCGCTCCTCTTTTCCGGGAACCACGGTCTTAGAAATGTCCACTACCCTTGCCTTCTTGAAAGCTTCTACGAAATCCATCTCTGCACTCCCCTTTTCGTTTTCTTGTCGCTTCTCACTGTTTTCCGCCCAGGTAAAGCTCCTTGACTTCGTCGCTCTCCCTGAGCTCCTTCGCTGTGCCGGTAAGCCCTACGCTTCCCCCCTCAAGGACGTATCCCCTGTTGGATATTGAAAGCGCCATGTTCGCGTTCTGCTCCACCAGCAGTATCGTCGTTCCTGCCTTGTTCAACGCAGATATGGCCTGGAAGGTCTTCTCCACGAGGACCGGTGCAAGCCCCATAGACGGCTCGTCCAGCAGCATAAGCTTAGGCCTTGACATCATCGCCCTGCTTATCGCCAGCATTTCCTGCTCTCCGCCCGAGAGCGTCCCGGCAAGCCTCTCTGAGAACGTCTGAAGCTGAGGGAACAGCTCATATACGTCAGAGAGCCTCTTATCGAACCCCTCCTTGTCCTTCCTTACCACATATGCGCCCAGCTCGAGGTTCTCCTTCACGGTCATCTTCGGGAAGACCCTTCGGCCCTCCGGGACAACCGACATCCCTGAGCGGATGATGGACGATGTCCTGGCCTTCGTTATGTTCTTGCCCTGGAAGAATACCTCGCCTTCGAACGGCCTCAATGCCCCGGTTATGGTCCTTATGGTGGTCGTCTTGCCCGCCCCGTTGGGGCCGATGAGGCAGACGATCTCCCCCTCCTCAACCGTGAGGGAGACGCCGAACAGCGCCTGGACCAGGCCGTAGCGAGCGGATATGCCCTTTAACTCCAACAATGCCATGTCTTCCCCCACCTTATACCCGGCACACTTCGGTCACTTCGCTTGAGTATGCGGTTCCGAGGTAAGCCTGAATCACCATCTCGTTGCAGCGTATCTCGCTTGCCGTGCCCTCTGCTATCTTCTCCCCGTAGTTGAGCACGATGATGTTGTCCGACACTCCCATCACAAGCTTCATCCTGTGCTCCACGACGAGCACGGTGATGCCGCTTTCCCTGATCTTGAAGATGAGCTCGATGAGCTTGTCTATCTCCTTGCTCGACATGCCTGCCGCAGGCTCGTCCATCAGAAGGAGCTTCGGTTCAGTGGCAAGCGCCCTTGCTATCTCGAGAAGTCGCCGTTTTCCGTACGGAAGGCTGGTGGCGAGCCTGTCTTCGGTGCCTCCCAGCCCAACATCCTCAAGTATGCGGCTCGTCATCGCGATATTGGCCCTCTCCTCCTCCATCGCTCCCTTGAACTTAAGTGTCGATGTGAAGAAGTTAGCCTTGGTCCTGCAGTATCTGGAGGCCATCACGTGGTCCGCCACCGTAAGCGTGCTCCACAGCCTCAGGTTCTGAAACGTCCTCGTCACGCCCAGCTTTGCTATGTTAGCCCTGTTGGTGCCTACAAGCTCCTGCCCCATGAAGCTCACGGAGCCTTCAGTGGGCTTCAGCACTCCTGTAATGAGGTTTATGCACGTGGTCTTGCCCGAACCATTGGGCCCGATCACCGCGAAGATCTGCCCTGGCTTCACGTCGAAGGAAAGGTCGTTTACTGCCTTGACCCCTCCGAAGCTCTTAGACAGGCCGTTGACCACCAGTATGCTGTCGTTTGCACTCATCATATCCATGGCGGCCTCCTATCTTGCCTTCGGGGCGGTCGCGCCCTTTGAGCCCAGCTTCGCCTTGAAGTACGAGTAAAACTGCCCGAACATCGCCACCAGCCCGCCCGGCTGGTAGATGAGGATTACCAGTATGACTATCGCGTAGATTGTGAGATACTTCTCCTTCATGAACCTTAGGAGCTCGGTAAGTGTTGTCAGCACGGATGCCCCCAGGACGGCGCCTGGCACTGAGCCCAGCCCTCCTACTACAAGCATGCACATGAACAGCGAGTTGTAGTTGAAGGTGAAAATCTCGGGGCTGACGAACTGCTGGAAGCTGGCGAAAAGCGAACCAGCAACCCCGGTATACACTCCGCATAGCACGAAGGCTAAAAGCTTGACCCTGAGGGCGTCGATTCCTATGATCTCGCCGGCCAGCTCATCATCTCTTACGACCTTGAAGGCCCTGCCGAAGCGCGAGTCCTCGATGAGTATGGCAAGCACGGCAAGTATCGCCGAGATGACCAAGGCAAGGTAGAAGAAGCCGACGTTCGAGCCCACCTTCGCTCCGAACAGGTACGGCCTCGGTATGCCGCCCATGCCCCACACGCCGTTTGTAAGCGTGCTCCAATTCTTGAGCACGTCGCTTACGACCACGATGAAGCCCGTGGACATGAGGGCGAGGTAAAAGCCTCTGATTTTTAAAGTCGGCAGGCCTAGTATGAACGCTATGGTCGCGGTAAAGAGCATGGTCAGAGGCACCGCCTGCCAGAATGTAAGCCCCAGCTTCACGGTAAGAAGCGTCGTGCTGTAGCATCCTACGGCGAAGAACGCTATGGTCCCTAGGAACACCTGTCCTGTAAAGCCCAGCACGAAGTTCAGCGCCATGACGAGCACTGAGTTGATGACTATGTTGCTCATCACGAATCTTACGTAGTTGTCCCTGAACGCCAACGGGGCGAGGGCCAGGACCACGTAAAGCGCCGCCAGTATTATATTCCTAACGTTCTTTGGCATCACAAGCCCTCCATTACAACCCGCTTTGTTCCTTCCTCTTTCCGAACAGGCCCTCCGGCCTGAACAGGAGGAATCCTATTATGAGCAGATAGACTATCGCCTCTTTGTACAGCGACGACACATAGCTTGCGGCGAACATCTCGAAGCCGCCGAGGACTATGCCTCCCGCAAATGAGCCGAATATGCTGCCGAACGAGCCGATCACGCACGCTCCGAACCCCTTGAAGCCGAGGTTTGCAAGCCCGGTGTTCACGACGAATATCGGCGAGATGAGCATCCCGGCAAGGCCGCCTAGTATCGAGCTGTAGGCGAAAGTCATCGAGATTGCAAGGTCTGATTCGATTCCCATTAGAGACGCCGTCGCCTTATCCTGGGCGACTGCTCTTAGGACCTTACCCAGCGTGGTCTTCTTGAACAAGTAGTTCTGAACGGCAAGAAGAGCCAGCGTGGATACTATTATGAAGATGTTCTGATAGGGAATGGTGATATTCCCCATGGTGAGTATCGCCTGCCCGAACGGGCCTGTAGCCGACTTCGGATAGGGCCCCCAGACTATGAGGGCTAGGTTGCCCAGAAGCATGCCCAGAGCCACGAGCGACACAAGTATCGTCCTTATGTGGGCGTTCTTCAAAGGCCTGTAGAATATCCTCTCGCAAAGCACCCCGAATGCGCCCATGGCCACTATGAGAAGCGGGAACGCCGCCAGAAACGGCAACTTCAAAGCTCCCATCAGCGTGAAGCCGTATATGAAGGCACCCACCATGACGAAGCTTCCCTGAGCCATGTTCACAATCTCCACGGCGTTCCATATGAAGCTGTAGCCAAGGGCGATGAGCCCATAGATGCAGCCAAGGGCCAGGCCGCTTACGATCTGCTGGATTACGATATCCATATGAAGTACTCCTTTTCGGGCTCAGTATAAGTTGGTGCGGAAGCGGCCTTTTGGCCGTGGCCGCTTCCGCACCGGTTCTCTGCCCGGGTAAGGGCTAAAGGCTAGCCGCTGACCTTCTGGATCACTACGTGCTTGCCGTCCTTGATCATTACGAGCAGAAGCTCGTTTATGGTCTCGCCATTGGGAAGCACGGTGTAAGTAAGGCCGCTCGCCCCGTTGTAGTTCTTGATTGAGAAGAAGGCATCCCTTACCTTCTTGTGGTCGATTCCGCCGGCCTTCTTCACTGCTTCGGCCATCATCATGACAGCGTCATAAGCGAGAGGGTCGAAGAAGTCGTACGGAGGCACGCCGAATGCCTTCTTGTGGGCTTCGACGAACTTCTGCACCTTCGGGTCGGGGTTGTCGTTGGTGTAGGTGACAACAGCGTATGCGCCGTTGGCAGCAGCACCTGCTGCGTCCATGAACGACTGCGTCGCTCCGACGCTGCTCATGAAGATCTCGACTTCGGGTATGAGTTGCCTTGCCTGCTTGACCATGATTCCCTGGTCCGGAAGGCCGGAGAAGATCACCATGGCCTGCGCGCCTGCCTTCTTGATGTTGAGAAGCTGGCTTGAATAGTCGGTGTCATTGGGGTTGTGGGCGACTACTATTGTGGGATCTACCCCCTTCTTCTTCAGGGCTGCCACCATGTTGTCCTTGCCGCCTACGCCATACTGCTCGCTCATGTGGAATATCGCTATCTTGTTGAACTTCTTGACATCGATTATGAAGTTCGCAAGGACCGATGCGGTAAGGAGGTCAGGCTCGCGGACCCTGGCGATCCAGGGGTTTCCGAGGGCGGTGACTGCAGTCGCGCTGCCCATCGCCACTTCGAGTATGCCCGCTTCCTTCACCATGCCCTCTATTCCGAGGACGACGGTGCTTGCATGGCAGCCGAGTATCGCGTCGACCTTGCTGCCGTAGATGAGCTTCTGGGCGGCGGTCCTGCCGGTGGACGCAGTGCCCTCTGAATCCTGCCAGTCGATCTCGAACTTGATGCCGTTTACTCCTCCGGCTGCGTTTATCTCGTCAATTGCCAGCTTCGCCCCGCTGGTCATGGATTTTCCGTAACTGAGCTGCAGCGCTGCGAGCCCGCCGATTTTGAAAGTGGTGGCCGCATTCGTTCCAACCGAAAGGGTCAGGGCCGCCAGAAGAACTGCCGCGACAGCCAATATTGCAATGCGCTTCATCCTTTTCCCTCCATCTTTCATTATTGTCGGTACCGGTCGTTATGCCGCAAACTGCCTGCTGTAGGTGTTTCCCAAAACCGCCCCCTCTGCTTTGCAACTATTTATCGACAATGGAACATTCGCTCCTGTTCATTAGACTTTCTATGCCCGCTTCATGTTTCCTTTATGCCCATCCACAATTAATCCCGAAGTTTTATGTTGCCGCTTACAAAGCAGTTGTATCTTGGCTTATGTGGGAATCCATAACGAAATCTATGGATATTTGTGCCTTCCTGCGAAGGTTATGGCAGGTTCGCCGTAGTATGCTTTAAGCACGAAGGAGGTCGCGTAATGGCTGATAGAATCATTTGCGCCGTCCATACAACAAGGGTGGTCATCGACAGGGTGCACCGCCTGCTTTCGAAGGAGTTCCCGGGTTATAAGATCATCCATCTGCTGGACGAAACGCTGCTTGAGGACTTCGCCCGCCTGGGGGGCACCGATGCCAGAGTCAGAAGGAGGCTGCTGTCCATGGTAAGCTCCGCCGAGGAGGCTGGGGCGGCCTTGGTGCTTGTCACCTGCTCAAGCCTTGGAGATACCGTATACGAGGTGCAGAGGTTCGTGAGCGTCCCCGTACTAAAAGTCGACGAGGGAATGGCTGAAGCTGCGGTATCCCGCTGCAGGCGGATAGGAGTGCTCGCTACGTCCAAGTCCGCCTCGTGCGGCACTGCCGAGCTTATTAAAGGAATTGCGGAGAAGCAGGGCAAAGAGGTCGAGGTGATCCCTTTGATATGCGCTGACGCCGCCAAGCATGCCGCGGAGGGGCCTGAGGAGTTCAACCGCTATCTTTCAGAGGAGGCTGCGAGGCACGCCCCGGAAGTCGACGGCATAATGGTATCCCAGGTGTCCATGTGCGGCATAGAGGACTACCTGTCCGAAGACGGAGGAGACAAGGTGCTTACCGCCCTGAATTTCGTAGTGGGCAAGATGAGGAAGATCCTCGAGGGAAGATAACAATATCCGAAGGGAGCACATCAATGGATTGTAAGTCGCTTAGGGAGAAGGTCGTCAGCTCTTTCGATTCTGACGTAAGGGAAGTCATGAGGGAGGCCTCGGAGAAGGTCTACGAATTCTCGGAGATAGCCTTCAAAGAGGAGAAATCCTCGGAATACCTCGCCTCGATGATGGAGGCCCATGGCTTTGACGTGGAGAGGGCATGCTGCGGTGTCCCCACGAGCTTCAGGGCAGAGTACAGGGGGAAGGGACCGGGCCCGTCGGTCGCAATCCTTGCCGAGTATGACGCGCTTCCAAAGATAGGTCACGCATGCGGCCACAACCTTATAGCGGCATCAAGCGTGGGGGCCGCGCTTGCGCTCAAAAAGGCGCTCGGCGAGCTCGGAGGAAGGGTGGTGCTGTTCGGCACACCCGCCGAGGAGGCGGGAGGCGGTAAGGTCCTCCTCGTGGAAAGGGGCGCCTTCGATGGCATGGACGCAGCCCTTATAGCCCATCCGGCGAACCATACATGCATCGCCTCAAGGTCTCTTGCCTGGGAGCCCATAAAGATGACATTCCACGGTAAGAACGCCCATGCGGGGTCCGTCCCCCATAAAGGGGTGAACGCGCTCAACTCCATAATCGAGACGTTCAACGCGATCAACGCCCTAAGGCAGCATGTGACGTCCGATGTCAGGATTCACGGGATAATAACGAAGGGCGGTGATGCCGTTAATGTGGTTCCGTCCCTCACTGAGGCCCATTTCCTGGTGAGGGCCGCCTCTGTGGACGTGATGCTCGATACAGCCGAGAAGGTCAGAAACTGCGCAAGGGGCGCAGCCCTTGCAACCGGCACTACGGTCGAGTTCGAGAGGACGGGCCCTATCTATGAGCCGATGAAGGGCAATACGGCCCTCGAAGCCGCCCTTGCGGCAAGCTTTACGGCCATGGGCATACCCTACGAGTTGGGAGGGGATGCCACCAACATGGGCTCCACCGACGTGGGAAACGTCAGCCAGGTGATCCCAACCGTGCATCCCATGTTCGAGATATGCGACAGGAGCATAGTGGGCCACTCCCCTGAGTTCGCGGACGCGTCGGGTAGCGACCACGCCTTCGAGCGCACGGTGAAGGTCGCGGCCGCGGTGGCGCTTACAGGGCTTGCCCTTCTCTGCGACGATTCGCTCATGGCGAGGGTGAAGTCGGCCTTCTAGGACTTGGCCGGGCCGTCCAGCTGACCGGCCTCGGCTGCCACATGAAGCTTGAGCGCCGTCCAGAGGTTAAGGAGGGTCTCTCCGGTTCCGAGGTCGGCGCCAAGCAGCTCTTCTACCTTGTTAAGCCTGTACCTCATGGTATTCTCGTGTATGAAAAGCCGTTTCGCGCTCTCCTGGACATTCAGGTTGCATTCGAAATAGGCGGAGAGCGTCTCGATAAGGTTAGTGCCGCGGGTGCTGTCGTGCTCGGCCACGGGGGCTATCCATTCCCTCCGGAACATGGACTGCTCCTCGCTTCCGGGGCCTTCGAATATCACGCGGAATATCCCGAGGTCGTCGAAATGGGTTGCACGGTTTGCGCCGAAGACCCTTCTTCCCAGCACCATTGCCTGCGTAGCCTGCTTGTATGAAAGCGGGATCTCCTCGATGTCCCTCGCGATCCTTCCGATTCCGACGGAAACCGTAAGGGGCGCCACGCTCTTTGACACCTCCTCGCGGATGAAATCGGCGATGTGAAGCGCGCTCTTTCGAACCTCGGCCGCGTCGGCGTCCTTCGGAAACGACAGGAGAACTATCATGCTGTCGCTCTTGTCGGCCCCCAGAAGGCTCCTGTTCAGGCGCTTGGGTATGGACTCCACGATGCGCACGAGGCGGTTCTTGGCATCCCTCATCGCCTTGTCGTTGTACTCCTGCAGCTCGACGTAGTAACGCTCGAAACCGTCGAAGTCGATGTTAAGGACGACCTGCGGGCTTGCCAGGTCCCAGTCGAAGCTTGCGGCGCGCCTCAGCATCACCTGCCTTGATTCGAAGTTGCCGAGGACGAGATCTTCGACGAAGTTGTTCCTGAAGCGCCTCTCCACCTCGGTTATGGCGTTGTTCCTTACGATCTCCAGCGCGCACACGGTGCTGGCGTCCTCGATTATCGTCAGGCTCGTGGTCGAAAGGTCTGATGACGCGTCTTCAATGAGAAGATATGCATAGACCTTGTCGCCGGCGGTTACCGGCACGATGGCGATGCCCTCTGCCCTCCTTGAGTTGGGAAGAAGGCTGTTGTCCATAGTTTCTCCGTCTGTCCAAGCCTTACGGATCAGCTCCGGGGCAAGGTTGCATACATTGCCGCTTCCGGGCCTGCTGGACGCGATGCATCTCCAGTTTCGGTCGGTGATATATGTGGGGCGCCCAATGATAAACGACAGCTCCCTGACTATGTCGGTGAGCCCGCCGCCAGCAAGGACGAGCTTCGTGAGCCTTTCGTGGCTTTCTTTGGAAATCTGGAGGATCCTCGACTGGGACTGCAGCACCTCGGCAAGCACCGGGCTAATGACGTCGACCCAGGCTAGATGGTACGGAAGCTCGATAAGCGGCACATCCAACTCGTTGGCCTGCTTAATCATCTGGGGAGGCATGCCGGTCAGGAACCTCTTCGGCTTCATGCCGAAGGCTGCCACCCCCCATTGCTTGAGGTCGATGACGATGCGGTCCTGAAGCTCTACCTCCTTGCTGAGGAAGTAGCCGGAGCTTAACATGAGCTCGCCGCCGCGCACCCAATCGTATCCGCCCGGCGCGTCCATGACAGTGACGAACCTCACCTGGCGGTCCAGGCCCTTCTCACCGGCGACTACCTTTGCACCGGAAAGGCAGGGCAAGCTAAGGGCATCGCGCACGCTGAAGCCTTCCTTGAAGTCGCTTGCTGCCATATTCGCACCCCCCATGCAGGAACTTCGATGTGCCTTTATGGAATACTATATAGGAAACTACAGGAAATAGTCGAATCTTCAGTAATATGCGATAAATATATCGGGAGGTCCGCAATGAAAGGTTATACTGGAAAGATACTGCACGTAGACCTCAGTCAGAGAACCTTCAAGGTCGAGGAACCACAGGAAGCCTTCTACAGAAAGTACATGGGCGGTTCCGCCATCGGCGCCTATTACTGCCTTACAGGCATGAGGCCGGGCATGGACGCCTTCGACCCCGGCAACGTCCTCGTCTTTGCAGCATCATGCACCACGGGCGCCCCCGTAAGCGGCGCATCCCGCTACAACGTAACGGCCAAGTCCCCTCTTACAGGCGCCCTGGGGGACAGCCAGGCGGGAGGCTTCTGGGGTGCGGAGCTTAAGTTCGCCGGCTTCGATGCTATCGTAATCACCGGCAAGTCCGAAAACCCATGCTTCATATGGATACACGACGGCCAGTTCGAGCTGATGGACGCAGAGGGTCTGTGGGGGCTTGAGACCGGCGAGGCCCAGGCGGAGATAAGAAGGAGGCTGGGCGACAAGAGGCTTCGCGCCGCGATAATTGGCCCTGCCGGTGAGAACCTCGTGCGATATGCCTGCATAACAAACGAGCTCAAGCACTTCAACGGAAGGACCGGAATGGGAGCCGTGATGGGGTCAAAGAACCTCAAGGCAATAGCCGTAAGGGGCACGAAGTCCCCGGAGTTTGCCGACAGGGATGCGATAATACAGATGGCGAAGTCCGGCTCGCAAAGGTCGCAGACCCACGGGGTATCCAGCTTCCTCAGGGAGTTCGGGACTGCGGGCGTCGTAAGCTCGAACCAGGCGATAGGAGGTCTTCCCACCAGGAACTTCACCTCCGGCACCTTCGACAAGGCCGAGGAGATATCGGGCGCCCACATGAACAAGACGATACTCGTCAGAAACGAATCGTGCTGGGCCTGCGCCGTGCGCTGCAAGAGGGTGGTTGAGGCGAAGGAGCCCTATGAAGTGGACCCTGAGTATGGAGGACCCGAGTACGAGTCGATTGCGGCGCTGGGCTCCTACCTGGAGATCGGCGACCTGGTGGCGGTGTCAAAGGCGACTGAGCTCTGCAACAGGTACGGAATCGACACTATCTCCATGGGAGGCACGCTCGCCTTCGCGATGGAAGCATACGAAAACGGACTGATAACCAAGGATGAGCTTGGAGGGCTGGACCTGAAGTTCGGAAACGCGGATGCCGCCCTCAGGATGATAGCGATGGTGAAGGATCGCGAGGGCTTCGGGGATGTTCTCGCCGAGGGGGCGTCTGCCGCCGCGGAGAGGATAGGCCGAGGCGCCGTGAAGTACGCCATCTGCTCGAAAAGACAGGAGTTTCCCGCCCATATGCCTAGGGTAAAGGCATCTTTGGCGCTTGCCTACTCCACCAACCCCTTCGGTGCGGACCACGAGTCGTCGCAGCACGACCCAATCCTCGCCTCCGAGGACCTGTCTGAGTCCATCAAGTCCATGGGCTTCTCGAAGACGGTGCCGATTGAGGAGCTTAACTTCGAGAAGGTGAAGCTGTGGGCATACACCCAGAAGCTCTACAGCGCGCTTGATACCCTCGAGCTCTGCCAGTTCTGCTTCGGCATCGGCCTTCTTTACGGCGTGGACGACATGGTAAGGTTCGTTAATGCCGCCACCGGCTGGAACACGAACCTCTGGGAGATCATGATGCTTGGGGAGAGGCGGATCAACCTTCTTAGGGCCTTCAACATGAGGGAAGGCATGTCGTCTAATGAGGACACACTCCCCGATAGGATATTCGAGCCACTTGTGGGCGGCTGCTCAGAGGGCTACAAAATCGACCGGGATGTCTACGCTACGTCCAGGAGACAGTACTACGAGCTCATGGGCTGGAACCCCGTGACGGGAAACCCGACGGCCACGAAGTTGGCTGAGCTGGGCCTCGAATGGATAACGAATCTGTAAGAAGATAGCCCCTGTGAAGAATACGGGAAGGCCGGCGACAAGCCGGCCTTCCCATTTCCGTCATGCCCGGATTATGAGCTTAGCTTGCTGAGGGCTTCTGCCCCTTCGGGCACGACTGGCCCAGGTACCCCTGTATCATGCGGGGGTCGTTAAGCAGGTTCGAGGCTCTGTCCGTGAGCGTGGTCTTCCCTGTATCCAACAGGTACCCCCTGTCCGCTATCTGCAGGGCCTTCCTTGCGTTCTGCTCTACAAGGAGAACCGTGATATGTTCCTCTTTGAGCCTTTTTATCATGGAGAATATCTCGTTTACAAGCACAGGGGCCAGTCCCATCGAGGGTTCGTCCAGGAGCACCAGGCGCGGCCTCGACATAATGGTCCTCGCAATGGCGAGCATCTGCTGCTCTCCGCCCGAGAGGCTCCCGCCAGCCTGGCTCTTCCTTTCTCCAAGCCTAGGAAACTCGGCGAAAAGCTTCTCCATATCCTCGGCTATCCCCTTCTTGTCATTTCTGAGGTAGGCTCCCGCCTGCAGGTTCTCCAGGACAGTGAACGTAGGGAAGATCGCCCTTCCTTCAGGGGTGTGGGAGATGCCCATGCTTACTATCTTGTGCGGCGCCACGCCGTTAATCTGCTTGCCGTCGTAAAGCACCTTGCCCTTTGACGGCCTTAGAAGGCCGGAGATGCATCTTAAAGTAGTCGTCTTGCCCGCCCCGTTGCTTCCGAGGAGGCATACGATCTCCCCCTCCTCGACCTTCAGGCTTACATCGGTCAAGGCGCGGATCTTGCCGTAATGAACCTCGATGTTAAGGAGCTCAAGCACGGCCTATTCCTCCTTGCCCAGGTAAGCTTCTATTACCTGTTGATTGCACTGTATCTGCTCGGGCGAGCCCTGTGCGATGCCTGCTCCGTAGTTAAGGACATAAATCCTCTCGGAGATGCCCATTACCACGTTCATGTCATGCTCTATGATGAGGATTGCTACGCCCTTCTTCCTGACTGACTCGATGAGATCGCACATCCTCTCCGTCTCATCCGGGTTCATTCCCGCAGTTGGCTCGTCCAGAAGGATTATCTTCGGGTCCATGGCAAGCGCCCTTGCTATCTCGAGCCTCCTTTGGTCCCCGTAGGAGAGGTTCTCCGCCATATCCAGGTAATTGCCCTTGAGGCCCACGAAGGAGAGTATATCCCGGCACTTCTGCCTTACGGCCGCCTCCTCCTTACGCATGCTTCCCGTCTTAAGAAGCGACGACCAGAAGCCGGATTTGATGTGCTGGTGATGTCCTATGCGGACATTGTCCAGGACGGAGGCCTTGCCGAACAGCCTTATGTTCTGATATGTCCTGGATATGCCCTTATGGGCTATGTTCCAGGGTTTCTCGTGGGTGATGGGCTTTCCTTCGAGGAGCACCTCGCCGGACGTCGCGGGAAGAACTCCCGTAATGCAGTTGAAGAGGGTGGTCTTCCCCGCCCCGTTAGGCCCGATGACCGCCACGATCTCACCTGCGTCCACTCTGATGTCGACAGAGCTGAGCGCCGCAAGGCCGCCGAATCTCTTTGTCACTGCCCTTGTCTCAAGAAGGCTCATCTTGACACCTCCTTGCCGGCTGCCTTGGCTTCGGGGCGCTGTCCCCTCCCCCTGGTTAGCCTGTAGATTATGCTGTTTACGCCGCCTACGATGCCGGAAGGCCAGAATGCAAGCGTAAGAAGCAGCGTGACGCCGTAGATGATGAGCCTGTATTCGGCGATCGCCCTGAGAAACTCAGGCGCTGCGGTGAGAAGCAGGCCTCCGACTATCGGTCCGGCAATGGTGCCCAGCCCTCCTACCAAGGCAGTGGTGACAGCCATGGCGGATTCTGTGAAGCCGAAGCTGTTGGGACTTATGTACTTGAAGTAGTGCGCATACATCGCGCCTGCGATGCCAGCGAAGAAGGCCGCAAGCACGAACGAGAGTATCTTGTACTTCCTGGTGTCTATGCCGCAGGTCTGGGCTGCGTCCTCGTCGTCCCTGGTAGCCAGGAAGGCCCTTCCTACAGGCGAGTTCATAATGCTTCTGATGCTGAGCACGACGGCAATCACCAGAAGCAGGGTCAGGTAGTAGAAGCTTATCTTGTTGTTGAAGGCAATCGTACCCACGAAGGGAAGGGTTATGGGCTTGGGTACAGGTATGCCGGTTATGCCCATGGGCCCTCTGGTTAGCCCCACCCAGTTGAGGATGATGAGCCTTACCACCTCTCCGAAGGCGATAGTGGTTATGGCGAGGAAGAACTTCCTCAGCCTCAGGCTAGGAAGGCCCAGCACGAACCCGACAGCGGCTGCCACAAGCCCCGCCATCGGCATCGTGATCCAGAAGGACAGGTGAAGCCTGGTAGCAAGTATCGCCGAGCTGTACGCTCCCACCGCATAGAATGCCGCCATGCCGAACACAGGCTGTCCGGTGTAGCCCGTGACAAGGTTGAAGCTGGACGAGAGTATGACGGCAAGGCCGGACGCGATGAATATGTGGAGCGAGTACTGGTTCTTTATCATGACCGGTATAAGGACCAGGACCAGAAGAAGAAGAGCGAGGGCGACGTATCCGGCGGCCTTTGCGGCCTTGCTTTCCTTCATCACATCATCCCCCTCACTTCGAAGACGAGCGGGAGAAGAGCCCGCTCGGCTTGTAAAGAAGTATCGCGATTATCACAAGAAACGGCATGACATCCCTGAAGGTTGAGCCGACGAAGGATGCGAAGACGCCTTCGATCGCCCCCAGCAGGAAGCCCGCAAGGCTCGTGCCGAAGACGTTACCCAAGCCTCCCATCAGGATGACGGCGTAGATCTTCATGCCGGTGAGCGATCCCATGCCCGGGTAGACCAGCATGCTCGGGCCGATGAGAGCACCCGCCACTCCGGCAAGGCCTGTGGCAAGGGCGAATGTAGCCGATATCACGTAGTTGACGGGTATGCCCATTAGGCTTGAAGTGTCAGTGCTCTGGGATACCGCCCTTATGGCAAGGCCGAACTTCGTGAACCGTATCAGGCAGTACAGAAGGCCAATTATCACCCAGCAGGCGATGAAGACCATCAGCTGCTGCGCTGTGAAGTAGACCCCCCCTATCGACAGGTTGATCTGGGCAAGCCCCGATGGGAATATCCTGGGGTCGGCCGTCCAGACCAGCACCGCTATGTTCTGCACAATGAACGAGACCGCGAACGTGGTTATATAGGCGTACATGGTGCCCGATTTCCTTACGGGCCTTAATGCCACGCGCTCAGTGATAAGACCCAGCACCGCTATGCCTGCGAATGCCCCAAGAAGCCCTACCCAGTAAGGCGCATGCATCGCAGTCACCATGGTTAGAGCTATATAGGCCCCCAGCATGTACATCTCGCCCTGGGCGAGGTTCAATACCCTTAGGACGCCGTATGTAAGAGACACGCCGGCTGCCGTTAGCGAATAGATGCCACCTACAATCAAGCCGTTTACAAGCTGTTGGAAAACAAGGACCAGCAAGCGTTCTTCACCCCCAAGCATCGGGGCGGACGGGCTTCAAGCACCTTGGCTCTGACCCGTCCGCATTGGCTATTGGATACAGGACGGACTTAGAACTTGCGGATGACCTTCTTGCCGCCTGTGTATTCGATGACTATCCAGGTGGATGCCGCCTGGCCGGTCGCGTCGAAGGAGATGTCGACTCCCATACCGCGGAAATTCTTCGTATCCTTGATTGCGGTCCAGATGCCGTTGGAGGTGTTGCCGCCCCTGCGGATGGAGTCGAGAATGACCCTTATCGCATTGTAAGCGGCAGCGCCGGTGCCGTTTATGGGCTTGTTGTACTTCTTCATCCAGTCATTGTAGAACTCGGTTACGACAGGATCCGGCAGCGTGTCCTCGAAGCCGCTGACAAAGAGGAGGCCCTCGGCTGCGGTCCCTGCGAGATCAAGGGTGTCAGTGCCTATGCCGTTGAAGGCCACGAGCTGGACATCCTTCCATCCGAGCTCAAGTCTCTGGCGCATGATCTGCACGGCCTCTGCCGTAATCGATGCCATGAAGAGCATATCGGGCTTAAGGGCCCTCAGCTTTGTAAGCTGCGCCCTGAAGTCGACCGACTCCCTGATGTAGTGCTCGCTTGCGACTACCTTCACGCCCAGCGCCTCAAGGGCCTTTATGGTATTGTCGCGAAGGCTGGTGCCGTAGTCGGTGTTCTCATAGATGACCGCCGCGGTCTTCGGCTTAAAGCGGTCCACAGCGTAAGGGACTATGATGGATGCCTGCGTGGCATTGGTCGCGCAGGTGCGGAATATGTACTTGTAGCCCTTCTGGGTTATGCTCTCCGCCGTTGCCCCCGAGGTTACCAGCGGTATCTTGTTGGCTTCCGTCACTTCCATGACGGCGAGCACGACTGAGCTCATTACCGGTACCAGTATCACGGAGACCTTCTCGTTGTGGATAAGGCGCTCCGCAGCTGCGACTGCTTCGGCGGGGTTGGCCCTGTCGTCCATGATTATGAACTCGACTTCCATCCCGTTGATGCCGCCGGACGCCTTGAGCTTGTCCTCAGCGATTGCGACCGCGTCCTTCACGCCGGAGCCGAACGTGGACGAAGGCCCTGTTATCGGGCATATCACACCGATCTTCACTTTAGTTGCCGCGCTGGCCAGGAGGCTGCCGAAAAGCAGTATGGCCATCACAGCCGAAATGACCCTGAACGCCCTGTTATAAGACATCCTAAAATTCCTCCCCATTCATTTGATTCGCATTTCCCGGGCAAGACAAAGCCCTTCTGGGCTATAGATTTTCTATGCTTATGCACATGATACCTTGATGGATTGCAACAATTACACAAATAATTATCAGTAGATTTCCACATATCATTTCGAAGCTCGCCTTAGGATAAGGAATAGAGCTGCCAAGCTGGTAATCTGTGGTAACGATCGACTGCCCGCCCTTTTGGGAATGCCAGTATGGAACCCACTTTCATATGTAAAAGGGCACTAAGATTATGGTATCATGTTTGTGAAGAGATTGTCCCAATGAAGGAGGATGGTTCAGTGGAGACTATAGGTTTCATCGGATTGGGCATCATGGGAAGGCCCATGTGCAAGAACCTCATGAAGGCGGGTTACAAAACGGTGGTCTTCGATGTAGTGCCCGCTGCCGTTCAGGAGATGGTGGCTGAGGGGGCCGAAGCGGTCTCTTCACCGGCCGAGGTTGCATCCAAGGTTAAGCGGATGATCACAATGCTTCCTGACTCACCGCAGGTAAAGCAGGTAGTGACGGGCCCCAATGGAATTCTGGAGGGGGCGAGCGCCGGTTCCATAATCATCGACATGAGCTCTATTGCCCCCCTCGCTGCTAAGGAAGTGCATGACGCAGCTAAGGCGAAGGGCGTTCGCATGATAGACGCGCCCGTCAGCGGCGGACAGCCCGGGGCGATAAATGCAACTCTGTCCATCATGGTAGGCGGCGACAGGGCCGACTTCGACGAGAGCCTCGAACTTCTTAAAGTGTTGGGCAAGTCCGTTGTCTTGGTAGGCAGCATCGGCGCCGGCAACACGGTGAAGCTAGCCAACCAGATCATCGTAGCCCTGAATATCGCGGCTTTAAGTGAAGCGCTGGTTCTCGGCGTGAAGGCAGGCGTTGACCCTGAGGCCATCTTCGATGCCATAAAGGGCGGGCTTGCGGGAAGCAACGTAATGAACGCGAAAGCCCCCATGATGATGGACCGCAACTTCAACCCCGGCTTCAGAATCGACCTGCACATAAAGGACATCGCAAACGCGCTTCAGACCGGCAAGGAGCTTAATGTGCCCCTCCCGCTGACAGCGCAGGTGGCGCAGATTATGCAGGCTCTTAAGGTGATGGACCTCGGAAGCGCAGACCATTCATCTATAGTCCGCTACTTCGAGTCAATAGCAGGCACAGAGGTGAAGAGGACCCATTAATCGTCCCTTGCTATGACAAACGCCTGGTGCCTTCCGGCTCCAGGCGTTTTTTCCGTCTGTCTTCGTGTCCGCTACATGTTCTTTATTAAGCTCAGGTCCCCGTTCACGGCAGCCCTAAGTATCGGGCCCATGTACTCGTCTATCTGGGAGGCGGTAAGCGGCACGGGCATGTTCTTCAGCTTCATCTCGAGCTGAGGGTTCTTCGCGGCTGCAAGAGCCCTTGCTATGTGCCCCTCGGTGAATCCGGGCAGCTCCGAGAGCTTGGTGGGGAAGTCGAGTTTCCTTCCCAGGGATATCATGGCCTCCGCCACTGCCTCTCCAAGCTTCCTTCCGGAGAGCTTCTCGACGTCCTCCTTCATGTAACCGTACTTCGCATAGATCCTTCCGACTACCTTAAGCTGCTCTTGTATCGCCGGTGCGAAGAACACCGTATAGTAGGGGTTCATGAGCGCCACTCCCCTGCCGTGGCTTGCTATGTCCACAAGGGAGAAGCTGGTAAGATGCGCACCGTTCGTTCCACCCACCATGATTGCGTAGCCGCCTATGTCGGTAGCAAGGCCGAGCGCCTCCCTGGCCGCATCGTCCGAGGGATTCTCCACAGCCGCAACAACATTTGCCACTGCCAGCTCTATGCCGACTTCGGCTATCTCGCGGCACAGGTCGTAGCTAGCGCCCTTGGCGCCGTAGAAGACCTCCAGGCAGTGGCTGATGCCGTCTAAGGCCCCGTCTACCGTCATGCCCTTGGGCACGGATCTGGTCACGCCGTAGTCGAAGACCGCCTTGGGAGGCACTATAGCATCGTCCACGATGAGCTTCTTCTGGCCTGCCGCAAGGTCTGTGATGTTGGAGTACTTGGTGAGGTGGGCGCCTGAACTTGCCGCCGACTGAACGGCTATCACTGGGGTGAGCGTCGCATTGTGCTCCTTCAGCATCGCGGTGACCTGCCCTGTTCCGAAGTAGGGCTCGATTTCCGGCTCCCAGCGCCCCAGCGCCGCCAGAACATTCGCCGCCTTGACGGCGTCAATGGTGCTCCCGCCTCCCACTGCCATAAGGCTCTTGGGCTTTTGCTGCAGGATATAGGTCGCAATCCTGTAGACGTCCTCGCGGGGAGCATTGGGCTGCGCATCCGGCACCAACCTTCCTCCCGCAAGCTTGACGCCGTTCGCCTCAAGAGATGCCAGTATCCTGTCCACCACGGGCTTGAACCATGACCCGCCGTTTGCCACGACCAGGCAATCGTCTCCGTAACCCTTCGCGAACTTAGCCGCCTTCTCCAGCTCTCCGATGCCGAAGGCGTAATTGTCTCCTTTGAAGCCCTTTAATAGCTCCTTCGCCCTTGCGTTCAGCTTCTTGTCCATTCATATCCCTCCGTCTACGGCTCGCTCCAGTAAAAGCCTGGGCTCAGCCTTCGATGTACGGTATGGTCTGAGGCCCCTCGGGAAGCACGCAGATGCTGGCGTCCTTTCCGTACCTCGCGAGAAGCTCCTCCACCGTCTTCTCTATGTCCCTGCAAGGGATGAACATGGCCGACGCGATCTCCTCGTCCGACAGGCACTCTGAGTACAGGTGCACCTCCGCCTTCACCTGAAGGCCCGCCTGCAGCTGCACCTGCCACTGGTCCTGCATCGAGAAGCTCAAGTCGGATATGATCTCAAGCGCCTTGTCAGGAGTTGCTGCCATCTTAAGGAGGTTATGATAGTGGCTTCCTGACGGGATGCCGTCGACGCACTGTGCCACTGACACTATCGCCCCGCCTTCCTTGACTATGCCTGCGGCTGCGCTCATGCCCTTCACCGACTGGTAGACGTTCCTGTCCAGCGGATAGCCGCTGTTGGTGGTGATCACTATGTCAAAGGGCTCCTTCACGGCCCTCATCGCTGTCCTCTTCACATATTCAGTGCCCTTGGCATGAGACTTCAGGAGGTCTCCCGCAAAGACCGCCGTCACCTGCTTCCTCTTGTTCAGTGTGACATTGATGCTGAAGTCAGGCCTTGTCAGAAGGGCCCCTTCGGTAAGCAGCTCCCATACCGGGTTTCCGATCGTAATGCCCCAAGTCGCCTTGGGGTTGGAAAGTATCTCGTAGCCGTGCGCCACCTTGATGTTCTCAAGGCTTGCTATCCCAGGGTATACCGGCTTTCCGCCTCCGCTGAAGCCCGCAAAGAAGTGCGGTTCGATGAAGCCGGTGAGTATCTTCAGTTCCGCCTCCATGTAATCCCTGTTGATCCAGAGGTCCTGCCCACTGGACAGCCTGCCGGCATTAACCATCGCGGACTTGTCCGAGCAGTCGTGCTGCACCACCCTGTAATGGGAGGCTATATCGCTTCCCAGAAGCTCGACTATCTCATCCTCAGAGCCTGGCCTGTGCGTCCCAAGTGCATTTATGAGGACTATGCCCTCGTCCGGCACGCCCGCCTCCTTAAGCTCTCCCAATAGGACCGGCAGGATCTTCCCGTTCGGCACCGGCCTCGTCGCGTCGCAGAATATTATGGCGGCCGTCCTCTTGCCGGAGGCGAGATTCCCAAGCGGCAGGGACCCTATCGGATCCCTTACCGCACCTCTTATCGCTGCCACTTCATCCGGAAGCCCCGGCGTGAAGACCGGTTCGACCACGGTGACGTTCCCGTCAGGAAGCGCCACTGATTTCCTGGTCTTTCCGTAAAGCAGTTCTACCTGCATCGATGCACGCTCCTTAGCGGATTTTCGGGCTACATCCCGAGGTATGCCTTGCGGACCATG
This sequence comes from uncultured Clostridia bacterium, assembly GCA_964545975.1. Lineage (GTDB taxonomy): Bacteria > Bacillota > DTU025 > DTU025 > MWDF01 > MWDF01. The sequence continues at coordinate 815 of CAZJHY010000001.1, read as the reverse complement.
TCGCTGCAGATGAGCTCCTTGCCGCTTCCCTCGAGTACTATCCTGCCGTTTTGGATGACATAGCCCCTGTCGCAGAGCTCCAATGCCTCGAGCACCCTCTGCTCTATGAGCATGATGGTGATGCCCTCCCTGGCGATGAGCTTGATCGCCTCGAAAAGCTCGTCGCAGAGCTTGGGCATGAGGCCTAAGGACGGCTCGTCCAGTATCAGAAGCTTGGGGTTCGACATGAGGCCCCTGCCTAGCGCCAGCATCTGCTGCTGGCCTCCGCTCATGCTCCAGGACTTCTGCGCCTTCCTCTCCTCGAGTATGGGGAAGAGCTTGTAAACGTACTCGAGGCGCCTTTTGACCTCGGCATCGTCGCTTAAGGTATAGGCGCCGAGCATGAGGTTCTCCTTGACATTGAGCTTGCCGAACACGTGCCTTCCCTCGGGAACGTGCACGAGGCCCAGCTTCATTATCTCATGCGCCGGCATCTTCTCTATCCTCTTGCCGTTGAACTCGATGGTGCCGGAGGTGGTCCTGACCAGTCCGGACAGCACCCTTGCGAGCGTCGACTTGCCGGTGCCGTTGGAGCCGACGATTGCGATAATCTCGCCCTGCTTGACGCTTACGGAAACGTCCACTAGGGCCGGCACTCCGTCGTAACCTGCGCTACAATTTACAACGTTCAGCATATTTATCTCCCAGGTAGGCCGATATCACCCTTACATCCTTCGAGATGGCTGAGGGTGAGCCCTCGGCGATTTTCGCTCCCGTATCAAGCACCATAACCCTGTCGGCTATGGGCATTATGGCCTCCATTACGTGCTCGACGA